>NZ_JAMYFE010000036.1:24369-57328 GCF_024129865.1 Stieleria tagensis | reverse complement strand
CGACCATGACAGTGCTTTTTTCGTCCATTGCGCTCACAGGACCTGACCCTCGGCTAGGTTGTCCAGCGCCGTTGGCGTAAAGAGACCGCAATCAGAGTCAAAATCTTCGCCACGCGGTTTTCGATTGGCCCGTGGCGGGCTGGATGCGTGGGCTACGAATGTGCCGGCGGATGTTCGGGATCGGCTTCCGGGCCGACCAGTGCGATCACTGTTTCGCCGGCCTCTAATTCGAATGGCTCGTCGACGGTGATGATGTTCAAGAAGGACTTGCCTTCAATGACTGCCAGCACATGGTGGTCCGGATAAAGTCGCTGGAAATCTTCGTAGCCGAAGGTGTCGCTGATGGCCGTCGATTTGAATTCGTACCCGTCGTCGATCAGCCGCCGAATTTGAGAATGAGTCAACTCTTTTTCAAACAATTCGCGGCCCATCAAATTGCGAGTCATTCCTCGACGGCTTTCTGAATTGAACGTCAGCTGATACGTGTTCGCCCGTCCGAACATCGAACGGCACTCGCGGACCGCCAGACTATTGACTTCGTCGTTGGACGTCATCGCCAGCATGTGTCCCACGCCGGTCAGCGGCAATTCTTCGCGGGCATGTTCGTTCATCATGTTGGCGCACACCGCGTCCAACCCTTGCATTTTTGCTTGTGTGATCTTGCGATAGTTGGTGTCGATCAACACCACCGGGCAGCCCGCCTTTTTCAGTTCGATCCCGAATTGCACCACCCATGGGTCGGCCCCGGTGATTAACACCCCGTTGCGGTTCGGATCTGACAGTCCCAGCCAGTTTGCAATCGGCGACGCCAGCAATCCATAGATCGTGACCGTGCCGATGATGACCAGAAAGGTGATCACCGCCAGTTGATCCGCGCCGACCATCCCTGGACCGGCGGTTTGTTCGATCCGCAATGCAAAAATGCTGCTCACTGCGGCGGCAACAATTCCGCGAGGTGCCAACGCGGCGATAAAGGTTTGTTCTTTGAAACTCATGCCGCTGCCGATCAAGGCGACAAACACTGAGACCGGCCGGACCAACAGAACCAACAGCGCGACAAACAGTGGACCCGCCCAGCCGACCTGTTGCAGCAGTTCCAAATCGACCCGCGAGCCGAGCACAATGAACAGGCATCCGATCAGCAATGTTCGCAGATGCTCTTGGAACTCGATGATGTGTTCAATGTCAAATCCGTGTTGATTTGTCAGCCATAGCCCTAAGATGGTCACGGTGATCAACCCCGATTCATGGGCAAAATGATCACTGATGGCAAACAACAGCAGCGCGACTGCGAGTGCGGCAACACCGTGCAGGTGGTCGGGAATCAAGTAGCGTCGCAAACCGGTCACCAGCAAAATTCCGCCGCCCAGGCCGAACAGACCGCCCACCGCGATGGTTTTTGCCAACAGGAAGAAACCGTCGGTCAGGTTGACGTCGCCGCCACGCAGCAACAGGATTTCGAATACCAGCACCGCCAGCACGGCACCGACCGGATCGATCACGATCCCTTCCCATTTCAATGTGTTCGCCACGCGGCGACTCGGCTGGACCTGGCGCAGCAGTGGCCCGATCACCGTCGGGCCCGTGACGACCAAAATCGCACCCAGTAGCGCGCACAACCGCCAACCGAATCCGAAACACAGGTGCGCCAGAACCGTTGTGATCACCGCGGTGACCAGTGCTCCGATCGTACACAAGCGGAATGCCGGCACGCCGGCTTCGCGGAGGTCGCTTAATTTCAGCGACAACCCGCCTTCGAACATGATCACCGCGACGGCCAGCGAGACGATCGGGAACAGGAATCGAGGACCGGTGGTGGTGCGATCACCGTCTAGCAATTCGGCCAACAAATCGTCGGGACGAATGAATTGCCCCAACACTACGCCGATCAACAACAGCAACAAAATGCCCGGCAATCGGGTCCGCCACGCAATCCACTGTGCGGACACGGCGAGTGCCGGAATCAACGATAGGTAGAGCAGAAAGTCCATGGAAGCCTTTGCGTACAAACGTGCCGATCAGCATCAAACACGTTTTTAGCAGGTTCCGCCCCGCCCGCTAGTTGGTGCCGTGGTCAACGACCTCTAATGCGACGTTTTTAGTTCCATGTTTTCATCGAGATGATCGTGGACCTGGTTGGCCACCGGCAGTTCGGGCAACTCCTGAACCGCGGGACGCCGTCGCTTGCGAACTTTGCGCGGAACCAGATGTCGCAAGGTTTCCAATTTCCCAAAACACAGCAAACGATCGCCGGCTTGCAAGACGCGTTCGCTGCGAGGGTTGGGGATCACCGACGAGTCGCGGTACAGGGTCAGCACGTTGACGCTTTTATCCATCAGCCCCGATTCGGAAATCGATTTGCCCACCAAATCGGCGCCCTCCGGGATGCTGATTTCGCTCACGCCATAACCACGGCTGACGGTCAGTCGTTGGCGAAGGTCCATTTCGGGGAAATCCACGTGTGCGGCGATATGGTCAATGATTGCGCCGGCGATGTCCAATTGGGTGCAGCGTTCGATGCCTTCCAAGCCGGGCGACGAATTGATCTCCATGATCTGAGGCCCATCTTTGCCTTCGAGCATGTCGACGCCGGCGACCCGCAGTCCCATGATCTGCGTCGCTCGCAACGCCGTGTTTCGATATTCTTCCGAGAGATCCACCACTTCGGTCATCCCGCCACGATGAACGTTGCTGCGGAACTCTTGACCCTGGGCGACACGACGCATGGCAGCGATCACTTGGTCCCCGACGACAAAGGCGCGGATGTCGCGGCCTTTGCTTTCGGCCACAAATTTTTGGATCAACACGTTCTGGTTTTGGCTCTGCAATAGCTCCACGATCGCTTCGGCCGACTTGATCGTTTCGGCCAGCAACACGCCGATCCCCTGTGTTCCCTCGAGAAGCTTGATGATCACCGGTGCGCCGCCGACGCGTTCGATCGCGGGAAGGACATCGCGTTTGTTGCGGACGAATGTCGTTCGTGGGATCCCGATCTGATGCCGGCTTAGAATCTGTAGGCTGCGAAGCTTGTCGCGAGAATTGGCGATGCCGCCAGATGAATTCGTCGAAAAGACGCTCATCTGTTCGAACTGGCGGACCACCGCTGTGCCGTAATAGGTGATCGATGCGCCGATGCGTGGCAGCACCGCGTCGTAGTCACTTAGCTGTTTGCGGCGGAAGTACAGATCGGGAGCTCCCTGCTCCAAATCAATGGCGAACTTCAGGGTGTCCAGCACCTTGATCTTGTGGCCACGTTGCTCCCCGGCCTCGCGTAAACGGCGTGTGCTGTAACAGCGAGGGCTGCAGGAGAGGATTCCTAACTTCATTGCTTATGTTTCCGTTTCCGGGGGACGCCACCTAAATACGATTTGCCGGGATCAATAAAGAATCGGCGTCGAAATGCTTCGCGCCCCAACAACATCCGAAATCCCATTTGGTTTCGGTCGGCCAGGGTCAATTCGATGTCAAACACATGCCCTAGCATCTGCAACGAGGTTTTTATGACGGGGCGGATCTGTGATTCGCCACTGGAACTGCGGACCGAACGGTTGTCAAAGACCTTGGCTTTGGCTTCGATCACACGTTTTTCTTTGCGTTGAACGGGCAACACCTTGAACCGCACCCATTCGTGCCCGTGATGCTGAAAGGGTTCAATGTCAAAGGCATGTAGCGACGACGATCGGGCACCGGTATCGATTTTGGCCTTGATATGCTTGATTCCCAATTCGGGCAATGCGACCCATTCGCGCCAGCCGATTATTGGAAATTGATCTTGTTTGTATATCACTGCAGCACTCACCTTTCGAATTCTGATTGCATTTGGTCGCTAGGAGATTCTTGGTGGGTCGATTCAAAGAACCGAACCATCTCCGGCGGATAACTGCGCAAATGCAGATCGCGTTGGGGAAATGAAATTTCGATGTCGGCTTGGCGAAATTTCTTGTCAATGGCCATGTGCAGGTCATGTGAGACATGCAATCGTCTTTCGAATGTCTTGATGAACACACGTAAGACAAAATCAAGGCAACTGTCACCAAATCCTTCAAAAGTCGCAAGGATTGGCGGGTTCGAGAGTACCTCGGGATGTTCTTTGGCGGCTTCCAAAAGTAATGCCCTGGCCTTGACCGTGTCACTGCCGTAGGCGACGCCCACCGGCACCGTCAGCCGAATGATTTCGTCGCTGCGGGTCCAGTTGAGTACCTGGCCGGTAATGAATTCTTTGTTCGGGACGATGTAGTCTTTGCGGTCCCAGTCGGTGATCGTTGTCGCTCGAATGCGAATTTTCGAGACGATTCCGGTCACCCCTTCAATTTCGACGACGTCACCGACGCGGACGGGTTGTTCAAACAGGATGATGATTCCAGCCACGAAATTGGCAAACATCTCTTGCAGACCAAATGCTAACCCGAACGTCAATGCAGTCGCCATCCATTGAATCTGGTTCCAGTGTAGTCCGACTCGATTTCCCGCGGCGACCAGCCCCACCAAGACGATTGCATAACTGACCAAGGTGGTGACGGCGTAGCGCACACTGCGGTCGAGCGGCAGTCGGCGCAGCACGGCGAATTCGAGCAACCCGGGTAAATTCTTGGCCGCCGCAAAGGCGATCGACAACACGAGGATCGCCACTGCCACCTCTGCAATCGTAACCGGGTCAATCGATTCGCGTGACTGGGCCACCGGGTCGCCATTTTCGTTGGTCACCAATTCCGTGACCACTTGGGTGCTATTCCACAGCGGCCAGCGTTCAAAGAAACCGAGCGCCGGCACCACATCGCTCCATACCACCCACAATCCGATCAATGCAAACGCCACCATCGCCGTCCAAAACAGGCTGCGGGATTGTTGCATTTGGTCCTGTAGGTCTTCGGCGCTTTCATCGGTCAGCGTCAACGGCAATTCCGCGTCGCCGGATTCACCTTGGCTGGCACGTTGTTGGCGAAGTTGATCCAACCGCAACCGGCGGCGATGCACCAGCGACCAGCGGATCACCATCGAAACGGCAACCCCGATCACAAACAGCAACGCGACCGACTGAAAGAAACGCCAACCGAGTTGTTGACCGGTGAAGTAATATCCGATGAACGTCAACACGCCCAACGCGATCGGAATCGCCAAGACGGCCGGGTACCAGATCGACGACAGACGGTTGGCCCAGCCGTCGGGGTGATTAGCCAGAAAGTAGGCCGGCACGCCACGGCGTGGATGCACCGTGCGAACCAGGAACAGGCACAAAACGGCCAGTGCCGTCAGCGTGAAGTAGCGTTCCAAGACGTCGTTGCCATAACCCAATCCGCCGGCCGACAAAAAATTGGCAGCCGTCACCAACGGCACAGCGATGTACAACAGCAGTCGCAGGTTGCGGCGGATTTTGATGATCGCACTCGAGTGCCAACCGAAATGGCATTCGGCCAAGCCCTTGTTGCGACACACGTGCCGGACGAGTTCCAGCAACGCATAGGTCGATGCAAACGTTTTGCAGGCCAACGCCAGCGCGGTCAGCGTGCGGTCATCACTGGCCATCGTCGAGAACCGATTGCCCAAAAACCAAAATAACAGCGGCACCGGCGCCGAGGCGGCAACGGTCAAAAAGAACGCCTGGAACGTCGGATAAAAGCGGACGAAACTGGAATTGGAGGCCTGTTGCCCGATCGTTGCGATCTGTTCGCGCGTTCGGTAGCGGGAAGCCACCAATAGCACCAACGCCAGGGTCGCAAGAAACCATGACATTGGATGACGTGTGACATCCAACAGGATCCGGCTGCCCACGTCTTTCCAAGCCGATCGCAACGTGAACCACCACTCGCTTTTGGACGGCACAAATTGCGACGTCAGCGGTTTGGTGCTGCGTGTCCACAGTACGTTTTCGTTGATATAGCGTCGTGAACGCTCCACCAATTGAATGATTTCTTCTTCGGTATTGGTCAGCTCGAACAGCGTGTTGAAATAGCGTGTTTGACTGCGAATGGCCGGATCTAGGAATTCCGTGCGTTGCTGTTGAAGCAACTCGCGAGCTTCCTGTTCCAACAGATCACGTTCATCGTGCGCGATCGGGACCACCGAATTTCGCAGCAACGCATCGACCGCCAACGGCATCGATTCGTTGCGGCGGTCGGTCATGTCCATCAAGTCATAGTTGGCATTGTTGATGGTTTCGGTGCGCTCGCGAATGTCAAACCGATACGCGCTCACATTCGGTAGGCTCTGTTTCAGATTGCGCAGCATCGCGCCCACCGCATCGGTCAGCCCGATGTCTTTGACCCGGTTTTCAGCGTCATCAAAGGATTCGGCTAGACGATCCAGTTGCAACGTGCGCTGATTGAGCTTGGCTTCCTGGCGTTCAATCTCGATCGCTAGTTCCTGGGTCAAGCTCGCGAAACCTTGGTTCTCCAGACCGATCGACTTGAGTGCCGGGTGCAGTTCGTCGACTTGTTGCTCTGCTTTGCGAACACGTTCTGCCGCATCGGTGGAGCGTTTGACATCGATCGCTGATTTCAGTTGCTGAAGCTGTTTGTCATAGAGCTCTAATTCACGCGCCAAGCGGTCACGCCGCAGTTGAGGCAAATTCGCTGCAACTTCTGCGTCCAACAGTGCTTGCTCATTTTGCAGCGCCGTGATCTGAGCTTTTAGCAATGCCGACGAATTTTTCAGTTCAGCGACCATTGCTTCCGATGCCAGCGAACCATCGCCCGCCGTCGCAGCGGCAGCGGCCTGTGCTTCACGCTCATCAAGCGCGCTATTCAACTTGGGGATTTCTGATTCGATTTCCGCGCGACGCTGGGTGGCGCGAGTGATCGCCGATTCGGCGTCGCTGACCGCTTGTTTGGTCGACGCCCGTTCGGCACTCAACGCCGCCAATTTGGTTTCCAGTTCCGCCAACGTGCCTTGGAAGGTCTGCGCTGATTCTTGGGAACGCAGTTCGGACAGCTTGGTTTTCAGTTCTTCGGTCCGCTGCGAGACCGTTTCAAAGGCGGCCTTGTCATTGTCGCTGGCGCGGATCAATGCCCGCAGGTCTTTTTGATGTTTGGCCGTGTTGGCGATCGATTGCAGAATCGGCGCCTTTTCTTCCTCGCTCAACTGGGAGGCTTCGACACGGCTGCGCAGCCCATCGAGTTGCTCGTCGATCGCATCCGGCGCAGACGCATCGATGCCGGCGGTGGTCGACCCCGTCGGGGGCGTTCTGTCGGCCGGCGGGGTGGTGTTGGCGGCAGTGGGGTTTGATTGCCCCCGGGTACCCAGCGATTGGGTCGGAAACGGCATCCCGGCGTTTTGTCCACCAGCAATTTGCAGTGGCAGAGACAAGAATCCGAACCACAACGCGAGTCGAAAAAAGAACATATTCCAAGCGAGTTTTAGACAAGTGGGGCAGCGAGCCAGACACGCAATGTAACGTCGCCAGTCAATCTTGCGAGATGATCCCAGCTGCTTTTCGATCCGCAGAATTGATAGCACAAAGAATCTGTTGAAACTTGCGCATTCTGCTGACGCTGATCTGGTCTGTGTCCCTGTTTCGGCCGATAATTCCCCCTGTGACCCCTTTGGAGCCTGTTGTTGTGTCCCAAGTCTGTCGAGTGACGACTGTTTTCGCGCTGCTGATCCACTCGATTCTCGGGTGTTCGCTGCATCATGCCTGTGGCTGTGATGCACGTGGGGCACCGATGACGCAATCCTCCGCGGCATGTGATCACTTGCAAACGGTCGCTGCGGTACATTCGCCAAGTGTCCAGCACCCGTGCTGTCATCACCACGACGACGATTCCGATCGCGGCTTGTCGAACCAAAATCTGCAGCAAAACTCACACTCGGTTCAGCACGAGCGAGAGAGTGCCGCAGCGGAATTGAGTGTGGCCTGCGGTTGCTGCGAGCAAACGCCCTGTGACGGCAACGATCCAGGCTGTCATACCAGTGTCGGTTGCAGTTTTGTTTCGTCCAATGACGTCAACTTTCTTGCCGACACGCCGACGGTCGCATTTGTCATCGATTGCGGCGCGGCGGACTGTGGGGGGCGTGCTGGCGTTGTTCCCCATCGAGACGCCCGCCAGCATTGCTTGGGGGCCGACAGCTCGCTTTCTCATTGTGCCTTGCTGTGCACCTGGTTGATCTGAGCAACCGGAGACAATCCGTCCGGCAGTCTTGCTGGTTTCGGTTTTGATTCGGTCCGACTCGATCCCTTGAATTCCCCGTTGACGCACCATGTCCACGAAACATACGTGGGGGGCGCCGCTGCGCGCATCCGCACTGACTCTGCTAGCGATTGTTGCCGCAATCATCCTCGGCGGAATCGCCTTCACCGAACTTCCCCAGCGACTGGGCATTGTCGCAAGTGCTGATACCGATTCGCAAACCGCGCCGGATGACGCTGGCGAAACGGATCCCCATGCCGGTCACGATCACTCCGGTCATGATTCCGGCCAGTCGATCGAACTCAGTCCACAGGCCCGGGCCAACATGCGCTTGCAGACACAGACGGTGTCTGCCGGTGTTTACACGCGCTACGTCGAAGTTCCTGGCGTCGTCACCCCGTGGCCGGGCAAGACGCACATCGCGATCACATCGCCGCTGACCGGTGTGATCAATGCGATCAACATCTCGCGCGGCGAAATGATTCGCAGTGGGACGCAGTTGTTTGCGTTGCGATTGACCCACCAGGACTTGGTCAACACACAGGAAACATTTCTATCAGAATTGGGGCGATTGGATGTCGAGAAACGGGAGATCGAACGACTGACCATGGTGTCCAACACCGGGGCAATCGCGGGGAACAAACGCTTGGAACGAGAGTACGAACGCGACAAGCTGTTGGCCGGGATTCGGGCGGCACGCCAATCGATGTTGTTGCACGGATTGACCGAAGACCAGATCAACAAGATTGAACAAACGCGAACGCTGATTCGCGAAGTCATCGTGACGGCACCGTTGGTGCATGCCGACAATTCGTTGCACCACGAATCATTGGGTGCGGCCAACGATCGGATGGCCGAAGTACCTCACATCCAATTTGCCGCCATGCAGCCGCCGGTGGTCCAGGACCATACACACATCGATGCGGAATTCCTGGTGACAGAATTGGATGTCCGCCGCGGTCAATCGGTAGCGGCCGGACAGCAGATCGCCCAGCTGTCGGACTACAGTCAATTGTTGATCGAAGGCCATGCGTTTCAACGCGATTCGGATCTGCTCCGCAGTGCGGCTGAAACCAAGGCGGAATTGCAGGCCGTGATCGAGCATTCGAACAATCGTATTGAAACGATTAGCGGATTGCGAGTGATCTATATCGGCAATGAAATCGGACGCGACTCGCGGTCGTTGCCGTTTTACGTGGGGTTGGACAATGAACCGGAACGGAGCGAACAGCGGGGCGGAAAACAGTACGTCAGTTGGCGCTACAAACCGGGCCAGCGTCTGACCGTTCGTTTGCCGATCGCACAGATCGACAATGCGATTGTCGTTCCCAAAAACGCAGTGGCCGAGGAGGGTCCCGAACGATACTTGTTTGTCGAAAACGGCGACCATTTTGACCGAGTTCCCGTGCAAGTTTTGGCGCGCGACTCGGTGAACGTCGCGATTAAAAATGACGGCCAAGTTTGGCCCGGCCAGACCATTGCGGTCACCGGTGCGCACCAGTTGCAGATGGCATTGAAGAACAAATCCGGCGGGGCGATTGATCCCCACGCCGGTCACAACCACTAACCCGATTCGGGTTGGCTGTTCTTGTTCATTCATTTTTCCACCGCTGCCGTTGCCAATCATGCTAGACAAAATCATTTCGTTTTCGCTGCACAACCGCATGCTTGTCTTGGCGACCGCCTTGATCATGCTGGCGGTCGGTGCCTGGCAGACCGTGCATCTGCCGATCGATGTCTTTCCGAATTTGAATCGGCCGCGCGTGGTGGTGATCACCGAAGCGCCCGGGATGGCGCCCGAGGAAGTCGAGGCACTGATCACGTTTCCGCTGGAAACCGCGTTCAACGGCGCCAGCGGAGTGATCGATGTCCGCAGTAGTAGCGGGATCGGGATCTCGGTGATTTTCGTTGAATTCGATTGGAACACCGATATCTACAACGACCGGCAGGTGGTCAACGAACGCCTGCAACTGGCCGCCGAACAACTGCCCGACGGCATTAAACCGACACTGGCGCCGATTTCGTCGGTGATGGGCCAGATTTTGATGTATGGGATGTGGAGCCAGGATGAAAAAACGCCACCAATGGAAGTCCGTACGTTGGCTGATTGGGTTGTCCGCCAACGACTGTTGACGATTCCCGGCGTGTCGCAAGTGTTCACGATCGGCGGCGGGCGAATGCAGTACCAGGTGTTGGTCGATCCGGATTCGCTACGCACGTTCGGATTGACGATGGACCAGGTCCACGCCGCGGTATCACGCTCGAACCTGAATGCTACCGGCGGCTATTTGGACGATCGCGGTGCGAATGAATTACTGGTGCGGGGATTGGGGCGTGTCAGCAGTGTGCAGGATCTGGAAAAGCTTGTGCTGGTCATGCGAGACGATCGCGCGATTACGCTGTCGGATGTTGCCAAGGTAGTCCAGGCACCCCAGGTCAAACGGGGTGATGCATCGGCATTTATTCGCGACGAACATGGTGACGTACAAGGCGGCGACGCGGTGGTGCTGACTGTCAATAAACAGCCTGGTAGCGACACTCGCCAAGTCGATGAAGCGATCAAGAAAGCTTTGGCAGAATTGAAGGTCGCATTGCCAGACGACATCCAGATTGCCAACGTCTATTCACAACGCTCGTTCATCGACCGGGCGATCGACAACGTGGTCGAAGCACTGGCCGATGGCGGCGTGTTGGTTCTGGTGATTCTGTTTTTGTTTCTGTTGAATTTTCGCACCACTTTCATCACGCTGACTGCGATTCCGTTGTCGATCATCGCGACGGCCTGTGTGTTTGCCGCATTCGGTTTGTCGATCAACACGATGACGCTGGGGGGAATCGCCGTTGCCATTGGCGAATTGGTCGATGACGCAATCGTCGATGTCGAAAATATCTATCGCCGTTTACGTGAGAACCGGGCATCCGATTCACCACGTCCGGTATTAAAGGTTGTCTTGGACGCAAGCACGGAAGTTCGCAGTTCGATCGTGTTCGGAACTGCCATCGTGGTGCTTGTGTTTATTCCACTGTTTGCCCTCGAGGGAATGGAGGGCAAACTGTTCGTCCCACTGGCGATGGGCTATGTCGTTTCGTTGATCGCGTCGCTGATCGTTTCATTGACGGTCACCCCGGCGCTGTCGTCCTTGCTATTGGTGGGCAAACGGGCTTGGCAAATCGTATTGCCGGTGCTGGCCTTCGGTATTTCTTTGTTGCTGTTCTACTGGGTTGTGCCCCGTGTGTTGGATCTGCTGCACCTGCCGCCATCGATTCCGGGACGGCCGATTTGGTGGGCGATCGCCGCGACGCCGCTGGTCTGGTTGGGGCTGCAAATGATTGAAACGATGCTTGGCGGGGAAGCGGCCGAAGAGGGTCGATTGCTCGAAGGGCTAAAAGGAATCGCAGGGTTTGCGATCCAATCGAGCACTCGATTGCCTGGCCCCGTATTGGGTGTGGCGGCGGTGTTGGTGGCTTTCGCAGGCCTCGCGTTGATCTCGCTGGATCGTGACTTTCTGCCACCATTTAACGAAGGCAGTGTGCAGGTCAACGCTTTGTTGGAACCGGGCACATCGCTGGCGACCAGCAATCAAATTGGCAATTCCATTGAACGGCGATTGCTGGAAATCAAGGATGTTAAAACCATCGTTCGGCGCACGGGAAGGGCAGAGCTCGATGAACATGCCGAGGGTGTCAACGTCAGTGAGCTGGTGTTGGAAATTGATGAGGGCGCCGATCGTGAAACGACAATCGATGAAATTCGACACGTCATGGATGATATCCCCGGTGTCGTGTCCAGCACCGAACAACCGCTGGCCCACCTGATCAGTCACATGATCTCCGGCGTCAAAGCTCAAATCGGAATCAAACTGTATGGGGATGATTTGGACGTGTTGCGGAAAACGGCCGAGCAGATGAAGCAACGGATTGCCAATGTCCCAGGACTTGCCGATGTTCTGGTCGAACAACAAACCAACATCCCACAATTGCGAATCGAGCTCGATCGTGACGCCTTGGTGCGTTACGGTTTACAGCCGGCCGACGTCATGGAATTGGTCGAAACGGCGATGAACGGACAAGTTGTCAGTCAAGTCCTGATGGGGCAGCGCACGTTCGATCTGGTTTTGCGATTGGATGAAGCGTTTCGCGAAGACGAATCCAAATTGGAACGGTTGGCGATCACCTTGCCAGCCGGTGGAACCGTCCCTCTAGAAGCCGTTGCAAGGATCTATGAAAGCGGCGGTCCCAATACGATCAAACGCGAACAGGTTCGTCGGCGGATCGTGTTGCAGGCCAATGTTTCAGGCCGCGGCGTGGTCGATGTTGTCGGCGACATTAAATCCCGGCTGAGTGACCTGGAATTGCCGGCGGGCTATTTCTTGGAATACGGCGGCCAATTTGAAAGCCAACAATCGGCGACTCGGCGGTTGGCATTTCTATCGGGGCTGGCCCTGCTGGGGATGTTCCTGGTGCTGTACACCTTGTTCGGAAACGTCAATTTCTCGATCCAAGTGTTGGTCGCTCTGCCGACCGCCTTCATCGGTGCAGTCGCCGCGCTGGTGATCACCGATCAAAACCTTACCGTGGCCGCAATGGTCGGTTTCATTTCTTTGTGTGGCATCGCCAGCCGCAACGGAATCCTATTGCTGAACCACTACTTGCACTTGGTCCAGCACGAGGGCGAATCGTGGACGCGTGAAATGGTCAAACGCGCCGGCCAAGAACGCATGGCACCCGTGTTGATGACCGCGCTGACCAGCGGGATCGGGTTGTTGCCGTTGGCCATGGCCGCCGGTGAATCAGGAAAAGAAATTCTGTATCCCGTCGCGACGGTGATCGTTGGCGGACTTCTCACGAGCACACTGGCCGAATTTTTCGTTCGGCCGGCACTCTTCTGGACCATCGGCCGACGTGCCGGTCAACAGATTTTGCAGGACCGGGCGGCGCAAGACACTGCCGCATCCGACCCTAACCACTGAATTTTCGAGAGTGTTTCGAAATCAATCCTTTCCCAATCTCCCACGGAGGAAACTGTAATGTTAATTTCTAAAACGCTGTGCGCATTCGCATTGGTCGCGGCCGCCCTGGTCGTCGCAGCACCCGCGCAAGCCGCCGACCCGACTGTGATGGCATCGGAAATCGTCGAGTACCGATTGGTCAAATGGAAGACTGTACACGGTGAAGGCGACAAAGCGGAAAAGATGGTCGCGACGTTGAAAAAGCTTCGGTGCGAAGTCAAAGTCGGCTCGCATGGTGGACACACAGACATTAGCTACCGCTGTGCCAAATGGCAGAAGCTGGCATTGAAGGATCACGACGCGGCGCATCAATGGCAGGCTTGGCTCAAGAAGTATGGTTTCGAGACCAAGCACGCACATTAGGCGCGGATGATTCATCAGCCGTTGAATTGACAACACGTTGCTCGCTATCCCCTCACCCACTCTCTCTCTGAAACCATCCCATGAAAACGAAGTATCTATTTACCGCTGCCACCTGTCTGTCGGTCGTCTGCCTGTCGTTGGCGGGGTGTTCTAAATCCGATTCGTCGACAGAAACCGATTCTCACCATGACGACGTTGTGGTGATCGACGAAATGCCACCGATGTTGGACGATCACGCCCATCCCGAACACGGACCGCACGGGGGCGACCTGATCGAACTGGGCAAAGAGGACTTTCATGCCGAACTGGTGCACGGCGAACAAGGGATTACGATTTACGTGCTTGACGGAGCAGCCAAAACGGCGGTGGCCATTCCATCACCCTCCGTTGCGGTCAGCCTAAAGCACGACGGATCGGTCGAATCGTTCACGTTTGCAGCCGACCGGCAAGCGGAAGATCCGGCTGAGAATGCGTCGCGTTTCAGCTCCACCGATCCAAAATTGGTGCAATGGATCGATGCCGGAGCCGAGGGAAACCTGATGATTTCAATTGAGGGTAAATCTTACAACGGCAAACTTTCTCATGACCACGATCATGCCGGGCACGATCATTAATTGTAGATGATTGAATCAGGTTACTTCCCGCGGCTGACGCTGGCAGTGCATCAGCCGTTGAAGGCTCGTTCAGGGTTCCTTGCGATTCGCATGGCAACGTCCAACGCTGGAATCGAACTTGTTTCATTCGATGCGAGTGGTTTGGAACACAGGTTGCTCTGCCTGTGCGTCGCCTGATTTTTAATTGCTTCGCCCCTGAACAGACGAGAAGTGAAATGACGACGATTGAGCCACAAGATTCCGATAACGGAAGTGCGACGCCCCAGATCGTGATTTCGACGGTCCACGGAAACGCCATTTCCGTTTCCATGGACCAGCTGCCTGGTGCCGGTTCTGTGCGCACTCTGCCCGAGGGCAGCGCGGTGACATCGGATGCGGGCAAGCAGAGTCGTTAGCGAAAGCTATTTAAGCAGCATGCCAAAATCGAGTTCACCGTCGAGCGGGCCTTGCGGTTCGGGTAGCTGGCCGTTGGGTTGTGGCGAGCGCAGCTCGGATTCCGATGGTAGGTCGACGTCTTGGCCCGGCAGGGTTGATGGGCCATCTGCTGCTGGCTCATCGGTCGCTGTCTCATCGGCCGGTGGCGGCTCGATGGGTTCGATCGTTTGTTTGGATGATGGCATGAACAGCGATGCAAACGAGATGGCGCCGCGGGCGTCACGACATGCGACTTGTTTCTTGCAACATCGCTCACAGGTTTGGCCGCCGTGGCAAACCGCCATCAATTCTTCGTGCATCGATTGTCGGGCCACGAAGATGCGGTCGCCCGGCTGCAGATGGTAGTTGGTTGTCGTATCGCCCAATTGGGTGATCGCTCGATAGCAAACCGGCAACGTCACGCGACAGGAACAGGGTTGGGTCGGCCGAGCCAGCAATAGATCGCAGGCCGATGCACGCGTCGTCAGTCCGCCTGCTTCTAAGATCGCGTCCAACACCGTTTCGTGTCCGGACAGTGGGTAGGCACCCGGCGAGTTGACTTCGCCGATCACGTAATAGCGATGGATCGGCTGGATCATTCGCACGTTGACAGCGACAGATTCGTCGGATTGGTCGGCCAACGACTGTTGGATCGCCGCTTCGGCTTGCTCCAATGTCAAACTGGCCACCACCACACGGCCGTAGGCCCCTAAGTCGATCGTGCCATCGGCCATCACCTGCTGGTCCGCTGGCAGCCGAATGTCGGTGTCGTCGCTGACGGTTTCCAGTAACACTTCATCGCCAGGCTGCAAATAGTGGTCCGGCAGAACCTCTTTGGCCAGTTCACGCGGAACGTTGGGCATCCCGGGAGTGCTTGCTAGCACCGCCTTGGTGTCGTCGGTCATAATGTGCGCGACGGGGTACGATGAAAACCCCAATGCGCTACAACCGGCCAGGACGGGTAACAATACAAACGGAGCCAAACGCAACCAGCGATGTTTGATGTTGGTATTCATACCGCTTCAATCGGCATGACCAACCCATCGCGCGCGGCAGAAACAAAACTGCCGCTACAGATTCACTGCGCCGTTTAATTGTCAAACAGGATCGAATCGGCAAGGATCAGCCCGATGGCCTGCTGGCGAGCAAAACGGCGGGCGTTGGCTTGCACGGTTTCGGCGGTCAGCAGACGAAAAATCGGGTCACGCGTCGGTCCGGCCAATTCAAACACGATGGTTCGATCGCTGACCAATTGGTTGATTTGTCCGATCGGCGTCAAATCCAACAGAATCTGGGATCCGAGTTGTTCGATGAGTTGGGTTTGGCCTTCAAAATTACCTGTTGAAAGGATCGCGTTAAAATCCAACCGTTTGTCCCGAATGCCGACGCTGCCGACGGCCTCTACGGCGACACGCTTGGATGTCATCACCATTTGATCCACGATGACTTTGCCGCCCTTGATGCGTCCTTTCGCGTTGCCTTCCTCAAATCGGACACCGACCAATGCAGATGCACCCAGCAGAGATCCGGCCGCCGACAGGCCAGGAACTGCGGTGGCATCGGTTCCGCCCAGTCGCACCATGAATTCGCCATCCAAGTCGCGGACTCCACTGACGTGACGACCGCTTAGCCGGAAATCACCGGTCACGTCGCCACGGCCGATGGTGCTGGTGCCGACGTAGGTGCTAAGCAGGCTTTCAAAATCCACGTGGTTCATTCGCCAGTTGCTTTCCAGATGCAATCCGGATCGCCCGGCGCTGGCCGACGCGAAAGTCAAGTTGCCGTCGACCCGGCCCCGCGCGAGTTTCGAACTGATCGCAGAAAAATCCGCCCGCCACTGAAACGGTTGGACACCAACCGAAATCACATAGGGGCTGTGTGCGTCGCCAACGGGCAACCCAAATGTGGTCCCGTCGCGAACCGCAACTGCGCCCGTGATTCGGATGGTGTCCTTCAGCGAGTCGCCGGGCGCAGCGATCAAGGCGCGTGTGGAAACGATACCGCCGACCCAGCCCGATGCGTTTTTACTGATCGGCAATAACACTCGATCGCCTTTGGCGCGCACCAGTCGCGCAGTCATCGTTTTTTCGCCGTGGCCCAGTGACCAATGCCCGTCCATTTGCAATTGGCCTCCCGCATAGGTTCCCCGTACGGTTTTCAGAGCCAGATCGCTGCCAAACGACTTCAGTGACGCGCGCACCGACCTGGCGACCAAGACACCGTCGGCCGCCAAACCGAACAGGTGAATGTCCGCGTCGCTGACCAAGACGCCGTCGTCATCGAATCGAGGACGCAATTCCCCGTCGATCCGGCCTCCAAATCGCGAATGATCGACGTGTGCCAAACGCAACAGGTCTTGCAGTGAGAGTTGCGTGAATGAAAATTGATTCACTTGCAATTTCGCTGGGATGTCATTCCAGCGCGTCTGCGCATCGATTCCAGCGGTGGTTTGGATCGTCACTGTGCCACCAAACAACTTGCCGTCCAAGTTCGCGTCGAACTGATCGGGTGCGATGGCCAATTTCAGATCAGCGTTGCCGACCGGTTCGTCACCGACGCGGATGTTGGCCAGTGTGACATCGACGTTGCCACGGTGTTGGGCGGGTTGATCCAGTTTGTCGGCCGGCGCGGTCCAGTCAATCTTGCCGGACGTTTCCAAAGACAACGACGCCCGCGAAAACATCGATCCCTGCGCGGCCAGTGAGGACGGCAATCGGGCTCGCGGCGCAATCCCGGACCAATTGGCGATCAATCGGTGATTGTCGTCGGGGGATTTAGCCAACTGGCCTTCACCATCCAGTCTTCCGCCAAACAGTGATGCGTCGAGACGTTTGATCTTGAAGAACTGGTCGTTCGATTCGTAGTCGGCTTGCAGCGATTGCAGACGTATTCGCGGATCGAGCGCGGTAGTGGTGTTTCGGGGCCGGACAGAGAGTTGGTTGTTGGTCAATTGGACATCGTGTTCGAGCAGCCCCAAATGAACGCCGCCCATTTGAATTTCAGGTGACGCCACCGCGACTTGAACGTTCAGACGCCGATCTTTTTGGGGGCCGCCCAGCGATCCCACTGCAGTGCCCTGCAAGTCCAGTTTGCCGTCAAAGATCGCTTGGGGATGATTGAATCGCAGTGCCAGCAAGTCGCTGACCGGTAAATCGTTCGCTTGCAACTGTAAATCAAAGGAGGTCGAATCGGCCAGCGAAGCTGTGCCGCCGGCCTGCAAAAAGAACTCCGGGCGATCGGCCGAGGTGACTCGCAAACTGGGCAACGTGAGCGCCTGGTCCTGCAGTCGAAATGATTTGGCGGCAATGTCCAAAGCGATGCTGTCGCTACTTTTTAGACCGCTGGCATCCAGGTTGCCGGCGATCGTCCAGCGATCCGGTGAATTGATTTCATCGATCGAACCGGCCAATGCCACGTCCGCGGTCAATCCGCCGCGAACCGTCCCCGGATCCACACCGATCCCGAATCGCGCCAGCAGATCTGCAAACGGGCCGATCTCTAAATCGGTGGCGTTCAGGTCAGCTTGGAAGTCCCCTTTGGGCAACAACTGGGCGGACGCGGCGCCGACAAATTTTCCGCTCGCCGGTGCCGGTTTGCCGCTGTCGTCTATGTGCTCAATACAGTTCAGATCAGAGAGCACCAGTTTGCCGTCGTTAAACAGAACCTTGGCACGCAATGAATCGAATTTGATTTTGTCCGCACGCAGTTCGCGTATCGCAATCGATCCGTCAAACCGATAGGCGCGTCCGGTTCGCAGTGCGGTCAGTGGGACCGAGACGTCAAAATTAACAGTGGCACGTCCGGCGACGCCAATGGGTAGATCGATACCGATCAAACGCAACTTTCGCGTCAGGTCCTGTAGATTGATGTCATCGAACGACCATTTGGTCGTCCAATACCGGTATTTCGGCTGCGCATCTTGTCCACAGGCATGATTCGGCTGGATCGCTACCAGGCAAATCAGTGCAGCATATATTCGAATCATTGGGTTTGGATTCTCTCCCACTCTCTCTCGCTCGTGCTGAGCGGGCAACCGATGGAAACAACGCCCCCGTCGGTTTCACCGTCGGTCGGACCGCTGTGGTTGGCTGATACTTTCTGGCAAACCGTTTCCATTGTCGCAAACCGGCGTAGCCCCAAAACACATAAAACCGACAACCCTCCCAGTCCACCGAGCATCTTAATCGCCACAGTAGCATTGCAAGCCGTCCAGTCCCCGGGGGGCGGCTGCCGTTTCGAATCCGCTGCATTGCGATCGGATTGGTGCGTGGTTTTCAGCTGTCGTGGACGGTGCTAGAGTCGTTGCTGATGTCCCCTGGATAGCGTCGGGAACTGGATTACGACAGGAACTGTAATGTCCCCCTCTGACGACAAGCCGTCTGTGATTGTGATTGGTGGTGGTTTTGCCGGGTTGGCTGCGGTGCAGTCGCTCAAACGGGCCGACGTGCGAATCACATTGATTGATCGTCGCAATCATCACCTCTTTCAACCGCTGTTGTACCAGGTCGCGACCGGTGAGCTTTCGCCGTCGAATATCGCGTCGCCACTGCGTTCGATCTTGAACCGCCAGCCCAATGCGCAGGTGTTGTTGGGTGAGGTCACCGACATTTCGCTGGCTGACCAGCAGGTGCAGATGAACGACCAAGCGTTGCACTACGACTACTTAATCGTGGCCGCCGGATCGTCGCATCACTATTTCGGGAACGACCATTGGAGTGAATTGGCCCCGGGATTAAAGACCGTTGAAAACGCTACGGAAATCCGGCGGCGGATCTTAACCGCCTTTGAAACCGCCGAGCGTTGTCAGGATCCGGTTGAAGTTGCGGAACAATTGACGTTCGTGATTGTCGGCGCGGGGCCGACCGGTTGCGAATTGGCCGGCGCGATTGCCGAAGTCGCCTTTCATTCGATGGCGCGTGATTTTCGCAGCATTGATCCGCAACAGACGCGGGTCGTGTTGATCGAACCGAGCGAAAATCCGATGCATTTTTATCCACCGCCGCTGCCCCAGCGAACACATCGCGATCTGACGGCGCTGGGCGTCGAGGTGTTGTGTGGTTACCACGTCAAACAAATCGAACCGACCGAAGTGGTCCTGTCGTCGACAACTGACTTGCCCGACAAAACGATTCGCACTCGTACCGTCGTTTGGGCGGCCGGCGTCCAGGCGGTGCCGATGGGTGAAACGATCAGTCGTCAGGCCGGCGTCGAACGCAAGCGCAGCGGACGAGTTGTCGTTGGACCGGATGTGTCGATCGAAGGTCACTCCAACGTGTTTGTGTGTGGTGATTTGGCGTCATTGGAAACGGCAGAGCATGGTGAACTGCCTTGTTTAGCGCCGGTCGCCAGTCAAATGGGGCGGCACGCTGGACGCTGTATCATTGCCGATGCCAAAGGCAAACCACGCAAACCATTTCATTACTTCGATCGTGGCAGTTTGGCAGTGATCGGTCGCTACCGGGCCGTCGGCACGATTCGGAACTTCAAAGTCCAGGGGTTCGTTGCCTGGTTCCTGTGGTTGTTCGTGCACCTGATGTACATCACTCGATTTCGTAATCGTATCTTGGTGTTGGTCCAGTGGGGGTGGACGTTCTTGACGCGTGATCGATCCTCGCGATTGATCACCAATGCGCCGTCAACCGTCGTCGAGCGCCCCGTCAAGAAAGTGGATTGATCGACGCCCCTCGGATGCAGCGGTCGATGGGAGTCTGAGACTTCCGTGTCGCCTTTTAAAGGTGCGCTTTGATGGTAACCCGAAGCGTCAGCGAGGGATTTAGGGTGTTAACGGGATTTCTCGCTGACACTTTGGGTTACCAAAAATCAACGCCTGACGCGAAAGCGCAACTTTAAAACTGACGCATCGGGTGACGAAAAACCAAGCGGTCACGGAAAAACGCATCGTTCAACAGGCTTGCGGCTTGATTGGTAATTGACCAGTGTGGGGGATGTTCGACCAGCGGAGACTGGGCCCTCCCCATTAGAGGCGTTTTGGGGGGGCAAAGTGCCCTTGCCCAATCTTTTGGTGGCAATCTGCTTGGGTTCGGCACAGACTGTGCTTCCGAGAATGGGGAAACCAGTAATGAAAATGCACGTGGCGTAATCCACCAAGGAAGCGATGAAAATCTCTCTCATCAGTCTGCACGGTTTGATCCGCGGCCATGATTTTGAATTGGGTCGAGACGCTGACACCGGCGGGCAGGTCAAATATGTCGTCGAATTAGCTCGAGAATTGGCCAAGCAACCCAGCGTCGGAGAAGTCGAACTGTTGACGCGGCAGGTCATCGATCCGGCGGTCGATGACGACTACGCACAGTTAGAGGAGTCACTTTCGGATAACGCCAAAATTGTGCGGATCCCGTTTGGCCCCAAGCGGTATCTGCGGAAAGAGTCGTTGTGGCCGTACATGGAAATGTTCATCGACCAGACGATCGCGCACTTTAAACGCAGCGGTCTGCCACAGGTCATTCATGGTCACTATGCCGATGCCGGCGTTGCCGGTGCGCACTTGGCGCGTCTACTGCATATCCCGTTTGTATTCACTGGGCATTCGCTGGGGCGTGTGAAGCGGCAGCGATTGTCGCTGGGGAAATCCAGTCGCGAAACGCTGGAGCGGCGTTACCGATTGACGCAGCGAATCGAGGCCGAAGAAATTGCCCTGGAAACGGCAGCCATGGTCGTCACTAGCACGAACCAGGAAGTTCAGCAGCAGTACGAATTGTACGACCACTATCAGCCGTCACGGATGGAGGTGATTCCACCGGGGGTGGATCTGGCATCGTTTTCACCTCCCGATGAATATTGGCCGCGACCAAAAATTGCCGATCAGTTGGACCGTTTTCTCAAGGAGCCTGAGAAGCCGGCGATCCTGACGATGGCACGTCCGGATGAGCGCAAGAATCTGGAAATGCTG
Source organism: Stieleria tagensis (assembly GCF_024129865.1). Classification (GTDB taxonomy): domain Bacteria; phylum Planctomycetota; class Planctomycetia; order Pirellulales; family Pirellulaceae; genus Stieleria; species Stieleria tagensis. Next base: position 35,895 of record NZ_JAMYFE010000036.1, on the reverse strand, counting down.
GTTCGTGTGTATGGCGAGAGCGAGGAACTGCAGCGACGTGCGAACCTGGTTTTGATCTTGGGGACACGCGACGACTACCGCGAGTTGACCAAAGGCCAGCGAACCGTAATCGGTAATATTCTGCATTTGATTGACAAGTACGACTTGTACGGCAAGGTTGCTTATCCAAAACATCACAGTTCCGACGATGTTCCCGAACTGTATCGCTACATCACACAGCTGCGCGGCGTGTTTATTAATCCCGCCCTGACGGAACCGTTCGGGTTGACGCTACTGGAAGCAGGGGCGACGGGGTTGCCGATCGTGGCAACCAGTGACGGCGGGCCGCGAGACATCATTTCGAACTGCCAAAACGGAATCCTAGTGGATCCGCTGGATCAATCGGAAATTGAACACGCTTTGTTGCGAACGCTGACCGAGCCAGATCAGTGGCAGACCTGGTCAGAGAATGGAATCAAGGGGACTCGAGAACATTACGCCTGGTCGAATCATGCGACGCGCTACTTGCGCGATTTGAGCGACATTTTGTCTCATACCGCGTCCCCGGAACCGATCAATCGAACGGCGCGGCGGTTGCCGGAATTTGACCGATTGATCGTGACGGATTTGGACAATACGTTGACCGGAGACAATGATGCCTTGGAACAATTCAAGGACATGATTCGTTCCCATGAAAACATTGGATTCGGCATCGCTACCGGCCGTCGGCTTGATAGTGCGATGGAGATGATCGAACAGTTGGGATTGCCGCAACCCGATCTGATCGACACGGATGCGGGAACCCAATTGCACTACGGTGAAAACCTGACCCCGGACCGCAGCTGGCAAAAATCCATTGGCTACGTTTGGAAGCCGGATGAAGTCCGCAGCGCGCTCGACGGCATTGAGGGGTTGTATCGGCAATCAGACGAAAACCAATCCGAGTTCAAAATCAGCTATGAAATTGACACCGAGATCAGTCCCAGCATCAAGAAGATCAAGAAGCGGCTTCGCGAAGCCGGTGTACGTGCTAGAGTCCTGATGTCATTGGGGATGTTCATGGATGTGATCCCCGTACGGGGCGGCAGCGATTTTTCAATGCGACACGTGCTTTGGAAATGGGGGTTTGCCCCCGAGCATGTTCTGGTTGCCGGCGATTCGGGTAATGACGTCGGCATGTTGCTCGGCAGAACGCTGGGCGTTGTCGTTGGAAATCACAGCAAAGAAATGAACCGTTTGAAAAATCGGCCTCGCGTCTACTTCGCCCAGGCGTCGCATGCGGCCGGCATTCTGGAAGGCATTAGCTACTACAATTTTTTGGATAACATCGTCATCCCCAATGATCGGATTGAATAGTCACGCGATGACGGAACAAGAGGTTGCGGCGCGAGCTCAGTTGACGCTGGACCGCTTGCGGCCGCGATTGAAACAAGCCTGGGAGAACGCCCAGGCCAGTGCCCAATCCGGCGCGGTCGAATCGACCGGCAAGACGGATCCAGAGGGGCGTCCAGGTGTGTGCGCGGATCAGTTGTGGTGCGAATTCGAGCGACGACTGGAGGAGCATTGGGGGCCGCTGTTCGCGATCCTGTATCACCTGTATCACGATCGTTACGACTTTTTTTACCACTTAGAACAGATTCTCACGACGGCCGCGCTCAGTTGGTTCGAGCGTGATGAAGCGCTGCGTGACAATGATCGCGCCAGAATCAATAATCCGGATTGGTTTAAATCCGAGCAGATCGTTGGGGGTGCGTTATACGTGGATCTGTTCAGCGAGAACCTCAGTCGACTGCGGCAGCACGTCGGCTATTTCAAAGACCTCGGCCTGACCTACCTGCACCTGATGCCGCTGTTCGCGGTGCGTCCTGGCAACAATGATGGCGGCTATGCGATCAGCAACTATCGCAGTGTGAATCCCGGATTGGGGACGGTGAATGATCTGCGGTTGCTGGCCCAGGACCTGCGCGAGGCGGGGATCGTTTTGGTGTTGGATTTCGTTTTCAATCACACTGCCGACGACCATGATTGGGCGAAACAAGCACAGGCGGGGAATTTCGAACACCGCGAGTTCTACTATCTGTTTCCCGACCGCACCGAACCGGATAAATACGAACGCACGCTACGCGAAATTTTTCCTACCGTCCGCCGGGGTAATTTTACGTGGCACGACGGCATGCGTCATTGGGTGTGGACGACGTTCAATAGTTTTCAGTGGGATCTGAACTACAGCAATCCAGGCGTGTTTCGCGCGATGTTAGAAGAAATGCTGTACATCGCTAACATGGGCGTTGACGTGTTGCGGTTGGACGCGGTCGCATTCATTTGGAAACAGATGGGCACCGGTTGTGAAAATTTGGACGAAGCGCACCTGTTGATCCGAGCTTTCAATCGGTTGGCCAAAATTGCTGCGCCGGGGTTGTTGTTCAAATCCGAAGCGATCGTGCACCCGGACGAAGTCGTTAAATACATCGACCAAAATGAATGCCAGATTTCCTATAACCCGACGTTGATGGCGTTGTTGTGGGAATCGTTGGCCACACGGAAAACCGATTTATTGGTGCAGACGTTGGGGCATCGTTTTCGGCTGCCCGCTGAAACCGCCTGGGTTAATTATCTGCGCTGCCATGACGACATCGGCTGGACGTTCGACGACAATGATGCCGCAGCGATTGGAATCAACGCGTACAACCATCGCCAGTTTTTGAATCAGTTTTACACCGGGCAATTCGAAGGTTCGTTTGCGCGTGGCGTCCCGTTTCAGGAAAACGTCGAAACCGGCGACATGCGGATCTCCGGAACCATGGCTTCATTGGCCGGCCTGGAACAGGCGATTGACGAGGATGACGAGCAAAAGAAAGAACTCGCGATCCGCCGCATGATGCTGTTGCACGGCGTCACGCTCAGCATCGGTGGGATTCCGTTGTTGTACTTGGGTGAAGAATGGGGCATGCTCAATGACTATGACTTCGTCAAAGATCCGGCGAAAGCGGGCGATAGCCGCTGGATTCACCGACCCAAAATGAAGTGGGAGTATCTGGACGAACTGAACGATGAACTGAACGATGCTTCGATTCGCAAGCGAATCTATTTGTCACTACGGCATTTGATCCACCAGCGAAAATCCACGCCGGCTCTCGCGGGTCAAGAGATGGAATTGTTCAACACGTCCAACCGATCGGTGTTGGGGTACGTGCGGATCCACGACGGCGATCGATTGGTTGTGTTGGCGAATTTTTCCGAAACCACACAGGTGATCGCGGGCAACAAAGTTCGCACCGCCGGGCTGGGTCGGTTCTTTGAAGACGCGATCGAAAAGACCACCATCGGCACTTCCGAACCGTTGACCTTAGCACCCTACCAAATCTGTTGGCTCAGCCGTGTTTGATGCGATGGACCGCGTCTTTCACTGGCACGTATTGAAACGGCGATTCTCTCGCAAACGCGATGCGCCAGGGAGGAATCAGATGGAGTCCCTCGCTCGCGCTTTTCGAAGTCGCGCTCTCGCGTCGTCAGGCATTGGTTTTTGGTAACCCGACGCGTCAGCGAGGGATCCCGTCAACACGCTAAATCCCTCGCTGACGCGTCGGGTTGCCTTTTCCATGCGGATTTACCTTTGAGGATTAGGTCAACGCCACGTGACGTGTCGGGTTAGGAAAACCAATGCCTCGCGCAAAATCGTCGGGACAATTTCACGAGCGCTGTGAAAAATACAATAACCCTTCCAACACACCCGACGTCGAATCCGATTTGGCAGAGTAGATGTTTGCCGAGGGCAGGTCGATCACACTCTCACGCAGGTGTTCGTCGGCGTTGCCCACTAAAACGCTGTTGACGCCGATCGACATGACCGCCGAATCGTTTCCCGAGTCCCCGCAAAAGACCACCGATGACAACGCGATCGATTTCGATTCCAGCCACCATTGCAAGGCGAACGCTTTGTTGACATCCCCAGGCAACAAATCCATCAGGCCGACTTTTCCGTCGATCCGTTTGCTGACCACCATCGACAGCGGAGCCCCGGATTCGTTGATCCAGTCGCGGACTCGTCTGCGGACATTGGTTTGATCGGCCAGCGGAAAGTCGAAACTGGCTTTGAAGTCCGTTTGTCGATCAGGCGATTGGGATTCGATTTCGATCGGCAGTGCGGTAACGGCATCCAAAACACGTTGATTGTCCCAGCCCTGCATTCGTTGCTGCAGACAATCGGAATAGTCGGCGTTGATCTGATACCCGCTGTCCTGGCGGACCATGATGCTGGTTCCTACATCACAAATTGCAACGTTCGGTTCTGGTAACGCGGATTCGGCGATCGCTTGACGCGTCAACGACCAGGATCGACCGCTGACAAAAATCAGCTGTAGCCGATGGTCGACCAGATATTGCTGAATCGATTGCAGCGATTCAATGTGCGTTGGATCGCCACCGAGTGGGATGAACGTCCCGTCCAGGTCGGTCGCAAGCGTTGTGATCGTTGGCATGGTCGGCGCCTGTGATGTATGGGAAGATGCGATCGTACCTGTTGTACGATATGATTGATGCGGCGAGAACACCATTGGAGACAAGAGTGATATCACGACAGATTCTGATCGTCGGCGAAGCGTTGTTGGACCAGTTCCCAGATGGCACCTCGGTGGTCGGTGGGGCGCCCTTGAATGTGGCATGGCACCTGCATGGACTTGGATCCGATCCCTGTTTCGTTTCAGCGGTCGGCGACGATGCTTTGGGCGAACGTCTGTGCGACGCAATTTCAAAATGGGGGATGTCCACCGACCACATCCAGGTCGTCGACACAAAATCGACAGGTGTGGTCCGGGTCACGCTGAAAGACGGCCAACCTAGCTATGAAATCGTCCGCGACGTTGCCTACGATCACCTGCAGTTCCCCGCGGATTTGGCTGAAAAGCGACCGCGGCAATCGGAAAACGACCAGCAGGCCGATGGCGGTTGCCGACTGTTGTATCACGGCAGTTTGTGTTTTCGCAGCGAACAAACCAAGCAGACGATTGTCCGTCTAAAACAGGAGCTTCGCCGGCGAGTGTTTGTCGACATCAATTTGCGCGAGGATCATTTTGACCCGTCTTGGTTGCCCGACGTCTTGGCACACGCGGACTATCTAAAATGCAACGAAGATGAATTGCAGTGTCTGGCGGGCCAGAAGTTGGACGGGGATGCGGATGTGATTCCGCTGGCCCAGCGGTTGATTTCCGAACACGGGTTACGGGCCTGTTGGATCACGATGGGTGACCGCGGTGCCCACTGGGTGGATCAGCACGGGGAACATGCCTTTGTCAAGACTCCGGCGGTTGATGAAGTTGATTTTCGCGACACCATCGGTGCTGGTGATGCCTTCACGGCGATCACTTTGCGGGGGCTGGCCCAAGGCCATGATATGACGGAAACCCTGCAGAACGCGGTCCGCTTCGCTGCCAAAGTCTGCACCCTGTCCGGGGCAACAACCAGCGACAAATCCTTTTACTCTGACGTATAAACGGCAGCCATTGAATTGGCATCGCAGTTGCATTGGTCATTGGGTGTTCAGATTGCGACGATTTGATTGCCGAAATGGCACTCGTCGGCCCGCATCCACTGTATTCACGCAGACAAAACGTACTCGAGCAAAGGAACTAGGTGAGCAAACATGACGAGCCCATTTAAACGACAGATTTTGGCCGACGGAGCCCTTGAGGAAACCGCATCGCTGTTACAGCAAACGCTGGTCAATCTGGTCGATCTGGCATTGTTGCTCAAGCAAGCGCACTGGAACGTGATCGGCAAAAACTTTCGTTCGGTCCACTTGCAGCTCGACGACATTATCGTGACGGTCCGCGATGGAAGTGACGAAGTTGCTGAACGACTTGCGGCGCTTGGTAAATCCGCCGACGGTCGCTCCTGCACGGTCGCTTCGTCCAGCAGTCTGGCCAAGTATCCAGATGGTTTTCAGGACGTGCCGTCGACCGTCACCGCAGTCGCCGACGCGATGCAGACGACCATCCAAGGGCTGCGCGACGCGACCGAAAAATTGGGTGATCTGGATCCCGTCAGCGAAGACCTGGTGATCGGAATCTCGGGGCCTCTGGAGAAACACTTCTGGATGGTTCAGGCCCAAGAAGCATAGGCCATTCGAATGACAACGTTCGTGATGGAATGGGTATGATTGCTGCACGGATAGAATTTCAACAACGAGCAGCAATCAACGAGTCGTCATCGAGTGTCCTTGTCAGAAACCGAATCACCGACAGCGTTAATTGAGATCGGTGTGATCGTTGCCGGACCGTTGGACTGGGTCGATGCGCGGGCCGCAAAGTTGGCGGTCGAACAGACCGATCGACGTTTGCAAGAACTTTTCCCCGGATTCAAATTCAACTTTTTTGAGATCCGGCGCCCGGAGATGTTGGCGAGTGGGCGTGTCGAACCAAGCCTGCTGTTGTGTCAGGCACTCGAAGAACGTGATGCCCTGCACTGGGATTTTGCGTTCGTCTTGACTGCCGCCGAACTGATCGGGAACTATTCGACCTACTGCTTCGCGGCACTCAGTCGACCACTCGACGCAGCCGTGATCTCACTTTCGTTGATCGATCCTCTGGCGCTGGGGGTGGAGGTCAATGATGCCGAGCGTGTGGAACGCATTGCCAGGCGGTTGAGCCGCTTGATGTTGCATGGCGTGGGGCACCTGAGCGGTTTGCCACGCAGCGATCATCCCAACGATTTGCTGTTTCATCCGCCCAATGCCCGGGCGCTCGATCACATGGCCGCGCTCGAGCCGGCCGACCAACAGCGTCAGCGCGAAGCATTGATGCAGATCGCCGACCAGCGCCTGGAGGAAGGGATCGGCCGGCGGATGGGATACGTTAGTTTTGTAATCCGCGCCGCCTGGATCAACCGGCGAGAAATCTATCAGGCTGTCTGGGCGGCTCGGCCTTGGGAATTCCCGAAACGGTTGAGCCGGCTGACGATCGCGTCCTTTTCAACGCTGGCCATTCTATTGATGACCGCTGAAGCCTGGGATCTGGCGCTTGCCCAAGGCCGCAATCGGTTGCTACTGCTGGTCGTGGCGTCGCTGATTTCCACGACCCTCTATGTGGTGTTGCGGCAACAGTTGCTGGTGCGGCGGGGAACCAAACGCAGCGAGCAGACGGTGGTTACATCGGCGTCGGCGCTGGGAATCGTGTGCGCCGGTATGCTGACGACGTGGGCCACTCTGTTTGTGTCCGGATTGATGTTGTCACACCTGCTATTTCCCTCCGATTTGATCGCGACTTGGGCGGCCACGACGATCGATCAACCGCATCAATTGTCTTGGCTAGATCGACCGCAGATGGCCACCTTTAGCGCGTCACTGGGGATCATGATCGGCGCGCTCGGTGCGAGTTTTGAATCGCAGCACTACTTTCGCCACATCATTTTTGTCGACGAAGAAATCTAGCCAGACAGCTGGGCCGACCACCAGGGCGCAGACCGACTGAACCCTAGGGGGCAGGGCTACCGGCGAAACACTGCAACGTCCGTCCAGCCAGATACGATCAAATCATTCATCAGTCGCGTCGGTCTCCGTCTCGGTTTCTGGCTCACTGTCATCCACAACGGATTTTGGTTTGCCCAGCAATTCGACCAGCAATTCGTCCAATTCGGAACCACGTGCTTTGAGCGAGACGACCTTTCCATCGGCGCCCACCAGGATGGCCGTGGGGATCCCGGTGATGCCATAGTAATTGGCCAGCGGGTGTTCCCAGCCCATCTCGGATTCTTTGCTGCTGATCAGGTTGGTCCAATTCAGATCGTATTCATCCACGTACTTGTCAAATGCATCTCGCGAGTGGTCCAAGTTCACGCCGACGATATCGAATCCTTGATCACCGTAGAGTTCCAGGTTGCGTTTCATATTGGGGATTTCACCGCGACAAGGGCCACACCAACTGGCCCAGAAATCAACCAACACGACTTTACCACGGTAGGATTCCCAATCAATCGGATCGCCGCTGGCGGTGGTTCCCATGACATTGATTGGATTACCCAACAAACGCATGCGGCGTGCCGCACCGAGCATTTTATCGGCGCGCTGGCGGAGGGCTTCGTCGTCGGATTCCCCCAATTTTTCTGCAATGAAATCATAGACACCTGCCGCGATTTCTAATTGACCGGTGGCTTCAACCGAGCGACCGAGCATGTTGGCCAATCCAAAGATTTGACGATCAAATCCCACGTCTTCCGTGATCGATTTTAGTTGATCAACCGTTTCCTCAATCTTTTCGGGCGATGCAACCGAGAGCTGAGAGATGGCTGTCATCAAGTTTTCGACTTTGACGATCCGTTGGATTTCCACTCGCTCGTCAGTCCGTAGCGATTCGATCAAGGCTTGCAATTGTTGTTGGGCCTCGGGGTTTGCTCGGCTTAGAAATCGCAATGCAGAAATCTGTTCTTGGATCGCTTTGAGTTCCTGCTCGATTTCGACCGCTTCGTTTTGACGAATGGCTTCACAAGCTTTGACCACTGATTGCGCCACTTTGACAACCGTGCTGAAATTCTGGTTTCTTTGCTTTTTGACAGTGGCAATGAATTCAAACAACTGATCAACATCGGCGTCTTCCGGGACCGCAAAGGGATCCTTTTCTTCCTCGGTATCCGCTTTGGTCACCGCATCAGTATCACCGTCAGCGTCTTGGCTGGCGCTGGCCGGTGGGGGATCGGTGGTTGTACCGGATTCCTCCTGTGCCCCCACCGATGGCGCGGACATGAGAATGGCAAGGGTGCAAATCGCACTTAGCGATAAAGACTGGAGGGCAGTCGTAACATTGAAATCTGTTTTCATCAGATTGGCCTTGGAATGGCAGCGGTAGCAAGGATTGCAAAACAGTTCACACGCTTGGGTGCGATGGTCCAACAGTCATTCAGTTTAGTGCATCCGCGATTCGCCGACGTCCAGAAATCCGGTGCGCGATTGCCTGAATTGTTTTTCATTCGGATTGGCCGCGGTCTCGCCCGAATTGGTGCGCAGGGGGAGAAATCACTGTCGTCCTGTGGCAAATCAAGTGGATTCGCTGCTTGTGGACGAATTTGTCAGGTTCACAGCTGACGCCTGAATCGCAATGAAAATTGCCCGTAATCTTGGCTGTCGACATCTCCATCACCGTTGAAGTCGAGTGACGGGTCATGCGCGGGTTGGTCGCCAGGTACCAGGTATGTCGTGGCAAAGCGGCGGTAGTCTTGGCCGTCGACATCGGCATCACCATCAGTGTCGCCGAAAAAGCGAAAGAAGCGATCCGCCGCTTGAGTGCCAAACACCGCATCGCCGCCAGCGATGCCGTCGCCATCACCGTCCAGGATCACACCGGCAATGCTGACTCGCAATGTATTGATCGAAAGCTGGTAGTGGCCATCGACCAGCGTAGGTGGACTGAGTAGTCGCGAGTCAACCGCCGGCCCATCGACAAAGGCCAGGGTGACAATCGTCCGGCCGTTCTCGACGGTAGTGGTGGGCGCCACTTCGACTGACTCCTGTGTGTCGCGATTGATGATGCGAAACAAATCACCCTGCGATGCGTCCAGTTGGACATCACTGTCAAAACGCAATTGGATTTGGTCCACGATGGACCGCTGATTGGCATGCCCATTGATGACCACATCAATCAACGACGGCGCGTCATCGTTAATGACGGTGCCGATGCCAATTCCATCATCGATTTCCGCATTGCTGGGATTGGAAAGCACTGCCTGCAATGTCTCATTGGATTCAGGTAGGCGATCACCGACTACGGTGACCGAAACGGTTTGCGTGAGTTGGCCGGGCTGGAACGTCAGCGTTTGCGTCGTCGATTGATAATCGGCGCCGGAGGAAATTCGAAACACTTCTCCACCGCGATCAACGACGTACAGATTGCCATCGTGATCCTCGCCGAACGAAGAAATGTTATCGATGGTTCCCACGTCCGGTGTAAACAGAGTTGTCCAGTCGGTGAAGTCGCTGTAATTGGTGCCATCAAATCCCGATGGATTGCCGGCGTCTGGGCGCAACGACCAGATCCGTTCATTGACGTAGTCGGCAAAGAAATAATTGCCGCGCAGCTGCTCGATCGGTCCGCGATAGACGTACCCGCCGGTGACGGAGAAACCTTGGTCGCTCTGGTTTCCATGGCTGTAGTCGTAGATGGGATCAATTGCGCCGACCGGTTTGGGACCGCCCACCGACGCAGTTTCGATCGTGCCCTCACGGGCCCGCCAGCCATAGTTTTCACCACCGCTACTACTGGCCGGTTGGAAATTAATCTCCTCGCGATAGTCTTGTCCGACATCGGCAATCACAAGATCACCGGTCAGTCGATCAAAACTATTGCGCCAGGGATTGCGCAATCCAAAGGCCCAGATTTCATCGTCGCCGTCGACATCCACAAACGGGTTGGTTGCGGGGATTGCATAATTGCGATCGTCATCGCCCGGGAAATCGTCGCCGTTGACGTCGATTCGCAACAATTTGCCCAACAGGCTGCCGGTGATTGTTTGAGAATTCTGGTGGGGGTCGTTGCGTGATCCGCCATCGCCCGATGCGATATACAGGTAACCGTCAGGACCGAAATCAATCCATCCGCCGTTGTGATTGCCGTGGGGTTGGTCGTAGCCGAGGACTTTGACCGCCGACGTGGCGTCAGCGGTCAACCCATCGGCGTCTGCAAGGTACTGGCGTATTAAACTGTCACCGCTCGAATCCGTCATGTAGACATAGAACTGATGATTGGTTGCGTAGTCAGGGTGGAATGCCAGTCCCAATAGTCCACGTTCACTGCCAACGCTGACGTCATCAACGGTCAAAAACGGTGTTGCGGCCACGCTGCCGGTCGTCCGGTCGATGCGCTGGATCACGCCGCCTTGTTCGACGATGAACAGGTTGTCAGGATCATCAGGTGCTGCAGTCAGGTAGATGGGACTAGACAGTCCGCTGGTCAGACGTTCGACAACGATTGCGTTTGCATCTTCATCGACAGAATGGACATCCACCGTAACGGTCTCTGTGGCGGCTGCCGAAAGGGTGACATCAAAGGTCAACATAGAAGTGCCGCTATTGCCTTCGATAACCGTTGCGTCGGTGATTGAAAGGGCTGGCGGTGCGGCTTGCTGGATCGGACCAATGAGTCGTTGGCTGGATTCGATGGTTTGAGTGACGTCGGCGGCTGCTGGGCCAGAATTCGCCGGGGTAGCGTTGACTGGAGTGAGCCCGGGGATCGGGTCGCTGGCAAGACAAACCGATCTTGAATCGGCCGCAGCGGAATCGAACGGGTTGCCCACGACCGCGGTCAGCAGGTTCCGTTTTTCCAATTCTTCGAACTGCGTGTAACACCGACGGCATTTGAATCGCATAGCATCGCCGATCTGAATCGGAGTGATAAGAAGATGGGGGAGTGAACACCATCTGACAGAATAGCACGCTACGATTTCGTTCGCGCAGGTGCCCGGCAATTCCTGGGGATCGAGACAGAGACCGCGCCCGCCCCAGAGGTCGTGCAGCTTCGCGTGCCACCTCTTGGGAGAGTCGCATGCCCCTCAATCCCATCTCTACGC
>NZ_JAMYFE010000036.1:0-24352 GCF_024129865.1 Stieleria tagensis | reverse complement strand
GAACCTGCTGGAGGCAGGTTCGGCAGGAACCCCGGGTGAACTATAATCGGTGTTCACGCTGTTGTGCTTTTGTTGTCTCTCGGGCTGTTCACAATGTTCGCTATCACTCGATTCGTCTGGATTTTGGTGGTTTGTGCTGCCGCACAATGGGGCTGGGTGACCGCCGTGCATGCGGCCGATCGCCCGAACGTGCTGTTCATTTTTCTGGACGATTTCGGCTGGCGTGACGCCGGTTTCATGGGCAGCGATTTCTATGAAACGCCGAATCTAGATGCGCTCGCGGCCAGCGGCGTCGTCTTCACCAACGCCTATGCGGCGGCAGCCAATTGCGCCCCGTCGCGGGCCTGTTTGTTGTCCGGCCAATACACGCCGCGGCACGAGATTTACAACGTGGGCACCGAGCGACGGGGGAATCGTCAACATGGGACTCTGATGCACGTACCTGGGACCGATACGTTGCGAACCGACATTCGCACTTGGGCACACTGCATTCAAGATGCGGGGTATCGAACCGGGACAATCGGCAAATGGCATTTGAGTGACGACCCGTTGCCGTATGGATTCGATTTCAATTTTGCCGGGACGCACAGTGGTAGTCCGCCGCGGGGCTATTTCCCACCCCATGGGAAGATCAGTGAACTCGCGGATGCGCCGAAAGATGAATACTTGACCAATCGATTGACCGACGAAGCGATCCAGTTTATCAGCCAGGATGGGGATCAACCTTGGTTTCTATATCTCACGCATTTTGCGGTTCACACTCCAATCCAAGGCGAACCGGAGTTGGTCGAAAAATACAAAACCAAGCGTCCCGGCAAATTGCATCAGCATCCAGTGATGGCAGCCATGATCGAAAGTGTTGATCGTGGTGTCGGCCGAATCGCTGAAACCCTTGATCGGTTGGGCATCCGCGATAAAACCATCATCGTGTTCACTAGTGACAATGGCGGATATGGGCCGGCGACATCGATGGCGCCGCTAAAAGGTTACAAAGGCACATATTATGAAGGTGGAATCCGCGAGCCGATGTTCGTCATCTGGCCCGGTGTCACCCATCCGGGAACGACTTGTGACACGCCGGTGATCAACGTGGATTTGCTGCCAACGTTTTGCACAATGACCGGCGCCGAGTTTCCCGATCAACCGATCGACGGGATGGATTTGAAACCGTTGTTGAGTGGTCAGGCGGACGATGCATTGGAAACTCGCAGCTTGTTCTGGCATTTTCCAGCGTACTTGCAAAGCTACCAACGGATGGATCAACAACGTGACCCGCTATTTCGCAGTCGCCCCTGCAGCATCGTCCGCAGTGGCAAGTGGAAGTTGCACGAATATTTTGAAGACGGCGGGCTGGAGCTCTATGATCTGGATGCGGATCCGGGCGAGTCGACGAATCTGGCGACGTCGAACCAAGCCCAGACCAAGCGTTTGCATCAACAATTGATCGACTGGCGGCAGGCAACATCGGCGCCCGTGCCAAGTCAGCCCAATCCCAACTATGACAAAGACGCCGAACAGCAGGCGATCGAAAAGCAATTGCGAAAACGGGAACGATAGGCCGTGACGGACAACGAACCACTAAAACTGAATGCCGAGCAGCGATGCGCCGCAGAATTTGCGGGCGGCGACGTGTTGGTTCTCGCCGGTGCCGGGACAGGCAAGACCAGTACGATCATTGCCCGTGTCGCTCACCTGACAAACATGGGGATCGATCCGCGACGGATCTTGCTGTTGACGTTCACGCGTCGCGCCGCGCGGGAAGTTCGGCACCGACTGAGTCAACAAATTGGGGCGGCGGCGAAAGCGGTTCCGACGGGAACGTTTCACAATTTCTGTTTGCAATACTTGCGACGTTGGCCGGATCTGTTCGAGTGCGGCTCGCTGACGATCATCGATCGTGATGACCAATTGCAGCTGATGAAATTGGCCCGTGCCAGTGTGGTCGGTAAAGATGCCAGTTTTCCCAAGTCGGCGGAACTGGCCAACTATTATTCCTACGCCCGCAACACCAATCGGCCTGTCGACGAATACTTGCGAGCGTTTACCGATCACGACCCCGACAGCGTTCAGCGGATCGGTTCGGTGTTGAAGGATTACAGCACTCGCAAATTGCAATGTCGCTATTTCGACTATGACGACATCTTGCATCTGTTCGCCAGGCAATTGCATCGCAGCCCAATCGTTCGCCAAAAGTTGCAGTCGCGATATGATCATTTGTTGGTCGACGAGATGCAGGATACGAATCCGTTGCAGTGGTTGATCTTGGATGGCATGCGTGAGCCGGCCAAGTTGTTCTGTGTCGGTGATGATGCACAGAGTATCTATGCGTTTCGGGGAGCGGATTTTCGCAACGTGCATTCCTTCACCGATCGAGTGCCTGGGGCGTCGGTGTTAAAGTTGGAACAGAATTTTCGCAGTACCCAGGAGATTCTTGATCTGTCAAATTGGTTGCTCGACCAATCAAAACTGGAATACGACAAACACCTGGTCGCGGTGCGTGGGACCGGCACCAAACCGGTTCGGATCGAATGTGACGACGACTTCGAGGAGGCCGGTTGGATTGCCGGGGATTTGATGTCACGTCACGAGGGCGGCGACGACTGGCGTGATCACATGATCCTGACGCGCAGTGCCTGGGCGGCACGTAGCGTCGAAGGTGCTTTGATCGAAAATGATATTCCCTATCGATTCATCGGTGGTACGCAGTTGCTGCAATCCGCTCACGTCAAAGACCTGCTGAGTCTATTGCGCGTGATCGAAAACCCCGCCGATCAATTGGCATGGATGCGGTATCTGACGCTCTGGCCGCGGGTGGGTGAAAAGACCGCTGCGAACACGATCACCCAGTTGTTGACGCTCTCGGGGGTGGACAGGATCGTGCAATCGCTGGATCAGCGATTCAAGGCGAATCCGCGTCTGTCCGAAGCAGTCAGCGAATGCCACGGTGTCTGGGCGAAACCGGTGGCTGCGATCGGAGCGGCGACCGACAAACTGACACCGATCTTAGAGAAGAAATACGATGACTGGGACCGGCGTTCCAAAGACTTTCAACTGCTGCAGCGGCTGGCGGAAAAGCACGGCAGCGTGGGCGAGTTTTTGGAGACCTACACGCTCGATCCCATCAGCGAATCGGAAGCCACCCATGAGGACGTTGACGATCTAGTCACCTTGATCACCGTGCATAGCGCCAAAGGGACCGAAGCACCGGTGTGCTATTTGATCGGCGTTCAGCCAGGAAACTATCCGCACGTCCGTAGCATCGGAGACGCCGACAAGGAGGAGGAGGAACGACGTGTCTTGTATGTCGCAATGACACGAGCAAAAAATGAATTGTTCCTGACCGGAACAATCCGATCACATGGTGCTTACGTCCCACACTACAACCGCTTTCATCCAGGCGGCAGCGGTGGAAGCCAACCGTATTTTTTGAACGATGTCCCCGCCGATCTGGTCAACACCGACGTTGATTTCGACACCGATTCATTTGACTCGCCGATCGTGTCGTTTCGTGACTAGCGAGTTCGAAGGTTCGGCGGCATCGCAACCCGAGACATGAGTTTTGAAGTTGCGATTTTTGCGTCAGGCATTGGTTCTTGGTAACCCGACGCGTCAGCGAAGGATCCCGCTAGCACCCAAAATCCCTCGCTGACGCGTCGGGTTGCGATAAAATCGCAACTTCAAAATGCGTCAGCGAGGGATTGGCCGCCAGTTGGCTGGCCTTGGCAATCGATCAGTCGTTCGCGTTGATCAAGAATGCGTTCGGAATCCATTGTCCACCTAGCCAGTTCATGGTTACATTCATAAACGCGCCGGCTGGTTTTTGTTGGACCATCACCACATCGTCGGGCTGGATTCGGATGCGTTCTTTGGCATCGTTGATGGCTCGATCCAAATCGACACGAATGGTGATTTGACGCCCGTCACCAAGTTTTCGCAGGATCAAGACACGTGTTGCTTCGCGGATGTACCCTGGATTGGCATTTGCAATGGCGGCACCCGAAAGCCCCAGTGGTCCACCCGGCGAACCAGTGGCCATCGCAATCGCTTCGATGACATCGATATCTTCGTCACGTGGCAAGGCAATTCTTGCTCCCGGCAGCAATCCTCCGGTCACAAAGTATTCGTTGCGACGCGGGACAAACACAACGTCGCCATCGTGCAGGATTGTGCTGTCGCGAGGGATTGTCGTGACATCGCAAGGTTGAACCGACAACGGAATTCGAATGATGTTGGGATTGACCTCGACACCAACGTTTCCCGATGTCAGGGTCTGCAATGTTTCCGCGTTCATGAAGGCCGAGTTCTGTGCGGCTTCGCGGCGAATCACATACAGTTCACGCGAGGCGTCGGTGCCCGGCAATCCACCGGTTGCGGCCAGTGCGTGTAGCACGTCGTTTTCATAGATCGGCAAGTCGATGACCTGACCACTGCCGCGATGAATTTCGGGGTTGGTGGTTGGTTGGACAAGAGCCACTTGCGGGTTGGGCGTGTCTTCGCGAAGCACGACAACGCGGCGGACACGCGGGATGATCAGACTCATGTAGATCTGTTCGTTGCCCTCTTTGAGCACTTCCTTTTCTTGATAGGCTTTGCGCAGTAGATCGATCGCTTCAGGAATCGTCTTGCCCGCAACCGAAGTATTGCCGATCAGCGGAAGTTCGATCATGCCCCGCTCGTCAACGCGAAGTGGCAATCCTGTGGATGGACCGACCTCCGTTCCGCGTGGCGGATAATAGCGTTGGTTGACGGCTTGGGTTCGCTGTTGAACGGGAGTCTCTTCTTCGTTGGCAGGGAAGACGCCGTAGACGTAAACCGACAACGTATCGCCGGCCCCGATCAAGTGTTCTGGTGGCCGGTCCTGTCCGAGTGCGGCGTAGGAGATCGAAACCATTGATTCTCGAGGGCACGAGAACAGGCTCGGATCCAACCGGTGGGCCGGGATCGCATGTTTTGCGCTGGAAACTAGATGACAACCGGTGCTGGTTCCCAACAGAACGACCGTCAATGTGGCGGCAATGGTCAAGTTCGCCACGCGGCGCGATGCGTCACTTCTAATCATCGCAGAATCCTTTCGCAGATGTTTTCGGTTGAAGTTTCGGTTGGATGTCGACTGCGACCGCAGACCCAATTCCTTCGGGTCAATGGGCACAGTCCGGCAACGGCTATTCGACAAAGCCAACGCCGTCGATTTGGATGTCAAAGTCACTCAGCACCGCTTCCGATTCGGACACTTGAGGGATCCCCAGCGTGCCTGTCTGGTCGGATGGGCTGAATTCAATCGTGACGCTGTTGTCGTCAGGGTATTGATATCGAATGGACGTTTCGGCCGGCAGCAGGTCCACGGTCTTTGCGTGGTTGACGGTTCGTGATTGCATTGGCGGAAGCAACGCGATTCGCTTTGGCAGCGGCACATCGGTTCCCGCGTCATGGACGACGGTCGCTTCCGGTTTCACCAACGGCCCCAGCCAGTCCGGCGTTGCGGTCACGGCGGCGGTTGAATCTTCTGTCAACGCGGTGGTCTCACCTTTCGGTTCAATCACGGTGTCGACGGCAGGTTCGTCGTGAGTCGGAATCCCGGGCGAGGTTTCCACGGGAGTCTCTGCTGGGATGGGTACCATCATGATTTCACGGTCGGCTTCGATCGTGCCGGAATCGTAGATCAAGCCGCCGTCGGCAAGAATGTGGTCACCACAACCGGCTTGGCAGCCGCAGGGTGACGTGCCGCACTGTTTGCAGTCGCAACGTGGGAATGGGCACTCACATGTTTCGTAGATCCGCAGGTAGTGCGTATCCGGGAATTGTGAAGCGCGTGCGGCACCATCTTGCCAGCCGCTGTAGTATGCGTGCCGGCGATTGTCACAATCGTTCAAGATTTGGCCGGGTTTCCAGTAGCACTCCGGAGCCACCGCGGGTGGGCAAGAGTTGCCACCGGTGGAGACTTCATAGAATCCATGTAACCAGCCCTTCTTGTAATCCTTGGGATACTTCGAGCATCCCGGGTTACCGGCCTGGTGGTATTGAGTGCGAGCTCTCAGTTGCTGGGTGTGTTCGTAGTGATAGTCGCCGAGCGACGCACATCCAGACATCAGCAGCAGTGTACTGATTAAGAGCGGGAAATTGATTTGTTTTGTGTTTGGCACGCCTGCGCTCCATCGCTTGGGTGTTGACCTAAAACAGCCATTCGGGCTGCGAGGGCAAACGAGCCCAGGGTTCTCGCCTGAATCCGAGCCGAATCAGGCGGCGGAGCAGGCAGAACGCGCACCGTCGTCACATCCGGAACTGGTTGTCTCAAAAGAGGGGTGCGTGTACGCGTGAGCGCCGCTATTTCACGAATTCGTGAACGTAGAGTCGATGAATGGCATTGAAATTGCCCCAGTCCGCATATTTTAACGTGACGAGCTAGTCATGCCCCCCTGCTCGACTACCATGACCGCGACGGCTCGATTCCCATTAGAATTTGCAGATTCGATGGAGACGTTGCCGCGCCCACAGCACGATCGACAGGTTCCACAGCATGCCCCTACAGTTTGAGCCCCGCAATCTTCCGGTAGGAGTTGTGTCTGCTGACGCGATTGAGCAGCTCGACCCGTTTGTACCGATTTCCGGCGCTATCGATTTGGGTGATGGTGCGAACTCAGCGGCACCCAGTGCAACTGCTGGTGAAACGGGGGGGCTGATGACACGTTCGGTTTTGGGGGCAACTCAGTTTCAGTTGCTGTTCACCTCACTTCCCTTGGTCATTTGTGATGTACTGGTGTTGTTGACGTCGGTGGCACTTGCTTCGGTGATCGTCGCATCTGCGACTGGTGAACAAGTAATCCTAACCTTGGGCAATCAGATGGTGCTTTTGGTGGCCGGCTATCTTCTATTTGGAACTCTTCAGGGGCTGTTTCCCGGGTCCGGGACTAGCCCTGTCGTCGAATTGAGGCAGTCTGTCATGGCGGTTTGGGCGTCGTTTACCCTGATGCTCGCTCTTAATTTTACGTTGGCAGAGCTTTCACCCTGGGAATGCGCTCTTGGGGTTGTTGGTGTGGCGTTAGCAACCGTCGCTGTGCCTCTTGCTCGTATGATCATCCGGAAAGCGTTGTCGCGACACAGTTGGTGGGGCGAACGCGTGCTAATCATTGGAGCGGGAGAGCAAGGGAAAGCGCTGTTCAGCTACTACAACCGCGCGGTCGAACGAGGGCTTCGAGTGGTCGGTTTGGTCGATTGCATCAACACAGCCGATTATAATGACAGCGAGGTTGCCGGACCTCCATATTTAGGATCCGTTGTTAATCTCGCGCGATTGTCAAAACGATATCGAGCGAGATGGGCAATCATCGCGCCCGGTGGAAGTGAGCAACTCGACTTAGGGCAGGTGATCGCAAACTCGTCAACAATTCCAAATCTGTTGATTCTTCCGTCTCAGTACCTATTGCCTAGCCTTTGGGCGACCACGCACGAATGCGCTGGAGTGCTTGGCGTTCATCTTCGCGACCATCTCCAAAACCCGATCGCACTCGCTACAAAGCGTTCGATCGATTTCCTGTTGGCTGCAACCGCTGTTGCATTTCTGTCCCCAGTTTTCCTCCTCGTCGTCTTTTTAGTCAAGTCAAAATCGCCGGGGCCAGCATTCTACGGTCATCGGCGCATTGGTCGGGGCGGGAAGACTTTTCGAGTCTGGAAATTTCGCACGATGGTTGTCAATGCTGACCAAGTGCTTGAACAGCATTTAGAAAGCGATTCGGAAATGAGACACCAATGGATCGAAGATCAAAAGCTGAAAAATGATCCGCGTATTATCCAAGGCATCGGGCATTTCCTACGCAGGACGAGCTTGGATGAATTGCCACAACTATGGAATGTAGTCAGGGGTGATATGAGTTTAGTGGGCCCTAGGCCGATTGTGGCAGATGAGGTTCAACGCTATCGCAACATGTATCCTTTGTATCTGCGGGTCAGGCCTGGAATCACGGGGCTATGGCAGGTTAGCGGTCGTAATGATACCAGCTATGAACATCGAGTTCGATTAGACAGCTATTACGTCTGTAATTGGTCGATCTGGTTAGATGCTTACCTTGTGCTGCGAACAGTAAGGACCATTTTGATGCGTGAAGGGGCGTATTGATTTCAATTCCCTCGATTTTCATCTCAATGGTGAACGTCGTTGGTCTCCGACAAAAGTTTTTGGAGGTAACCTGCATAGCTGGATTTGCCCAGTTGTTGGGTTCGACGTTCGATTGTGTCCAGATCGATCCATCCGTGCGACCAAGCAATTTCTTCAAGGCATGCAACTAGCAAGCCCTGTCGGGCCTGGATCACTTCAACAAATTGCGCAGCTTGCAGCAGAGATTCATGTGTGCCTGTGTCCAACCATGCCGTCCCGCGACCTAAGATTTCGACTACCAGCTCGCCCTGGTCTAAATAGCGTTGATTCAAATCGGTGATTTCAAGTTCACCTCGCGGCGAAGGGCGCAGGTCTCCGGCATATTCGACAACGTTGCGGTCGAAGAAGTAAATGCCGGGAACCGCAAAATTAGATTTCGGCGATTGTGGTTTTTCCTCAAGGGACTTAACTCGGCCATCGCTATCAAACTCGACGACGCCATACTCTTTCGGATCATTTACTCGGTAGCCAAAGATCGTCGCACCGTGAGTTCGTGACGCTGCTGTTTTCAGTGATCTGACTAGGTCGTGGCCATAGAAAAGATTGTCTCCAAGAATAAGTGCGCAGCCTTCATTTTTTAAAAATCCACAATCGGCGGCAATCGTGAAAGCTTGTGCTAACCCGTCGGGACTCACTTGTTGGGCATACTGGATTTTAATACCAAATGCGCTGCCGCTGCCCAGTAGCGAGCGGAACGCCGGTTCATCTTGCGGAGTGGTGATGATCAAAATTTCACGGATTCCAGCCAACATTAAGATTGAAAGGGGGTAGTAGATCATTGGCTTATCGAAGACCGGCATCAATTGCTTTGACACTGCCATGGTCAATGGATACAACCGTGATCCCGTCCCTCCTGCCAGCACGATTCCTTTTGTGATCAATTAAACACTCCTAATTGAGATGTTATTCTTTGAGGCTGCCTAGGCGTTGAAGTTGATACCGATCTTCCAGAATTGCCTGCCACCATGGTTGATTTTCTAGGTACCAGCGTACTGTCTTTTCAATTCCATCTTGATAGGTTTCTTTCGGGATCCAGTCTAGTTCACGCCGGATTTTTCCCGCATTAATCGCGTATCGACGATCGTGTCCGGGCCGATCTTTCACGTAAACCACTTGTTCGAAATACGAACGACCGTCAGTCCGTGGGTGCAGCCGATCAAGTGTCATGCAAATCGTTTTTACAAGTTCGTTATTAGTAAGTTGGTTGTCCCCACCAATGGCATAGGTCTGGCCTGGCAAGCCTCCGCACAATACGCATTCCAGGGCGCGAACATGGTCTTCTACATAAAGCCAGTCGCGTACGTTCTCTCCGTCGCCATAAATTGGAATTTCGCGATCGTTGATCGCATTCAAGATGACGACGGGAATCAGCTTCTCGGGAAACTGGAATGGGCCGTAATTGTTTGAGCAGTTTGTAACGATAACAGGCACGTCAAAAGTATCATGCCAAGCGCGAGCCACATGATCCGATGCCGCTTTGCTTGCTGCATAAGGCGAATGCGGGTCATAGGGGGTCGATTCATCAAACAGCCCGTCGCAACCGAGAGAGCCGAAGACTTCGTCCGTCGAGACATGCAAGAAACGCATTCGCGATTGTAATGACTCGCTGGTGTCTTCATAGCATTTACGAAACGCTTGAAGGACATTTAGCGTGCCCATTGCATTTGTAGCTAAGAATTTTCCAGGTGCATCGATTGATCGGTCGACGTGGCTCTCGGCTGCAAGGTGAATCACGCAGTCGGGATTTTCTTGCGAAAAGACTCTGGAAACTTCGGCTTCATCGAGAATGTCTACGTGGTAAAAGTTGTAGCGTGAATGAGGTAAAACGTGAGCAAGATTGCTCGGGTTGCCTGCGTAGGTCAATGCGTCAATGTTGACGATGTTGTAGGGTCGATTGCAGAGCAGCCAGCGAATAAGATTGCTGCCAATAAAACCATGTCCTCCTGTGACCAGGACTTTTGAGATCGATGATGATTGACCTTGTTTCATTTTTCGATCCCCGAGTTTGTTGAGATCCAGCGATCCAATGAGTCCTTGATTGCAGTTTCGACATCACGCAGTTGGATTCCGTAAGTCGAAAGTTTTGAGCTTGATAAAACGCAGTTGCTGCGAGGTGCTTTGGCAACTCTCAGGAATTCACTTTCGGAGGGGAAAAAACGGAAATCTTTTGTGCAGATTCCGCTTTGGCTGAGCAGTTCGGTCACGCGCCGGGTAGTAATTGCTCCTGGGTTTGTCACGTTGTAGGTGCCAAACGGGACGTTCTGTTGCCACATGGAAATGCATGCTTCCGCAAATTCATCAAGGTGGGTGATACTGTTTTCAGCTTCGAGCAACTGTTCGTACCGCATCAGTTTGCTCAGATAGTTTCGGGGGCTGTCGACGTGATTGAACGGAATTCGTAGTCTCCAGACATAGTTGTTTTTCCCGCCCGTTAAAAGTTCTTCGCCGAGCGCTTTGGTTCCAGAGTAGAACGAGCAGTTGTCCTGGCGGAATGAAAAATTAGGTGGGTCTTGTTCAGTGAATGGTCTGTTGCCAGGTGCCATTCCTGTATAGATGCAACCTGACGAAACATGCCCCCAAGGAATACCTGCCGTTTCACAAACGGAACGAATCCTCGCCGGTAAAATGGAGTTCCCAAAGAGACATTCTTCTCGGTGGATTTCACAAGCATCGACATTAGGCTTTCCAGTGTACCCTGATGCGTTGACCAAAAAGGTAGCCTGGTGCATCTTGATCAAATCGCCGAGAACCTTGGCGTCAGCGTAGTCTCCATCCGCAGAGCGTGAAATGATTCGGTGTGGCGCGTCGATTGACTCTAAATGTCTTGCAAATGCTTGCCCGACATACCCGTTTCCACCCAGAAGTAACAGCATGCCGAAAGCTTCCAACAGAGATAAAAAATGGTTGCGATAAAATGAAGCGAAACGTTAAGTTGTTTTCCAGTAGGGTGGGTACATGCTTAGTCTTTGGCAAACGCTCCGAGGTATTACCGAATAATGTCGACCGATTTTGTAGCCCGTGAATTTGGCGCCGCAGCGCATTAGACTGTGGATGGGGGTCATCCAGCCATGTGCTTTGGCAATCGCAAGTTCCGAACGCAAGTATCGCATTCCTTCTCCGTCAGGTTTGCCAATTTTTGCAAGCGATTGCTGTTGCTGCGCGTAAAGGACGCCAATGTCAAAGTACCGCGAAAACTCTTGGGCAATAGAGTAGTTGTGGGAATGGCGGACGCAAGCATCAGCTTGGTAGGCGATTCGAAGATTGTTGTGCAGAAATTTCAGTGCAACGCAGAAGTCTTCGCCAAACAGCGATGGTGATGGAAAACCACCAATGTTGCATAAGTCGGTTCGGCGGTACGCAGAAAACGAGTTCGAGATAAAAGCGGCTTTGACGCCGAGTCGTTTGGCATCTCCGATCCCGCGTATTTCAGATTTGGGCGGGTAGTTGAAATTTCTCGCATGGGCCGCGAAAACGTCAGCATCGAGGTGTGGTAGTTGACGCCCGTAGGATGCGGCAACGTCATCAAATTCGTCGAAGACTGAGACGAGATTGGCAAGACTGACTTGGTTGGAAAACTGAATGTCCTGAGTTGCGAAAACGATGACATCTACGTCCTCCAGTGCCTCCACACCTTGCTGGCGGGTTCCGCCGTGATCGAACTGGCTTGTCGGAATGGAGATGACTTCAAATCCCTGGTCGCGAAATAGATTTGCGGTTCCATCGCGAGATGATGAGTCAATCGCTAGTTTGCGATGGACATGCAGGGTTTGCGTGCTCACGCCATCCAGAAAGTGCCGGGCGTGATCACCAGCATTGTAGGTCGGCACAACGAGGCCGTAGCGAGTTGGAGTTCGGTTGCCTGTCTGCTCTGGTGGATCAGTCGTATTCATCTGTTTCCTCATCGAACAAGTCTTCTTCCTCATCGGATTCGTAGATCAAGCTGTAGCTCGGACTGCCAATGCGAAACCGTGAAAGTCCATAGACGACAAAAACCCAAAGCAATTGTCCGATTACGTTTAGATTTACAAAGCTATCGCTAAATACTGTTAAAACGCTCGTCGCATAGAGAGTGACGGACACGATGATCCCGACCCAGTCCTCAGAAAGAAAGAACACCGACGATGCGACATAGGACGTCAAGATTGCGTAAAAGAAAACTCCATACATCCCGTAATCGAGAAGCGGGTTGATGAAAGCTGTCGAAACATTGAACATGGGGCTGTCGAGCCAATGTCGTGTTTTCGCTGCTGTGCGGTATCGATCGGACGCGTCTTCATCTGTTCCGTCTAGGACGGACGGAATTAGCGGGCCAAATGTGCGCCGAGGGAAAGCTCCGTTCTCTGGGTCCGCATGGATTGACGCATAGGTGAGGTTGTGGATTGGTGTGGTTAAGTAAAGGTATGCCCAGTCCAGTCCCGGGATTTTCTGCACAATCGTGTCACGAGTGAATCCGCCACTGTCGTCAATCACGCTTCCCGAGCGAATGTCGCCGACAACACCAAAGGTCAGTACAGTGAACACAATGACCGAGGCGGTTATGATGGTTGCTCTTAGCGGTCGCTGATTCATCAAGATGACAAGGACCAGCGATTGTATCACTGCTACCATCAGCAATTTTCGATTGACGATGAGAACAGCGATTACCACTGACGAAATTGCAGGTAGCAGGTATCGCCAGCCGCGATACTTTAGAAATGCAAGGACTCCGCAGGATGTAAAGAATAGATATCCTGCAAGGACAAAACCGTGAACGCTAGGGATTCCAAATGCGAAGTGGCTGATTTGTTGCCCGCGAAGTTTTGCAAGGATCGGGATAAACCCCGAGTAAAGTACTTCTAAGAGAAATAGTATTGTTAGAATCGCGAATGCAAACCAAGCGGATCGTTCTGTTCTGCGGTCAGGATCTTCAATGTCGTAAAAACGTCTGATTTTGACTGGTGGCAGGCACGAGGCCATTAAACCGAGTGTCATTCCCAGTATTACAATTGCAGAAACTCCAGCGACGTCTCCTAAGTCCAGCCAGAGTCGATTGGACAGGCGCATTTGGTAGAGCCAGATGCAGACAATCCAAGCTGCCATCGTTACCAATGTAGGGTGCAGCCATAGTCGTTTGCGAATTCTCTCATCCATTTTGAGCTGCCTCCCGTTTGGTTGATGTAAGCGTATTGGAAATCAGGTATCTGGCTGCTTTTAAAAGGGATTTCGACGCAGCAATCGGTTGCGGGATACACGCTTGGCGCAATCCAAGATCCAAAAGCATTTGGGAGTGAATTTCAGGGGCGTTAAGGTAGTGGTTCTTGTATTTTTCTAAAATGCGGCGACGACTAATGATTCCCTCACGGCGATTATTTGAAAGCCTTGTTCCAGTTTGTTTGACACGGACCAATGGTTCGTCGACAAATCCAATGGGCATCAGTAGTGAGAGCCGGATTGCCAGGTCCCAATCCTGGAAGCGTCGGAGATCTTTGTCAAATCCTCCGGCGGTTTCAAACGCCTTCTTGCGCACGACCAGCGTCTGCGTGCTTACGTAGTTTTTCTTGAGAAGAAGCGTTTTGCATGCAGATCCCGAATTCGCAATTTCGCGTGACCATCCGCCTCGTTCTTGGCCGCTTTCAAAGTCCTTAATGAAGCTGCAGAAAACGGCATCAAAGTGGCCTTCTTCAAGGCGTTCGAGCTGTTGCTCCATTTTGGACGGCAGCCAAACGTCGTCACTGTCCTGAAAGGCGACGGTGTCGTGGATCGCAGCATGGGTGCCCATGTTGCGTGCGTTGCACGCGCCTGTTCGACCGCCGGTTTGAAGTAGCCTGACATTTGCCCCGCATTGTTGGATTCGTTCTACCGTTCCATCGGTAGAACCATCATCGACAACGATGACTTCCTGCGGTGGGTAGGTCTGTTCGACCACCGACTCGATGCTCGCAAGGATGGATTCTCTCCGGTTGTATACCGGTATCACGACAGAATATTGCATGCTATGCCGGCGTTGAAGTATTGGGTTCTGAGCCGTTCATCTGATTCAACGCGAGGTGCGCAAAACGTCGGAGAATCAAATTGTAGCTTGCGAGATAGAGAGCCGTTGCAATTGCCGAGCCGATCGCGCCGAATACTAGCACCAGTGCAAACTGCAGGATTGCAGCGATTGGGAGGCCCAATAGTGAAAGTCGTTTTAACGTGTGATCCTGATGGCACGTTAACAGGATGTAGCCCACAGCACCTGTTGCAACCGCTATAAGGTGTCCAGCCGAAAGTATTGCGATGAGGGGGAAGAGAAGAGCTAGTCCGCGGTCGGCCAGCCAGTCGCGGCCTACCCAGACTGCGACCAGCACAACTACGGTGCTCATGAGTCCTAGCGCCAGCGGAATGCGTGCTGTTTTTTGCCATAGAGTTGCGGTTGCCTGCGTCTTGTTTTCACGAATAGATTGAGCCAGCTTGGGTACCAGCGAAGCAACCACAATGCTATTCAGGAATCCGGGTACGAAACTGAATCGGCCAGCAAGTCGGATAAGTGTTACAGCTTCTGGGCTTCCGATTAAACCGACCACCGTCACGTCGAGCCAGCTCTGTGCGGAGGATGAAAACGATAAGGGCGCCAAGTGGAGTGATTCTTTAAGTTTGCTAGTCGAGAACACCTCTCTGAGACCAATCCGCTGCGTGTCCGTCATGCTGCAGAGTGAGGTGTCAGATGTCAGGCATTGCTGACTGTCATCTGGCTGCAGGTCTTGATAAACTCGGTGGATTGCCAAGATCGCTACTAACCATGCTGCGATGACAACAGCGATAGTAGCAACTAGAGGTCTGCCCGGTTGGATCAGGGCAATGGGGACTAGGAGGGCAACGCCAACCAGTTGAAATCCAGTGTTATTAAGCAATGCCCACTGAATGGTCGACCCACGGCCTTTTTGAAATTCACCTACCTGCCAGCTCACCGCAAGTGGGATTAAGGCGAGTCCCGATAGCCAAGCAATCATCTGATGCGAAGGATTGACGGTGTAGTAGACAGTCAAGTAGTAGGCGATCAGGATGCCTATTCCGAGCAGCAATGTTTGTGAAACCGCGCTGATTAGGTACTGGGTTTGAATCTGTCTATCGTCATTACATCCAGCACGAAAAAGTACATGGTCCCATCCAAGGCGGATGAAGGAAGCGAGCATGATGGTTGTCGACAGGAAAAACTGAATCACTCCCGCATCATGGATGCCGTAGAAGTAAACCAACAGTAACGGGAAGCTGATTGCACCACCCAAGCCAGTTGACTTGATGATGAGTGGCGCCATGTTGGAAGCGAGTCGACGTTTATCGACTTTCGCTTTTGAAAACAATTGCGAAACGGGTTGGCGAGTCGTCAATTCAGACATCGGTCAAGTACGAAGGGAAATGAATGATTGCTCGACGAAGCTTGTTGATCGGGCCCCCTCGCAATGCCCATTTGGTGTGTGATCGGTTTAGGTTATGGCGATGGTCCCATTCTTGGAGTGACTCAGCCGGGCATTCGACTTCAAGAAAATCGCAAAAGTTCCGAAAGGAATGTTTTGAATCGTCTAGATGGAAATGAAACACGTGTTTTTTCGATGCTAAAAAGCACTTAATGTTGTCCTCTAGGGTCTGAACGTAGAATTCGCAGAGTTCCGCACGCTGCTTTCGTGACACATTCGTTTGCATGCAGATTCCCGTCGCGAATGCGCGAACGACAGAGATGGTTAGGTTCCATCGTTTTTCATAACTCAACGCAATTTTCTGAGCGTCTCGATGCATAAACACGTAGCGAGCTTCTGAACCAAAACGTTTGTCCAATCCACCTAGGAACCAAGCGAGCCGGTTGTCGATTTCGATGTGGTTCTCTGGATATTCGAACCGACCGGGGCCGGTGATCTTGGCGAGGCTCTCGTGGGCAGCTGTGAAACCAGGCAAGTGGGAGCACGCAGAAGCAAATGCGGTAGAAGCCGTTCGCCCAGCACAGAGTGCGAATACATTCATGTCCTGTCTCTATATTCGATTCCATTGACTCCACCAAAGTTCTTGGCAGATTTCCGTTGATAGTAACTCTCTGAATCCCGTTGTTTTACAACGCGACACGGATTGCCGGCGGCAATCGAAAGGGCAGGGATCGAGTGAGTGACGACACTGCCCGCGCCGATAATCGCTCCCTCTCCGATTTCGACGCCTGGGAGGATGATCACATTGATACCGATCCAGGCTGCAATGCCGATTTTTACTGGTTTGGCGACTACCGTCTCGTCATACGGGATGCGGGTCCCTTCGTAGTTGTGATTGATGGTGTAGATGACGACGTTACGAGCAAGGTGGGCGTGAGAGTCAATCTGGAGTCCTCCCTCGGCACGAAGGGTCGAGTTATCACCAATGTGCACATTGTCGCCTAGCCAGAGGCGGTCAGGAGCGGTGATCAAGGACGTGCCTCGCAGCCGGCAGCCATCTCCAATGCTCGCTAACTTGCTTTTAATGCGTTGTTGCCATCCCCAGCTCACTGTTTTTTTCCAGAAGACCGCTATCCACCAAGGGATCAATAGCGGGAATTTCCATGTCGGAAATGAACGTCGTCGAGGCGGGCACACGGCAGCAAATTTTTCTTGGGTTTGTGGTTGAAGGATCGGTTGCGTGGTTGTCAACCACGGCGTTTATTCCATGGTTTGTACCAATTTAAATCCTCGGCACGCAGCTAGTTTGCACCGTACAGCAGCATAATCAGAATGTTTGGTTGGCAGGATTCCGAAACTCAGAAAAAGCCGCATCGACAGATACGTACTCGTTGCTGCTCATGTTGTAGCGGTTAGTCTTCCGGTGTAGCGCGTGGAGCGGCAGGTCAGCGTAATCCAGGTGTTTGGGGCATGGTTCAGTCTGTCCAGCGGTTAGGGAAGTCATGTTTTCTAGTGAAATTTCGTTTTTTTGTTTCGTCTTTTGTAGCCTTGCAGTCTCACTTGGGGTGGGGTGGCTTTGGGGCAAGCAGTGGGCGTTGGGAGTTGGCATGGCGGTGTCATTGGTCGCTGCCAGTTGGTTCGAAGTCCAGGTAGCGGGCTTTCCGATCAATGTTTCGACGGCAGTCGCGATTACTTTGCTTGTGGCCTTCTGCGTGCATTCGCGACGCGATCTGTTCACTGTAGTGACACCCCTCGATTTGATCGTAATGTTGCTCGTTGCCTGGCACGTTGTTGTCGATGTTTACTATGGCAGTGATGCGCTACCAACATTGGCTCGAGCGTATGGGGAATGGGGCCTGATGTACGCAGCTGGGCGTTACGCTGTGCTTCATCGGGGTGCACTTGCGGGGCTTGCGCCATGGTTCGCCGGAGTGGCAAGCGTCATCGCTGTGGCTTCCATTGCTGAATCGCTGACGGGCATCAATCTGTGGGAAAGTGTCTTTCACGTTGCGGATGACCGGGTGTCACGCCCGCAAGGTGAGCGATACGGGATTTTTCACCGTGCGATCGGGATGACACGTCATCCCATTTTTTTGGGCGTGATCTTGATGCTCCTGACTGCATGGTCCGGAATCATGATCGATAGCGCAAATGAATCCAATCGGAAGCGGTTTTTTGGCTGGATGACATTGTTGCTTGTTATCGCAGGGGTTGTCGTGACTGGTTCCCGAGGGCCTGTGTTGGGTCTGTGCGGCGCACTGTGTTTTGGGTTGTCGCTAAGTTCGCGAATCGCCAGGTGGGCAATTGCAATTGGGGTCCTTGTTGGTGGGATTGGATTGACTTTCAATTTTGATCGGGTCATCCACGGCCTAGATGCGATCGGTGGAGAGCGACGCGCCAAAATCGTTCGTATCAACGGCGATGCAGAGCTGTACACTGGCACGCGAAATCGAATGTTCGTGGTGCAGATCTATGGACCAATCGCGATGGCTGGGGGGCCACTTGGCTACGGAACGGAAGCAACCGATCGCTTTCCCCCCAATGTTCCCGGGCTGCCAACGGATCCCGAGTCGAAAGTTAGGCTGCGGATCGTCGACAACACGTATATCCTCATTGCTCTGCGGTTCGGGATCGTTGGTGTGGTTTTGTTTTCCGCATTGCTTCTGGGAGCTATCTGGACTTGTGTCGTGCTCCGGCGAGTCGCGGGAACCTATTTTCATCCTTGCAGTGCTGGAAGTATGGTTGTCTTTGCATCCGTGTTGTTTGGTGTCAGCCTTGAGCTATTGACCGTCTATTGTGACTTTGATTTTTTGCCGTGGATCTTATTTCATTGCGGAGTCGTTTCGGGGTTATACGCCAAGACACGTGTTTTCACTGCTGGATGATCCTTAACCCGAACCAAGTTGAAATCTGCTTGCGTTGATTTTGCGGTTGATTCACTCCCATCCCGCAGTGGCCTGGGGGATGGGAAATCATTGCCCTGATTAACTGCTTAGGCGTCGCATCAGGTCTGCCTATCAACCTAGCCCATTTCGATTTCGTAGCCGCTGCGGTAAGGGCGGGCTAGGAAGGCGTTGGCTTGGTCGTCGCCGACGATTTGCTCGTTGGTGTCGTCCCATTTGAGTTCGCGGCCGAATCGCGCGCTGATCCCGGCCAAGTGGCAGACATTCAACATTTGCATGTGGGTGTGAACGTCGCTGATCGGATCTTTCCGCTCACGCGCACAGTACAGGAAGTTTGCCCAGTGCTGCGAACGCTCATTTCGCTCCATCGGCATGTTCTTGTAGACTTTGGCGATCGCGTCATCGGGCAGCGGGTTGTCGGCCAATTGTTCGACCGGTGCACCGGTCAGCTTGCGACGGTTGACAAAAATTCGACCTTTGTCGCCCGTGATCAGCACGCCATTGTCGGTGTCGTTGCGAATGGTCATTTGCGTCCCGCCCGGGTATTTGACCTCGAACTGGAATGCGGTCGCGGTGTTGTAGCGATCGTTTTCGGCGGGGTAGCCGTCTTTGAACTCGACCGGATGCTTGGCGCTGCCACCGATCGAAAGGGGGCCTGCGGTTTGCCCGTTCAACTTGAGTGCCCAGTTGCAAATGTCAACGTGGTGGGCACCCCAGTCGGTCAGTTTGCCACCGCTGTATTCGTACCACCAGCGGAATTCGTAATGGCAATTGGTGTTTCCTCGACCGCCTTTTTTGCCACCGTCGCTGTAGCGGTAATCGGTCATGGGGGCGGGGCCCAGCCAGCGGTCCCAGTCCAGGTCGGCTGGCGGATCGACCGCAGGGATCGCAGGACTGGATGGTGCGCCGCCGATCGCCGCTTGCACGTGTTGGATCTTGCCCACGCGGCCTTCGTTGACCATCGCCATGGCTTTGACGAACAACGGGAACGTGCTGCGTTGTTGGGTGCCGACTTGCACGACTCGACCGGTTTCCTTTTGGACCTTGCGAATCAATTTGCCTTCGTCGATCGTCAGGGTCAGCGGTTTTTCGCAGTAAACGTCTTTGCCCGCCAGCATCGCTTCGATCAACGGTTTGGTATGCCAGTGATCGGGGGTGGCGATATGAACGGCATCGATGTCTTTGCGATCGAGCAATTCACGGTATTCGGCTGATTCAGTGGCTTTGCCACCGCTCCACTTTTGGTTGGCCGCTGCGCGGCGTCCGGAATCGACGTCGCACACTGCGACGACATCGACCCAGTCTTTGGCCGCGTTCATGTTGCCACCGGCCATCCCGCCGCAACCGATCACTCCCATCGCGACACGATCGTTCTTGCTTTTGGATTCCTGGGCGAGCGTCTTTGGAGTCGAGAAGTAATAGGGTGTGGATGCCGCGGCGGAGACAGCAGCAGTCGTTTTTAAGAACTGGCGCCGCTGGTTCAAGCGTTTGCCTTGGGGTGATTTCGACATGAAAGAGCCTTTCGAAAATGATTGACTGAGGAAAGATTAGTTGCAGGGCAATGGTGGCGACGCGGCCACTGATGGGCTGCGTCGGGCCGATTAGTTTACTCTATTGGCGTCAGATTGCCGTGGGGGATTTTAGCCGCAGTTGCTGGGCATCGCGCCCCGAATTGGCTCGGATCGAGCCGACGTAAAAGGTGTATTTGTTAATTTGAAGCCGCTTTTTTGATTGAAATGGAGTCTTCGCATGGAATTCAACTGCCCGATGTGTGGCAAGCATTATCAAGCCAGCGACACGATGGCTGGAAAGTCGGTCCATTGCAGAGCGTGCAGCCAGACCTTTCGCGTGCCTGACAGCCAGGCGTCCACACCGGCTGATTCCGGCGATGATTGGTGGGCCGACGAAGCCGCGACGGTCGGTTCGTCCCCACCGTCGGATAGGGAAAATTCCACCACCGACGGGGATGATTTGTTCCAGGCCGGAGAGATCCAGATCAGTTCCGCAGCGGTGACGATGCGGGGCGGCCAGTCCAACGACGGGCGGCGGCGAACATCCGACGAAATCGACTATGAAGTGTTTGGGCACGAAACCCAGTATGTCGAAATCACGCTGGATCCCGGTGAGCAGACGATTGCCGAAGCCGGTGCATTGATGTTTATGGACGACGGCATCGACATGGCCACGGTGTTCGGCGATCCATCCCGGCAGGACAGCAGTCTGTTCGGCAAGGTTCTGTCGGCGGGAAAGCGGGTCATGACCGGTGAGTCCCTGTTCATGACGACGTTCACCAACAACGGCCGGGGGCAAGCCAAGGTTGCGTTCGGAGCGCCGCATCCCGGCCGCATGGTGCCGTTGCATCTGGACCAGTTGGGCGGCGAAATCATCTGTCAAAAGGACGCCTTTCTGTGCGGCGCGCGCGGCACCATCGTCGACATCGCT
This sequence comes from Stieleria tagensis, assembly GCF_024129865.1. Taxonomy (GTDB): domain Bacteria; phylum Planctomycetota; class Planctomycetia; order Pirellulales; family Pirellulaceae; genus Stieleria; species Stieleria tagensis. The sequence goes on along the minus strand of NZ_JAMYFE010000036.1, from coordinate 3,485 downwards.
TTTCGGAAGAAAATCGGTGCCGGGTTGTTCGGTGGTGAAGGGTTCATCATGCAGCGATTGCGTGGCGACGGGATCGTGATCATCCACGCCGGCGGCACGATGATGTATCGCGAACTGCAGGCCGGCGAGACGCTGCGATTGGACACCGGATGTTTGATGGCGATGGGTCCGACGGTGCACTACGACATTCAGTTCGTCGGCGGGCTGAAAAATGCATTTTTCGGCGGTGAAGGCCTGTTTTTGGCGACCGTCCGTGGTCCCGGTCCGGTTTGGTTGCAATCGCTGCCCTTTTCGCGGTTCGCCGGCCGGTTGGCCAGTGCGATTCCATCAATGGGGAACACGCGAAAGGGCGAGGGATCCGTTCTCGGCGGTTTGGGAGAAATGTTCATGGGCGACTGAGGTTCGGAAGAGGTTACCGGTTTGCATTTTGGGCCAAGACTGCGATAACTAGGCAGCCTTGCCTTTCACCCTAAAACCTCTGCGAGACTGCTGATGTCCGATTCGCCCGAATCTCTAGAATTGAAACTATCCGGTGCGATCGAGCAGCGCGACGCTGTGCTGGTGCGCCAATTGATGGATAAAGCCGAATTTGTGTTGTTGTCGATGAACGACGCGGAATCGGATGGCGACGATGAGGGCGCCAACGTGTTCAGCACCGAAGTCGACGGAATGGATTTGTTGGTCGCCTTCACCAACGAGGAAGCGGCCGGCGACTTTGTGCATTCGATGGAAGAAACGTACGAAGAGGGAGAGGAAATCGAGGGTTATGTGTTGGACGGCGGCGCGTTGCTGGAATACATGCCGCCGGAGCACGGATTGTTCCTGAACCCGGAAAGCGACGATTCGCTGGTCATCGATCACGATCTGCTGGCTTTGGTCCAGAAAGCTCAGGCATAGCGGACAAGCGTGTCCGATTCGATCAATCCCTATCAATCGCCATCATCCAGCGGTGGCGACGCGTTGGCCCCGTCCGCTGCCGGTGATTGGATCGGGTCGCGAATGCAGTTCGCTGGCCAACTGTCGCGACTGGATTGTCGTGATGCCGTCACCCAGGCGGGGATTCGATCTGAATACCGCCAACTGACACGTGTGATGGTGACCTTGGCAACGCTGTATTCGATTGGCGTGATCGCCTACAGTGTGATGGTACCGCTGGCATCGCCGCAAGACACCATCCGATGTGTGGTGGCGATCGCGCTGTTCTTGGCCGGCGTCGTGCTGATCTGTCTGTATCAACGGCAACTGCTGGGAAACGAGCTGCCGAGCTACCAATTGGCTATCGGTGCCATCGAAGGCTGGATTGATCGTGATGAATTGTGGCTGCAATCCGATCGCCACACCCTGTGTTGCCCGATGTCGCAATTGGTTTCCAGCGCGGCGAGTCAGCGGATTTGGGCATTGAGCTTTGTCCGTGACAAGAATTTTTGGCAGACCATTCCCTTTGATGCGTTCACCGATCCGGCATTGGCGCGGAGTGTCGCGGCCGATTTGCAGCAGCAGTTTCCACCGGTTGCTGCCCAGTTGATTGACGCGAGAAAACGTTCGAAACCGGAAGACGAGTTTCGGTTTCAGCCGATCGGCGACAGCGTCTGCTACCAAGGCTATGTCTATGAAGATTCCGCGTCAGGAACATTGCTGGAGCAAGCTTCGCGACGTCGATCGACCAAGGCGTGGGCGACGATGCTGATGTTCTTTGGCGCTGTGCTGGCCAGTATCGTGGTGATGGGCGGGTTTCAACCGATCTTGCTGATCTTTCTGTTGATCTGGGGCGTGTATGTCATTGCCAGTGTGTACCTCAAAATCTGGCGGGCGCGACGGACATCAAAGCTCGAGGATCGCGTGATCGCTTGGTATTCCAAAGGCTGGCTTGACCAGGCGGGCTATTGTGCGATGACGGCGGTCGGGCAATCTCGATCCAGTTGGAATTTTTTCGATCACTACGAAATCACCGAACGGGTGATCGGGTTGTATCCCCATCAATCCAATGCCTGTTGTTGTTTGATCGCGCGTGAGCAGTTCGCCGACGATGGCGATTGGCAGCAGGCCCAGTCGCTGGTGTTGGCCAATGCGTCCCAATTTACGAACGCCGCAAATCCTGGCGGTCTGCCGCCGACTGGCCTAGGAAACGCCCAACCACCAGGCGCCAACAGCGAGCCAAAACGGGATTAACACGACACCGGCAATGGACGTCCACAGGACGACGCGTAGTGCGGTTTCGGTGTCTTTCTCATACAGCTTGGTCAGCACGATCGGAAACACTGCCGCTGGCATCGCGGCCTGTAGCATCACGACCGTCCGCAAATCAGTTTCCTGGATCAGCCATCCGCCGATTCCCAGCATCATCAGGGGCAACAGGCATTGGCGAATTCCGATCGCAGCGATGATCACCTTGGGTTGTCCCAGCCACGACCGATCGCGGACAAAGTCGACGATGATCGCACCGCTGAGCAACAGACCCAGTGGAATGGCGCAGGCACCGAGCATACCGACCGCAGTCAGGATCGATTCGGGAATCCGCTGGGTCAATCCAAAACTGCTGATCAAAATCGAAAACACCACAGCCCACAGTGGCGGGCTGCGCAGCGGTTTCTTCCAACCGCTGCCGCCGGAGTCGGTGATGATCGCGATTCCGATACTCCACAACGCGATGTCGACCCCGACGTTGTGCAGGATCAAATCGATCACCGCCGTGGGGTAAAATTTTTCGGCCAAGGGCAACGGGATATAGCCGTAGTTGCAGATGCCTGCGCACAGTGCAAAGGCACGCTGCGAAGCATCGGTGACCAACCCGAACCATGGTCCGGCCCAGCGGGCAAACAGCAACGCGATTGCGAATCCGCAGGCCGTTGTCAGGAAACCTAACACAGGTGCTTGCCAAGTGGTGGAGATCGAACCGATCTCGCTGCTCTGGGAGAACTTGTGAATGAAGTAGGCCGGCAACATCACGTTGGCTGTCAGATTCGCCAATGTCCGATCGGCTTCGGTAGTCAGCCATTTGACATACCGAGCGGCCGCGCCGATGCCCATCACGAGAAAGACACCGAGGACCGACGCGATGATGAGCTTGAAATCAATCATGCCAAAGAAGATACGGCGCTGGGCTCCGATGGGTAAGTGTGGGAGGGGGCAGGGGAAAATGAAATCCCATCCGCGGGAAAGCAAGGTCGTGGTTCCGCGACTAATTCGTCACCCCACTGGAGTTCAGTTGGTCCGGTATGCGGAAGATCTGAACCGTGGCCGGTCCAGCTACGGTGGGATGGAACGTAGCTGATCCCGCCAGGGTTCAGTCGGTCTGGTATGCGGGACGGTCTGAACCGTGGCCGGTCCAGCTACGGTGGGATGGAACGTAGCTGATCCCGCCAGGGTTCAGTTGGTCGGGTGTGCGGGACGGTCTGAACCGTGGCCGGTCCAGCTACGGTGGGATGGAACGTAGCTGATCCCGCCAGGGTTCAGTTGGTCGGGTGTGCGGACGGTCTGAACCGTGG
>NZ_JAMYFE010000035.1:275-40730 GCF_024129865.1 Stieleria tagensis | reverse complement strand
AAAGAGACCGCAACCTGAATCCGTGAGCGAAGCTGCACGACCTCCAAGCGGGCGAGTGAATCGCAACAGCGCGGGCTTCAAAACTGACGCGTCGGGTTAGGAAAAACCAAGGCCTGGCGAGAAAACAACTGCCATCCGTCGCTGCTGCTGTTATGCCAGCACGTCTTTGACAACATGGCCGTGAACGTTGGTCAGGCGGCGTTCCAGGCCGTTGTGATAGAACGTCAGCCGCTCGTGGTTCAGCCCCATCAAATGCAGCAGCGTGGCGTTGAAATCGTAAACGGTGGTTTTATTCACCGTCGCTTTGAATCCGAACTCATCGCTTTCGCCGTAGCTGAACCCCGGTTTGACTCCGGCACCGGCCAGGAAGCAGGTGAAGGCATCGGGGTTGTGGTCGCGGCCGGTCCCATTGGCCTGTAAGAACGGCATCCGCCCAAATTCGGTTGCCCAGACCACCAACGTGTGCTCCAACATGCCGCGCTGTTTCAAATCGGCGATCAATGCCGCCGTCGGTTGATCCATGATCTCGGCTTGCATGGCGTGGGTCTCGGCGATGTTGGCGTGTGAGTCCCAGTTGGTGATTCCGTTGCCGCCGGCCGGATCGCTACCGTTGAACAGTTGCACGACCCGCACACCTTTTTCCAACAGCCGTCGGGCCAGCAGACAGTTTCGGGCATAGTGACCGCGCAGTTCGCTGCCACCTTCGACCCCGTAGGACTTCAACGTTGCCTCGGTTTCACCAGACAGATCCATCACGTTCGGCACGGAGGTTTGCATCCGTCCGGCCAATTCATAACTTGCGATTCGTCCGGCCAAGTTGGCATCACCGGGGTATTGTTCCAAGTGCTTGGCGTTCAATTTCTCTAGCAGATGCGTGGTGGCGCGGTCTGCTTGCGCTGTCAAACGATCGGGACGGTAAAGATTATTGGGCGGATTTTTGGCGGTGAAATCGGTGCCTTGGAATGCCGCTGGCAAAAACCCGTTGCCAAAATTATTTTTGCCACTGCGCGCCAGACCGCGCGGATCATTGATCGCAACGAACGCTGGCAGTTCTTGGTTCTCTGTCCCCAGTGCGTAGGTCACCCAGGATCCGAACGATGGAAATCCTTCCATCGTGAACCCGGTGTTCATAAAGTTTTCGCCCTGCGGGTGCGCGCTGGTGTCGGTTGAAAGCGAGTGAAAGAAACAGAAATCATCGACCTGCTCGGCCAGATGTGGCAACAAGTCGGACACCATTTTTCCGGTCTGGCCGCGCGGTTTGAAATCCCAAAACGGTTTGGCAATGTTTCCGGTGGGGCCTTCGAAAGTGACTTCTGGCATCCCCGGTGGTTTTTGGCCATGCAGCTTTGTCAGTTCGGGTTTGTAGTCGAACGTATCGATGTGACTGACCGCGCCCGGCAAATAAATCATCAGCACCTGTTTGGCCGGCATGTCGAAGTGCGAGGGTCGCTCGGCATAAGGGTTGCCGGGGTCGATGTCTGGACGAATCGGTGCCTGCCCGCCCGCGGTCAGGTGCTCGGGCGAGGCATTCCCCGGTTCATTACCCAACAATCCGTCGGCACTCAGCAGGCTGGTCAGCGCCAATCCGGCGGTGGACAGACCGGCAGTGCCCAGGAAGTTGCGGCGATCCAGAAGGCGACGGCCCTGTGGAGAAAGGCGTTCAGCTTCGTTCATGGTAGAAATGCAAATTCGTTAGAGTTAATCAGGGCACGGCAAACCAGTGACAAATCATTCTCATTGGCCAGTTGCAGACAGGCATCCAGTTCATCCGGGTCGGGGGCTCGGTCCAGCAGCAGTTCGAAACAGCGGCGGATCGACTTCGGCAAATCCCCCGCAGTCGCTTGGCTGGCATGATCCGCGATCAATTGGGACTGTTCGATGACAAAGTCGCTGTTCATCAAATTCAATGCCTGCAGCGGCGTGGTTGAAACGGGACGTTTCGCGCGGACCTGGCCACAATCGGGAAAATCGAATGCGGTAAACAGTTCGTCGTCGACGCGTCGCATCCGTTCTTGATACAGCATGCGTCTCCAAGTATCCGGTCCATGGTTGTTGACGACCTCCCATTGGGCGTACGTCTTTTTCTCGTTGTGAATGCGAAAACTGCGTCCGCCCAGTGACTGGTCGAGCGACTGGGAAGCTTGCAAGATATTGTCACGAATGACTTCGGCTTCCATCCGCCGTGGTGGGAAACGCCATAGCAGCGTCGATCCGGCGTCTGTCGCCAAACCGTGGGGGTTGGGATGGCTGGATTGCCGGAACGCCGATGATAAGACCAGCTTTCGGATCATCGCTTTGATCGACCACGGTTTCGCATCAGCCCCGACTGGCTGAGCAAATTCTGCGGCCATCCAATCGAGTAGTTCAGGGTGCGACGGAGGCGAACCGGCCGCCCCGAAATCACTGGTCGTGGTCACGATCCCATTGCCAAAGATGTGGTGCCAAATTCGATTGACCATCACGCGAGCGGTCAATGGGTTTTCAGAACTGCTAATCCACTGTGCAAATTCGGCCCGGCGCTGCGATCCGGGCGTCTCAGAACTCAGTTCCAAGTCCCCGTCCAAGATCTCTGGACCGGCGGGCATGACTTCGTCACGCGGCGATTCAGGACTGCCACGTAGGAGGACATGGGTGACGGCCGGTCGAATCAAACGGCCAACAAAACTGGGGCGTGGTCCTTGTTCGGCCAGTAGTTCGATCGACTGCTGAATCTCCGCCAAAGCAGCACGACGTTCGGGGTGCTTTTGGTTCAGATCTTTATTGACCGACCAGGTGCCGACCCACGGTTGCCAACTGCCGTCGCTCTGAAGCACATCGACATCGTACTCGTAACGTGGCAGGTAAGGTTTCTTGGTCAGATAATCGGTGTCGTAAAAGTACTCGCGGTTACTGCTCAACCGCAGCCGGTCGATTTGTCGGGGTTGTTCAAAATCTAAACGCACCCATGGACGATCTTCGGAATCTTTCGCTGACTGTGCACGCCAGGTCATCGTGCCAAATTCGCCATCGATCAAACGTTCAATCGGAAAACGACCATCAAGACCTTTCTCGGGCTGTCCACTGACAAGAGTGCCCTGTTGTTGATGCGCCAAGTTGACGTTGCGTTCGTCGGGACCAAAGACTTGCAGTTCGTCCAAGCCGACGTTGGTCATTTTGAATCGAAGTCGAATCGAACGCGTGGTCACGGGCGGGAAGTGTAATTCCCGGAACGCTCCCCAATCTTCTTCCCAGCCACCGGTTTCACGCAGCAATTGGCGTTGCTCGGCAATTTGTTTCCGCAATGCCTCCCCGCGTATGCGGCGCGGATGATCGGATCCAAATTCCGGAAATCGACTGCCGAATTCGATGTCTTCGAATACCGCCGTCATCGAGTAGTAATCTTTGATCGTGATCGGATCAAATTTGTGATTGTGACATCGGGCACAGCCGACCGTGATTCCCATCATCGAAGCGCCAACCGTTTGCATGATTTCGTCTAGCCGGTCGGCGCGGGCTTGTCGAATGGCCGTGGGTTCGCGGCCGACGGTGGCCGCTGGAACGTGCGGACCGGCGACCAAGAAGCCGGTTGCTTCGCCGGCCCCCATTGAATCACCCGCGATTTGTTCACGAACAAACTGGTCATAAGGCATGTCATTGTTGAACGCACGGACCACATAGTCGCGATAGATCCAGGCGTTCTTGCGATACAGGTTGGCTTCGGAGCCGTTCGTTTCGGCCCAGCGAATCACATCCAGCCAATGTTGGGCCCAGCGTTCGCCGAAGTGAGGCGATTGCAACAGCCGATCCACAAGCGACTGGTAGGTTTCGTCGGGGGCCTGCGCAAACGCGTCGATGAACGTTTGCGTCTGCTGCGGGGTCGGGGCGAGTCCCGTCAGTACGATCGAGACGCGCCGGATCAAATCACGTGGCTCGGCAGGCTTAGAAAAAGAAAGCTGTTTCTGGTTAAGCTTCCGCAGCAGGAACGCATCGATCTCATTTCGCGGCACGGCCAGCGAGTTGCCGTAGGAATCGGTGATCGGAAAATCCACGCCGGCTTGCGGGACCGACGGTCGTTGAACACTTTGAAACGACCAATGATCGGAGGTGACTTTGGCAATCTCCTGCATCTGTCCCGGCCAGACCGCGCCCTGCTGGATCCATCGCGTCAGCAACTCGATTTCTGATTCGGGTAGCTTGTCATCGTCCGGCGGCATCTCCATCCCGGATTCGGCATGATTGACCAAGTCCAGCAGGTAGCTCTTGGACGGCTTGCCAGGCACCACCGCTGCAAACCCGGAATCCCCACCGCGCAAGAGGCTTGCCCGTTGGTCCAAACGTAGACCCGACTCCTGTTCATCTTCCCCATGACAATACGAGCAGCGCTCTTCAAAAATCGGTGCGATGTCGCGTTCAAAATCAACCGTCTCGGCAGCAGAAACGGTGGTGATGGCCAACAGCACCGCGACAGTCGCGGCGTTCGGCAGAAGCAAACGAACCATGCTAGATGTCATCCTCAGGTGTAGTGATCGCTGGCGATTGGATCGCGGGCTGTGTTCAGGATTTGGGAAGTGCTTGCTGCCATCCGGCATCGAGCTGTTCGACCAGTGAACGCACAAGGTCGGGATGGTTTTCGGCAATGTTGTTGGTTTCTTTTGGATCGGTCTGGTGATCGTAGAGTTCAACGAATAGCGGATCGGATTGGGCATCTCGCTGGTCGCGCCACACGACCAATCGATAGCGATCGGTGCGCAATGCATATCCCATCAAATGTTGTTCAAACAATTCTCGGTCCCAGCGGTCGCCCTGCTGATCGATGATCCGTTGTTCGACCTGTTCGATCAGGGGACCAAAGAATGTCTCACGCATTCCCTGTGACAATGGATTGGCTGCCCATTCACGAAGTGCGGGACTGGGGAATTGACTAAACGCTGCTGACTTCCAGGGCTGGTTGGGGTGATCGAGCAAGGCCGCAAAACTGTGGCCTTCGACATGTTCTGGGATCGGCAGACCGGCCAAATCGCATAACGTCGGATACATGTCAACCAATTCCACCAAGGCATCGGTGGTTTGCCCGTGCGTCTTCATTTTGGGCGTCCAGATAATCAGTGGCACCCGGGTCGCGATTTCATAGTTGGTGGCTTTTCCCCACACCCCCATGTCGCCCAGGTGCCAGCCATGGTCGCTCCACACGATGATGATCGTGTTGTCACGCAAACCGGCCTGTTCAACAGCGGCAATCATTTGACCGATCTGCGCGTCGACGTAACTGACGCATGCCAAATAAGCATGCTTTAGAGTGATGGCCAGCTCGGTATCGATCGGACCCAATTTGGGGATTCCCTGGCGAACACGAAGCTCGAACGAAGGGTGCAGGCCGATCGCAGCGCCGTGACGCGGGGCTTCGGTTTGCGTCGCCAATTCAATTTTGCCTCGGTCGTACAGGTCCCAGTAGCGTTTCGGTGAATTCCAATTCAGATGCGGTTTCTGAAAGCCCAACGCCAAAAAAAACGGCTTATCCCCGGACTCTGCCATCTCGTTTAACGTCGCGATCGCAAGCTGGGTGTTGTAGCCATCGATGTAGGCATGGTCGGCAACGTCCGCAGATTCGTAGGCGGGTCCGTTGCCCAGGCCACGTCGAGCCGCTTCGCCATATTTGGCCAGCATCTCACGCATGTTCTGCGACCTGATGCGATTGTTTTCGTCAAGTGCATAGCCGCCCGTTGGCTTCTTGATGCCGTCCAACTTCTTGACCGGATTGCGGCTCCATGAATGGGCTTCATCGGTATCGCCGTGGTGAAAGACTTTGCCACAGTAAACCGTCTCGTACCCGTGTTTGATGAAATGTTCCGGCAACGTGACGATATTCGGTTTCAGATCCCGCAGCCCGATGTAGTTGTGCGTGATTCCAGTCGTGTCAGGACGAGCACCTGTCATCAGACTGGCGCGCGAGGGTCGGCAAATGGCTTGTTGACAGTAGGCTCGTTCAAACAGCAACCCTTCGCCTGCCAGTTTGTCCAGGTTCGGAGAAATGGCCAGGTTTGAACCGTAACAGCCGAGCTCTGGACGCAAGTCGTCGATCGCGATGAACAACACATTCGGTTTTTCGGCGGCATCTGTCTCTGCTGCGTACCTGCCGCACGCGCCCACAAGCGGAACCACAGCGGCAATCAAAAAGTGTTTCAAGTTCATCAATGATCAGGGGTGGAAGGAACGATGATTGTCGGTCGTACAGCACGATGCGTGAGTGAGTGGATTTGTCGGGACGGGTTGGCTAGACGCGTGAAAATTGGAATTGGGCGTTAATCGAAACCTGTCCCGTTACGGGCTGTTGAGTTAGTAACCCGACGCGTCCGTTTTGAAGCCAACGCTTTTGCGTGGGGCATTGTTTCTTGTTAACCCGACGCGTCAGCGAGGGATCCCGTTAACACCCTAAATCCCTCTCTGACGCGTCGGGTTACCATAAAAACGCCGGCTTACGGGGCACGACTAAATCAATATCCGATTGGTTTTCCTTGTTCGTACAATGAGTGGATTTCTGTGGCTGGTAATGCGGCGTTGAAAATGGCGAGTTCGTCGATGGTCCCGTTCAGATTGCGAACGGCGAACCAAGGTGTTTGACGAAACGGTTGCCCCCAGTTGCCGATTTCAGCGGGGCCGATGCGAAGTGTGTCGATATGAAATCGTTCGACGATCGCTTGGTTGGCAACTTGCTCTCCATTGACATACTGCGTCACCCGTTGATTGGCGGGGTCGTAGACCGCAGCGATATGAAACCACTGACCGCTTTTGGAGACGTCCCAGATCGGTTCGGTAAAATAGACGCGGTGCAGACCGGCATCGCGGACCACACCCTCGTCAAAACGACTGGAGACACGGATGTCTTGAGTGTCATCGACCATCACCGAAAACATCAGTCGCCCGTCATCGCGAATTTGCCAGTGTGGTTCACCGTTTTCGTAGCCATCAGCCATAAACAGCGCGTTGTAGACGTGGTCCAGGCTATCGATCCGAGCCCAACAGGTGAATGTGAAGGCTTGGAATTCGCCATCAATCCGTGTTCGTACTCGGGCCGCCGGGCGATCAAATTCCAATCCAGCCGAAATCGGACCAAAACGGCCATTGGTCCGTTCCACCGGTCCAACCAATTTGCCATCTCTTGATTTTCCACTAACCGCCACGTTGTGAACCACTCGCCCGGTCTGGGACTCGGAAATTGGATAGTAGGCAATCAATCGCGGATCGTTGCGGAGCGCGGACGAGCTGCTTTTCCATTGCTCAAATCGCTCTGCGGTGGCGTTTTCACTTCGCTTCTTCAGATCGTTGATGGTGCTCAAATCTTGCAGCGAATCGGGGTCGGACTCGATGCCACTTAGCCAACGTCGCTGACCGGTTACTAGATGATTGCCGTCGTGTTGACCGCCACGCAATTTGACTTCGCCGTCGATGACTTCGACCCGAGCGTTGTCGGCCCCCACCTCCAGCGCAAACTCGGTCCCCAAGTCAATGATTTCGGAGTCCGCAGCTTTGACGACAAACCCACGTGCCGCCGGTGGCACATTCGCTCGCAATCGCCCATGGATCACCCGTAGCGACCAATCGGATTCCAAATCGAGTGTGGCCGGGCCTTCGACGATCAGCGTCGCCCCACAAAAAAAATCAATTTCCGCCACACCAGCATCAAACTGCAACAGCCCCTGGGGCAACACATCGCCGTCCCGATAGAGAGCTGATCCGTCGGACCATTTCAAATCAATCGATTGCCGCAAGGTCGCATGCCCGGCAAGCTTTTGCTCGGTTCCCAAGGTTTCCGCACCAGCCAACGGGGAATCCTGATGCGCGACCCGACGCTCATTGCCCAGCAAGTAGCCGGTGACACCAACGGCAACCAAGACCGCGGTTGCCAGTGCCCACCCGGCCAATGCCCAACCGGTCAGTGCACGCCCCGTTGCAGAACGCCCGGACCAGGCGTGACTGCGATTGCTGTCGGCCGGTGCTGGTGTTTGAACTTGAACGGGCAATTCGCCCGTCTCCAACGACGCGCCGTACACATCACCGGGATAGATCGCACACAACGCTTCGTGGTTGTCCAGCAATTCGTTGTACTCTGCCAACGCTTCCGGCGAACTGGCCAGCAAGTCGTCCAACTGTGCGGCCTGCTGAGTCGTCAATTGGCCATCGATCAACAGATTGACCAACTGCAGCAGTTCTTTGTGAAACAGATTGCTCATGCGGACACCTCGCTGCCAAGCCCGGATCGAACACAGATCGCGAGTTGTTTTCGAACCCGAGAGAGACGCATTGAAATCGCATCGACGGACTTTGCCAGGCCGTTGGCAATCGCCGCGATCGGCTCGCCGTCCCGATAGCGTTGCTGGATCAATTCTCGATCGTCGCTGCGAAGACGTTGCAAACAGCCGCGGAGCACTGAAATTCGATCATCGACCGAATCGATCTCGTGATCGGGATGGCGATCGAGCAACTCCTGGACTTTGTCGGAAAACACCAATCGTCCGCTGCTCGCTGACTTGCGATACGCCATGACTTGGAATTTGGCGATCGTGAAAGCCCAGGCTGTAAAACTGGATCCCTGTTGGAATTCATCGGCCTTGCGACACAAAATCAAATTGGTCCGCTGCAACACTTCCAGCGTCTGCTCCCGATCGGCCAATCGTTTCAGGATAAATCCGTACAACCGAGGCTGGATGGCTGTGATTTCCATCGCCAAATTCTCGGGGCCGTCAAATCGGTCAGGATTGGATTGCGTCGTCATGTTCACGTTGATAGTCCGAGTGGCGTCAACCTAACGGAAAAAATTAAAATTTCTGTGTTTGCTTTCGGGCGTCGGGCTGTGCATTTGTCGGGCTGTGCATTTGAACGCCCAGCATCCAGGGGGACGGAATGCACGCCCCGGTGTGCTACAAATAGCACTCTGATTTCATCAGATGTTTCCCCGCTTCGTTGCTGCAACCGGATGAAAAGCCCTTCATGATTCCTGAATTATCCGAGAAAACCAATGCGTTGGTGGTCTCGTACATCGGAATTCGTCGTGCGATCGGGATGAGTGGATTTTTGCTGCCGATCGTATTAGGGCCGGGTGGTTGGTTGTTGTTCGGAATTCCATTTCAAGACAACATCAGCAGCTACTATCACACCCCAATGCGTGATGTGTTCGTCGCGGGGCTCTGTGCAATCGGGACGTTCCTGTACTGCTACCGCGGCTACGACTGGATCGAGAACTGGACGGCCAATCTGGGCAGTCTGTCGGCGTTTGGGATCGCTCTGTTTCCGCTCGATGCCAACAGTGATCCACTGTTTCAGCGATCGCTGGTTGGCTATTTGCATTCGTTCAGCGGCGGGGTCTTCTTTTTGACATTCGCGTTTTACTCGCTGTATCACTTTCCCAAATCCAAGGGGCCTGATCATCGGCCGGAACCGCGGGAAACTCAACGTAATTTTGTTTATCGCAGCAGCGGACTGGTGATCCTGTTGAGCATGGCGGCGATGGGTGCGTATCTGTTCTTGCTGCCGGCGGATTGGAAACGAACGTTGAATCGATACAACTTTCTATTCTGGATGGAATGGATCGCCGTCTGGGCGTTTGCATCGGCCTGGTTGACCAAAGGCCGAACGATCATTGCAGAAATCGCAGTGGACCTGCTGGCCATACCACAGGACCTGTTGGCCAAACGAGAACGCTCCGAATCAACCCACCAATGAATACTGTAACCGGCCTCCGGGAGGCCGGTGTCCGCTGTTGATATCCGCTGGTTTCACGGCGAATCAAATCACTTTGACACGCAATGTTTCGACCATTGCCGCGTACAGGGCCGGCAGAACGTACAGCGTCAGGATGGTGGTCAAGAGCAATCCGGAAATCATGCACCAGGCCAATCCGGTCCACAGCGGACCACCGCTGATTGCCAATGGGATCAAACCACCGACCGTTGTCGCGGTGGTCAAAAAGATCGGCAGCATGCGTTGTTTGCCGGCATCGATCAGGCATTGATGAAATTCCTCGCGGCTAAGCCCGACCGCGGTTTCATCAGCAGCGGCGCGATGAGAGCGCTGAGCGATCAAGATGTCAGCAAATTCGACAAAGATGATCGCGGTGTTCAGCACGATGCCGAACAGCGCCAGAATCCCTAACTGGGGCATGAAACCGAGTGAGTTGTTGGTCAATGAAAGTCCCACCCAAGCGCCCACCAAAGCCATCGGTAGCGTGCACAGAATCATCATCGGTTTCGACCATCCGTTGTACTGAACGATCAAACAGATCACGATCAACACGAACGAGGCGAGAAACGAAAGCATCATTTGGCCGCCCGATTCCTGACTTTCTTCAAACGCACCTCCGGTTTCGATCCAGTATCCGCTCGGCAACGAAGCCTTCAAATCTGTCATTTCCGGCGAGTTTAAAACGCGTTTCACAACGTCGTTTCCTGTCGCCCCGGGGTACATTCGCGACGAGACTTCGATGACGCGATTCATGTCGCGACGTTGGATTTTTTCAGGCTCCCATGAAAAACGGAAATCAGCCAACGTCGACAGCGGCACCTTCCCCTTGTCACCTTCGACGAATGATTCCTGCAGGCCTCGGATCGATGTTCGCCCCTCGGGACGCAAGCGGAAAAAGATCGGGACTTGGTGGTCGCCTTCGCGAAAGGTGGTCAACTGCAACCCGGAATAATAGGAGTTGAGTGTCTTGGCAATCTGGTTGTTGGTGATTCCGGCCAGCGTCGCACGGTCCTTGTCCACGTCGACTTGGATCTGGTACCCATCGACACCCCATGAATCATTCACGTTCCATGTTTCGGGTTGTGTTTTGACGAGTCGTTTGACGCGATTGCTGATCTCTCGCAATCGCGCGGTGTCGGCAAAGCCGCTGCCCAAAATGCGAAACACCAATGGATCCGCCGGCGGGCCGAGTGCCAGTTTCAGCGGGACGACACGGGCACCCACGATCGGATCAATCTGCAAATCGCGATCCCCGCGCTGGCAAACCGAGCGCAGTTGGTTCACATAGTCAGCGGTGTAACGGCCATCGGTGGTGCGGACCAGGATTTCGGCATAATTTCGCGATGGCGGCTCGGGATCCCAGGCCAACGCCCAACGCGATCCACCGCCGCCGACCATCGTCCGCATCGCGCGTAAACGCTGCGGTTTTTGATTGTATTGCGGCTGGCCGTCGGCAACCGGGCTGAGTTTGCGAATCACATCTTCGACCTGCTTCGCGATCGCATCGGTTTGGGCAATCGTCGCCGTTTCGGGCAACTGAATTTTGACGGCAAACTGATCTCGCGACGCTTCGGGAAAGAATTCCGAACTCACCGGGAGCGACATCAACGCCACACAGAACACAAGGGTCAGCAGCAGCGTCAACCACTTCCAGCGCACCGCAATGCCTGCGGTGACAGCGTACCAGCGTTGCAGCAGATTGTCCGAAGAAGTGACAGTGCCGATGGCATGGCTGTGATCATGCGTTCGGCCGTTTCGCCGCAATCGTTTTCCCAGCCAACTCGCCAGCGGAGTCAACCCACGCACCACCGGCGACGCCGGCGCGTCGGACTGGGGTGCGCGGATGAACATACCGGCTAGAATCACGCACAACGTCATCGCCAACAACCAGCTCAGCGCCAGCGTCGTCGACACGGTCACCGGCAAACTGTAGACGTATTCTTTGCCGCCACCTTTGAGCATGAACATCATCGGCAAAAAAGCGGCGACGGTTGTCAGCGTCCCAACCAACATCGGAACCGCCAACGTGTTGGCGCCCTCGATCGCCGCCGGAAAGGGTTTCATGCCGGCGATCTGATTGGTCCTGGCTTGATCACAAACCTGGACGGCATTGTCGACCAATAATCCCAGCGAAATGATGATGGCTGCCAGCGAAATCTGTTCCAGTTGGACACCCAGCATCGCGATCAAGCCGACCGAGGAGATCACGACGACGGGAATATTGGCCGCCATCACAAACGAAGTGCGAAAGCCGACGACCAAGTAGACGACGACGACGACGATCAAAATGGCTTCGATGACGTTGATGATTACATCGCTGATTTTCGCCTGAACGTTCTCCGATTGATCCGAGACCGCTGTCACGGTGATGTCCGGTGGCAATTGTTGTTCGATCATCGACAGTTCGTTGACGCGCTGTTTTGCCGCTTCACAAATCTGGATGATGTTGGAACCGGATCGCATCGTGACAGCCACCATCACCGCCGGTGACGACGAGTTGATGTCGCCATATCGACACAGATACTGCGGTGGGTCTTCGTAACCACGGGTGACCGTCAACCCAAGATCCGACAGATAGACATTGTTGCCGTCATCGCTGTCGCCGCGGCCACGAACCACACTGGCGATCTGTTTGATTTGGTCGATGGCGTCAAATTCGCCGCCCGGTTTGACACTGTAGTGACCGGCATCGGTCGAAATCTGGCCACCCGGCTGAATGATATTTCGCTGTGAAGCCAATCGTTCCAGTTCGTTGGTGGTCAACGATTGTTGAGACCAGTTGGCGAGGTCAGTTTCGATGTAAACCGCTTCGTCCTGAACTCCAAATTTTTCAACTTTCGCAACCCCGGGAAGCAGTCGCAGTGCGTCCTCGATGGTTTCCGCAAACACCTCCAGCTCGCGCGGCGAGTAGCGATCTTCCTCGCGCACCACACTGCGCCCATGCACCGGCGTCTGATGTGTCGCAAGCAGGAGCACCGCAGTGTCACCAAATTCGTCGTTGACGATCGGTTTGATCGTGTCCTCCGGCATTTTCGCCAACGAGACTCGGGCGCGAACTTTATCCCAGACGTTCTGGATCTCCGCCGGGGCGATTTCATCATTGAGTTCGACAAAGACGGTCGACTGGCCGGTTCGCGTGGTCGAGCGAACGGTTTCGACTTCCTCAAGGCTGATCAATTGTTGTTCGATCTTATCCGTGACCAATTCTTCGACCTTCATCGCCGGCGCTCCCGGCCAGCGGGTCGAAACGACGCAGACACGAATCGTAAACTCAGGGTCCTCGCGACGAGGCATCGAAAAAAATGCGATCGTTCCCCAGACCATCATCAGCACGACCAGTGAGATGACGATCGGTTTGTATTTCACCGCCCAGGCAGCCAAATTCATGATCGGTCACCCCGCTGAATCGAAATCGGCTCGCCGTCGTCTAGAAAATGCACCCCTTCGACCACGATCTGTGTGTCGCTAGAAAACTGCTCGCTGTCCATCGGCAGGATTTGAATCACCGACCCGGTGTCCAAGTCATCGCCGATGACCACACGAACGGGAGTTTTGGATGCAATTGTTTGATCGCCTTGTGCATCGACGACAAACACAAACGCCGAACCGGCATCTTGATAGACCGCATCGACCGGTACGAAATAGCCCTGATCAAGCGACTGGCTGGACAGATTGACCTGGACCAGATCGCCAGGACGAAGCATCCACTGTGGTCCCGAATCAAACACCAACGACGTCTGATCCCAAAGCTGGCGATCGTCGTCTGGAAATTCTAACTGGCCGGCCAACAGACACCGTGGCGATGGCGCGTCGCCAACGAACTTGACCTGGCGAAAGACCCAATTTCCCAAATACGGTATCCGTAAATCGAGCAATTCGACTTTGCGTTTCTCAAGTTTGACCAAGTCCGGTATCGGTTCTCCTTTGGATGCATTGCTCATCAGCCAAACGTACGATCCATCGGTGGTTGTTTCGATCGCATCTTCTTCGACCAGCTGCGTGTCGTCGGCAACACCAATGATTGAATTGATCTGCAGCGGCCAGACATCTTGCGTCCGGGCGACATGACAACCGGCTAAATCATCGGGCAACGGTGGACGCGCCTGCTGGTTCAAGATCAGCAACGTCACGCTAAAGGTGCGCGTCGCTGGGTCGGCGCTCGGGTCGACCACATAGACCAGTGCCGAGTCGTTAACGGGCTGTTGGTTGTGGCCGACAAACGTGACCGGGACCTGTTGGCGGCGCTGCAATCGCCGTGATTGTTCCGCCGAGACTTCGATCTGGACTTTGATCGGATCCATCATCTGCAGCGTGAGGACAGGGGCACCCGCGGTGACAACGCTGCCCGGAACCACATCGACGCTGGAGATTTGACCGCGGTAGGCTGCGTAGAGCGTGGTGTTGGCAAGGTCGCGCTGCGCATCACGCAACGTTTGCCGGGCGCTTTCGACGCGTGCCTGGGCAGATTTCAGTTCTGCTGCCGATTGTTTCAATGTCGATTCGAGTGAACTGATCCGCGCCGACCGAGTCGTCATGCGGTTGGCGGCCGCGTCGTATTGCGACGCGGAAATCGCGTTTTTCAGCTTCAGTTTTTCGGCGCGCTCAAAATCAATCTTTGCCAGTTCCAAGTCCGACTTGGCGGATTCGAGATCAGCCGGAATGGATTCGGTCATTCGGATCGATGCGACTTCGACCTCGAGTGTAGCGACATCCAACGCCGCCTTGGCCGATTCGACTGCCACCTCGTAGCGTTCGGGATCAATCTTTGCCAGCGGCGTGCCCTGCGAGATCAAGCGTCCCTCGGCGTCTTCGACACGCCCGAACACATTTTCCCCGGGTTCCAAAACCCATTGGATTCGGCCAGGGATTTCGAAGCCGATCGCTTCGGTTTTCCACGATTTGACGCTGCCCGAAACCAGATAGGAAGAATCCGGCTCGCTCTGCTGCAACGTCATGGTGGTCACCGCGCGAGGCGGTTTGGGCGGATACACTGGATCGCGATTGCCGCATCCGATCATGGCTAGTGCCATCAACAGGCAACTCAATTGTTTCATCCATTCGTCCCGCAGTTGGCTGACCTTGCTTGCAACTAAACTACACCGTACAGTGTACCACTGCAGCAAGAAAGTAAACCGTGCGGTGTAAATTTGAGCAAGAGCAACGTGGCAACTTCCGGAAAAAAAGAGCGAATCAGCGACCGCAAGCGGCGTGCAATCTTGCAGGCGGCGGTCAGCGAATTTCGCTCTCGCGGATTCGACAACACCAGCATGGATCAGATCGCCGAGACCGCCAACGTGTCCAAACGGACGGTCTACAACCATTTTCCCAGCAAAGAAGATTTGTTTTCCGCGATCATGCAGCAGCTGGTTTGCTGCGCAGACGTGATTGTGGAATTTGAGTACCAAACCGGCGTTTCACTCGAGCATCAGCTGACGGCGATTGCAACGCAAATCGTCGACACGGTCGGCGACGATCATTTCCAGAATTTGGCGCGGGTGGTGATGTCGCGAATGATGACGGCGCCAGAATTGGGCGAGGTTTTGACGCAGCAAACCGGCAAGATTGACCGCCACCTGGCGGATTGGTTGACGGCGGCGCATCGCGACAAACAGTTGCGAGTGCCACAGGCCGAGGTGGCGGCGGAGCAACTGGTGGGCTTGCTATTGTCGTACGCCTTTTGGCCGCGACTGATCGGCGTCACCAAACAGATCCACCGCACACCGCCAAAAAAATACATCAAAGAGTGCGTGACGATGTTTTTGAAAGCGCATTGCCGTTGATCGAAAGATCCCGATCGAGCGATCGGCCCGTCAACTGCTAGGCAGATGCTTCGCTGTTATTGTCGGTGTCGTTGCTGGCCAAGTCACCAGGCGCCGCAGCATCTGACGAGACAGAGTCCGGCACTGCCGGGTCGAGCACAGCAGGGTCGAGTACAGCGCGGATGTCACCGGGCGTCAGGTGTGGGCTGGCGTCCAAATTGTCAGCGTCCATCAGCATGGCGACGCGCTGCATGGTGGCCAGGATCTGCAGACGCTCCCATTCTTCCAACGACGAAAGAGAATTGCGAAAGCGGTCTTGCAGCAGTGATGGCGACGCTTCCAAGATCGCTTGTCCCTTGTCAGTGATACTGACAAGCACCGATCGACGATCATCCGGACTGGGCTGGCGATCGATCAGCAGTCGCCGCTCCAAGCGTTTCAGGATCCCCGTCACCGTGGCTTGACTGAGATGCACCGCTCGAGCCAGCGAGGTCGGCGACGTCGGCCCCAACCGCTTGGCTTCCTGTAGCACTGCCAGTTGCGGCCCGGTCATGCCATGGACATCGAACAACTGCCGAGAATGTAGATCGACCGCGCGTATGATCTGGCGTATTGCGGCGACAATCTGATCTTCATGAGAAAGCAATGAAACACATTCCTGACAAAATCGAAGGGAGAACACGTCACCCATAGGGCACAGTGATTGGGCTACCTGAGCAAAAGACCAGGTGGTGCTTGCGGTCGCCATTCTGACCGAGATCGCTGGTCAGGGGAACTCTGCAGCGAGGTTTACTTTCGACACAAAGCACTTTCTGTTACCCTGTAGCAGCGTCGTCCACCCGCCCAATGCCCCCCAAATGAGGAATCCACAGAGTGACTGCTCCCAACGATTCGCTGCTCGACTATAAACCACAGGACTACGGGCATGACCCCACCGAAGTGCGACACACGGACAAATACACGGACGAATACGTACGTGGATTTGTCGAAAAATGGGACGAATTGATCGACTGGGATCAGCGTTGGGAGGCAGAGGGCGATTTTTTCATCGAACAACTTCGCTCGCGTGGTGTGAAACGGGTACTGGACGTTGCGACCGGCACCGGATTCCACTCGGCCCGCTTAATCGAAGCCGGATTTGACGTGGTCAGTGCAGACGGCAGCCCCTACATGCTGGCCAGGGCGTTTGAAAATGGTCGTCGTCGCGGTCATGTGCTGCGGACGGTGCAGGCCGATTGGCGGTGGTTAAACCGAGACGTCTACGGACGGTTTGATGCTGTGATCTGTCTGGGGAACTCCTTCACGCACCTGTTCAGCGAGCGTGATCGGCGGAAAACACTTGCCGAGTTTTATTCGGCCCTGGTACACGACGGCGTGCTCATTCTGGACCAGAGAAATTACGATTCGATCTTGGATAATGGTTTCAGCTCAAAGCACAAATACTACTACTGCGGCGAAAAGGTTTCTGCCGAACCGGAGCATATGGACGAGGGGCTGGCCCGGTTTCAATACGCGTTTGCCGATGGGTCGGTGTACCACCTGAACATGTTCCCGCTGCGCAAGGAGTACACGCGAGGGCTGATGCGCGAAGTCGGTTTCCAGTCGATCGAAACCTATGGCGATTTCATGGAGACCTATCACGACGACCATCCGGACTTTTTCGTGCACGTTGCGTCCAAGCTGTACGAGAAGGACGGCGAGGGCGATGCAGCAGACAGCGATAGCAGCGGAGGCCAAGCATGAGCGCGATGACCCCCGCGACTCAGACCGCGCGCGACTATTACAACAGTGACGATGCGGACCGGTTTTACGCTCAAGTATGGGGCGGCGAAGACATCCATGTCGGCATGTACCAATCGCTCGAGGAACCGATCAAGCAAGCGAGCCGCCGCACAGTCGACCACCTGGGTGATCGCTTGGCAGCCGGTGATTTCAGCCGCAGTCATCTGAGCGAAGATTTGAGCTGTGACTTAAGTGGCATCAACACCGATTCGGTCGTATTGGATATCGGTTCGGGGTACGGG
Source organism: Stieleria tagensis (assembly GCF_024129865.1). Lineage (GTDB taxonomy): Bacteria > Planctomycetota > Planctomycetia > Pirellulales > Pirellulaceae > Stieleria > Stieleria tagensis. The sequence goes on along the minus strand of NZ_JAMYFE010000035.1, from coordinate 23,233 downwards.
GGCGCAGCGCGACGATTGGTGGAACGATTTGGTTGTCGGGTGATTTGCGTGAACCTGGCAGAAGCCGAGAACAAGCGGAACCGGGAACTCAACCAACAGGCCGGCACGGGCGATCGGATCGAAGTGATCGATGGCAGTTTCGAAGCCTTGCCGGTCGACGATGAGTCCGTCGATTTCGTCTGGTCACAAGACGCCATTTTGCATTCCGGAGATCGGCGACAGGTGCTAGCGGAGGTCGATCGAGTGCTGCGTCCGGGCGGGCGTTTCGTATTCACCGATCCGATGCAAAGCGACAGCTGTCCCGACGGTGTGCTGGATCCCATCCTGGCTCGGATTCATCTGCCCGATTTTGGATCGCCAGATTTCTATCGCTCCGCTGCCGCTGAACTGGGGTGGAAAGACATGGAATTCGAAGACCACACCCATCAATTGGTCAACCATTACACGCGTGTCTTGCAGACCACAGAGCAACAGGAGTCGGAATTATTGAAAACGATTTCTGACGACTACTTGCAACAGATGAAGCAGGGTCTGCGCCGCTGGATCGACGGGGGCAACCGTGGCTATTTGTCGTGGGGCGTCTTTCTATTCGCAAAACCGACGCGCGAGTGCCTATGAGTGAATCGGTTGACAGGATGCCTTGTTACCGACTGGGGCGTCATTTTGAGATGCACCCGGTCGTGTTTCCAGCCGCGGCAGTGATTGTTGCTGGACTGGTCGCGATGTGTTTTGTGGTGCCCGGTGAAACCCTGCAATCAACCCTGCTCGGCGTTCGTGATTGGATCGGCGATCGATTCGGTTGGCTGTATGTGGCGTCGATGTCTGGTTTTTTACTGTTCTCAGTTTGGCTGGCACTGGGGCGCTATGGCCGCGTTCGTTTGGGACGCGACGACGAGCAACCGGAATTCAGCAGCCTGTCATGGTTCGCGATGCTGTTTAGTGCAGGCATGGGAATCGGATTGCTGTTTTTCAGTGTGGCCGAACCGATCTATCATTTCCAATCACCGCCGCCGGGGTTCGCCGATGGATTGGACGCGTCGCGGCTATCGATGGCGGCGACGATTTTCCATTGGGGCCTGCATCCGTGGGCGCTCTACGCCGTCGTCGGCCTGGGCCTGGCGTATTTCGGTTTTCGCCGCCAGATGCCACTCAGTTTTCGCTCCTTGCTGCATCCGATTCTGGGTGACCGTGTTTGGGGGCGAACTGGTGACGTGATCGACGTGCTGTCGATTCTTGCGACCTTGATGGGGGTGGCGACATCACTTGGGATCGGCGCCCAACAGGTCAATGCGGGGTTATCATTCTTATTTGGGATCCCCAGCGGTCAGGGGACCCAGGTGATGCTGATTGCGGCAATCACGGCGATGGCGACGGTGTCCGTGGTGCTCGGATTGGACGCCGGAATTCGCCGATTGAGTGAATTGAACATTGCACTGGCAGCGGCGTTGATGTTACTGGTGGTGCTCGGCGGTGGCGTCGTCGCGTTTTTATCGGCCTCGGTCGAAAACTTTGGCGCCTATTTGCAAGTCTTGCCGTTCAATTCGTTTCGCACGGGAGCGTTTAGCAGCGAAAGTCGAGACTGGGTCAGCAGTTGGACGGTGTTCTACTGGGCGTGGTGGATCAGCTGGTCGCCCTTTGTTGGTATGTTCATTGCACGAGTGTCGCGCGGGCGTACCATTCGAGAATTCATTGGCGGCGTGGTCTTGGTGCCCACCGTCGTCGCTGTGTTGTGGTTAACGGCGTTCGGGACGGCCACTTTGCGTCAACACACGGCAATTCGCCAGGAAGTGACTGGCAACGGCTCCACCGAGTCATTGCCGAGCTTTTGGGTTGGTCAATTTGACAGAGATGGTAAACTAGTTCGTAACGACGACGGAAGTTATGCACGCAAAGAAAAATCGCTGACAGCGGTAGAGTACTTGCAGGCAGCCGTCGTGACACCGGGCGGTCAGACCAGGATAGATACTTTACCAACGGTTCTGTTTGTTCTGTTGGACGAGCTTTTCCAATCGCAGTGGTTGGTCAAGCTTGGGGTCGGGATTGCCACGCTGTGCATCGTGTTGTTCTTTGTGACATCCTCCGATTCCGCATCGATGGTGATCGATATGATTGCCTCGGGTGGCAATCCGGATCCACCGATGGGCACGCGCCTGTTTTGGGCGATTGCCGAAGGATTGGTGGCAGCGGCATTGCTGTATGCTGGCGGATTGGAGGCACTGCAGGCTGCCGCGATCACGGCGGCGTTGCCGTTTGTGATTGTGTTGATCATGGCCTGCTGTGGGCTGGTCGTTGCCCTGGCCAATGAAGCCGCGGCGATCAAGACGACCGGCAAAGTGATGGCCGAGGAGATCTCGGTCAAAAATGATGCGGCCGGCAATGCGGCCGCAAAGATTCGTGTTAACTCGTAGAAGGGAGATACAAAATGGATTGGAATATGGGATCAGATCAAGAAGGTGGACTGAAGACTTATGAAATTAAGCAAATCGATAGCCATGGTGACATGGTGTCGTCTGTTCAAGTCGACGCCGAAAGTGGAGAATCAGCAGCGAAGCAGTTGCAACAAGTTGCCGATGGCGCCGAAAGCATCAAGGTTTGTTTGGACGGCAATGTGATGAATGAAATGGGCGTTGATTACTGGCTCAAACGAGTCCGCCGACGATAGGAAAAGATTGTTTGCGCTTGGCTGTTCTCTTTCTCGTTATTCTTGCGTTTCAGGCGTCGTCTGTTGACGCTGAAGGTCCGTCCGCTGCCGATTCACAGACTGACTTGCAGTCTGTGAATCAGTCTGGGGTCCAATTCGAGCAATCCGAATTCGACAACATCCAGGAAGGCTATTTAACGCTTCGCTGGAATGACGTGCCAACCGCCGTTGAGTATCGGTTACACAGTGACCAGATATACAGTGACCAGATACACAGTGACCGGGGTGTGACGCAGTACCGTGGCCCGCTACCGGAAGCCTTTGTTTCGGGACTGGCCGATGGCACGTATCTTTTCTCCGTCGATGCCATCGATGACGCTGGCCAGGTGATCGCGTCCACCTTGAATCCCGCGACCGTGCATGTCAAACACTGGTCGTTGCGATTCGCTTTGGCGCTGGCCGGGTGCGGCCTGGTCGTTTTCTTGGCCATCATGGCGTTGATCGCCAAAGGTGCTGTCATGGCCCGTGGAGAAAACGACGCATGAACACGTGTGAAGTGTCGCCCCTGTTGGCACAAGGCACCATCCTTAGCCCCACCGCGGGCTACCTGATGCTGGCTATTTTCAGCGTGCTCTGGATCGCACTGGGAATTTGGTGGGGCCGTCGCGCGCAATCCTATGACGGATTCGCTGTTGCCGGTCGCAACGTCGGACTGGCACTGGCAACCGCGACTGCGGTCGCAACTTGGATCACATCCAACACCACCATGCTGGCCCCGCAGTTTGCCTTGCAGCTAGGGATCTGGGGTGCGCTGGCCTATTCAACTGCCAGTTTCGGATTGTTTGCGTTTGCGCCGATGAGCGGACGGATCCGCCAGTTGATGCCCAAGGGGTACACCGCGGTGGAATTTGTTCGCCGCCGCTACGGCCGGATCGGATCGATCCCGTTTCTATTGATTTCGCTGTTCTACGCGATGACCTGGTTGATCTCGATGGCGATGGCCGGCGGTAAACTGCTGAACGTGTTGTCTGGAATTCCCTACGAAGTCGGCATGTCGGTGGTCGTTGGCGTCTGCGTTCTCTACACGCTGTTCGGTGGCATGTATGCCGTGATTGGAACCGACTTCATCCAAAGCATCATCATCTTGATCGGATTGGTGGTGGTTGCGATCGCGGTGTTGTTGCACGTGGACATCGCCGAGGTGCACCACCGATTGGAAACCGAACGCCCGATGTTGCTGTCGGTCTTGTTCCCCGCGGCATTGATGGCATTGTTCAATAACATGCTGTTCGGATTTGGCGAGATTTTTCACAGTAATGTGTGGTGGAGTCGCGCGTTTGCGATGCGCGAGGGGGTCGGGCCCAAAGCGTACGCCCTGGGCGGATTGCTCTGGTTGCCGGTTCCGATTGTGGCTGGTTTTTTAGGCTTGGCTGCACCCGCACTGGGCATCGGCATCAGCCAACCGGACACCGCCGGGCCACTGGTCGCAGCAACTTTACTGGGCACCGGCGGCGCGCTGCTGGTCTTTGTCGTGGTGTTTTGTTCGCTAGCGTCCAGCATCGACAGCCTGCTTGCTGCGACGTCGGACTTATTGGTCAACGATGTGGTCGAGCGATCAGTACGGCGTCCGCTGTCGGATCAAGACAAACGCAAGCTATCGATGTACTGCATCATCGCACTGGGCGGCGTGGCGTGGGCGGTGGCTTGGCCCAACATCGGTACGTTGGCCACGGTGCTATTTTTTGCAGGGCCGCTGGTGGGCAGTTGTATTTGGCCGATTGTGGGTGGCTTGTATCTAAAAACACCCGGCCCGGTTGCCGCCGGATCGGCAATGATCATCGGCAGTGCGCTGGGATTGGTTGCCTATTTTGCCATCGGCTGGTTTGTAGCATCGCTGGTGGGAGCCGCAGTTTCCGGCATTGTATTTGCGGTGGTGACATTGGCGTCGCCCAATCAATTTGATTTTAGCCTGCTATCCGAGCCGAGTGACCGAATCGGATCACTCGACGAATCCAACACAGGAATGTCTTGATGTTAATCTTTCCTGTCTGGCTGGTTCAGTTCCTGGTGATCGGTGGTCTCGCGCTTTGTGGTGCGGGAGCGGTGGCGCTGATCGTGTTTTTGATCGTCGACAAACGGTCAAAGCAAGTCTGGTAATCCTTTTTTCAATGAAAAATGCACAACAGGTCGCCGTCGCACTGACCGAAAACGCGACGAATTCGAAAGGCCGGCGGCTCGACCCGCAACGGTTAATCGATTTCACCGATGGAAAACTTGATCGCGAAGCATTGGAGGCTTTGGCCGGTCAATCGATCCTGCACCCCCGCCAGTTTGATCGGCGAACGGTGGTCGCCATCGCCCAGTTTGCGGCGCGGCTTGAGACACGTGTGGTCGAATTCGACAAACCCTTGGACGGAAAGATCGCCATCACGGCCTTTTTCGAAGCCAGTACACGAACGCGACTGTCATTCGAAAGCGCGATGATGCGATTGGATGGAAAAGTCCTTTCGGTGCCGGACGGCCAGGTCACGGGGATTGCCAAGGGCGAAACGCTGGCCGACATCGGCGAGATGTTCAACACCTATGGGGATGTCGTGATCATGCGGCATCCTGACACCAATTGTTTAGACGAGATTCAAAAGAATCTGCAACGCCCATTGATCAACGCCGGTAACGGCAGCGGACATCATCCGACCCAGGCGTTGATCGATTGGTATGCGTTATTGAAATGGCGCCCGGAACTGTGTAGCCCCGATTGCCCACCGGATCGTCGCATCCACTTGGGCATCATCGGAACACCGGGATCGATGCGGGCGGTCAAAAGTTTCTTTCGCTTGTCGCTGATGTTCACCGGGGCGGTTTCCAAAATCACGTTGGTTTCTGAGATGGCCGATCCGGTCGGATTGGACCTGACCGGGCCGATGGAGGAGTCGCCGATTCCGATTGAGATCACCAATGATGTTCAAGATGTGATTTCACAACTAGATGTCGTGTACGTCAACTCGATCGCGTTCTTGGGCGACAGCTATCGCAATTTGGATGGCCGTTACAAATTGGAAATGGCCAGCGGGATGAAACCCGAGGCGGTCGTGTTACATCCGCTTGCGCGTAACGATGAACTCTCGGAAGACTTGGACGAAACCCAGCACAACCTGTATTTCGCTCAAGCCGCCGGTGCTGTCTTCATCCGACAAGCCGTCTTGGTATCCGTGCTTCAGCGGTTAGACCGAATCAAAGATCTTTAAACTCCAATTGCGAAACACCCATGTGCGGAATCACTGGATTCTGGAATCCATCACGAACCAACGAACGAGAACTGCGGTTCACCCTGGACCAAATGCTCGATGTTCTGGACCACCGCGGTCCCGATGATCGCGGCAGTCGGTTGTTCGTCGATCAAGGCCTGGCGCTCGGTCACACACGTCTTTCGATCATCGGACTCAGCCACGGTCATCAGCCGATCGAGACAGATGACGGAGATTATGCGGTCACGGTGAACGGCGAACTGTACGGTTACAAACGCGTCCGAACGCAATTGGCATGTGAGTCACTGCTGTGCAACGGCAAAAGCGATAGCGCGATCACATTGCCGTTGTACTTGAAACACGGGCTGCAGTTCGTCGATCAATTGCGAGGCGAGTTTGCCATTGTCTTGTACGACCATCGCGAGAAGCGATTGATCCTGATCCGCGACCGCTTCGGCGTCAAACCGCTGTACTACAGCGTGAACTCCGGAGGAATCGTCTGGGGGTCAGAGGTCAAATCGATCCTGCAACACCCCGACGTCACCCCAAAGTTGTGCCCGAAAGCTGCAATCCACCAAATGATGCAAGTCATGGTACCGGGTACGACAGCGTTTGAAGGCGTCAACGCTTTGATGCCCGGTCATATGTTGATCGTCCAGCAGCGCGACGGCCGCTTGGAAACAACCACACAGCGCTGGTGGGATTTAGAATTCCCACAGTCGCATGACCCCAACCCGGATCCGGCTGAATACGTTCAAGGCGTTCAGGACCGATTGATCGATGCCGTCGCAATGCGGTTGGAAGCCGACGTTCCAGTGGGTTGTTATCTTTCCGGCGGCATCGACAGCTGTTCGATTCTGGGACTGGCAACCACGCTGCAACAATCGCCGATCAAAGCATTCACGATCGCGTTTGACAACGCAGCCTATGACGAATCGCATATCGCCAAACTGATGGCCGAGCGTACCGGAGCCGAACAGGAATTGCTGTTGCTGACCGAAAAAGAATTGTATGGTCCGGCATTCGAACGCGCCACCTGGCACGCCGAGCGGACGTTCTACAACACGCTGGCGGTTGCCAAATGGCACATGAGTCGCCGGGTACGGGCATGTAACTACAAAGCGGTGATCACCGGTGAAGGGTCCGATGAATTGTTCGGCGGCTATCCGTTTTTCAAACAGGACTGGCTAGGGCGCGATGACGAGGAAAGCATCTTTGCCGGCGCCCTATTGGCGGAAAAAGATCTCCAGCACCCGGATTGGCAGGATTTGTGTGGGTTCACGCCCTCATGGATCCAGCCCTGGATGATGACGCTCCAGCGCGTCAAACCCTTGTTGACCGATCAGATGCGAGATCTGTTGAACGACTATGATCCGGTCGGCGAAGTCGCGCGTGCAATTGATCCCGCCCAAGTCCGCGGCAGACATCGGTTGGATATTTCCCAGTACAGCTGGTGCAAGACCATGCTGGAGGGACAGATCCTGACCTGGGGCGGCGACCGCATGGACATGGCCAACAGCATGGAAGCCCGCCCGGCGTTTTTGGATCACCATGTTGCTGAGTACGCCGTGACCATTCCACCAGAAGTTCGCATTCGCGACGGCGTTGAAAAGTGGGTGCTGCGTGAGGCGATGGTCAACGTGTTGCCAAAAGAACTGTATGAGCGCAAAAAGTTTGCCTTTATGGCGCCTCCGGCCCACACCGATCCGGTTAAACGCAACGCGATTCAGGAAATGATGGATCACTGGTTGACCGCCGACCGAATGTCGACGGTCGGCATCCTTGATTCAACGAAGTTTGGCAGTTTCATCGACCAGGCTTGGCAGGAGACCGATGGTACGATTTCACGTCGAAACGACATCGTCATGAATCATGCGCTGCAGATCCATATGCTGCACGGACAATACGTCGAGGGTTTACCACTGCCGGCTGTGGATTAGGGATCAACATGGAATTACAGGTCGACTTAGAACGAATCAAAGCCAACATCCTTGCGCTGGCGGAGATCGGACGAAATTCCGATGATCGCGGGATCTACCGAATGGCATTTACCGATGCCGACATGCAGGGAAAGCGTTGGTTGACCGAGCAAATCGAAGCGGCCGGCCTGGAATCAAATCGCGACGGTGCGTTAAACGTTTCCGGAATCTTGCATGGTACAACCGATCTGCCTCGCGTTTTGGTCGGTTCACACATCGACACCGTTCCCTGCGCCGGTGCATTGGACGGAACATTGGGCGTGGTGGTCGCCTTGGAATGCTTACGCTGTATGAAAGCCAGCGGCGTCCAGCCACTGCGGACGGTGGAACTGATCGCATTCAGCGATGAAGAAGGACGCTTTGGCGGAATGTTCGGTTCCCAGTCACTGTGCGGTCAGATCAATCCGCAGATGTTGGCAACGATGAGTGATCTGAGCGGCGTGACACTGCACGATGAATTGCTACGACACGGTTGTGAACCGATGGCTGCTCTGGATGCGGCTCGCGATCCCGACTCCATTGCCAGCTATCTAGAGCTACACATTGAACAAGGCCCCGTTTTGGAACGGACCAAAAAGACGGTCGGCATTGTTGATGAGATCACCGGTTTGTTCACGTGGGCGATCACGTTGCGCGGCGAAGCAAACCATGCCGGTACGACCCCGATGGACATGCGCTACGATGCCTTCATGGGATTGGCCGATTTTGCTCACGAGTTGCCGCGCATCCTGGAAGAAAATGGCAGCGACCGCAGTCGAGCGACCATCGGCAAGGCGCAGATCACTCCCGGTGCGACCAACACCGTTCCTGGTTTGGTGGAATTTTCGCTCGATGTTCGAGACACCAGTGACACAATTTTAGATGAATTGGGCGTGGCGATGCGCAAGGCATTGTCGGCAATCGCCCGACGCCGCAATTTAATGTTCGAGTTCGAACAAAAGAGTCATCTGACACCGGTGGCATGCCATCAGGAGATCGTCGATCGATTGCTACGCCAAGCGGGTCGCCTGGGACTGGATCACCTACGCATGCCCAGCGGTGCAGCGCATGACGCCCAGATCATGGGCGGCATGGTTCCGGTTGGAATGATTTTTGTCCCCAGTAAGAATGGGCAAAGCCACTCCCCCGCCGAATGGACCGCATGGTCGGACATCGGTGCCGGTGCTAACCTAATGTTACAGACATTGATTGAGATGGCATCTGAATAACGCCAACCGCCAACACACCACTTAGCAGCAGCGCATGACACCTTCCGAGCATGTTGATCCGTTAAAGGAAGTCTATCACGAATCGTTCGTCGAAAATCCGGCACATCGCGAGTTCCTACTCGAAGGCCACGCGGCCCTATTGTGCATCGACTTGCAGTACTTGGACGCATCACGCGGCCATGGCGTCTTCAAAGACGCAGAGAACAGCGGCGTTCCATTGGAGGCCCAGGAATACTATTTCGATCGCTTGGAGCGATTGGTGTTGCCCAACGTTCGTGCATTGCAAGACATCTTTCGGACCCATCAAATCGAAGTCATTCACACACGCATTCAAGCGTTGACCCGAGACGGACGCGACCGCAGCAAAGGTCACCGGCGACTGGGATTGTTGGCTGCACCGGGTTCCCGCGAAGCCGATTTCCTGGAAATCATTGCGCCGGACAAAGGGCGCGACGAAATCGTGATCAACAAAACCGCGAGCGGCGTATTTTCATCGACCAACATTCACTACGTTCTGAAGAACATGGGGATTGAGTCGTTGTTTGTGGTCGGTGTCTACACGAATGAATGCGTCGAAACCACCGTCCGCGACGCCTGTGACCTGGGATACCTGGTGACCGTCATCGAGGATTGCTGCGCAACGGTGACGCCCGAATTACACGAAGCGTCATTGTCCACGCTGCGAGATCGTTACGCACGCATTCTGAAGTTCGAAGATGTTGCGCGCTTGGTTGCTCCGCTGATCAATGTGGCATCGCACGAAAGTTCTTGATCAGGCACGGTGACCCACAAATACCAATTCGACCGCTGCGCGCCTGGTCAAATACGCCTCCGGTTTCGAACGCGGGCGTGTCATCATCGTCGATAAACACCTTCAATCGGTTCTGATTCAGTTCCAATCGCACATGAATCCAGTTCTGTAGATCGCCTTCATCGCCATCTTGATTGCGTGTTGCATAGACATTCAAAACGATGGAGATTTCTTTGTTCATTGTCACCACCGCCTGACGCAGCCGGTGGGATCCGTTTTCATCGAAACGTCTCAATCGGTTGATGATCAATCGATCAAACTGTTTCCCGTCGGCACTGCCAAAAAAGCCAATTGACGCGACAGAACGTCCCACGGATGCCAGGTCCATTTCGACGCTTCCAGATCGAAAATCCAACTCGTCGACGTATGCAAACGAGGTCATCGAGGCTGACGTCATCCGCAGGGCGTCATCACCTAAATAACTTGTTTTCTCCAAAGCAGCCACATCACGTCCGACCCATGAGTGGCCTTGGAAATCGATCTGTTTCAATTCCTCGCCGGCAAAGGGTTCGGTGGCCTGAGCGAGCCGAAAGCTGCAGAGCACAACGAACAATAGATTGGCAGCAACAGACAATTTCATACGTTCCACTCCTTTATCGGTCGCTACTATGCCCCATCGACACTGCATCTGATTGACACTGCGCCTCAATCGACACTGCGTCCCAATCGACACTGCGCCTCAATCGAGATTCGACGCGTCGAGACTGCACTCAGGGAAAGGGTGCATTATGTTTTCGTGGGTTGCATCCAAACTTTGGTGCTTGGATGCTCCCGTTTCCACGCGCCCCAACGCGTGCGCGTGAACGGCAGATCGTCTAACGGCAGGGTTTCAGAAGATTGGCCATAGTGTGTCCCGCGAAGCTCAAAAACCAGTTGATCATCGACATCCAGCCCGCCTACGTTCAAAGGGATTGCGTCATCGGAGTCCTCGGTCACGACTCGCACACAATCGACCAAATTGCAATACGTCACTGAGACGGGCTGACCGCCCATCACCAGATTTAAAATGTGTGTCTTGGGACTGGTCATGTCTTTCAAAACAAAGGCACAATCCAATTCCCCGCTGCTAATCCCGATGACAGCAGTGGCATCGTCCAAATCAGCTTTGTTTGCATCAATCAGTTGCGGATTCTGGACGCCAGAAAATTCCGCGACCATTTGCAATGCTTTGTGATTTGCATTGGCAACCTTCAACTGCTTGATCCGCGCAATGTCCGCTCTCTCGGCAGCGATCTCTGCCGCTGTCGACGGTTTGACACGCAATTGCACGGATTGCGGTGTCCAATCAATCCAACCGGCATTCCAAACGGAAAACGATCCACAAGCCACAATCGCGGCACCACCGGCAATCACAATCGACCGCAAAAATTGACTGCTAGCTCGGTCAGAATCCATAGATAAAAGTTTTTTGGGAATCATCTCGTTACTTGAACATGCCTGCACTGTGTTCTTAACCCCACCGCAGCGCCGTTGGTGACGTAAAAAAGTGCGCTGACTACAAATTGGTACAGGCTTGGTGAATTGGGGGGGAGGAGCGAGAATTTCCGAACGCTCTACGGAAAAACAGGAAATTTCATGCCCCGTTCGCTCGTATTAAAATTTCGAATCTGCGAGCCATTCTCCCAGCAGCAGAGTGAAAAGTTGAAAGTTGCGTTTTCATGGCAATCCGACGCGTGAGATTTGAAGCCAGCGCCTTTGCGTGGGGCACTGGTTTTTGGTAACCCGAAGCGTCAGCGAGGGCCCCCGTTAACACCCAAAATCCCTCACTCACGCGTCGGGTTATGATGAAAAACGCTGGCTTCAAAACGCGCTGGTCATGAATCCCTCAATCACCCAAATCCGATTTCAGTTGATCCATGGTTTCGCGTTGACGTTGCACGACAAATCGACGCGCCTGTTCCGCTTTGGCTTTGGCACCTTGCGGATCGGTCGCCATGGCTAAAACCGTTGGCGCAATTCGCTGGACACTCGATTCGTCGTCTAAATCGAACAGCCACTCACCGAGACCGATATCGTCCCACATGAAACCTTTAGTGGTCTGTTCTGCGAACCGACAAACAATGGCCGGTATCCCATGACCGATACACATGATCGGCGAGTGCATTTCGTTCCCGAACAAACCTGCACTACGGACGAACGTGCTGACCGCTTCACCAGTCAACCAGTAATTCGGCTTCCAAACGACCCGTTCTAATAGGTTGCTCGGCAGTTTGTCGTAGATCATCTCTTTACCGACTTTCATTTGCGTTCGATCTTCGGGACAAACCAGTACCTTTAAATCGGTGTGTTTCACCACATCAATGATCGCCTGACGCAGCGGCGCATGATCGTGTTCCTTCATCTGTTCATTGCGACGATTCTTTTCGGGATCAAACGCCGCATTCTCTTTGATCGTCCAATAAGGCGTGTAACGCAGTCGCGGGATACAGCACAAGAATTTGCCGGTTTCGAGTTGGTGCTGCTTTAAAAAGGCGTCCGCTTTGGCGTCATCCCGCAGGTCACAGGCGAACGCTGCGTCCGGTCCGAATTCCATCACGGGACTGTCGACGCCCAGCTTTTTCGCCAGCTCAAGTGACTTTGAATCACGGAAGAATACAAATTTGGCGCCACTCAACACCTGCACCGTCTTCGCCATCACATCCTCCGGCGTGGCCGTGGTGGATGACGATCTTTTTTCCGGCAGAGTGATTCCATAGATCCCATAGGGTTTCCCGGTCTGCTCACGCCACTGGACGACCTGTCGCTCGGCAACCAACGAAGCGCCAGAACCGTGCAACAGAAAATCGCAGGTCTCAAATGCCTCGTCCAACAGCTTGGATCCTTTCTTGGCAATCTTCAGTTTCGGAAATCGGGACAACAACAGCGAGTCGACTCCGTTGTCCAGATTGCTGGGATACAGGTAGATTTCGACGTCGGGCAGATAGGTTTCCAAAATCCGTAAGATCCCGGGCGTGTGTGCGATGTCACCGATGTTGACAGTTTGCCACGATGAACGCAGCAAAATTCGACGCGTGTTCTGCGGCAGGTTGGCCAGCAGCTGGGAAGCCGACAGGGCGGCGATTCCTGTTTGGGCAAGACATTGACGTCGGTTCAGTGGCATGGTTCAGTTCTGTGGTTTGCGCTATGAAATCGAAAATCGGACCAGCACTGTAGCTGACCTTTGGGGACGTCGATCTAGTGGTTGACAGATTTCACCCTCCTTGCAAAGGAGGGTCGGGCTCTCAGGGCGTCAGCGAGGGATTTAGGGTCTTAGCGGGATCCCTCGCTCACGCTTCGGGTTACCAAAAACCAATGCCTCGCACAAAAACGCAACTTCAAAGCCAGGGTTTGATCTGTGTTCAATGCTCCAGTCGAACGTCGTCAATCAAGACCACGGCATCGGCGTCGGCTTGGCTGACAAATCCGATCCAGTCCAATGATTCCCAATCGGGATTCTCGATCGGCAATTCGTTGAACGACACGATGTCTTGCCCAACCAATTTGACTGCGACATCATATTTTCCAGCCTTTGCACCGAGACCGGCAGTGATTTGAACATTGAACCATTGATCAACCGGCACCTGCATCAGGAATTTCCCTGGCGTTCTTAGCTGTCCCTGTTCAAACCACAAACTGGGTCCGATGCGATAGGGATTGTTTGCATCTCTCCATTCATGTTGGAAAACCGCGTCAGGTCCAAGTCGTATTGCAAAGCTGCAACTTGTGATGCCCTCCTGATGGACCGGCGCAAGTGTCAGCATCGGATAGTACCGCTGTGCTTGGCCGGGCGTGTCGGTGAACTTCAACACCTTTGTGCCGCTGGGAGAATTTAGATTCTCGACCACTTCGATACCACCACGTTCTGGATCAACCGCAACCGAGCTGCCGACGGGAAACTGCCCCGTCTCGAAATCCTCGGCAAATGCTAGTGGTGGTGGTTCCGGCGCGGTTTCCATTATCGGCATCGGCAATGAACGGGCTTTGTCAATCCAATCGATGTTCCCGTACACACCGGCCGCAGTTGTGTCGAATGCTTGGAACCCAATTTGTTTGGCTGCGCTCAAATTTTGAAATCGAAAATCATCCTGTTCGGGATCAACGAATAGCGGATCGGCGATGATCGACTGGTTACTTGTGTCCCCCTGTTGAAGGTCAACGTTCCCGTCCGGACGCCAATACAAATTGCGGCGAACGATCACTCCATCGTCACCCCAGTGCCCATTGAATAGCTGCGTTGAATTCCAATAGACGATGTTTTGTTGGTAGGTAAACGACAGGTGTGGCTCAATCCGACTGCGACGGACCTGGTACTCGCGTCCGAGGGCAAACAGGTTGTTTTGAATCAGGTTGTTTCGCCCGTAATGCTGGTGATATCCGCCCGACTTGGTGCGGTACACCAAGTTATTCTCCATCACGATGTCCGAACTTCCTTCGTCGTTGTACAGCCCCCAGCCGCCGTAGCCCCAAGATTCAATGTCATGAATTCGATTGCCATTGACGACCGTTCCCGGGGACGGACCGAGCGTGTAAATCCCACCCATATCACTCAACTGCCCTTGGCCGATGTGATGAATGTGGTTGTATTCGATGCGATTGGAAACCGCCAAACTGGGACCATATCCCCAACGCCAGCCAACAGAAATCCCGGTGTAGAACAGATCGGCGATTTCGTTGTGGGTGACTTGGTTGTGTCCGCTGTGACCGATCCAAATACCAACGGCACATGGAAAAACACGACCACCACGGGTGACGATGTTATTGTCGACAACGATCCGGTGCGTGCGGCGAAAATCTTCCGCTGCGATTCTTGTTTCGCCGATTCGAACTCCGCCCGCTCCCAAATCATGGATTAAACAGCGCTCCACACGACCGTCGCGACAGCCTTCACGAAACCAGATCCCGTAGCCATCGACGTGACCGATTTCACAATCTGAAAAAATGACTTCATGTCCGCCGTCAATTTGTACAGCCGCTTCAATCGGCGACGCCGCTTGAGAGGGCTCAAATCCCTGAGGCGGTGTAATGATTCCGGCATGCTCGAATCGCAATCCCTGAAACTGCAAGTTCTGCACAGGCTTGTTGCCATCGAAGTCACCTTGGATCAACAACAGCTTCTCGCTGCGAGGCGCAACGAACTGGACTTGATTGATGACCTGCCCTGGACGTGGCAGATAGCTCAATCGACCTGTCGGATCCAGATACCATTCGCCCGGTTCATCGATCGCCGCGCGAAAGTTCTCTATCCGGTAGCCGCTGTTTAACGTCAACGGATTCCAAGTCTTCATGCCTTGGCCGGTGGTGATCAATTGCCCGGATTCAACATCCGCCTGATCGAGAAATCGACGCGTCGTGTCCCAATTATGAAACGCCAGTAGCTGAACTTGTTTCAGCTGGCTTTCATCCAGTTCGCCTAGCTGCGCGATGTCTTCGGGACGGACGGAAATGGTTTGCCGTGCGCGTGTGGCGTTGTCGATCAAGACCTCTTTTACACGCAACATATAGTGAAAAAATCGATCTGGCTCTCGGGCGCGGATGCCGCGTCGCCCATCGATCCATAGCGAGTCAAATTTCCAGCTGGGATCGACTTGAGTGCCCCAGATGCCCACGTCATCCACTGTCCAGGACCCGGTGATCAATTGGCCTGCGCTGACGACCGGCGCCGCCCCTTCGGCCGCTTGATAGATCACCTGTCCGTCCTGCGGTCCAAATTCAATTGGGTGATCAATCGGGTATCGGCCCGATGCAATCAGAACACGAAACCGGGTTTCGGGCGAATCGGATCTCAGACGCCGAATTTCATCACGAGCATCACTGATCGATCGCAAAGGCCCCTGTGGTGAAACATGCAAAACGGTTTCCGCTGACTCCGCGGCCACCACCGATTCCAGCCCACAGATCATGGTCAGCCAAATCAGGGATTTCAGCATCACTGGAATGCCGTTGGTTTGGAGTCGATTTTGGCGAGATGCTGGGATCAGCGAAAGCTGGGCAAACGACATTGCAGCGGCGGGAAGAATTTGAGGCGGGATCGGAAAGCGGAGGGATCGGCAATCATAATCAAGTCGGCGCCAGTGTTGTTAGCCGATGCAAAACGTCTTACTGGGTGGATCGCTTAGAAAGATTTGCGATCAGGTTGGCAGCGGATTGACCACACTCGACACACTCTCCCAGCCAACTTTGAACTTTGGAATACCAATTGCAGCGATCAATTTTGAATGCGCTTCCGAACGCCTTGAATCACTCGAACCCTCTCTTGCGGAACCAAAACGATGTTTATGAAAGAAATCTCGACCGGCGACTTGATCCGAGTCGACGACATTGAACAACTCTGTAGTCCAATGACGGAGACTGTCAGCGGACGACGGCAAGCGGGTGAGGAAGAACAGGAGAGCGAACCGTATTGCAAATCAGATCTGTCGTTTCCGTCTGGTGAAGCGTTGCCGCGGGCGTGGAAAGACAAGGCCTATCAATTGACCGTCACGAAAACAGGATGAAATGCAGCGGTACCGGCGAAGGATCGCCAGCAAGGCGGCGGAACATGGAACTGGATCGACATCCTTAGGAAAGGTCGATTGTCGCGGACTTAGTTTTGAAACGCCGCTAGAATCCTAACGGGAGAGTCCCCATGTTGAATTCACTCGACGCCGCTGTGGTGGTCGTACTCGCATCTTTGGCAATTGGATTGACTGGATGTGATTCTCCAAACGGCCAGCAGCCAGATCGACCGACTGCTGATTTACCCGCGACAACGGTCGTTTCAACCGCTAGCGACGAATCATCCGACGAATCATCCCCTGGGCCGAAGCACGCGATTTTGGCTGGTGGGTGTTTTTGGTGCGTCGAAGCGGATTTTGACAAATTGCCTGGCGTCACCAACGTTGTTTCTGGTTACAGCGGCGGGTCAACTGAAGATCCGAACTACGACAATTACGCCGACGGCGGGCACGTCGAAGTTGTCAAAGTGACCTATGACCCGACGCGAGTCACGTACGCGGGTTTGGTCGAATGGTTGATCAAGCACAGTGACCCAACCGATGGCAACGGTTCGTTCAAAGATCGCGGACCACAATACGCGCCTGTTGTTTATTATGAAAATGATCAACAGAAGCGTGACGCCCAGCGTGTGATCACGGCGGTTGACGAGGAACAGGTGTTTGCGGACCCGTTGTCATTGAAAGTTCTCCCGGTGGAAAAATTCTGGCCGGCTGAGGAATACCATCAGAATTATCACACCAAGAGTCTGGTGAAGTATGACTACTACCGCTATCAATCGGGACGCGACGCGTTCATCAAAAAACACTGGGGCAAGAGGGCCGGAACGCTGGAATTGCCGGGGTCGGTTCCGGAATCAACACCTGCCGAAAAACCCACTGCTTCCAGAGCCGCGCGCGCGATCGAAAGCTCGCACCCCTGGCAGCATTTCTCCAAGCCCTCGACACCGGAATTGAAACGCAAGTTGAGCGAGATCCAATATCAAGTGACACAGCAAGACGGTACCGAGCCCGCGTTCAAGAACCGTTATTGGGACAACACATCCGCAGGGATCTACGTGGATATTCTGTCAGGCGAGCCACTGTTTTTATCGGCCGACAAATACAAATCAGGCACGGGCTGGCCCTCGTTTGTGAAACCGATCGACAACCAGTTTCTTGAACTGCGACTGGATCGAGGACTGTTTTCGACACGGACCGAAGTTCGATCAAAATTCGCTGACTCACACCTAGGCCATGTCTTTGAGGATGGCCCGCCGGCACGAGGTGGAAAACGCTATTGCATGAATTCCGCGGCGCTCGAATTCATCCCCCGGGCCGAGATGGAAGGTCGAGGCTATGCCGATTTCCTGCCGTCGATCGATTGAACAACGGTATACGCAATCCATCTTGCCACAGGGTGGGGAGACTCTACAATTTCCTTTGGCACTCTTGTCTACCAGCCACCGCAACATCTGATGTTGGAATCTCACTTCAATGCCAACTCGAAATCGACGTTCCGAGCCGCATTGGATGATGTCTTTTTTTATGCTGGTGTTGTTCGCGCTGCCTAGCTTGGGCATCACGACAACCCTCTCCCGCATCTCGCCGGGCAGTGAAAACCAGTCCCAAGCGGAAGAGCTCGAAGAACGGGTCCCCTGCTCGTCACAACGCCGCGAACGCATACGACGCTCGCCGGAAGAGTCGCCGTATTTCGCAGCGCACTTCGCCGCGGTGAAATCCTCGATTCGTATCAGAATCTCTCCGCGCGTGATTGTCGGGCATCGTCTAGCCAACGGAAATCTTGCTCCGCTTCGGTGTTAGCGAATTTCGCTTTTCTGTGGCTCCCCGGCCAGAATCCGGACTCACAAGCTGATTGGACTTCTTCCGAAAGTGCTGCTGCGCTGACGGTTGGCGGAAGTCACGTTTTGCAGGTCTCGGCTGCTTCTTTGGTCCCTTCGTTCCCGATCCTCCACCTGCATTGTTCAGGATAAGCGCTGATGTCGAATCAAAACTCAAATCCAACACCGGTTTCATTGTTCAATCCCGCTTCTATTGTCAATGACTTAGTCGCCGGATTGGTTGTCTTTCTAGTCGCAGTGCCGCTGTGCCTGGGGATCGCACTTGCGTCTGGCGCGAATCTTTTTTCTGGACTTTTGGCTGGCATTGTGGGCGGTCTTGTCGTCGGGGTTGTCAGTGGTTCGCACACCAGTGTCAGTGGACCGGCGGCGGGATTGACGGCAATTGTGGCCGCTCAAATCGCCACGCTAGGATCGTTCGACGCGTTCTTGTTGGCCGTCTTGATTGCGGGGCTGATTCAGATCGGATTTGGCATCGCCAAGGGTGGTGCGCTGTCGGCGTTCTTTCCCTCGAGTGTGATCAAAGGGTTATTGGTCGCGATCGGGGTGATTCTGATTTTGAAACAGATTCCCCACGTGTTCGGACATGACACCGATCCGGAAGGCGAAATGTCGTTTCAGCAGCCTGACGACCTGAACACGTTTTCGGAATTGTGGACCATCATCACGGGAGATATTCATGTCGGGGCGATGGTGATCGGATTGCTGTCGGTCGCGTTCTTAGTGCTGTGGGATCGAATCCCTCGATTGAAAAAATCGCTCGTTCCGGCCCCGTTGTTGGTCGTCTTGATGGGTGTTGCTTTGGCGGTTTGGTTTGAAACCTGGGGCCAGGGATGGGCGATCGGCACCACGCACTTGGTTCAGATCCCGATCCCGGCCAGCGCATCGGAGTTCATCGGATTTTTGAAACTTCCCGATTTCACTCAGTTTACACGTCCAGCGATCTACATCGGCGCGATCACGATTGCCGTCGTGGCGTCGCTGGAAACCCTTTTGAACTTGGAAGCTGTGGACAAGATCGACTCCTCCAAACGCAATTCGCCTCCCAGTCGCGAGTTGATTGCACAGGGTTGTGGAAACGTGGTTTGTGGATTGATTGGTGGGTTGCCGGTGACATCGGTGATTGTTCGCGGCAGCGTCAACGTGAACGCCGGTGCCAAAACAAAACTGTCTGCCATTTTCCACGGCGTGTTGTTGCTCACAAGCGTGGCGATTCTGCCAAAGTACATGAATATGATCCCGCTTTCGGCATTGGCGGCAATCCTGTTGGTGACCGGGTTCAAATTGGCAAGCCCAAAACTGTTCCGACAAATGTGGAAGGAGGGCCGCTATCAGTTCATTCCTTTTATCGTGACAGTGGTCGCGATCGTCGTAACGGACCTGTTGATCGGAATCTTGATTGGTCTGGCAATCGCCGTGTTATTCATTTTGAACAGTAATCTGCGCCGCCCAATACGCAAGATCGTAGAAAGCCATGTGGAGGGCGACATCACGCATGTGGAGCTAGCCAATCAAGTCAGCTTTTTGAATCGAGCCGCAATCGAACGAACTCTAGACGAGGCCCCGTCGGGGACAAGACTGGTGATTGATGCGTCTCATTCGGATTACATTGACCCGGATGTGTTGAGTTTGATTCGAGAGTTCAAGACCAGTACGGCTCCCGCCCGAAACGTTTTAGTGAACCTGGTCGGTTTTGAATCGACCTGCGACGTGGATGACACGACTCAGTTTGCTGGCTACACGACGCGAGAACTGCAGGAGCGAATCACCGCCGGCGAAGTCGTCGAGATGCTTCAGGATGGAAATCAACGATTTGTCAGCGGCAATCGACTGAACCGCGACCTCGCACTCCAGGTCAATGCGACCGCGGCCGGCCAGAATCCCATGGCCGCAATCCTAAGTTGCATTGACTCGCGCGTTCCGGCCGAACTGGTATTCGACCTGGGAGTCGGCGATATTTTTAGTGTTCGCGTGGCCGGCAACGTGATCGGGACAAAATCCCTGGGCTCGCTAGAATATGCGGTCGGCGTTGCTGGTGTAAAATTGGTCGTGGTGCTCGGCCACACTCGCTGTGGCGCAGTGACGGCGGCGGTGAAGTGGGTGACCGGCGGGCAAAATGCGCAGGCGGCGACTGGATGTCAGCACCTGCAAGCGATCGTTGATGAAATCGCGCCGAGTATCGAGGGAACGGGAGTCCAGTCCATTGAACAGCTGCCCACAGAGGAAGCCGAATACCTGGTCGATGAAGTCGCCAAATACAATGTGCTTCACACGGCACAGCAAATCATTTCTCGCAGCGACATCATCCGCCAGGCGGTTGAATCTGGCCGTGTCGAAGTGGTCGGAGCGCTCTACGATGTCAAATCGGGGCGAATCGATTTCTTGCAGACGGAGCAGGACGCTCAACCAAACGGTACAAAAACGTTGTAGGCGTTTGACGTCTAACGTGGGTATGGTGGATTCATCCGGCCACACACCGAGCACAGTACGGCTATCAGGCCGGTCGGATCAATCCGCCGCGCCAGCGGTGACCGGAAGTTAGCGGCGTGGTTTGGCGAACTTAATTCGTTCGATTAGTTTGACGACTTGATTGGTGTCGTCTTTGTAACCGCTTACCGCCGTGATCGCTTGGATAATGTAGGCATAGCGAACGTTGTAGTCGGTATCGATTTCGATTTCCGGGCCATCGTCACCTTCAGCCGGTTCATCACTGCCGACCAAGGAAATGATGTTGGCCCGCAGTTTGGTGAAATCGGTGCCCAGATTGATTTCGTTCAGCGACATCGACGTCAGGTTACCGTCGTTGTCGGATCGCAACCGCAATTTCAATGGCAGATCGGTGACATCGGACGTCTGACCGCCGTTGCCAGCCAGCGGCATGCGGATGCTGAAGTCGCCTTCCATCTCTACGATTTTGAAGGTCATGACAAAGAACACCAGCAATAGAAACACGATGTCGATCATGCTGGTCATGTTCAATTCGTGCTTTTCTTGCTCCACTTCGCGTCGAATTTTCACGACAGATCCTCCTTCGCCCGCAAGGCAAACCGCTCCAGTTCATTCTCTTGAGCGACTCGAATGATCTCCTGGATCTGACCCGCCGCGACGTTCTGATGCCCACGGATGATGATGTTCGCATCCGCCGGCTTTTTCTTTTCGGCACGCAACACCGCCAGCTCGCGACGCAAACCAGTCGTCAATGTTTCGGTCGTGTAGGTATCGCCACCCAAAATGATTTCACCGTCTTGGGCGACATGCAGGATGATCGGGAATTCCAGCGGCGCAGTGGGCGGTTTGACCAATTGGCTGCTGGGCAAAACCACTCGGTCGTTGGCTTCGGTCTGCGAGAAGTTGATCAGCACCATAAAAAATGCGATCAACTGGAATGTCATATCGATCATCGGAGTCAGGTCGCCTTCGGCGAGATCCGGCTTCTTCGATTTGACTCTCACTGGGGGCCACCTCCGGGCTGAATGTCTTCAAACCGGCTCATCAAATTCTCGCTCTGCACGCCCACTTCCAACAGCAGGCGGGCGACTCGGTTGCGCAAAATGTTGTAGGCAGCGATGGCGGGAATAGCGACGGCCAGTCCGACCAAGGTCGTGAACAACGCGGTCGAAATCCCTTCGGCCAACTCGGATGGCTTGGGTGTGTTGGGACTGGTCGCGATCACTCGGAACGATGCGATCATCCCTTGAACGGTTCCAAACAAACCAATCATCGGACTCAGGTTACCGATCAACGCCATGTAACTAAGACGATGCTCTAGTTTCATGCTCTCCTCTTCGCCGACTTCCTGCATGCCCTCGAGCGCTTTGTTGTAGCCTCGTGAGATTTTTGCCAGGCCAGCGGAGAGGACTTGGCCGAGCACCGATTCGTCGGTCCGGGCCATGTCATAGGCTTCCTGGAATTGTTTGGCATTGAGTTTTTCTTCAAAACCCTCCACCAATTCTTGTGGGCAGAGGGTATCGCGGCGGGCGGCCAACATGTTCATGACAAACAGTGACACCAAAGTCACTGAAAGCACCAGAAAGATAATCGTGTATCCGTAGCCGAGCGATTTAAGGACCCAGCTAAGCAGCGAATCCGAGTCCGGTGGGCTTTCAGCACCACCACCACCCGCGGCAGGTGCGCCGCCGGCTGGGGCGGCCGGTGCTTCGGCTCCCGCATCGGCGGGGGGATCGGCCGGGGCGTCGAACGGATCGTCGACATCGCCAAATTCTCCGGCGGCATCATTCTGTGCCACGACCGACCCAACAGGGCCAGCCAGACAGAAGAGTGCGGCGGCCACCAAGAGCACGGCTTGGAGAATGAATTGGAAACGGATGGGGAGCCCGAATAGTTGCTGTGGGCCATTCGCGTTGGTCATCAACGACATTCTCCACGAGAAGATCAAGGTTTACGAAGTCTCAGGACGTCTAAGTGAGAGAGCCATCGACGAGACGGAAAAGCGAGCCCGTATCGCGACTCTGTTTGATTAGAACAGAATAGTCTATCAGACGTGCTCAGTAAGCTGAAAGCAACTGCTCGGAAAGACCGGGAAACCGGTCCGATCGATTGCCCTAACCATCAGATCAGGCAAAACAGATACGAGAGGCACTTTGGGAAATACAAGCTCGACGCGCGCGTTTCGCAGTTGCGTTTGATCGCAACCGCGACGCGTCCGTTATGAAGCCAGCGCTTTTGCGATTCACTCGCCCACCCCGAGGTTGTGCAGCTTTGCTCACGGCTCAACAGGGTGAGGCTGAACAATCGCCTCACGTTTT
>NZ_JAMYFE010000035.1:0-205 GCF_024129865.1 Stieleria tagensis | reverse complement strand
TCTCTTTACGCCAACGGCGTTAGACACACCTAGCCTAGGGTCAGGTCTTGTGAGCGCAGCGAGCAAACCGCCACCCTAGGTTGCGAGCACACCGGGAACACGCTCTGCCCGGCGGGATTCGGCGGCAAAGCCGCCGAATCCCGCCGGGGGAAAACGGTTTCATGTTCACCCGGGGTTCCTGCCGAACCTGCCTCCAGCAGGTTCG
>NZ_JAMYFE010000034.1 GCF_024129865.1 Stieleria tagensis | reverse complement strand
AGCGCAGCGAGCAAACCGCCACCCTAGGTTGCGAGGCACCGGGAACACGCGCTGCCCGGCGGGATTCGGCGGCAAAGCCGCCGAATCCCGCCGGGCAGAGCGTGTTCCCGGTGCTCGCAACCTAGGGTGGCGGTTTGCTCGCTGCGCTCACAAGACCTGACCCTAGGCTAGGTGTGTCTAACGCCGTTGGCGTAAAGAGACCGCAACCAGAGTCAAAATCTTCGCCACACGGTTTTCCACGGTTGCGGCCGCTGGCGTGCCGCTGCGGAGACAGGGCTGCTCGTGCTAGCTCAAAACGTGAGGCGATTGTTCAATCTCTCACCCTGCAAACCCACCCTGTTGAGTCGTGAGCGAAGCTGCACGGCCTCGAGAAGAGAGAGGCAATGAAAAAAACCCCAGCCCCTTTTAACTCGGCAATGAAAAAAAAAACCAGCCCCTTTTAACTGCGGCTTGCCATGTCATCGGTGGACGTGTCGTCTGCGCCGGCTAGTTCTTCGTCGATTCGACCGGTTTCGACTTCAATGGCAAATTCAGTGGTGATCGCTGTTGGGTAAAGTACCTGCTGTTGATCATCGCCAAGCGAGGCTTCTTTTACCGGTTGATCGTTGTAGCTGATTCCTGTGATTTCGATTTTTACTTGACGGGTCGCACCCGACATCTCTTCCAGTTGACGCGATGTATTCAAGCCGACCGTCCGCAGCGATGTGTCTTGGGCACCGATTTGATAGGCCAAGGTTCGCAGCAATGTCTGCACCGCGGCGGTATCGGCAGCGTCGCTGAGTGAGACCTGTAATCGATTCGAATCGACTGCTGTGGGGGCTAGCATCCCGACGATCAGTGGGACCGCGTTTTGATGCGCGTGATAGATCAATGCGGTTTGATCGCCCGCACTAGCCATTTCGATTTTGGCGCCCGCGGAATCTTCCGTCGAACGCAACAGCAGTCGTTCCCCGGGCATGAGTTGATCGCCCAGTGAGACGACCAATTCAGCATTGGCGAAACTGGCGAGTCGGCTGGGATCGCTGAGGACGGCTGACGCATCCAAGTTGACCGGGCCGGAATTGGCTTGGTAATTGAACTGATCCCGCGAGAAGGAGATCGAAATCGGTGCGATCGCTTGTCCGGTCCAAATGATGGTGCGGCCTTCGACCCCGGACGACAGCAAATTTCGACCGTTTGGTGAGATCGAGACCGAACTGACGCCCCGATGCTCTTCTAGTGTCAGTAATTCCTTGATCCATTTTTCGTTCTCTGGACCGGCATCTTGCTGGGCTTCAATGACTCGGCTGGTGTCCCAGATCACGATTCGTTTGTCACGGTAGCCAGAAACGAAACGGCGTCGATCGTGCGACAGCGTCATCGATGTCATGCCTTTGGCGTCTTCGGTTGCCATCGTGGCGATCAAGTGCCCCAAGGAGTCCCAAAACAGCACGGTGCGGTCGCCATCGGAGGTGACCAGCCAACTGCCATCGGCGGCATAGGTGGCAAATTGCACGGCGCCGGTCTTTGGGGGTTGCGGATCCAATTCAAAACTATCTTGGTCGTTGCGGCGCCAAATCATGGCTCCGTCGCTGGCACAGGCCAAGATCTGTTTTCCATCGGGTGAAAACAGCACGCTGTTAAATTGCTGGTTTGCTTGATCCGATTGGAATTGCTGCTGGATGTTCCAAGTGTCGGTGTATTGCCAGAGTTTCCAGACGCCATTGGCATCGGCGGAAACGATGCGGTCGGCATTGGTCGGATCAAAGGTCGTGGACACGATCGCGGATTGATGTTCGCCACTCAACTGGGCCGCCGCGCCAACACTTTCACTCCAAACATCGCCGTCGAGTTCCCAGATTCGGACGTTTCCTTCTCGATCCCCGACCACCAGACGATTTGTAAGTCCGGTCTTTGGATTGATTGAAAAATCGACCGTGGTGATCGAAAGAGCCGGTCGGAAGCTGGCGGTCAATCGAGTGAAGCGTTGTTGTTTGTAATCATCAGCCGCCCATAGACGCGCCCCTTTGCCGCCGACAACGAGCAACTGTTGTCCGCTAGGATCCTCACCGAGGACCGCCGCAGCGATTTCGCCTTTGGTGGCTGAGGGCAGTGCTGTGAAATTCGCTTGCTGCTGTTGCCAATCCCAGAAACCCAGCCGATAACCAGACCAACGTTTCGGATTGGTCTCTTGAAGGTTGGCATTGGAATTCCGATCGGGAAAAAACAGGCTCAGCATGACGCGGTTGTCTTCGCTGGTGAATTGAGCCGACTGCACCGAGGGTTGGTTTCCAGCCCAATCACGGTTGTCACTGGGATCCTGATTGATCAACTGGGATTCAATGATCGGTTGATCACCGTCGATCCGAAACACTTGGGCGACCGGCAGATTTTCGGATTCGACCGGAGCATGACCGACCACCAACAACGCGCCATCTTGGGAGAGATCCAGTGCAGTGACTGGGCCAGACCAAGGGAATTGTTGTTGTGGTGCGCCGGTTTGGGTGTCCCATTGCCGAACCTGGCCGTCAACACTGGCCGTGATCAATGATTGGCCGGAGGGCAGAAACGCGGCGGCGCTGACGGCTGAGCCGTGGGCCAGGAACTGGACCAATTGAACTGGTTGTGCTGTGACGGCGTCGACTTGGTACACAAAACATTCGCCTCGCGAATTGCCGACGACAAAGAAGTCGCCTTGATCCGAAAACGAAACGGCGGTGACATCGGGGATTCCGCGTTTCAATTGGCGCAGCCGACTAAAATCAGCGTCGTTCAAACTGACAAGCGAGATCGAATCTGCGGTCGCCGAGTCGGCGGGGGAATTGGACAGTCCCATTTGTTGACTGATCCGGTCCCGAGCATAGTCCACCAACAGCGGCCGTTTGGCGACCGGGTGGCCGGATTTGATTTGCCAGAACCAAGCGGGATGCATGCGGTCATCGCTACCGGACACGACCAGCGCGGTGGAATCATTCGGTCGCCAGGAAACCGATGCGGCACCGCGGTAACCGGTCCCGGATAACTTGCTCGATTGCGTGCCGCGGGAAACGTCCCACAATCGAGTCGTGTTGTCGCCGGCGGAAGTCAGCAGTTGTTTGCCGCCGTCAAAAAATTTCCCGGTCGCGGTCAACAGTGCATGTCCGTCGACGAGCAATTGACTGGCGGCGCGCTGTCCCGATTGCAGGTCCCAGACAGCCACGGTGCCATTGGTGTAGGCGGTGGCGACCCAACGCCCGTCTGGTGAATAGAGCGCTTTGGAGGCATCCGAGAGTCCCAGTTCGCCGGGTTGTGAACCAAACCGGCGCTCGGCGATGGGGAACAATTCACGTGGCATCGAGTAGTTCTGCCAATCCCACAATTTCACGCCGTCGTAGGCCGCGGACAACACCGCCTGGCCGGACTGGGTGAACGTACACGAGCGGACCCACCGTCCATGCCCTCGCAACACCTTGTCCAACGTCCAGCCGTCACCCAGTGGGTTCCAAACGCGAACGGTGTTGTCGTTGCCGGCGGTCAAGATAAAGTCGCGAGAATCAACAGTGCCGACTGAGATCGAGCGAATACTGGCTTCGTGTTGTTGGTGTTCGCTACCGATCTGCTGCATGGGCATTTTTTCAACCGGGCGGCCTTCGAGTCGAGCTTCGAAATCAGATTGGTCGCTAGCGGCCAGACTGTCTTGATTGCCGCGCAGATTCCATCGCAGCAATCGTCGGTCGTAACCCCCGGAGATCACGGTGCGCCCGTTGGGCGTGAACACGGCGGCGTACACCGGGCCTTCGTGGCCGCGGAAATCATGAATCTTCGTTGCTTGCGGATCACCGTCGCGGGTCTGCCAGACCCTGACCCGACCGTCGTCACAGGCCGTCACGATGTCACGGCCATCGGGCGAGAATCTGGCGCACCAAACCTGGCGATCCGAGTGGTCTCGCATCGTCGTCAGGCGTTCGCCCGTTGACCGGTCCCAAACCACGGCGGTCCGATCAGCCGCGCTGGAGACCAGTTTTTGGGTATCTGTCGAAAACGACAAACTCAGCACTTCCGCCGTGTGCCCGCTGAGCGACAACAGTGGTTCGGGGAACGAACCGGATTGCAGATCCCACAGCGAAATCGGGAACTTGCCGGACTGGGATTGACCGATCAACGCTTGGCGATCGGTGCCCGCGGCGGCGATGTAGCGACCGTCATTGGAAACCGCAATCGCACTCAGCTTGCTGCCAAACTGTAGGGTCGATGGTTCCGGCAATGGTTGTGTCGGATTCACCTTCTGCCAGACGACCACCCGTCCGTCCTCGGTTCCGGCGGCAAATGTCGCACCGTCCTGGGAACTGGCGACGGTTTCGATGCGCTGGGCCGGCAGCAAGTCTTGCACCGGTCCTGGACTGGAGGCATGTGCCAGCAGTCCCCATTCGATGTGACGCAATTTTGACATCACTGAATCAGAATCAGGGTCCAGACTGGGTTCCAACCCCGCCAGGATCGGAGCCGCCTTGTTGAACTGATTGCGGCGAATGGATTCAGCCGCCAACCCGATTTCGGACGAATACGCAGCTTCCTCGGCGTTGCGTTTTTGTTGTCGCGCGGTTCCTTCGGCGCGCCTCGCTTCGACCTTTGCTAACACAGCGGTGTCACGTGCGGTGCGCGCCGTTTGTTCGGCCCGACGAGCCTTGTCGGCTTCGCTGACAGCGAGTGCAGCGGCGTTGTCGGCATTGAGTTTTTCGCGAACGGCCTCGACACGTCTGCGGTCGAGTTCACCATTCTTTTTATCCAGTTCTTTGTTTTTGGAAACCGTGATCACAACCACCGACAACACGGCGACCAATGCGGTGCCGGCAGCGATTTTTGAAAACCATGCCAATCGTCGTCGCGACGAACGTTTGGTTTCCAGTTTGGTCAACAGATCACGGTGATCTGGATTGGTGGGATCCAGGATCGAGATGCCGAGTTCAAAGTTCTCTTGATCAAGTGCATTTTGAGCATGGGCCACGGTGGCAAGTCGCAATCCCGTCGCTGCCGATGCGTTTCCTTTCCATAACCGCAGCGCTTCTTCATAGGCGAATCGTGCCCGAGCAAATTCGTCGCTGCTGCCTTGCTGTTTGGCATGTCCCAGGTGCTGGTCGGCACTTTCAGACAGCTGAATACTCTCTCGGTGCGATTGGTATTCACGCAGTGCGTCTTGCAGTTCTTTGACCGATTGGTAGCGATCGATCAGATTGGTGGCCATCGCGCGGCGTGCGATGTCCACCAATTCTCCGCTGCGAGTGGTCGGCGTAATTTCGTTGGCTGCCGCCGACAACAGAGCTTCACCGGTGTCACCGGTTCGCGGGTGGGGTGGCGTCCCGGTGACGATTTCATAGAGCACTGCGCCCAGCAAATAGACGTCGCTGACCACGCCCAATTCCGATGGATTGTGGGCGGCCATTTCCGGTGCCATGTAGGCCGGGGTGCCGGCCGGTCCGGTGGCCACGGCGGCCCACGGCTGGTCTGGATCTCTGGCAACCGAGACAGCAATCCCCCAGTCCATCACGGAGACTTCGCCGAATTCTCCGACCATCACGTTATGCGGTTTGATATCTCGATGCAAAAAGTTGCGATCGTGTGCGAACGCGATCGCATCGCAAACCTTCATCAGGATTTCCAAATTTTCCTGATCGGATTTTTCCGTAATGAATTCGTTCCAGGGTCGTCCCTGAACGTGTTTCATCGAATAGAACGGCAGGCCGCTGGAATCGCGACCGAGTTCGTAGATGGGAACGATATTGGGGTGTTCCAATTTCCCCGTCACGACGACTTCGGAAATGAATTGGCTTTCACCCAGGCTGCCGGCACCAGCCAATTCCGCCTTGGGAACTTTGACCGCGACGTTTCGATCGAGCGAGGTTTGGCGTGCCGACCAAACCTGGCCCATGCTGCCTTCGCCGATGACATCGTTCAGTTCGTAGTCGCCCTCACCATTGACATTGATATTTTGTTTTGGATTTGTGATCCGTCGCGTGGCGATGCTGAGTGTTGGGTTCTCGCGTTTAGTGCCTTCGTTCGGCGTTTGCGAACTGAGGGTGTGTTCGGCGTTGGTCACGCTGCGATTGAGAGTCGATTGCCAGGTCATTTCGACACGGCGTCGAAATTGAGGCGACAGTCGACGTGGCTGGATCAGACCCTCGCTGTCGGAAACCTCGATTCCCGAATCGTCTGGCTGGACCGCCGAGGGATCAAACGGCCCAGGTGCGTTGCCGCCGTCGCTATCGGCGGTGGGCGGAATCGGTTCCGGCGCGGCAGTTGGCAGGGCTGCGGTGGGTGCGATGGTGGCCAGCGACGCGGCAGGCTGCTCCGTGGGGTGATGTTCGACAACTTCTTCGTTGCCGTTGAAAAAGCTGGCACAACTTCCACAACGCCCGTTGGCTTGGTCACTTTCGTTACATTCAGCGCCACAGTAGGAACAGATTACAACCATCATGCTGGCTTCCTGGATAACGGTCGGGGGCGGTTGTAGCGTTGGAGAAACGAGGAACCCGGGCGTCGTTTCTGACTCGGACGCGGCATCCCGGCGGCCAACAAGACACTGCCGGTGGAGACCACCGGGACGCTGCCAAGCCGCTCGGCAACACTTGGTGTCGGCCGATCGAGGGCTGCTGATTGATCCGCTGGTGCGATCGGTTGCCGTGGCTGGCCAGTTTCCACTTCCTGTTGATCGGCAGGAACGTCTACCGCGTCTTCACTTTGAGCTTCAATCGGTTGACCGTCACGAATGATAAAATCAAGCACGAGCCGCTCCGTTTGGCCTTCGATCAGGTAGATTCGATAGCGATCATCCGGTAGCCGTTTGAATAACTCTGGCAGTTGGCTGAGTTCAAAACCCGCTTCGGAATCGGGATCTTCCATGTCGCGAAGGCGATACTCTTGATCATCCTGCATCAACTTGACTTCGCCCTCAGAACCAAATGTGACGATTCGCAGGACGTAGTAACGCTGGTTGGCCTGTTGGGTCGTTCCGATCGAGTTGTTGAATTCCTGCGGTGCCTGAATCGTGTAGACCCGCTGCGGTTCGGGGACGTTTATGATTGCCGGGCCGACCCGTTGTGCCACGGCCGCTTGTTCAATCTCGGGGAGTGGCAAAAAGAACGGCAGAATCGGTGTTGATACTTCCAGTACGATCGACTGTGACGAAAACTGACCGAGATCCAACAGGGATTGGCCGCCGCTAAACAGATTAATCGTTCCAGCAGCAAACTCGGTGATGCTGAGAATGACGGTGATGTCGGCCGAGGGATTGGATGGGTCGGGTGCGTTTTCGTAGGTGTGAGTGAACGATTCGACAATGGTTGAGTCTTGAATTTCTGATTGCACCACCTGGTCCCGGGGATCACCAGGGGCCGGTTCTGGAGTCGGCACAGTGGACTCGCCTTCCTGCCAATCGATCTGGATCACGATGTTTTCGCCCTGCGAATCTTGCAGAACGATGTCGATCGTCGCGTCGCGATTGGAATCGCTGAGCGCTCCGCTGGTGCTGGCACTGCCTAAGAAAGGATTGGTGGCATTGAGCAATTGGCCACTGACTTGTCCCTGGTCGGTGCGGAACAGCGTGTCGTTGTCAAAGAACAGTCCACTGCTGCTGGCGGCCGTCACCGAAATGGATCCATTGGTCGCGGTCACATCACCATCGGCGCCAAGCGAAACCGTCGATCCATCCAAGGAAATGTTCGC
Organism: Stieleria tagensis; assembly: GCF_024129865.1. Taxonomy (GTDB): domain Bacteria; phylum Planctomycetota; class Planctomycetia; order Pirellulales; family Pirellulaceae; genus Stieleria; species Stieleria tagensis. Next base: position 1,060 of record NZ_JAMYFE010000034.1, on the reverse strand, counting down.
TGTGCCGCCGGCCGTGACGGCGTCCAAAACGGTCATTGCGCCGTCGGAGGAGATTTCGATGCCGCCGTCGCTGGTTTCGATGCCGTCAAGTGTCACATCGCCGGAGTCATTGACAAAAATTCCGCCCGGTGCAGTGGTCTGCGCCGAGAGCGTTCCGACTTGCACATCCAGTGGACCGTCGCCACCGGTCTGGCCGATCGCACCGCCGGCCGTCAGCGACAGAGCGCCTGATGTGGTGATGCTGATGGTGTCGTTGCTGACCGTCTCGCCGATCGAACCACTCGAATCGATCGTCACGTCGCCGCTGCCGCCGTCCACCACATAGTCTGCAAGATTCAGATTCCCGCTGGTGGAGGTCAGTTCGATGGTTCCGGTTCCGGCGTTCTGGACCGTCGCTGCGGCGGCGCTGCCGCTGGCAAGTGTGATGGTTGCCGCTTCAATGGACAGCTCCGTTCCATCGCCACCGGCGATAATTTGATTGCCTGTGGTGACTGACAAGGATCCACTGGCATTGATATCGATGTCGCTACCGCGGACGATCGAGTTCACATCAATATTGGCGGCCGACAAGCTCGTGTCGCCGTCGCCGGAGTTGACGGTTTCGTCGATTTGTAAATTGCCGCCATTGGACGTTAACGCGATGTCGCCACCGCCGTTGGTTGTCACTCCGGTCACCCCATGATCCCCCACGCCCACCAGCAAGTCGCCGGTTTGGTTGATGTAGATTCCACCGGAGAGCGTGGTTTGTGCGGCGAGGGTGCCGACATTCGTGTCGAGTGCCTGGTCGGCTCCGTCGGCACCGATGCCGGTGGCGGCTGAGAGTGTCAACACGCCGGCGGTCGAGATGTTGGTGCTGGTGTTGGTGGCGGCTTCGGCGATCGCACCGGCCGCAGCAGTCAACGTGACTGCAGCGTTTCCAGACGTGATGCTATTGACGCTGATATCGCCCAGGGTGGCGGTGTAGTCCAGCAGACGGTCGCTGTTGTTGTGCACGACCGAGTTGATTTGATGGTTGTCGTTGATATCGACCAAGTCACCATCGCTATAGTCGATGTCGATG
>NZ_JAMYFE010000033.1 GCF_024129865.1 Stieleria tagensis | reverse complement strand
TGACGCGTCGGGTTACCAAAGGACATTGCCCCACGCAAAAGCGCAACTTCAAAACTAACGCGCGGGTTACCAAGAAACAATGCCGCTCAATCGCTAGCGTCTCCCAGTAGGCCAGGTGCAACCTGGCGCTTTGCAACGTCCCTGGCTCATGCCATCAGCGAGGTGAGCGCTTGGGCTTTGACCAGTTCTCGGGGTTGGTTCAGGTGGTTGTAGACGATGGTTTCGGGATGGATGCCGAAACTGTGATAGATCGTCGCCAACAATTCCGCCGGGTGCACCGGGTTTTCCAGGGGTGCCGAAGCGGTTTTGTCGCTCTTGCCATGCACGTATCCCCGTTTGGTACCCGCCCCGGCAACCACTGCGGTGTAGCAGTACGGCCAGTGGTCACGTCCATCGTCGGAGTTGTTGTTGCCGCTGGTGCTGACACCGCGTTGGGGACTGCGACCGAATTCGCCGACGGCGACGACCAGCGTGTCCTCCAGCATCCCGCGTTCATCAAGGTCTTCGATCAAAGTCGACAACCCAGAATCCAGCATCGGCGCCGACTGATCTTTCATGCGTTTGCTGAGCCCGGTGTGGTGGTCCCAAGAATGGTTATCGCTATTGGCAACTTTCGGCCAAATGACTTCGACGACTCGAGTTCCAGCGTCCACCAAACGACGTGCCAATAAACAGCTTTGGCCAAAGGTATTACGGCCGTACTTGTCGCGCAGTGCATCGGATTCACTGTTCAAATCAAAGGCTTCGCGGGCCCGTCCGGAAACGATCAACGAGAGCGCTCGATCGTAGTATTCGTCCAGTTCAAAGTTTTCGACGGCTTTGTTGATATGTGGCATCTCGGCATTTAGCAAGTCGCGCAACTGGGCGCGCCGCTGAAGGCGCACACTGAAAACTTCCGGCCGCAATCGCAGGTCATCGATCTTGATGCGGTTCATCTTGCTCATGTCCAAATCATCGCCGTCAGGGTACAGCGTGTAGGGATCGTAAGATTTGCCGAGGAACCCAGCGGTGCCTCCTTTGCCGACGACATTGGATTCCTGCAGGGGGCGCGGCAGCATCACAAACGGCAGCATCGGTTGCTCGATCGGACGCATCTTGACGATGTTGCTGCCAAAGTTGGGAAAGTCTTTGGGCGATGGCGGTTCGAGTTGCCCCGACGGACTGACTTTGTCGGTCGTGTAACCGGTCATCATCTGATAGATCGCCGCGGTGTGATTGAACAAACCGTTGGGCGTGTAGGACATCGAACGGATCATCGTGAACCGATCGTTTAACTGGCTCAACTGAGGCAGGTTTTCGGTGAACTTGATGCCTGGAATCTTGGTGCTGATCGGTTTGAATTGGCTTTTAACGTTATCGGGAACGTTGTCCTTGGGATCCCATAGATCCAAATGGCTGGGGCCGCCTTGCAGGTACACCATGATGATACTTTTGGCTTTGCCCCAACCCGGGCCGCCGCCGATTTCTTGGCCGGCCGATGCATGTTGCATTTGCAATAGGGATGGCAGTGACAGCCCCAACATTCCACAACCGCCAACGCGCAGAAACGTACGCCGCGAGGCAGCCAAATGTGGATCGCAAAGGTCCTTTGCTGGATAGCCTTTGAACGAAAGCATGGTCAGTCTCCGTCTAGTGGTTGAATAGGAATGCAGGGCTGTTGATCAGCGCCCAGGTCAGGTCTTCGGCCGCCGTTAACCGCAGGTTCTTCAGTTGTTTTTCGCTGTGCTGGGCATCTTCACGCAGTCGGACCAGACGAAGGTCATCGGGCGTCGGAACCGCCAGTGCATCGCGTCGCATTTCCAGACGCACGGTTTCGGCGTCCCGTGGAACGGCTTTTTTGGCTTCGGCCAGCGCCGCTTCAGCCTTGATTTTGTCGGCATCTGAGCGGCTGACATAATCGATCAGCTGCTGTTTCGCATTGTCACTCCGATTGGCCGGCGGTGTGGCCACGATCGCTCGCAGACCTTCGGACAGATCCAGCGGGATTTCCCTCGTGTCGGTCGTCGCGCTGATGCGAAAGCGTCCGAGTTGGTGATCGGCGGCGTTATGGAACTGGTGAATCTGGAAGGTCAGGACGCAGCCGTCCGGGTTTTCGATCGGCTTCTCCAGTTGGTACGTCGCCCAGTGATCAACGCCGGTCGCGCCGGACACGGCCCATCCCGATTGGCCACGTTTATTGCCGTCGAAGGTGGCTTCGGCGGTGAAGCCGCCCTGCAAAAAATCCGCTTGGCCGCTGGCGATTTTCACCGCCGTCTTGGCGTTCGGTTTTTCCTTCGTTGCGACCTGGATCTCAAATTCCGTCACCACAAAGTTCCCGTTGGGCGGCAGGCCGGGACCGTTGCTAGGCAGCGACGCGTCGGCAAGGGCTTCGAGCCGGAATCCAGTGATACCGCGCAGCGAGGTCGGGTACTGGATCGTGTAGACGCCCTTGCCGGCTTTGCCGCTGGCGATGATGGATCGATCGGGTTGAGCGGTCAAAGTTGCTTTGTTGGTCGAATTTGCCATCGTCGCTTGCAGCGGGTGCCATTCGATCGCCTGCTGCTGCTGCTCGGTCTCCCACTGGCTGACTTTCTCGGTCAGTTTTTGGTTGACTTGATCGAGATGCTCGCTGGCTTTGGCGATACGATCCTCGCGTTCTTTTTCCAGTTGTTCCTGCTGCGGTCGCGCCGCTTCGATTCGCGCGGCCAGCTCGGACTCGGTGTCGGCCAATTGCTTGGTGCGAATCGATTCCAGCGTTTGTTTTTTCTCGGCCCATTGGGCCTCTTGTTCAGCCAACTGTGTGGTCAGCAGTTGATGGTCCAGCGAGATCTGCTGTTTGAAATGTTCAAACGCTTCCAGTTCTGGTTGGGTCGGAAATCGCCCCAGGGATCGAAGGAAGATTTCTTCGGCCAGTTCTCGGTCGCTGGTGTTCTCTTCCACGATGCGTTCGAGTTCATTTTTGGGATCTGAAATGGCGGATGCGATGGTTGGTCCACCGACCAGTGCCATGATGGGTCCGAGTTGCAATTCACTTGAACGCTCACATTCACAAGCGCTTTCGCGAACGGGACGTCCCAGGTTTTGTAAGAACCCGTCATTCAATTTCACGCCCGAGTCGGTCACGGCAGTGGCGCGCGTTCCGGCGGGCATGCCAGGGATGTTGCTGATCGAACCGGTCAAAGCATGCACTGCATCGTAGATCACTTCGGCAGGCAAACGTCGGGGCAAGGCGCGGGCATAGTTTAGCGTGTCATCGGCGTTCAACGGATTCGACTGGACGCTCAATTGGTAGGTGCGACTGTTACAGATCATTCGCAGCATCGATCGCGTATCAAACCCGGAATCGACGAACTGTGCGGTCAAATGGTCTAGCAATTTCGGGTTGGTCGGTGGATTGCCGGCGCGAATGTCGTCGATCGGTTCAATCAACCCCACGCCCAGCAGATAGCCCCATAGTCGGTTGACATAGCTGCGAGCGAAATACGGGTTGTCGGAATCGGTCATCCAAGCTGCCAACTGCTGACGACGGGTCGCTTGTTCGGGAAGTTCGCAGTCCACGGGATAGGGGAATGCCGGCGTCGCCACCGCACCGGTCCGCGCGTGTTCGACGTCGCCTTCCTGTCGGTCGACGACTTTTTCAAACAATGGTTTGGCTCCTTCGACAGCGGTTCCCCCGATCTTCTTTCCCTCCGCCGCGGGATCGGGATCCAAACCGACCCGACCAAAAAAGGCCGCCATCTCGTAGTACTGGTCTTGAGTCCAGCGTTCGAAGGGGTGGTCATGGCACTTGTTGCAATTGAAACGAATTCCCAGAAACAAGTGCGTGGTGTTTTCCATCGTGTCTTCGGGGTTACGAAGCACTTTGTAATAGCTGGCTGCCGGATTGTCTTTGTTGGATCCACTGGCGGTCAAAATCTGGCGAGCGAATTCGTCGTAGGGGCGATTTTCGGCAACGGCGTTGCGAATCCAATCGTGGAACAACTCGCTGCCTTCGACACCCAAGAACTTTCGATTGACCTGTAGCAGGTCGGACCATTTATTCGTCCAGAAATCAACGTACGCTTCACTGCCCAGCAGTTGGTCGATCAGTCTGGCACGCTTCTGTCTGGTGGGCGTCTTATCCGCCAGGAATTCACGGACGTCGTTACTGGTCGGTGGCAGTCCCGTCAGATCCAGACTGACGCGGCGTAGGAAAGAGGCATCGTCGCTCAGTTCGCTGGGAACCACTTTGACGCGGCGCCATTTTTCGCTGACCAGTTCATCGATTGCATTGAAACTGGGGTACTGTTCCTCTTGATAGCCCTCGCGATCGCCCATCACGGTCAGCGTGGTCGCAGCATAGTTGCCTTCGTATCGGGCCAGAATCGGCGCTTCGCCGCGGCGCACCGCTGTCAACAGACCGCCCGCACCGGCCGTTGCGACTTCAGTGTTTCCACTTTCAATAAAGGCTTCCCGAGTCACATCGCGGGTGCTGCCATCGGCATAGTGTGCGACCAAACGAACTTGTTGCCTGGTACCAATTTTTTGCACGACCGGATTGATCGGATAGACGACCAAACGTTTCACGCGTTGCGACTGCAAATTCAACTGGCTGCCGTCAGCGATCCAACGGCGCAGAATCGCGTGATACGGATCGCCCTTGGTCATCAACACACCGCCTTGGTGTGGGGTTTGTCCAAGCGGTTTGCGAAGCATTAACGACTGTTCAGGGGCGGCCGGGTTGATCCGCCGTGCGGACAGGTCATCGGTCAGTGCGCGCAGATCATAGATCGGGTCATAACCACGCAGCGAGAGTTTGAAACCGTTCTTGCCTTTTTGAGCCCCGTGACAGGTTCCTTGATTACAACCGAGTCGACTGAGCACCGGATTGACGTCTTGGATAAAGTCGACGGGCGCGTCTTCGTTCCGTTTGGAAGTGATCGCGACGGAATCTTGATAGTCCCCCAAACGCACGACTAGATTGCCGCTGCCGTTCTGGGTGGCGCTGACCAGTCCACTTTGGTTTGCCGCGACACAGGATGGCGCATCCCAGTGACAATTCCGGGTCACATCGATTGAATCGCCATCAACGGTGGTCGCGGTAACGACCAACTGGGCATAGGCGTAGGGCGAATCCAGATCAACAGTTTTGGGGTGCACCTGAATCGCAGTGATCGTATCCAGATCGATCGTGTCAGCAGCGGGCTGTGCCAGTTGTTCCAGCCAATTGCCCGAATCGAACGGGGACTCCGCCACGTCGACTTTGTTGCTGTCTGGCAAAAGGTTGTGGGGTTCGGACGACTGGCCGTCAGGGGAAATCTGACGCAGTTTGCCATCGGTCGCGGCCACGATCAGCGTGTTATCCGGTGCAAACGCCAGGGCGTAGCTGGCAGCGGTTTCAATCCGCTGCGCCGCCAACTGCTTGGTTTCCGCTTGACGGTGTTTTTCCAGCGTTTTGTTTTCTTCGGCCGACCGCTCGTTGACGCGTTTGGCAACAATTTTCTTTAACTCGTCCGGCAGGTCGCCCTGAAAATCGTAAGCCCAAACGCGGACTTCGGAGGCACCATCGATCGTGGCAACCGCCGCGATCCGCGAGGCATCGGGACTGATGGCGACGCTAAAGATACGCCCGTTGATCTTGGGTAGTTTGCGAATCAAGTTGGCATCGTCACCGATTTTACGAGCCGTCTCGCGGAAAATACGGTAAACCTTGACGACTCCGTCCGCGCCGCCAATCACGATCTCGTCACGCGTCGGGTGCATCGCGACACTGCTCAGCCCACCGGAGAGTGCGCCGGGAGTGATCGAGGTGATGTTGTCGACAAAACGCTCCGTCTCGACTTCGGTCAATTTGCACGACATGTCGCGAGCGACCGACACCAAATGTTTTCCGTCAGGAGTGAACGCGACGTCTTGAACCCAGTCATCGTGCGCGCCTTGAAAGAGCACTTGGTGGCCTGTTGTGGTATCGATCGCGCGGACCACGTTGTCCGCCGCGCCGAACGCCAACTTGCTGGAATCCGGTGACCAACTGGCGCCGGCGAGTGCGTCGTAGGTAAACGTGGTCGACAGCACCAGTTCACCGTTAGTCGGATCCCAAATTTGGACTTCGCCCTGCACGCCGGGTGTCCCGCCTACCGCGGCCAGCAATGCCCCATCAGGTGAATAACGAACCGAATTGATGCGGGGGCTGATGCCGACCAACCGCCGCACGGTGGTGCCATCGCTGGCGCGAACCAATAGGATTTCGTGATAGCCGGCGACCGCGATTTGTTCGCCGTCGGCGGAAACATCGATCGACGGGATCGTCGGCGAGTCGTTGTAGGGAGGCGGATTTTCAACGCTGTATTTTGTGGCGGAATCGGCTGGGGAATCATCCACGGCACCTTCGGTGATCCAGCGGCGAATCAATTCGACGTCGGCGTCGCTCAGCGGCTTCGCGGGCGGCTTCGGCATCTCCGCAACCGAATCGACTGCGGTGATTTGCTGGACCAGGAAACTTTCGTCTGGCTTTCCAGGCACGATCGCTGGCTGGCCACTCTCGCCGCCGGCGACCAATGCATGGGTGTCAGTCATGACGTAGTCACCGAGCTGTTTGGCGCCTTGGTGGCAACCGAAACAATTGCGTCGCAGCACCGGTTCGATCTGTTTCGAATAGCTGACCGCAGCCGCGGCAGGACTCGTCGGAGTTTCCTTGGGCGGCGGCGACTGAGCCGCGCACGGATTCACCGAGAAAGGGACAACGCAGCCAAAAAGGCACGCAACGGCCAAGCCGTAGCGGAACAGCGGTTGAGTATTCACAGATTGGACCTGGGATCAATCTCGTCGGCACCGCGAACGTGCTCAACTCACCCGAGTTCATTTCAATGACCGGTACTGGCGACCAGAGAAAGGTTTTGTGGGTGGGCCGTTGGGCCGCGGAAAACGTTTCTTACTGACAAACGCCAGTCCAACATCTGGCGTGAATCGGTCCCCCGAGGGACGTTTCGACTCACATCAGTGCAGGTAGCCCAGGAAGGGGCAGGCGGGAACGGTGTCGCTCTCTAAGGAGCGGCACCGTTACATTAACCTTAATGCGCTACTAGCGGGTCGTCAACTTCAAAGATTTAGGGTCGTGGGCGGTTGCTCCAGTGTCCGCTGGGATCGCTGCCGCGGACTTGCACCCCTTTTTCGTTCCAGCCCAGTGCGGCGCGGACATCGGCGCTACAATAGCGAAGGGTCAGCCCACAGCGACGGCGATCGGACTGATTGGCTTCGCTGCCGTGTAGCAGCAGGTCGGCATGGATCGAGGCCTGGCCGGCGCGCAGCGGGTCATAGACCAGGTCCCCATATTGCTCGGGATTGTCGATCGTCTGGTTCAGCACGTTGTGTTCGGCCGAATCGCTGGGCCGATATGTCATGTGTCCTTTGGTGTGTGATCCGGCGATGAATTTCATGCAGGCGTTTTCTTGGTCGGCATCGTCGATGGCCAACCACACCGTAACGGCTTTGCTAGGCGAGAGCGGCCAGTAACTGGCGTCTTGATGCCAGGCAACCGCCTTGCCATCACCAGGCATTTTGCAAAAGAAATGGGATCCCCAGCCGATCACATTGTCGCCCAATAAATCGGCCACCGGATCGATGATTCGAGGATCATTCAGGATGTCGTAGACAGGGCCATATTTGAGATGTGCCGAGCTGATCGAGTAGCTATCGCCCCCACCGGCGGTGACGGTTGCCAACAAATCATCAAAGTAGCTGCGGATGTCGCCGATTTCGTCGTCGGAGAACAGATTCAGCGGAGCAACAAAACCGCGCTGGTTGAAGTGTTCGATTTGATCGCGGGTCAGCGTGGAAGGATTAGGCACGCCGGCAGGGTGAAAACTGAGGTCACGCTGAAGCGAATCGAGTTCGTTCTCGGTGGGGATGATTTGAAAATCTTTCATGGGATGTCAGTGGGCCAGGTTGGGGGGCTGCCGAGAGAGGCGTCGATCGGCCTGTCATTTTAAGCAGCGTCATAAAGTGGGCTTGCGATGCCCGTCGAATCGACTTGCCACGGGGTCCAAACGACCACACAGTCGTCGGATTTCAGATCGCTCTTGCGCGGAGGAATTTCTGTGGTTTCGAGTTTGATTTGATCGATATCACAGTCATTGTAAAGCTGTTTCAGATCATCTTTTAGATCGTCTTCAAGTTCACGCATGTCGTCTTGCAACAGATCCAAAGCGTCTTGAGCGCGGCGAATGTCATCTTTCTGTTGGTTCGCGCGGCCGACACCACGTGCCGCAGTCATCACGCCACCACGTCGACCGCCTAGAAAGGCCCCCAGAATCGACGAGCCGACTGAAACCATCGACGACCAACTGGCCTGTTTGTACTGCGACTGCTCGCGCTGCACACGGTCTTCAGCCGTGCGGATCTTGTTCTCAAGAGTCTGCATCTTCTTTTCACATTTGTCACGCAGCTTTTCCGTTTCCAAATCTCGTTTTTCACGTAACTGTTGTTCGAAATGCAACCGTGCCTGAGACTGATTGCTGCCGCCCGGTGCGTACCCTTTGATCCCCGGGCAGGTGTACAGCGTCATCCGCTGGTGGCGATACAGATACTCCTTGAACTGTGATTTAAACGTCCGGTATTTGGTTTTGCTGCGCATCGCATCGGGCAAATCGCTGAAAGCGAATCCGGATTCCGGTTGTTCCAGCAGTTCGACCCCGTTGCTAATCGCGACGCTCTGTTCCCAAAGTGCTTCGGGGACGTCGCCGTTGCAGGCCATCAATCGCGTGCAGTCGGTCCATTGGTCTAGATCGGCACTGGATCGGATGAAGTGCATCGATCCGCTGCCGAGCAATGCGGGGCGATAGACCGTGCGACTGTCCGGTCGTACGGCTCGGCTGGCCGGCAGAAATCGCTCCTGCACACCCGAGGGGACGACGGGACGCTCGGCCGTTTGGGTTTCTTGGCTGACCGACTCGCTCTCGCTATCGTGTTGATCTTGGCGTTTCTGTTTCTTGGCTTTCATCAACTCGCTGATCTGGTGCCGTGCGAGAGGACCGGCCAGGTAGGACATCGCCCACCGCGTCTGGAACGTCATCGGACCGTCGTCATGAACATTGTTCATCAGGAACACGCGGCTATTGAGCCCGGACAGCATTTGGTCCATTTCCGCACGGTCAAACGATTGTCCGGCTTGACCGGCGGCTCCCTCCAGACCTTCTAACACGCGTGCTTTGTCGCGTTCGGTTTGCAACCGACCTAGAAACCAAGTGCCGATGTTGGACAGTCCTTTGTAGTCCAAGTCGACGGGATTTTGCGTTGCCAATGTCACGCCCAATCCGAACGCCCGTGCTTGTTTCAACAGCGTCAGCATGGGCGGCTTGGACGGCGGTTTGGCGACCGGTGGGAAATACCCGGCAACTTCGTCCATATAGAACATCGCCCGCAGCGAACTCGTCCCCGATTGACGCCGCATCCAGGCGACCAATTCGTTCAGCAGGATGGTGACGAAAAACATCCGCTCGCTGTCACTCAGATGCGCGATCGACAGAATCGAGAGCCGCGGTTTGCCTTGTGCGGTGTACAGCAAATCGTTGATCGACAAACTGTCGCCTTCCAACCACGATGCAAACGCCGGTGAGGCCAGCAGGTTGTTCAACCGCATCGCCAGTTTTGAACGTTGATCGGCAGACATGAACGAATCCAAGTCGACCACACCGACACGCGTGATCGGTGGCGATTGGATCAATCGAATCAAGTTTGCAATGCTGACGTTTTTACCGGCCTGCCATTGGTGATTTAGAATCGAAGCCAACAGAATGTGCTCGGGAGACGTCATCGGATCCGCATCGATGCCGACCAATGTCAATAGTCCAGACACCGCGCCGGTGATCCGCTCGCCGATTGCTTCGGTATCGGCCAATGATTCCGGTGGCGGCGCGTCAAAACTTTTGAGCACCGTCAGCGGTAGCCCGATGTTGCTGCCGGGTGTGTAGATCGAAACGTCGACCGCATCTTTCAAACGTTGGATTCGCTCGGGCCCCTGTCCCCAGGATTTCAGTCCGTCACGCCATTTATCCGCGGTCTGCTCAGCCAACTGGTCCAGGGTCAAACCCTTTCGCGTCGCTTCGCTTTGTTCCAGCCAGGGTTCAAAATCACTGGGCTCTAGATTTGGAAACGTTAACAATAAATTCGCCAAGTCTCCTTTGGGGTCAACGCAAATCGCCGGGATGCCATCGAGTGCCGCTTCCTCGAGCAGTGAAATACACAGGCCTGTCTTGCCGCTGCCGGTCATGCCGACACACATCGCATGGGTACATAAATCTTTTGCGTCATACATCATCAACTGATCGAGTTGTTGATTGTTGTTGATGTCGAATTGGCGTCCCAAATAGAACGAAGCAAGTTTCTCAAACTGGGCGGGATCGGGAATGGCCATGAGAACAGGGGCAAGAGAAAAGGGACTGGGGGAAATAGCGGACGAGTCGAGGGCCCTGAAAGTGAACGCCCAACTGCCAATTCTGGCTGGTTGCGTTATGATCGGGACAGTCTATCAGTTCCCACCACGAGTTTCGAAAACGACATGCTCGATCTGTATAACAAAATTGAAGAAGCGGCCGAAGTCATCCAGCAAGCGTTTTCCGAAACGCCCAAGGTTGCGATTGTGTTGGGAACCGGATTGGGCGGTTTGGTAGACCAAATCGAAGTCAAAGCGACGATCGACTATTCCGAGATTCCTCATTTTGCAACTTCCACCGCGACCAGTCATCGCGGGCGTTTGGTGTGCGGGCATTTGGGCGGAGTGCCGGTGATCGCGATGGAGGGACGCTTTCATATGTATGAAGGCTATCCGTTAAAACAGATCACGTTGCCAATCCGCGTTTTCAAGCGACTTGGTGCGGAACTGTTGATTGTCAGCAATGCCTGTGGCGGATTGAATCCCTACTACCAGTCCGGCGAAATCATGGTGATCGATGACCAAATCAATTTGATGGGCGATAACCCGCTGATTGGCATCAACGACGATCGCTTGGGGCCGCGTTTTCCGGATATGTGCGAACCCTACGATCAACAGTGGATCGACAAAACAATCGCGTTGGCACGTCGCGAAGACATCCAACTTCATCGGGGCGTGTTCGTCGCCGTCGCCGGCCCCAATTTGGAAACACGCGCCGAATATCGTTTCTTGCGGACCATCGGCGCTGATGTCGTGGGGATGAGCACGGTGCCCGAAACAATTGTCGCGGTGCACTGCGGATTGAAAACGGTAGGATTAAGTGTGATCACCGACATGTGTCTGCCCGATTCACTAAAGCCGGCGGATGTTTCCGAAATCATTGCCATCGCCAATCGCGCGGCTCCCAATTTACAGCGGCTGGTCACGGGTTTGGTGGTCGAAGCGGGGCAGACACGAATCGCGTGATCGAGGCAGTTGAAACGCTCCGAAAACGACTTGGCACCGGTTGGCCTTTCGCCGCATCGAGGCAACCACCTGATGTGACGGCGATTGTGTTGGGCAGTGGGCTAGGCGGATTGGCAGATCAGATCGAAGCGCCGATCGCGATTCCATTTACCGACATTCCAGGGTTTGGGCAGGCGACGGCAGGCGGACACCGCGGGCAACTGATTTTTGGTTCGCTGGATGACCGCCCGGTGATTGCCATGGCAGGGCGCCTACATCGCTACGAGGGCTGGAGCAACCAGCAAGTCGCTTTTCCGATCCAAGTGATGCAGCGATTGGGGGCGACGCGACTGATCGCTAGCAACGCCGCCGGGGGCGTCAATCCGAAACTGCGGGTCGGCGATGTGGTGGTGATTCGTGATCATCTGGATTGGCTGTGCGAGCGACAGAGTGGGCTGTCCGAACGTCCGACCCGACAGACAGGTTCCACTGATTTGCCGCGGCGAGAGCACGTTTACTGTCCGAATCTTGCCGAAATCGCACACCGCGCTGCGCGGCGGGGTGGGTTTTGTGCGGTCGATGGGACTTATCTGGCGACGCTGGGGCCGACCTACGAAACCCGCGCCGAATACCGCATGATGCGGCGTCTGGGTGCCGACGTGGTTGGAATGAGCACGGTGCCGGAAGTCTTGGCGGCAGCCAAGCTGGGGATGAGTGTGCTTGCTGTGTCGATTGTCAGCAATGTTGCCGATCCGGATCGGGCGATTGTTGCCGATCATGCAGAAGTGTTACACGCAGGCAACGCCGCGGCCGCTAAAATAGAACAGATCGTCCGCAGCACCTTGCGATAGTCGATGGTGATTCAAGTTGAAGATTGCCGACATTGATCGGCGGAAGAAACTGGTCTTATGCCTCACGTCCCCAAACCGAGCAGCGCTGCACCGCAGCCGGAATCGGATCCGATGAACGATTCGCTGGTCAGTTTTGATCAGGAGTCACGCGACGCGTTGAGTGAAGAGGAACGGGAGTACCTGTTTTCGCTGTTGCAGCTTTCGAATTCCGAGATGCGAACGGCGATCCGTAGTGTGCCCTTGTCAAAAGATTCGGAACATCCGACGCGTGTGGAAGTGATCGGCGCCGAAGGCCAGCATTCCGCGTTGATGCGGATCGAACGGCATTTAAAAGTTCGCGTTCGCGGTTCGTTGGGTGACTATGCGTTTTCGATGAACGATCAAACAGCCGCCAAGATTTTTGGCAATGTCGGCCACGGGGTGGCCGAGGGAATGGTCAGCGGTTCGGTGCGGGTCCGCGGTCACGCCGGCCATGGCGCTGCGACGGCGATGACCGGCGGTACCGTTGCCATTTATGGCAACGCTGGTGATCGAGCCGGCGGCGCAATGCGGGGTGGCGGATTGTTCGTGCGTGGCAGCGTTGGCAACGACGTCGGATTGGGGGCCTTGGCGGGCACGATCGTGATCGGCGGCGATGCGGGAGATAACCTGGGCGACCCGCTGAGTGACGTCACGGTGTTCATTCGCGGTACGGCAAAGAGTTTGGCCGAGGGTGTGACCGCCGCCAAACTGCGAAAGAAACAGGAAGTCCAACTGGGACTGTTATTGATCACCGCAGGCATTCGTGGCGACGCGTCGGACTTTCGCCGGATCGTCCCCACCGCAAAGCTGGAAGCGGAAAATGCGGCGCGTGGCGAAGTCGTCCCCAATTGGCGATGATGGATCACAATTCAGACGGGAACGTGTCAGGTATATGTCAGGGGCAATGGTGGTGGGATTGAATCAAATTCGAATCGGTAACCGACCGGAGGCGATCCGGTGAACCAGGACCGTCTATCTTCGCTGCACCTGTTGCCGCCGCCGACGCGTAGCGTCTGGTCGGCGAATCCATTGTTCCCCGCTGCCAAATGGATCCCACGTCCCGACAAGTATGCGGTGCCGGTGGAACTGCCGCTATTTTGGTACGACCCACCCTGGATTGATTTGCAACCAGAGCTAGCCGACCACTTGGCTTGGGGAGTCGCCAACTTAGATGTCGTTGTTTCAGCACTCCAGCGAGATCTGTCTGACGACGGCCAAGAGAGCACCCTGTTTTCGCCACTGGAAAAAGAGGACCAGCCGGACACTTACCTGCCTCGGATGTTGCCCTATCGTGTCGAACGATACGGTTTGACACCGCGTGATTTTGACCACACCAGGATCATCGATGTGAGGTTGTCGGCCTACCCGGATGCGACAGGCCGATTGGCTTACTCGCCGCAGCAATTGCAGCGTTGGGAACGACCCTCACAGGGCGCGGCGATCGCCGGCGGTGGCTATGTGGCGGCAGCAGCGTTTCCCACGGATGTCGTTTCACTGCGCCAGATGCAGGTCAAATTGGATCAATTGCGTGAATTGGCGCCCCGCGCCGCCGTGTTGATTTCGCTGGGGCCGTATCGATTGGAAGAAGAGATCGCTGCGGCGCTGGTGGCAAAGCCGGATGGATTGATCCTACGCATGGACCAAAGCGAACTGGAGGGTCTGCAATTGGCGGGATTAGTCCGTCGTGCGCGTGAGTTGATGATTCAGCACGAGGCGGGAGAAAAACCGTTGTGGATCGTTCCCGGCCCGGTCAGCACTCGTGACATTGCAAAACTGATTGCACTCGGTGCCACCGCTGTGGCAATCGACAGTTGGTGTCAGCCGCTGGTCGAAATGTTACAAGAGGCGGCGCCCGGCGAACGCTACGACCGTCAACTGATTCACGAATTGCCCGCCTTGGTGTCGCAGCATCTGTGGGAAGACATCGACCGCGTGATCGGAATCTTGTCGTCGTTCGCGCCCGGCATGAAGCCCAGCCAGTTACTGGGAACGTTTCATCCACGCTGGGCAAAAGCCTGTGGTGCCACGATGCTGGCACCTTGAAATTGGCACCGTGAACCGAATCAGAGTTCGGTTTCGATCAGTGACCAGCTTGCCGAATCGGTTTCGCTTTTCCAGACGCTGGTCAAATCTTTGCCGCTGAGCAGCGATTGAACCACTGTTGCCAGCGGTTCTGGGATGACCATCGCAATCACGTCGTCACGCCCTTTTTTCAGACACTTGCGCACCGCTTTGGTCACACGCGCCTTGGCTTCGGCAACGGGTTCGCCACCGGGGGGGCAAAATTCTTCGGGATGTTCTGCGCCTTGACGGTAAACCTTGGGGTGATTGCGTCGGACTTCGTCGATCAATTTTCCGTGCCACAATCCGTGATCCAAATTGCGGAACGCATCGATCACTTTGACTTTGACCTCGCGCCCCGAGGCACGCTGTTGATCGGCCAACCGTCGCGCGGTTTCTCGAGCCGATTCGCAGGGCGCGGCGAAAATGGTTTTTACGCGCACACTGGCAAGTTCTTTGGCCAGCAGGTTGGCTTGTTCCGTCCCCAGATCGCTCAGCGGCATATCCAGGCAGCCTTTCATTCGTCCCTGGTCGTCGAACTCGGTCGCACCGGGGCGGACCAACAGGACACGTGTAAGCATTGCAGTTCGAATCATGATGTGGCTCCTGCGATTGCGCGATCAAGCGCGGCAATGGCGGCAGCGTAGTCGTCGTGTTTGAAGATTGCCGAACCGACAACAAATAGATCGCATCCGGCCGATCGGGCCGCGGCGATGGTATCCAGATTGATGCCGCCATCGATTTCCAGCAGCAGTTCCGGATGTGACTGTTTGAGCGATGCCAATTTCTCCAGCGCCACGGGATTGAATTTCTGGCCGCCAAACCCTGCATTGACGCTCATCGCCAACACCATATCGACCTGATCCAGGCAACCATCCAACGCCGAAAGCGGTGTATCAGGATTGAGCGCCACGCCCACACCGACGCCCAAATCGCGGATCTCCGCCGCGACTGCGGCCGCATCGTCCACGGCTTCGACGTGAAACGTCAACAGATCCGCTCCGGCGTCCACCATCGGTTTGGCATAGGCCATTGGGTCGCTGATCATCAAATGAACATCCATCGGCAACTCTGTGTGCCGGCGGATGCCTTTCACGATCGGCATTGCGTAAGTCATGTTGGGAACAAAATGGCCGTCCATCACATCCAGATGCAACACGCGGGTTCCGGCGTCTTCCAATCGGGCAACTTCGCCTTTCAGATCACCAAAATCGCACATCAGCAGACTCGGCAGTACGCTCGGTCCGGCAGTTCGAATTAGCTCCAGCTTGTCTCGCGACATGCAGTTCTCTCATCAGACACGGATAAGTGGCGTAGCGATCGGTTCACATTCCACTTTGAAACGCGTCGAACCGACTCGAAATCCGCCCCGCAACGGCTACACGGTGCCGTCACGAAATCACCACTTCACATTTGTGGCCGACAGAGTGGTCAACATTGGGGTCGGTTGTCAATTCACCGATTTTTCAGCAGGGGCGACTAAACCATGATGGAAAATCGCTTTTGTCGGCATTTTCGATCGACCGGCTGATTCTGACGGCCTGCAAGGGAAGATGGAATTCCCTTAAAAAACATCCGATCTTGTGTACGTTAGTTCCGAAATAGGATGATTTGAGACTTCCTCTCCCTCATTCCAACGAAATTCCCATTATGCGAGTGTTTGTCACCGGTGGTACAGGACTGCTGGGCAATACGGTGATCCGACAGTTGATCGAAGCGGGTGATGAGGTCGTTGCGCTGGTCCGCAGCGATCCTGACCCCGCCGTGTTTGACGCGTTAGACGTCGAACTGGTGCACAGTGAATTGGTCTCCGAGGACTTGGGCTCGGCGCAATCTCTGTCTGATCCAGGTCAATGCGATCCTGTGCAGAGCGGTCCCGATTTGATTGATGACAGCATTGCCAACTGTGATGCTGTCATTCATGCCGCGGCCATGATCCATCTGGGTTGGACTCAACTCGACCAGTCGATTCACGTGAACGAAGGCGGAACCCGTCGGATCGTCGACGCCTGTTTGCGGCATGGCAAAAAATTGATCTGGGTTGGTTCGGTCAACACGATCGCCGTCGGGTCGCCGCAAACGTTGGCCGACGAAACGACGCCACTGGAGCATGCCGGCGGTCAAGTGGAGTGCTCGTATGTGCAAAGCAAACGCAAATCCGTCGCGGTGGTTCGGCAAGCCGTGCAAGACGGATTGGACGCGGTGATTGTGCATCCGGGTTTCATGCTCGGCCCCTGGGATTGGAAACCCAGCAGCGGACGGATGATGCTGGAGGTCGGCAAGAGTTGGAAACCGATTTCGCCGTCGGGCGGCTGCAGTCTGTGTGATTCACGAGACGTCGCGACGGGGACCATCGCGGCGCTGAAAAAGTCGACCGCTTCGGGGCGTGAATACATTCTGGCGGGTCACAACTGGACCTATCAGCGTCTGTGGACTGAAATGGCCACCCGCATGGGGACTCGTCCACCGTTGCGACCGGCCGGCCCGGGATTGGAATACCTGGCGGGTCTGGCCGGGGATGTTTGGACGCGTCTGAGTGGCAAAGAGCCAGATGTGAATAGTGCCGGCGTCACCATGAGCGGCCAGTACCATTGGTACACTAGCAAACGCGCCCAGCAGGAATTGGGGTATCAGACGCGAGCGGCCGAACAAACGCTTGATGCGGCAGCCGACTGGATTCGCAATCGATTCATCTTGCCGGCGGACGCGGCTGCCGGTTAGTGTCCCCAGTCGGTATTGCATTTTCACTGCGCCTGCCCCGTATCACGTATGTTCGGACAAGGAAGTCCTCCGCTGAAAAGCGATTCGGCCCTGATACGACTGTTGGCTTGTTGGCTGACATTGGTCGGTTACGGCTGGAGTTGCAGCGCCCAGGCTGGCCAGCGGCCTGGACCGTCACAGGATCTGTATGACGCATCGACCAAACCATTTGTGTTTGAGTTTGCCGAGCCCCTTTCGCCTTTAGCTGCCGCCGGGCAGGTCGGCAAATTATCGGTTCGTGTGCGTTCGTTGCCGCAACACGCCAACCACGACGTCGTGTTGCAATATGAATTGATTCGAGTCGATGACGGAGTCGTCGTCGGCCGCGAACAAACAACCATCCATTTGGACCAAGCGGGCGAATCCGAATTAGTCGCCATCGCGTCGGCTGCGCCAGAGCGAGCAGGCGTGTATGAAATCCGTTGTCGGTTGTTAGAAAAAACGGACAAGATCTGGTCCAAACTGCGCCGGGAATCAACCGAGATCGCTGCCATCGCCGCGCCCTGGATGATCTACCAGGCGACGAAGGCAGACACAGCGTCCGATCCCATTGCAGCGGTCACCCAGACGCCATGGAAATCCGTTGGCAGCATCATTGCCATTGATCCAGCCGACTGGCAGGCAACGGCTTGGATGCAAAGCCGAGCGACACGATTGGTGCCGGGCGTTAAACGCGTCAGCGAGTCTTTACCGCTAGGCGTCTGGCGCGATGATTCTCATCCAGAACAAATTAGCATTGCTCCGGCGGGTTGGTACGCGGGAAAATTACCGGTCCTAGCGCCGCACCAGCTGGTTAGAGTTTCGATCACAATGGCCACCGTTGCTGCGGGCATTGACACGGTCCCACTGAAGATTGAATTCGACGATTCGACGGAATTTGATTCGCCGCTTTCAACCGTGACGTTAGGCGTTGATCAAGCAATCGCGATGACGGGCAGTGTGGATGCGAACCGACGGACGTTTGAACTGATTCACTATCCCACTGGCGGGCAAGAATACATTCGAATCAGCAACGGTTCGACCAACCAGACGCTAGTCATTGAGGACGTTGAGTTTCTGCAGTCAAGCGGTACCGACACACCGCTTGCCCAGCGACCGCCCGCCCAGCAACCATCGTCGCGGCGCAATGTCGTCCTGGATCTACAGACCGCGAATTGGGGCGAGCGACTCAGTAGCGACTATGCAAACTTAGAACAAATCGGTGGCTATGCGGATACCACCGCGGCGCTGTTCCGATTTTGGAAGGCCACCGAACGGCTCGCCCAACATGCGCGGTGGTACGGCTACGATCGGGTGATGTTTCCGATCGACAAACGCACGATGTGGTTTGCTCATCCCCGGGTCGTCGACCAGTCCGCAGCGGCAACCGCGCAATCGCCGGGAATCGTTTGGGCCGGGCACATGCGTTATCTCGCATTTCAACGTTGGATCACGCCGACCGGATTGCAAGTGATTCCGAAATTGACGGGCGGATTTCAGCTGACTCAGGACGCCCCTTCGGAGACTGCGACATCGACGGTTGCGGCCGCGGCGTTTGATCGGTCACAACATGCTGCCATGGCGACGCTGGTTAGTGACCTGACGTCGACGGGTTCAACGGAATCCCCGGCTGGAAATCTGTGCCTGGACTTGCGCGGCCACGGTCCGCTGCAACGGTCCGAACTGCAATCGATCGCGGATTCCATGTCAGGGACGTTGTGGATTTTGGTCGATGACCAGTGCGGCTTAAACGCGGCGGGACAAACGGACCAACCTGGTACAGGTCATCTACGATTAGTGTTCGACGATCATTTGCCGACGCCCGGAAAAGAGAATCGAGCGGGAACCTTGGGCAATCGTTTGCATCGCGATACGGTATTGCAACTTGAGCCGCTCCATTCAAACATCGACCACGCGGTCGTCAGGCTCGAACAGCCCTCGGGTGTATCGGAATCGGCATCCTGCTTGTCCAGCAGTCGACTGATGGAATTGCTGGTTCAGTCCAATCCGCAGCTGCTGGTGGTCCGAGCCGGTCAATTGCCGATGGTTCACTGCCAAGCGGTGCGACAGGCGATTGCGGAATACGGTGACATGCCCATCGACGTGACACATCAGTTGCGTTCCTCCGATGGCGGTGGCCAATACGTACGTGTTCTCGTCGGAGAGTCACGCGGTGCCGAGCGCGCGTCGCGCGGTGGCGATGGAGACCGGACGGACAACGCATTGCCTGTGACCGTGATCAACACGGCGCCGTGGTCCTGTGAAGTGGAACTGAGTTTCTTTCAACCGATTGCCCGGCAGTGCGCGATGTCGGATCGGCATCAATCCACGGCTGCCTATCGCCGCGGACATGCAGATTCGATCGGCGTTCTGACATTGCCCGCAGATTCGATCGTCAATTTGCAAGTCCCCGATTCACAATCACAGCGCCCCATTAAATCTTGGCGGTGCTCGATGACCGGTGGCACGCTTGCGGTTGAAAGTCTAAAGACTCAAGTCAGCGAGGTTGTCGGCAAGATCGGAACATTGGCGATGCCCGAAGACTATGACGCGCTTCGCAATGGCGGCTTCGAAGTTGCCGGACAAATGGGCGTCGTCGGTTGGATGCACACGCAGTTCCCCGCAACGGCAGTCGCAATTGACTCGACCGAAGCCTTGGTCGGGACTCATTCCATCCGCTTGATCACCGATCAAAAATCAGCCGGTCGGACATGGTTGGTTAGCGAGCCGATTCCTGTCCCGTCATCAGGCCGTCTAGCGGTTTCATTGGCAACCCGCGCCAGCAGTAGTGTTCTCGTTTCCGAAGAACCAAGCGGAGACACTGCGGCGTCCCCTGCTGCAACGTCGGCAAACGATCCTCAAAAACCGGAAACGTCAAACCACCGTGTGCGTGTCTCATTGGAAGGCAATCGGCGGGGGAAACCCATTCAGTTTGCCGCTGAATTTGCTGTACCGCACGATGGACAATGGCAAAGCCGACGAATTGTATTGGAGACTGATCAGCTGATTCCCGGCGAAGTCGATTCGTTGCGTTTGACTATCGACAGTTTATCCGTCGGACGACTGTGGATTGATGATGTTCACTTGCACGATCGCTTTCCGACTCAAAGCGAACGGACTGCCTTGCAAGGCAACGCGTTCTTGGCGGTCCAAGGACTGCAGAATGGAAATCTGACACCGGCGGCCAATTTGTTACATAATGAATGGTCAAAGTATCTCTTGGTTCACTCGGGGCGGAGCGGAATTGCCGCGCCGGGTTCCCGGACAATCGATTCTGCATTGTCGCCGCGGTATAATTTACCGACCAACAACATCGGGGCACGCGGTGACGTCGTCGCTCAAAGTTCGGCTCCGAACGTTCGCTCAAGTCATTCCCCCCAAACAGAAGCCAGAACAGAAGGGGGTTCCAAGACCACTGCGTCGGAAGAACCCACCAGCGTTGCTGATCGGATTCGCGATTGGCTGCCCAAACCCATTCGCTTTTAAAAGGAATCGATTTCATGTGGCTGCGTCTGATCAAGCGACTCGTGCTGGTCGGTGCACTGCTGTTGGTCTCGTTGGGCGCGACCACATGGTGGGCGATCAATCAATCGCAACATGTTCCCGAGTTTTACGAGCGGGCCATCACCGCTCCGCCGCCGGAGAATGTCGCTGCGTCAAGTGAGCAACTCGAAGCCGAAATGCAGCAATTGCAAACCGATGCGACAACGGTCGGACAATGGCAGGCATCGTTTGCGGCCGAACAAATCAATGCATGGTTGATGGAACAATTGCCGAAGCGATTTCCGCAGCTGAAAACACGTGGTCTGCAAGAACCACGGATTGTGATCGAAGACGGGATTCTAAAGGCTGCCGCACGATTCCAGGACAATCGGTTTGATGCCGTGCTGTCGTGCGAAATCAGTGTCCAACTGACCGACCAGCCGAATCGATTGGCGGTCACGGTCGGCAAAATCCGTGCCGGTGCGCTGCCGCTGCCGCTGTCCCAATTCCAAGACAAGTTGCAACGTTTAACCGCCCCTACCGATTTGAACCTGCAGTGGGAATCTCGCGACGGAGAAACGGTGGCGTTGATCGATGTCCCCGATCAATATCCCGGCCAAGTCGATCAGGCGATTGTGATCGAATCAATCGAGTTGGCGGATCAACAGTTGACCGTGGCCGGCAGTACCGGCGATACCGATTCGTTTGCCTTCCAGCCACAGGGAGCCGTTTATCGGATTGCTGCGGTCGAAGAAAAATCGGATCCTGATTTCCAGTTCCCGATTCTCAACGTCCACAACGAACTCTCCGCAGGGTCGGCCGAGTCCGATTGAATCAGGTGTAGGTCACAAGCGAATTGACGACGTTCCCATTGCGCCTCGCCGAAGAACAGTCTGGCGACAAACAGGTGCGCTGAATCTGTCACGCATTCGTATTGGCCCGTGGCAATTGGTACGACGCAACCGCGCCCCGATCCGATGTCACCTTCAAAATCCAAATACCGTTGCCGATGGTTTGCCAATCGGAGCGCAGGGATTGAGATCATGGGGAGGTCGCCACCAGCGGTGCCAGTTGGATCAGCCCGGGTCAAAAAATCGGTTGGGATTGGGTCGGTTGCCCAGGTCCAAAGCGGGTGCGTTTGGCTGGGCAGCGTTTCATTGGAATTGGACACAACCTCGTCGTTTGACCGGGCGGGGCGATTGGCTGGACGGGGATCGAACAACCAGTCCCAGTGAATCGGTCCGCTGGCGATCGCGTCTGTAGAGCGATCTGCGGTTGTCTGTGCATCAGAACACACCCCAACAGAACGCTGCAATCCGCCGCCGACCGTGTGTTGCAAGATGCAAAAACGCTTTCTCATTGGGAACGCTCTTGTTGCTTTCGCACGTGTTTTTCCAGCAAGATCGCATTGCGTCGATTCGACTTCCAATACACATCGAACAGATCACCGATGACAGGCAACGCTCCGATCGTCAAATCGATCAGCACGTTGGAGGCCATTCGAGCGAGCACGGCGGTGGAGGCCCGTATCCGCACCGCTTCGACGACCAGCCAGACGCTTGCACTTGCCGTCGCAAAATCACCGATGACAGGAATCAAACCGATCAAACTGTCGAGTCCGAAGCGAATTCGCGTCCCTGGGACAGAGAACGAGTCGTCCATCCAACTGGCAAATCGCCGCACTCTGGCCACCCGCCGTTCGATGTCTTTCCATTGGTCCATGCTTCGCCGTTTCGTTCTAGATCCAGCCAAACGCACTCGCGTTGGTCTCACTCGCAATCATACCTCATTCGCATTGCCGACATGCCAACCCCGGACGATTCATCAACCGTTAAACGCTAGCTCACGGTTCCTCGGTACAGACAGTGCACAGCCTCAGCAACCGGACGCAAGCGCGCGCCAGCAGATTGGTACACAACGTTTTCTGACAGGTTCTTGCAACACTTTGCCAACGATGGATTTGTGCCGTTCGATGGCAAACTCATGATTGATCGGGGCCAAGAAAACCAGAACCTCCGATTGCGGTTGGCCGATTGCTATGGCCCCACGTGCCGAGTTTACCTATATCCACAAAGAATCATTCAAAATGTATGCCTGTCGGTGGGAGGCCGAAGTGGGAATTTTTTCAAAGCGTCGCCGAAAGAATTCTGTGTCACGCATCCATTCGGTCACCCGCTGGGTCGGTCCTGGTGCCACGGCTGTCGGGCTGTTGTACGGTGGCTTCATGGTACTCTCTGGTGGTTGGCATTTTTCGGCGCTGGATGACCTTTTGAGTGCTGATCCGGTCGCCAGTGTGATCGGCGAACCCGTGTCATTGACCGGTCGCGAGCAGCGTCCTGAGGGTGTGTTGCGGATTGCCACGTTTAATGTCAGCCAGTTTGCAGACAAAAAGTCATCGACACGCGAGCACGAGACGGGCGTCGATGTGCTGGGGACGATCGCCAAGATTGTGGCTCAGTTCGATTTGGTCGCGGTGCAAGAAATCCAAGGCGTGGACGGTGTTGCGATCCAACGACTGGTGGAACTCTTACGCGCATCGGGACGTCCTTACACGGCGACCATTAGCGATTTGATTGGGGACGATGAACTGCGGGAATCATACGCGTTTGTCTGGGACCCGCAGCGAGTCGATTTTATTCCTGGCAGTTCCTACGTGGTCCAGGACGATGGCGAAAAAATGCATCGAGAACCGATGGTGGCTTCGTTCCAGGCGCGTCTGCCGGCAAACAGCACCCGCCGCCCGTTCCGATTCACTTTGATCAACGCGCACACCTATCCTACGCAAATGGATTCGGAGTCGCCGACCGATGAACTCACTGTTTTGGCAGATGTTTTTCAGAGTGTGCGTCAGTTCGAATACAAGCAACACTTTGAAGACGACTGCATCTTGCTAGGCGATTTAAGTGCCACAACCGAGCAACTGGGCCAATTGCATTTGATTCCAGGCATCGTTTCGGTTGCTGGTGACGTTCCCACGGACATCGCGAGGACGACGACACACGACCACATTCTGATCGACAAAACCGTCACCAGCGAATACACCGGTCAAATGGGTGTGATCGATTTGCAAAAAGACTTTGGGCTGTCCAAGCTGCAGGCCCAGGCGATCAGTGACCACCTGCCGTTGTGGGCAGAATTCGAGGCCTATGAACGACCGTTGCCCAGCCAAGCACAGGCGACCGCCTCTGGGCGGAGAACGCGTCTGATCCAGTAGTGAGCGACTGGCTCAATGCATCAACAGTCCGCAAAATAGCGGTTCAGGAATTCTTTGCGGTCACCGGTCTCGGCTGCCAATTGAACCATGGCATACAAGCGTTGCTGGTCACGACGTTTTTTTTCGGCGAGCTGGTCGTCGTCTTGAAGTCGACTGGGGAGCGGTGTCTGGATGTCAAAACAATCCGGGGGTCGCGGGCCTGCCAGGACACCGTGGCGATCCAGGATTGCAATCGCGGTGGCCAAGCGATGATCGTGCTTGCTGCGTCGCTGAAGCTGTTGGTTCATCCAGTCCAGTCCGTAGGCGCGGCACTGTTCGCCGTGTTCGGACAGTAGCTGGTACAGCCGTGTGTAAAACGCAGCATCCGGGTTAGACCATTCGATGAACTGCATTTGCGTCATCAGGTCTTCCTGGGCGTACAGCCACCAACAACGACTGGGCAATCCGTCGCGACCGGCGCGTCCAATTTCTTGGTAGTACGACTCGATCGATCCTGGCGTTTCGGCGTGAACGACCAGTCGAATGTTTTCTTTGTCGACTCCCATTCCAAAGGCGTTGGTAGCCAGCACCAGATCCGCATCGCCAGACATGAATTCATCCTGGACTCTCCGCCGTGCGCGTCGGGGCAGATCGCCGTGGTAACAAACGTGATCGATGCCTGCGGCCAACAGGTGGTCGCTGAACCGGATCAGTGTCTTGATGAGTGAAAAGTAGACGATTGCACTGCCATCGCCCCAGTTGGCGGTCATCAGGGTTTGCTGTAACTGTTGCAGTTTTTCCTCTTCGTCGTAGACCGGTGAGACTTCCAATTTCAGGTTGGGGCGATCGATGCCTTCGTGAAACAGTTGGATGTCATTGGCAGAGATACCGATTTGACGGTAGATGTCGTTGCGGCACTCCGCGGTCGCTGTTGCAGTCAATGCGATGGTGGTCGGGTGGCCGAGCAGCTCACGGATCTCGGCGACACGGGTGTAATCCGGGCGGAAATCATGGCCCCACTGGCTGACACAATGAGCTTCATCGATCGCGAGCAAACTGACGCGGCGGTTAGCGATTGCGTCACAGAAATCAGATTTTCGAAATCGTTCGGGAGTGACGAACAGGATTTTAAAGTCTCCATCGCTCAAGGCTTCATAGCGTGCCAAGCGAGTTTCACGATCGAGAGACGAATTGATGAATGTCGCATCGATACCGCGTCGCAGTAGCGAGTCGACCTGGTCTTGCATCAGTGCAATCAGCGGCGAAAGCACCAACACAATCGACGGGTCACCGCAGGGCCGCGCGAGGGCGGGAATTTGGTAGCAGAGTGATTTCCCCATTCCCGTCGGCATCACCACCATCGCGTGTTGACCGGACATCACGTGTCGAATGATTGCCGCTTGACTGGGACGAAAGGATTGGTATCCGAAGTAACGGTCGAGCAGTTGTTCCGCAGTGAGATCGTTCATTGGGCCAAGGATCCTTCAGTTGCCGACAAAACGGTCGACCAACGAACGGGCTTTGGCAACATCATCGGTGCCTTGGACAACGGCGCGGCCATCTCGAAACAGTGTCAATTGCGTGGTCGCATCGATTTGCAAGCGGACAAAAAAGCGTGTCACCGTGACTGGGCCGATCGATTGCCAGCGTTGGCTGATGTTCTGCAGGTCGATCTGAGTGTTGGTTTGCGCGGGGCTGATTTGGACTGCGTCGCGTCCACAGAGTGTACCGTCGGAAGTTGCCAATCGGTTTCCATGTAGGAATTCGAACTGCCGCCTGACACAAGCGACGCAGTTGGGCGATGACGATGCATCCAGATTCACTTGGCGAATACGGTTGTTCCAAAAATCGATCGAGAGGACCGCTTGGGAAACCACGTTGCGATTGCCGGACAACCACTTTAGCGATTCGGTGACTTGAAGGCTGGCGATGGCGTGAGTCGCTGAACCGATCACTCCCGCGGTATCACAGGTCTCGACAACGCCGGCGGGCGGTAGGTCAGCGACTAGGCAACGGAAGCAGGGACGATCTGCACCGTCAAACAGTCGCACCTGCCCACTGGCGCCGACGCAGCCCCCGTGGACCCAGGGCGTTGCGGTGGTCAGCGCCCAGTCGTTTAGCAGGAACCGTACGCCGAAATTGTCCGTGGCGTCGATCACCAGATCACAGCCATGCAGCACCAATTCGATGTTGCCTGCGTTGACATCAACGACATCAGGGTTCAAGTCGATTTCTGGATTGATTTGTGCTAGGCGTCGACAAGCGGCCTCGGCTTTGCTGTCACCACGTCGCGCGTTCTCACTGTCGAACAGAGACTGGCGTTGCAGATTGGTCCACTCGACAACATCACGGTCAATGATTCGAATTTGCCCGACGCCGGCGCGACACAGTAGTTCTGCGGCGACGGTTCCCAAAGCACCGCAGCCGAGGATGGCAACGTTTGCCGCTTCGATGCGTTGTTGGCCAGTGGCGCCGATCGGGGCGAACTGGCGTTGACGTGCGTAGCGATCTAGAGCGGACGTGGTCACGAAATTCTTTTGAAAAGGGATTGTGTTAGTGGATCAGAGGGTGTCATGGCCAATTTAAATCATCTTGTCGAGCGTGCCGACCTGTTGCGTTTGATGCGACGTTACTTTGACGAACGGGGGTTCATCGAAGTCCAACCTCCCTGTTTGTCACAGGACTGTGTGGTGGATGCCTATTTGGATCCGATTCGGGTGGCGACCAGCGAACTGGGAATTGCCGACCCCGGCTTTCCACCGCAGTTTTACTTGCAGACATCACCCGAATCGGCGATGAAACGGATGTTGGTCGACGGAGCCCCTTCGATCTATAGCATTGGTCCGGTGTTTCGCAAAGGCGAAGCGGGGCATTGGCACAATCCCGAATTCACGATGTTGGAATGGTATGAAGTCGGCGGCGATGTAGATTCGGCGATTGAGTTGCTAGGAAATTTGGTTTCGCAGGCACTTTGCACTGACGGATTTGACCGCGTCAGCTACCGCCAAGCATTTCGACGCAGTGTGGGATTTGATCCGATCGATGTGACGACATCGGCGCTTCACGCCCATGTCCAGCGATTGGATACCTCGATAGCTGAAACGATTGGCAGCGATCACGACGCGTTACTGGACGTGGTTTTGTCCGCCGAAGTTGCTCCGACTCTGGGTCTGAATCGAGCAGAAATCATGACCGATTATCCGTTGGGACAAGCGGCCTTGGCGAAACGATCTGCAACTGATCCGCAATGTGCGGCACGATTTGAACTGTTCGTTCGCGGTGTGGAGATTGCGAACGGATACGACGAACTGCTCGATGCGGAGGAACTTTTGGAACGGAGTGTTTGCAACAACCAGAAACGGGTCCAGGTCGGGTTAGAGGCATTAGAACCAGAAACGAGCTTGGTTCGGGCGATGCGGCGTGGGTTGCCTGCGTGTAGCGGCGTTGCGTTAGGGGTCGATCGATTGCTGATGCAACAACAAAGCGCACCTCAAATCGGCGACGTGATTGCCTTCCCAATCCACGACGCCTAACAATTCCCTAATTGGTGCCAGCCATCTTTAGCCTATCTCTAATTGGTGCCAGCCATCAGATCACCATTCCTCCATGGTGCCAGCCACCAAAATAGTTGACGGCTGGATGCCGGGTGGTACGATAGGGGCTCTATTGACCCCTTGGGAGAAATGCGATGGGACGTGCGTTGCGGGCGGAGCAGTTTTCGGCGGGTGAAATATCAATCGTGCACACGGTTCAGCGATGTGTCCGACGAGCCTTTCTGGCTGGCGTCGATCCCCAAACGGGGACCGATTACGGTTATCGCCGCGAATGGATCCGCAAGCGTCTGGAGGCTCTGGCATCGGTCTTTGGGATCGATGTTCTCTCGTATGCCATTCTGTCGAATCATCTGCATCTGATCCTCCGCAATCGGCCTGACGTGGTCAGCAGCTGGAGCGACGAAGAAGTCGCGATCCGGTGGCTTCGAGTCTTTCCTGGCCGCAGGCTAGATGAACATCTCGCCGAACCCACCGAGAATGACGTCCAGACGCTGGCACGAGACTCCGAGAGACTCGGCGAAATCAAACAGCGTCTGTCGGATCTATCGTGGTTCATGCGTGCCTTGAGCGAACCGATTGCACGGATGGCCAACAAGCAAGACGAGTGTACCGGACACTTCTGGGAAGGTCGTTTCAAAGCACAGCCAATCACTGACGAGGCTGGCCTTTTGGCTTGTGCCATGTATGTGGACCTCAATCCGGTGCGGGCTGCATTGGCCGAAACGCCAGAACAGTCTTTGCACACATCTGCCTACGACCGCATTAAAGGCGAAAGCGGTCAACTGATTGATTCGGCAGCGTTTGATTTGGTGCCCGTCCCCACTGGTGAGGCCGGAAAACAGATCCGCGATACTCCAGTTGACGAACTACAAGAAAAACGCAAACAGAAACGCCGCAACCCAACCGGCAAGCGGATCCGCCGCGACGCCTGGCTCGCACCGCTCACTCTCGGCGAACAATTAGCAGACGACCCCCAGTCCAGTAGCGGCGGTGTGCGAGCCAGCGACAAAGGATTTCTGAGTCTGAATCTGAACGATTACTTGACCCTGCTGAACTGGACAGCCGAGCAGAAAGCGGAAGGATCGGGACACAACGTTCCGCAGCGACTGCAAGCGATACTGACGCGCCTAGGCATCGATTTGTCGATGTGGCGTGACTTGGTATGGAACTTCAAACGTTACTTCGGCAAAAGCTGCTGCGCCGGATCGCCCAACGGGATGGCATCCTTTGCCAAATCCACCGGCCGCCGCTGGGCCAAAGGACACCGCACTGTGAGCGAGTGCTTTGTGACTTAGCCTCACACAACGTTTGTAGAGTCGAATGCTCAGTCGGTCGACACGGAGGCGTTTCCCTGTTCGTTGCTGCGCAGAGTCCACGCCCGGAGGCCGAAAATCGAGCCACCCAGCCGTCTTTCAGTGGATCGCCCCCAACCGGCAGCAAGCCAGATCCACTTCAGCCACAATCGGTGTGCCGGTCGCAATCATTGGCGGTGGCTGGCACCAAAGGTTAAATAGTGGTGGCTGGCACCACATGATGTGGTGGGGGCGGGAAGTTTGGCCAATCGCGATGATCGGAGGCGGACAGGGCGTACAAATTACCAAGGTCGCTGAAAAACAACCCAAAATTCGACGCCGACACGGTTCGCTGGGTACAATGTAGAACGCCTCTTACACAAGGATAACGCTGATGTCTGATACACTCGTGCCGAGTACTTCGCGGCCCGTCGGGGCAATTCCTGGGGAATCTTTTTTGAATAAGCCAGCGGTTGGCAGTCTGGCCGTGAACGCGGCATTCCTGAAAGAGATCAAAGACGACAATCGCCACCTAAAGTCGCTGTGGGATCGTATGCTCCCCCAGTTGTCACACCAGGAAACGGCGAAAAATCATTGGTCCGAACTGATCGCTGATGTGGCCGAACTACGGGACCAACTGGCAATTCACTTTTCTCTAGAAGAGGCGTATGGCTATTTTGATGATGCTTTGGATATTGAGCCGCAGATTAGTTTGACCGCCGAATCACTGAAGTCGCAGCATCCAAGATTGTTTGCCGAAATCCGTGATCTTGCCGACCAAATGATGGAACTCAATGGCGAGCGAGTCGAACACATCCAAAAATGGCTGCGGAAATTTGATCGTTTCCGAAAGCATTTCGAACAGCACGAGGAAGACGAATTGAAATTAATTCTTCACTCATTCGACGACGACCTGGGCGTCTGCGATTAAACGCCCTTACGGGGACGTTCCACAAACTCGATTCCGACCGCTTCGTTTGGCCTCGTATAAGTTTCGGTCGGCACGTTGGATCAGTTGCGTTCCCGTTTCGCCCTTGGTGAGCTCCAAGCAAGCAACGCCGAAACTGGCTGTAACCTCGAGTGGGCCAGAGGCAGTTTCAAATGGCAGGTCGCAAACCGCATGGCGACATCGCTGGGCGACGTCGATCGCATCATCCGCCGTCGTCGCCGATAACAGCAAACTGAATTCTTCGCCGCCATAGCGTGCCAACAGGTCGTCCTCGCGGCAGGTGGCGCCGAGTCGTCGCCCAAATTCACGCAGCACTTCGTCGCCGACCAAATGTCCATACGAGTCATTAACGGATTTGAAGTGGTCGATATCGACCATGATTACGCTGAGCGGTTGTTGCTGTCTGACCGCTGTCGCGATAGATCGATCGAGCGTTTCGACCAAGTAACGCTTGTTCATCGTGCCGGTCAGTGCGTCACGTGTCAAAGCCGAGTAAACCGTTTCGTGATATTGTGACTCGACACTTCCTGCAGAGAGGAATTTGAAGAGAAAACTTCCCAACCGAATGGTGTCCCCCGAACGCAGCGTTGCTTTCTTGACCGCTTGCCCCGCGATAAAGGTTCCGTTGGTACTGTCAAGATCTTCGATCTCAAATCCGTTGTCGCTGCGAGTGATCAATGCATGGCGCCGTGAAACGCTGTGGTCCGGTAAGATCAGATCCGCATCGCCGTCACGACCGATCAATAGTCTTTCCGATTCGATCAGTAGCATCCCGTCGACAACGTCTGCCGGATAGATCTGTACGAGACAAGATTGATCATTGCGATGACCGAACGATTGGTCCGGTGGACGCTGCATTGTCAAGTTGGGTTCAATTTGAACCGAATCGTCGTCGGACACCGGCGTTACCGATAACGGTAAAACGTTGTTATCCTTCTTCGGCTTGGGAGTCGCACGCATCTTCAATTCAATCGATTGGCTGGGAACGGTTTTGGTTGTTCGTCGCAATGGTGCCTCCGCTGAATCGTCTGATAGAGCGAGGGTTCACTATCCTGTCGTCAAGGTCCGGAATTCCTACCGGACCGGAATTGAAACAAAGCATCAGCCCTGCATCGTCCATTAGATACAAAATTAAATGTCGGTTTCAGTCATTCGTTCGCTATTCTCCAAATTCCGATTCGAACGCACATCGAATTCACTTCGCAAGTCAAATTGACTGATTCAATTATTCGTGATGTCAGTTTGATGACGGTTGCACGCAGCGAGCGAGATTCACCTTTCTCGAACCACCGACCGCGGTCGATCTAACTGCGTTTTTGAATGCCTTTTTGACACAGCATGCTTGCTTCGCCCGGTTCGACAAGGGTAGTGCGCAATCGCCACAATATCGTGCAATTCCAGACCGTTATTTGACGATAACGCCCGTCTCCCCCAGCTTCTGTGATGCCGAAAGAATGATCTAGTTCTCTTTGCAAAACGAGAACACCAGTTGGTGGGGATAGGTCGCACACAGCATAGGCGAAACCGAGATCAAACGTTCGCGCGGCGGATCAGGCCAGCCACTGAGCAGCTTCGGGTGCAAAGTAGGTCAACACACCGTCTGCTCCGGCGCGTTTGAATCCCATCAAGCTTTCCAAGACCACGTCGCGTCGATCTAGCCACCCCAATTGCCCTGCGGCGGACAGCATCGCGTATTCGCCACTGACCTGGTAAACAAAGGTCGGGACACCAAAGACCTGTTTGACTTTGGACACAATGTCTAAATAGGGCATGCCCGGTTTGACCATCACCGAATCGGCGCCTTCGGCCAAATCAATTGCGACCTCGTGCAATGCTTCGTCGGTTTGTTCGGGTGACTGTTGGTAGGTCTTCTTGCTAGCGCCTCCTAAATTCCCTTTGGATCCGACGGCGTCCCGAAACGGCCCGTAAAAAGCACTGGCGTACTTTGCCGCGTACGACATGATTTGGACGTTGACGTGCCCTGCGGATTCCAGTGCATCCCTGATGGATCCGATGCGTCCATCCATCATATCGCTCGGGGCGATCACATCGCATCCCGCATCAGCCTGAATGACCGCTTGGCGGCACAGGATTGCTACCGTTTCGTCGTTGACGACATCACCATCGCGAACGATTCCGTCATGTCCATGTGAACTATACGGATCGAGTGCAACGTCACAGATGACCCCCAGTGAATCGCCGACCGCCGATTTGATCCGACGCACGGTTTGGCAAACCAGATTGTTGGGGTTCACCGCTTCTGCGCCAGTGTCGGTTTTGAGATCCGCTGGCGTCACGGGGAAAATCGCGATCGCGGGAATCCCCAAATCACAAGCTCTTTTTGCAGCATCTACAATTCGGTCGATACCTAAACGATCAACGCCGGGTAGCGAGTCGATCGGTTGGAGGCCCGATTGTGGATGCACAAAAATCGGCCAAATCAGATCACTCGGCTGGAGTGTCGATTCGGCAACCAGTCGTCGGGACCATTCAAATCGACGCTGGCGGCGCGGTCGGGTCCGAGGAAAGGGACCGCGTTGAAATTCAAACATAGTTAACCCGAGCGACTGGTCTACAGCCCACGTTCTTCGGCGAAAGACTTGATCCGGAACTGTCGCTGTTCATCGACGGAGCCGTGCACGCTGAGGCTTCCATCGCTATTCATAATCAAGAACATGCCGGGCTCGGTGATGGTTTCGTCGTCGGTGATCGCCATCGGCAGACCGCCCTCGATATCGACCACCGTCGCAGACGAATCGATCTTGGCGTTTTCAAGTTTTTTCACCTCCAACGTGATCGGATCCACGACTTCTGCGACCTCAACTTTCTTGCTCAGCACCGTGCCTTCGGTCGCTTGCATCATGGCCGGCACAAAAACACCCAGGCTGGGGTCAAAGCTGGACGTGACGACTTCCGCGACAGGCGGTTCGGATTCAATGACCAATTCGCGTGAACC
Source organism: Stieleria tagensis (assembly GCF_024129865.1). GTDB lineage: Bacteria > Planctomycetota > Planctomycetia > Pirellulales > Pirellulaceae > Stieleria > Stieleria tagensis. The sequence continues at coordinate 248,809 of NZ_JAMYFE010000033.1, read as the reverse complement.
GATTCTAGTTCGTCTCGCTTTTTCCGATTTGACGTCGCCGACAAACACGCGGTCAAGTTCGGGCAAGGAGACGGGCTGACTGACTTCACTCCACTCACTCCAGCGGCGAAAGTCACGGACCTTGTTCTGAGCCGCATCAGCAGCCAGTGACACATAGCGTGTGTAGGCCTCTGGCGCTAGCGCGCTGCCTTTGGGTTGCAGCTCCGGTTTTTCGGGAAAGTTAGGATCGTTGACCGCAAAGCGGACTCGGTAAACGTACTTGCGATTGCGCTTTGGCGCCTCTGGATCTTGGCTTTTGGCGACTGGGATAAATGCAAAGTCATAGAAACGCAGCAATTTGTGGTCGACGGGATTTTCTTCCGCGGGCTTACCGACCATCTTCGGGCCGCCTCCCCCGCCGCCGTACATCGTGTCCATCTCCATTTCCATGCCGCCGTCGTACATCATGTCCATTTCCATTTCCATGCCGCCGCCGTAGGAGCGGGACTGGCTGCCGCCACGATCGAGCTCGAACTTTGTCGGGTCGAAGACCTCTGATTCTTTATTTTGAGCAGCTTCTTTGAGCTGTTGCTCTTGTTGCAATTCACGCTGGGTTTTCAGCGGGATCAGTGGATTGGTGGCAATGTCAGTGTAGGGATCAAGCAGCACTGGAGGAATCCACATGGTCACCCCAGGGATCCAGTAGTCGGGCGGTACCACTTCGGGAGCAAATCCAGACCAGTATCGGGCCGCGTTGACCAGTGTTGAGTAGCGGGCGGCACCATCAATGCGAAACAGGTTGGTGTCTCGACGAATCCAATCTTTTTCGGTCAGTTGATCGATGGCTTTACTCGTGACATCAGCACGCTGGACTTCATAGGCAATGTATTCAGGAAAGTCGCGCAGTCGAGGATCGTAAGCCGTGGCGTAGGAAAGCGCTTTCTGGTACGAGGCAACCAGTTCCTTGTGTGGAATAGCAGCCGAACCGGCGATGAACCAACCGGCGCCCGGAATCGGAAGCTCTTCGGCACCGTTGGCGACCGAGTGAGTCGGAGCCGCTTTGGTACCCAGATTTTTGTCGGCTGCGAGCTTTCGAACGGGGCCAGAAGCTGAATTGGCGTTGTCGCCATAGGACTGCATGTCCATTTCCATCTGCATCTGCATTTCCATTTCATAGTCGCCCCCGCCCTGCTCCTCCATCATCATCATCGCGGCGCGATTGTTGCGGCGGCGCGATTCTCGTTTCGGTTTTTGTTCAACCACTTCGACCGGATCTGCCCCTTCTAATTCTGTCAGTGCGTAGACTCCATCGGTCGAGCGATAGGCCAATGACGCCAGTACACCTTGGACCTGCAGCCCCACTGGTTTTAACAAATCCGGATCCTGACGACGTTCTTCATCGGACGAAACGATGGCAACGTCCCAGACGTCCGGAGTGTATGGTTCAGGATTGACCTTGTGCCGAAACTCTTTCTGTTTCTGGGCGATGTCAAACGTCGTTCGCTCAGAGATAATTTCTTCGCTGTGGTCCTCGTCCACCTGGCGCCGCACTTCCGTTGCGGTGGTCGCCAAATTTTGCGGATCGCGTTTCTCGGTAATGACCGGTTTCCCCAGGCCCGAGTAGACCAGGAATCCGGCCAGCAACACCACGAGCCCAACGATCAGTTTCTCGAAGTTGTAAACGATGAAAGTTTTGATCTTGTCGGAGTCCATCGTGATATCCCCTTACGGGCGGGAAGAAGTGTTGAGTGTACGCGTGTGAGGTCAAATGTCCGAGACCGTGATCTCGGGCAAACAAATTTGCGCCAAACCGAATGGCTGCATTTAATTGGTAATGGGAGTCGTCATCGCAGTCGGTGGTACTGCCGCGGGGGGTGTTGCCGGTGGTGCAGCATCGGCCGCTCCTGAATCAGCCGCTGGCGTGCCCGGTGCCGTGGGAGCCGGTGCCGTGGGAGCTGGTGCGGTGGGAGCCGGTGCCGCAGGGTCATCGGCGGGTGTTCCCGGTCCCGGCGTGGCCGGTCCAGGTGCAACCGGTGCCGTGGTGTCAGGCACTGGCGCCGCCGCATCGGGTGTCGTACCCGCATCTGGCGTGGGCATCTCGGGTGTTGTGACCGCTGGACCGGTGGTATTTGCCGGAGGCGTCACAGCAGGCGTGGTATCGGCAGGCACGGCTGGCCCTGGCAGGGCGTCAATGACTTCGGCCGATTGATCGATGGAAACGTCCGTCGTGACTTTCTCAATCCCCAGCGACTCTTCACTGGGCGGATTGTAAAAGTAAATCAATCCATAGATCTCCACATCCATGTCCAGCGGGTAAGGCTCGTCACTGGTTGCACTGCGGCCGCCGCCGCCCATTCCCGGCCCCATGCTTCCCATTCCGCCCATTCCTCCCATCATTTCGTCTTCCATCCCACCACTCATCATCATTTCATCGTATCCACCACCGCCACCGGATGACGTCGAGCCGCCTTTGGGAACGATACGGACTTGGTGAACATCAACCATTAGCGGCGCACTGCCACAAGCGGCCAGTAGCGTTGGAACGCTGCGCTGGTCCATTTGCAGTTGCAACATGATCGGCACTCGTTTGGCGACCGCGATCGCGACTTGGCTGGGGTCGTTGCTGGTGAATGCGGCGCGTAGTGACGAGGCAGCAATCGGTTCAAAGGCAGTGTTGACGTAGCGGTTATCACCGGGATCAGTGCCGATGGCGTCCTCGAGTCCCATGCCTCCCATACTGTCCATTTGGTCGTAACTGGAATCCATTCCCTCCATCATCATGTCTTCGTAGCCGCCGTCCATCATCCCGCCAAACCCGCCTTTGGCTCGAACGCCCGGGTCGGAGATTGTGCCTGAATCAAAGGTCACGCTCTTACCGATGGCTAGCTTTTTGATTTCATGGATTTTGGCTTCAAACGATTGCTTGGCATCACCGTTGACAGTGGCCACAATTTGCAGCAATTGGCGCAGGATCCAGAGGTTTTCTTGTGAGTAATAAACGTCCAATTCCGACGGATAATCTTTGGTACCGCGCCAGGGGAACAAGTCTTTCATGACCGCTTCCTGACTGGTCATGCTCCAGCGAACAACGGGTTCATCACTGGCACCGGTGATGTCCACGGTGGGACGCCGTGTGCGTCCATAGTTCATCATCGAGTCTTCCATGCTCATCGCCCCGCCACCGCGTTTGGTGTACTTTGCGGTCCATTTGGCTTGCGCGATCGCGGCGTAATCTGGCAGGACTTGGTCGATGTATTGTTCGTAACGACGCAACAGGAACGGTGGCACGGCATCGTCTGTTTCCGTCGGTGGGAACAACTCGTATTTTTCAAACGGCAGTTTCAGTTTGGTCTTATCGACGATGCCGGTTTCCGGATCCTTGGCATACTTGAATTCGTTTAGAAAGCTGTCTTGCATGACTTCGGGCCATGTCAAAATGCCGCGCTGAGCATCGAACACGGACTGCCATGCGGTGAGCACCTCTTGCTTTTGAGCATCGATCTTGACTTGCATCTTTTCATGCGAGATTTCATTCGGCTGCGTCGGCAACTCGTTGCGGAATTGAGAAACCTTGCTGAAGTCGCCTTCGATCTTGCTGATCTGCCGCGTCGTCTGCTGGTCCAGGTCACTCGTCGTCAAATACCAAATCGCGAGCGCACCGATCAGGATGACGGCGCTGCCGATCCAGAATCCATATTTGATTGCGACGGCCAGGTACTGTTTGACTTGGTCCATGATGTGTGTTTCGGTTGAGTGAACGAGTGGGACAGACGCTGCGTTTCCGCGATTTCGGTGAAACCGGATGCGGATTGCGGGGGTTGAATGTTAGGGGTTGGTGGCGACGGAGTTATCCATTTCCTCGTCGCCCGGTTCTTGACCGTCTTGTTGCATGGCTTTTTCTTCTTCGGCTTTCAACCGCCGCGCTTCCATCCGCTCGGAGTGGTTGGTTTGGTTCCAAACAAATTGGAACACAAAATCCATCCGCCGTGGTTTGAAATACTGGGGTTCTTCGCCTTCGACGGGTTCCGTTGCGACAACGGCCACACCGGTCGTGGTTGCCGGGGGTTCGTAATCGGGGTTCGGAATCGAGTCGGTGATGACGTTTTCGATGTTCAGCAGCAACGGATAAGTGATACCGATTTCCTTCGGCGTGTACTTGATGGTGTTGGCCGGATCTTTGGGATCAGGCAGCTCGATGATGCGGTTTTGGACATCGGGCGGCAGCAGGGAGGGATCACGAAAGGCCGTCGTCAGGTAGCGGCGGATGTGGTTGTTGCCATCGAGTCCGACGCGTTCCGGATTGTTGTAGTAGTGATAGCCTTGCAGTTCGATCACCCAGGCTTCGCCGGTCGGTCCGGTGTCTTCGACCGCTACCTCGCCATCGGCAGCCTTCTGGACGTCCATCAAACGCAACCAGTCAGCGTTTTCCTCTTTGAAACGCGACTTGCGTTTTTCGTACCACGGGGCGATGTCGTCAAAGTGTTTGGTTTCGAAAGAAGTGATATGAAAATCGATTCGATCTTCGTATGGCACCTCTTTGGCCGTTGGCATCTTCCCAGGCTCGACGCCTTCGTACTTGCCATGGGGGATGATCTGGTTGACGCCACGAATCAATTCCATCCACGCCAAGCGGTCTTCGGCGTCACCGGCGATCTCTTGTCCGACCGCGTTCAAGTAGGTCAGTTTCTTGTCTAGTTCGGTGTCCTGATTGCGATGGTCGGTGGCATACGATTCCATGCTAACGACTTCTGCGTTGGCAGCCTTCCATATGTCATCGTGACTTTTGTTCCAGCTGTTTTGTGCAAAGTAAAAATTAGCGGACAGGCCGAACATCAACGCCGCCAAACCGGCAACCGTCCAGGGCTTTTTGGCCCGGATCATCCGCTGCGTGATGATTTCTTGGGGGACCAAACTGGTGTGGATCTGGCCAACGCCCAGCCCCTGTAGACACAGACCGTAACAGACGGCAAAGGTCGTCGCGTTGTCACGGAAGGTCGGGATCGACAGCACATCATCGCCACTGAGCCGATTGAAACGGTCAAGCGTGTGGACTTCAAAACCCAGGTTTTTACCAAGGTAGGCGGCCAACCCAGGCATTTTGACCGTGTTTCCGGTGATCAACAGTTCGTTGATTTCCGCTTTGCGATCGATGCTGCGAAAGAACCCGATGGAACGTTGGACTTCGGTGACCAGATCGTTGAACACCGGACGCATGGTCTGGAAGATCAATTTCGGATCCACCGCCTCGCGGGCATTGCGTTTGATGTGTTCGGCTTTGGCGAACGTCATCTTCAAGTCTTTGGTCAGCTGGCGGGTGAAGTGATTCCCGCCGATCGGCATACTCCGCTGCCAAATCCGAAAGCCGTTGGTCACCAACAGGTCCGAACTGTCGGTACCGATCGACAGCACGACACTCGACGGCGGCGGGTCATCGGCGTTGAAGATTTCACCTTCCAGCCGTTCGCTCATCCGGTCATAGGCGACCATGTTGTAAAGTGCGATCGGCGCCAGTTGCACCACGTCGACTTCTAAGTTGCCTTCATCAAAGGGTGCTAATTGGCGATTGGCTTGGTCGCGTTTCATGGCGAACAAACCGACTTCGCTGTCCAGTGCGTAGCCGTCTTCGACTAGGCTGCCGGGCATCATCTGATAATCCCAAACCACATCCGACAGTTCGAACGGGATTTGTTGCCGCGCTTCATAACGCACCAAGTCGGCAATCTTTTTGACTTCGACCGGCGGTGGTTTGAAAAACTTGGACAGACCACTTTGGCCGGGCACACTGATACAAATTTTGTCCGTCATGCCCTCGTTGCGTTCGAGCAACTGAAGGATCGCCTCGGCAATCAGTTCCTCGGGCACCGCTTCGGGCTGGCTCAGGATCTTGGGATATTCGATGAAGTCGAACGCTTCGGCGACCACTTCATCATCGACCAATTTGCAACGCAGCGCTTTGAGCGCGGATTGCCCAATTTCGATTCCCCAAACGGAAGAGCTTTTGGCCATAGTAAAACGCTAAGGAAAGTTAACGGGACAGGATCGGCGAAGTGGAAAAATTAGAGCGCAGCGCAATCAAGTTTGCTTGTCTACAATTGAATTGTGGCAGATTTCTAAGCCAAATTGAGGATCTTCGGCAAAAAAGTCGCTCGGATGTGTTCACGCACAGTACTCGCCGCATGGTTTCGTATCCACGATTGGTCACGATTGATGCAACATTTAGAGTGTGGGAGTTGATCCGAATGTACTGGTTGACACAAATTTTCGATCGCTGCAGCCCAGCGAACAAACGCCCCGGGGGTTTCAAATTCGTATCAATCAACGACATTCTGTCCGCGTTGGCGGAAATGGATCGACAAACAAGATGAGAAGAATGATTTTGGAAAAGGAGGCGTATTGCCGTAAGTCAGGCAATTCGTCGGCCGTCATTCTGACCAGTGGCGTAGAAAAAACAATAACAAGCCAGTCGTGGAAAGTATTCAGCCACTGATAGTCTATCCGCCTGTCCCGTTCGCCGTCAAATTATTTCACGACGATTGACGCCCTACTTGTCCCCTCCCCCCCGCTATTTGGATCCTCATGGCTCCGCTCGACGAGTGCTCCGTTTTACTGCCATCGACCACGTTAGAAGATTTTCCGGTGGGTGGTGCCGAATCCGACGCCCGCAGCCTGTTGGCCGGGTGGTCTGTGTTGTGGCATCCGCGTTTGTTGGCGCAAACCGAGCAATTGCCGACTTGGTATCGCGCTGACGCCCCGCCCACGCCGGACGGCTCGCGGGTGATCGTGGTTCCCGATTCGTCGCTAGAGCAATTGCCGCCTGATTTTCGCCGAAAATGCGATGCGAATCCGGACTGCCGCTGGGTGGTCGGGGCCGATCGGACGGAAATGCTCGCGGCACTGGAACTGGATTCGGAAGATGCGGCCTGCCAACCGTTGCTGCACAGCGGTCGCTGGTTGGGCGTCGAAGACTTTTTTGCCGCCGGCTATCTGTCACTGCAAATTCAGATCATGACCCGCCGGCTGCGGTACACCAGCAACCTAGACGAACTGTACGTTCAAGGCCGGGTGGTCGAGGCGGCCAAAGCATTCTTGGCGCGCGACGGTGAACTCGCCGTGCAGAAACTGCACGACGTCTTTGATTGCCTGTCGGAAGAACGCGATCACTATTTTTCGACCGACCCCCATTTGGTTGATTTGACGTTATTGACCCCCGGCGTTTTGGACACCGCCATTGAATCCGGCTGGTTGGAACGCCTGCAAGACAGCGCCCGCACGGCCGACGAGGCCAACGGCATCCTGGGTACACCACGCAATGTCTTGATCGATGGGGCGGTTGCAGCCGCGATGGTGGATGCCGCTGGCAGTGCCGGCGAAACTGTTGGCGAGGAACAGCCGTATCAATTGTTTCGGCAAACGCTACAGCAACCCGCGATCGGTTGGGCCGGCGGCGGGATGCCCCCGCAGGCCAATGGCCCGCTTCGCGCCGGGATGGGTTGTTTGGATGCGATGACCATGTCGGACGGACGCACGGCGTTTGAATCGGGATTCGCATTGGCGGAATCCGCGGTGGGGACAATGCCCAAGGTGTTCGCGCAGCTGGCCGGGATGACGCCCGTCGACCTGATCCCAACCCTGGTTGCCGACGGATACGTCGGTGTGATCCCAATCGATTTTTCGACGGGAACCGGATTCGGCGAAGAGAGCAAAGTGAAAGTGGCCAGCGCTGGTGCGGAAATCGAAGCGTTGACCGCCAAGCCGATCGATGCCGCCAGCGATGTCGCGTTTCTGTCGATCGGCGCGCGACTGGGCGAGGCGATCGACACCGGCGAAATCGCGACCGGATTGTTGGTGCACTGGCCGGATCGAGTTTGCGACCCGTATCGTGACCTGTGTCGCGCGGCGACCTGGAGTGTAGCGCTCGGGCGGTTCTGGCAACTCGACCAGTATTTCATTGACGGCGAACGGCCCTATCACAACGGATCACTCGCCGCCGTTTCACGCCAATCGGCGACGGTGCTGGGCGAGATCATCAGCGATCCAAATTCGACAGTGACACTGCAGACAATGGCCGAGTCGTTTCGCCACTCGGTCGCACGGGAGACGGCGCGGGTGGCCACTGCGATTGCTCGATTGGCCAACCCTCGGCTATTGGAGACCGCGGCGGCAGACCCGAATCGGCCCCCAATCGACCAAATGGATCCCCAGGCGATCTGCGATGCGATCGGCGTCACACGCAGTCCCGATACCAACTGCGGTCACGAGCTGTTGTGTTTCAATCCACACGGATCAGCCGTTCGCGCCCAGGCCGTTTTGCAGGGCGGTGCGCCCACCAAAGAACGGTCGATCTACGCGGTCAGCGATGTCGGCCAGGGGCGATGCGGGGTGACGTTTGACACCCCAGCGACCGGGTTCACGCGTCTGGTCGGCAGCGAGCCGATCAAACGAATCGGCATGGTGAAACGCCTGTTAGGACGCGGCAAAGGGATCGCCGAAGACGGTGTGTTGCGGAATGAATTCATGGCCGTTTCACTGAACGAATCCACCGGCGGGATCGGCGGTGTGTTCAGCGCATCGCGTGGCAACCGACTGTCGATGCGACTGGTCGCGATCGGTGGTGGATCAAGTGGATCCGGAGGTAGCGATTCGCAGGGTGGCGAGATGATCTGTGATCAGATCCGTACGCTGCATTCCGATCGGGTCTGCGGCCAGCTGGAAGCGACCGGACGACTCCAATCCGCGGACGGCCAGCCATTAGCGACCTTTACACTGCGGTATCAGCTGCAGCGCGGTAGCCGGCAGTTGCAGATCAACGGCAACCTGGTGCCCGTCGCAGCCGGTAAACAAACGGACTCGATCGATTTGTGGCAAAACTACTTTGCCGTCCGAACCGCTGTCGCTGGCGACGCATCAATTGTCCGCGCTTTGGTTCGCGACAAAGTCCACAGCGCTTCGTCACGACGCATCGTCGCACCGCTGGGCGTGTTGGTCGACGAAGCCGAAAAACAAACCTTGATCTCGGGAGCAGGACTACCGCTGCATCGTCGTGTCGGAGACCGATTTGTCGATACCTTGGTGGGATCAATCGTTCCATCAGAGGACGACCAGCAAGGATTTGATTTCCAAATCACCTATGCCTTGGACTCACCGAGTCCTGTGGCGATCGCCCGCGCGTCGTTGGCGCCACCAGTGCTGATCCCGATCGAATCTGGTGATCAACCCGTTAACACCAGTCAGGCTTGGCTGGTGCATGTTTCATCGAGCGATGTGTTGATCACCGACATGGAAACGGCACGCCGCCACGACGGATTGCTTTCGGCACGATTGCAACTGGTTGCCACCAGGCCAAAATCCTCGAAGGTCAAGCTGCAGTTCTGTACGTCTGCCAGTGCCGCCTTCCTGGCCGATCGCTCCGGTATCGAGCGACCGTTGACCGAGCTGCCCGACGACGTGACATGCGACGATGGTGCGGTGACACTGACCATTGGTGGTCACCAAGCCGTCGATCTGGTCGTGGTGTTTGACGTCTAATCAAGCCGGTTGAAAACGCTGGGCAGACCCACCGCAGACGTTCAACCGTCCTGGTTGCTCAGCCGTTCCCATCCGGGACAGTGACGGATTTCACCCTCCTTTCCAACGAGGGTCGGGTGTAAGCCCGGGGAGGTTTCCACGAACCTCTTCGGGGCCAGAGAGCCCGACTCTCCCAGTGGGAGAGGAAAAACACTGGCTCATTTTCTTGATGCAAACGTAAGTAATACGTTTGACGTCTCGAAGTTGCCGGTCCGGGCTCGCAGAGCCCGGAGACAAACTAGCCGATCCAGCCTATTTGGCGAATCGATAGATGCATTCACCGCGCGGGCTGTTGGTCAAATAATAGACCTCGCCCTGGTTGTCTTCGCCAAATCCAAGGACTGGCACGCTGTCCGGAAAGACCTGTTCGTTGCGTGTGGCTTGGTTGCTGTTGGGATCAACGGTCAATGCCCAAACGACACCGGTGACATAGTCGGCGTACAAGTACTTGCCAGCCAATTCAGCCAGCTTGTCGCTGCGATACACGCGGCCGCCGGTGATTGAGCGTCCGACGCGGTGGTCGTATTGCCAGACCGGATCGATGGCTTTGCCGACACCCTCAACGGCGGGACGATTGCCAAAGTTATTCATGCCTTCGCGGTCACTCCAACCGTAGTTTCCGCCTTTGGTGATCAGATTCACTTCTTCCCAAAGTTCTTGGCCGACGTCGCCGATCCAAAGTTGGCCGGTCTGGCTGTCAAACGCGATCCGCCAAGGGTTGCGAACGCCATGGGCATAGATTTCGGGTCGGGCACCTTGGGTGTCGACAAACGGGTTGTCGCTGGGGATCCCATAGTTGAGTCCCTCGGCCGGATGATCGACATCGATGCGAAGGATCGATCCCAGCAAGGTGGAAAGGTTTTGGCCGTTGGCCAGCGGGTCATTGCGGTCGCCGCCGTCGCCCAATCCGATGTACAAGAATCCGTCGGGACCGAATTCGATGCTACCACCATTGTGGTTTTGATAGGGTTGGTCGATTTCCATCAAGACCAATTCGGATTCCGGGTCGGCCTTGTTCGGGTCATCGGCCGAGACCGTGAACTGCGAAATGATCGACTTGCTGGCGCCGGCTTTGGAATAATAGACATAGAACTTGCCGTTGGATTTGAACTGCGGATGCATTGCCAGTCCCAACAGACCTTGCTCGTTGGCGCCAGGTTTTTTCCAGTCATAAACTTTGTCTCGCAAGTCGAGAAACAGATGTGACTGAGAGGTTTCGGGGTCGTTTTTGAAGCTCCAGATGGCACCGTACTGCGATGCGGCGAACAGTCGGTTGCTGTCGTCGTCGGCGTGCGTCAATTCGATCAAACGCAATTCACGCAGGTTTCCGTTCTCATCGATCGGTTCCCACTGGTCCCACTTCAGATTCGGGAACGCGAGCTCACCTTTGAGTCCCAGTTTTCCGTCGATCGGTTGCGGGGCCGTACCATCGTCGTTGATGCGACGAATACGAATGTTTCGAAACGCGACTTCGTTACCGTGATCTTGCAGGCAGAGATGGCCTTCGCCGGCGGCACCGAAACCGGAGTAGGCGGCGAACTTGCTATCGGCGACGCGTTTTTTCCAATCTTTGCTGCCAAGATCGAACTGATAGTAACGGACTCCGTTGACGCAAACTTCGCCGCTGTCCGGCGTGACCCGCAGATAGATTTGGTTCCACTGGCCGGCCGGGCGTGTGGCGTCGACTTCGGCTTTGTTCTTGGACCATTTGGGGGCGGACGGTTTGTACAGTTGGTACAGCCAGCCCGATTTTTGCGGGTCGTGCCCATCGGCGTTGTCCTGAATTTGGATTTCCGGACCGCTGTTCCATGGTTTCGGATTGTCTTCGGTGACATGGAACATCAGCCCGCTATTGCCTTCAGGGCTGATCTTGTAGTCGAGCAACAGTTCGAACGATTTGTATTTTTGTTTGGTGATCAAGTCGCCGGCACCTTTTTCCGCGCGAACCAACGCACCGTCGATGATTTTCCAGCCTTCGCTGACAGAATCTTTTTTGTAGTTGCGCCAGGAGTCGGTGGACTGACCATCAAATAGGAATTCCCACCCGCCTCGTTTTTCCGCTTCGCTCAATTGGTTCGCGTCGGATTCTGCCGGCGCAACACCGGAAACGTTGATCATGCAAATCAATGCAAACGCGGCGGAAAATCCGCCCGGACACTTCAATAAATTCATGCGAGGACACCGGTACTTCAATGGGAAGGAAAAAAAGAGTGGAGGGAAACAGGGACAGGGGCACGTCGTCCACCGACGGAATCGGGATGGCCATTATCTTCGGAACGAGCGGCGGGAACAACATACGCGAAAAAGGAATTCGGCGTCGGCTAGCGCGGCCACGTCGACCACTGCTCGGTCACCGACACCATCGCCCGCCCGATTTGTCGAAGTTCAGTGGGGGAAACAACCAAGGGCGGCGTGGTGTAGATGCAGTCTCCGAAGGGTCGAATCCAGACGCCTTGGTCAATCAATGCACTGCGCAATCGATCGACATGATCCAATTGCCCGACCTGCACCACCCCGATGGCGCCTTTGACACGCACATCGACCACCCCCGGCAGTTCGCGGCAGGGAGCCAGCAACGACACTAAATCGGACTCAATCGATGCCACTTGATCCAATCGAGGTTCACTTTCAAACAAATCCAACGACGCACCGGCGGCGGCACAAGCCAGCGGATTGGCCATGAAAGTCGGCCCGTGCATCAAAGCGTCGGATGCCCGATCGGACCAGAATGCGTCAAACACATGATCGGTGGCGACAGTTGCGGCCAGGCCGATCATGCCCGCGGTCAACGCTTTGCCCAAACAAATGATGTCTGGCACCACGTCGGCCTGTTCGATGGCAAACATCGATCCGGTGCGTCCGAAACCCGTCGCCAATTCGTCGGCGATCAACAGCACGCCGTGTCGTCGACAGCACCGGGCGATCGAGCGCAGCACACTGGCATCGTGAAACCGCATTCCACCGGCGCCTTGAACGAGTGGTTCGACGAAGACGCCGGCCAATCGATCACCATTTTCCTGTAGCAGTTGATCAAACCGATCGACGGCGTCAGCGTCACGCGGCAGTTCGGTGTGAATCTGCTGCAGCAGCGCGCCGTCGAATTCCGCGTGCATGCTGCGCTGGGGATCACACAGCGACATCGCACCGGTGGTGTCACCGTGGTAGGCGTTGGCAAACGAGACGAAACGGGTGCGGTTTGGCTGGCCATGATTGCGATGGAATTGGATTGCCATTTTCATGGCGACTTCGACAGCCACCGATCCCGAGTCGGCAAAAAACACGCGGTTCAGATCGCCCGGCAACAGCGCCGCCAGTCGTTCGGCAAGCGCCAGGGCCGGCCGATGCTGGACCCCGCCGAACATCACATGCGACATCGTCGCCACCTGCCGCTGCATCGCCGCGACCAGGTGCGGATGGTTGTAGCCATGACAAGCCGACCACCACGATGCCAACCCATCGATCAGCCGCCGCCCGTTGGCGAGGTGCAGGTAGACCCCCTCGGTTCGCTGGACCGCGATCGGCTGCGGCGCCGTCTTCATTTGGCAATACGGCATCCAAATGTGCCGCTCGCCGGATTGCTGCCAGGCGGGCTTCGGCTGCGACGCGTCAACATGCGTGTTTGCGTCGGCTGTTCCGGCTGTGCGTGGGGTAAAAGTGGTCACGGAAAAGCGTTTCTTGAGAGTGGAATGACTTTTTGCGACCAAGAATGGGGTGTCGCTTGTTCAGGTAGATGTAGGCGAGAGTGAGGTTTTTGGCCGGATTTTCCGCAAAATCCGAGTGACCCTGAATATCCTTTTCTTTTACCACGTCGCTTTAACGTGCGCAGGTGGACCACAACGGTGGCAATCCGTACCACCGCACCTTGATGCTTGACGGCCCGCTCCAGCATCGGAACTAATATACGCGGCCAACCACCTCTGTCCCGAGCCCCCTTGCAGAGCGATCGGTCGAACCCAACCGATTCGAAACCTCTGCGAAGAGAATAGCTGCTATGCCATCGGCAAAGTCAACGAATAAAAAAACACGTCGCGCCGCGTCGGCTGATTCCGACACCATGGACATTTTGGAGATTGTCAGTCGCCAACGGTGGCTGATCGGATTGCTGTCGATTCTGGGTCTGGCGGTAGGTGTGATCTATGCGCTCAATGCGCCCGACTGGTATCAGTCCCATGCCAAACTGCTGATCGCCGAGCGGACCGCCGGCTTGGGCAACAGTGGTGCTACGGCCGGAACGGGCACCGGCGTCGTGGAAGAGGACACGCTGGCCAATCATATCGAGCTGATCTCCAGCCGAATGATCGTCGGCAAGGCGCTGGAGTCCAACGGGCTGACGAATCTGGACTCCATCACTCCGCATCTGACCGAAACAACCGATTCGACCGACTACGTCATCGAACATCTGGATTTGGTCAAAGGCGGTGCCGGTTCGGCCAAAACCGCCCAGAGTTTGAACATCGCGTTTTCCCATACCGATCCCGAAGACGCACAGTTGGTTCTGACGGCGGTGATGAAAGAATACGAAAAATTCATCGTGGCTCAGGTCGAACAGGTGATGGGTCGGGCCAACGAATTGGTGCAAGAAGCGAAAAGCGACATCGAATCGTCGTTGGCCAAAGCCGAACAGGAACAGTTGCGCGCCCGACAGGAGGCACCGCTGTTCTTTCAGGGCGAAGGCAGCAGCAACGTCTATCAAGATCGATTCCGTCGACTGCAAGACGAGATGTTGGACTTGGACATCCAAGAGTCGACGTTGACGACGCGTCTGGATCGAGTCATTTCGGTGTTGAAGGAACTGGACGAGTCAACCGACCCGATCGATAACCTGGACAAACTAGCATTGATCGATAGCGAGTCACTGGAACGGTTGGGATTGTTTGCCGGTCTACAGATGAATTCAGCCAACACCGCCGAGTTTCGTTCGACGCTGCCGGCAAAGGTTGAAGAGGCGCGGACCCAGTTCACTCACTTGCTGACGTTGAGTAGCGAGAAGCAGCGTTTGAATGCGATTTTCGGTCCCGGGCATCCTAAGGTGCAAGAGATCGAAAGTGAGATTGCACTGGTCAAAGAATTCTTGCAAGACAACCAGAACTTGACCAATCCCAACGGGCTGTTCGACGACACGACGTTGACTCCGGAAGGTCTGCTGAAGGCCTACACAGGATTTTTGCAGCATGACTTGGCTGCCGCGGCCGAACGACGCAAGGAGCTCCAGTTTCTGTCGAACGATGCGGAAGTGAAAGCCAAAGAATTGATCGAATATGAACTGAGAGATTTGGTGTTGCAGAAAAACATCGAGCGTCAAGAAGCGTTGTTCGATGGCATTGTGACCCAACTGCGCGAACTGGATACGGCGAGTGGGTTGAGCGGGTATCTGTATGAATTTCTAGAGGTGCCACGTCTGGGGCTTCACATTTGGCCCAAGTTGCCGCTGTGTGGCGCCGCGGGATTGATGTTGGGGTTGTGCAGCGGATTGGCGTTTGCATTCGGATCGGAAGTCCGAGACAGCCGTTTCCGATCGGCTGCCGAATTGGACGATGCGATCGGGCTGCCCAATTTGGGCCGCGTCGGCAAAATGATGTCGATCGATCGTGGCATCGAAGGATTGATTTCCGCCGAGTTGTCACCGGATGCCGAGGCGTTTCGCCTGGGCCGGACGATGATGTTATTGGATATCAAATCCGGCAAACTAAAAACCATCGGCTTCACCAGCCCGATGCAGGGCGATGGCAAGTCGACGATCATGTCGAACTTTGCGGTCTCATTCGCGCAAGTGGATTTGAAGGTCTTGGTGATTGACGCGGACCTGCGTCGCCCCACCGCGCACCGATATTTCAGTGTCAAGAAAGACGACGGCCTGTGCGACTTGCTCGAAAACAAGTTGTCAATCGAAGAAGCCATCAAACCGACTTCGATTGAGAACGTGTCGGTGATCACTGCCGGGTCGACCACCAAGGTGCCTGCGGAATTGCTACAGTCAGATCGCTTTGACGAGATTCTGGATCAGTTGAAGACCCAGTTCAGTGTGATCTTGGTCGATTTGCCGCCGGTCTTGGCGGTGTCTGATCCGGTCGTCGTCTTGCCACGCTTGGACGGCAGCGTTTTGGTCGTACGCGTCTCGCGTGCTCGTCGCGACGAAGTGCTCAACACGATGCGGCGGATCCACGAATCGGGCGGAAATTTCGTCGGCTGGATGCTCAACGCCTTTGGTGCGGGAAGCAAGTTCGATGGCGCCGGCGGCTACAGCGGATACTACGATAGTGATTACACGCGATCGTCAGGACGCAATGGCCGTACGGTCAACGGCAAAGCAAAAGCGAAGCGGCAAGTCGCTGTTGCACGACAAGACGAATCAGACTCCTAAGTGACTGGCACGCCGTCGCTGGCCTCCACCCGAGTCGAATAAATCCTCCACACCAGCGCCGTCGAAGATGCGCGTTCGACTAATCCTTGATCTCAAGCAGCAACGTGGGTGGCTCGAGTTGGCTGTCCTCTTTGGCCCCAAATGTCAGCAGATGACTGCCATCAACGGCCGTCAAGATCAGCGTGACGGTGCGTTGTTTCGCAGCGGATAAGAATTCTGCGAGTTTGGGGCTGGAGATCTCCAGGGTCGCACTGTCGGAGTCGGTTGCCTGTTCGGCGAGCAGCGGTAACGAGTCCAACCCTTTGGTTGACAGCGAATTGCTCCAGACAATTTTTTCTTCTGGCCAGACGTCGCTGACCGGCTGATCCAATCCATAGACCCGTACCACCACGCCGCTGGGGCGATCAGCAACCAGGTAGACCAGTTTCAAAGTCGCTGACGCCAAGTCCAGCGGGTTGGTTTTTTTGTTGTTTTGGTTGCGGCCATTGCGAGGTTGGCCGGAATTGCCCAGGCCGGATCCTTCACCGCGAGCCGATTCCATCGGAAACCGCAGATAGATGTGCTGGATTTGGCTGTCGTTTCGAGTTTGGATTGCCAGCACGGGTTTTTCGCCCAACGGGTCATTGCTGCTGGCACCGCGTTTGACCGTGGCATCGGCACCGCCCTCTTCCGCGGTGGAAACGGTGACTTGATGAGTGCTGATCGGCGGGCTATTCGGCGCGACCGCATTCGATTTCGCAGGCTCGATCGGATCGGGATCGGCCGGCATGGGGGTGGAGTCAGGACGCGGTTGGGCGTCGGCCATTTCGGTCGTGCGATCAGGACCGGGAACAGATTTGGGCGACTGTTTGGCGGCCGGCTCAACCGTGACCTCGATGTCGTCCAACATCGCTCGTTTCCGAATCCGTTTTTTGTTGGAAACGGTCAATTCAACAAACGGTCGTTTGCCGGCTACCGTCGCATCGGCGGTGTACTCGTATTGCAATCGCTTGGGACGGTTGGCATTCCATGGGACATTGTTGGCAACGGCCGCCAATTGGTATCGCAACGGCGGCCCGAAATCGTCGCGGAAACCGAGCACAACCTGATAATCCGTCATGCCCGGGCCTTCGCCACCGATGCTGGCTCCGACACGAAAAACATCTCCCTCATTGGCGGCGTGGTTGAGCGTTTCGCTGGTCACGACGAGTTCACTTTTGGCACCGGCATAGGCGTGTGTTTTGTCGTTGGGGCGTTTGGATTTGGGGGTCGTTTTCCAACCGGCGTCGGGGCCGCTGCGACGCATCGTCCAGCCGGGAATTACCGTTTCATCGGCCGCCGGTTCGGTTTGTTCGAACGAGCCGTTGTAGTGATCTTTGTTGACGATCCAAGTCGCGCCGGCCGGTGCGATGTCGGTAATGGATTTGGCCGTCACTTTGGTCACCAAAACCTCCGCTTCGTCGGCCGGCGGGGCGGGCGCCGCCGGCTGCGACGGGGTTTTCGGCTTGGGCGTTTTTGCCGGAGCTTTTGACGGTGCTTTGGGGGCGATATTCGGACTGTTGTTGTTTGACTGGGAGGCCCCCGAATCCGAGTTTCGATCGGAGACGACCACCGCTGCGCCGTCTTGCTGGCGTGCGATGGCACTGGTCGTGCTCCAGTAAACGACCGCTGGGATCAGCGCCAACAGCAGCGCCACGACAACTCCGATCGCGATCCACAGCCCTTTGGAACTCTCACCGGCGGGAACCGTCTGTTTGCTGGGTTGTCGGCCGGCGGCGGCACTCGCGCCAGGTAGAGAACGGGTAGCGGACGAACCCGTTGCGGATGCGGTGGGCCCCACCGCTGCGCCGAGCGAATGAACGCCGGAGGGGCTGGGCAGCGCGGCCGTTGTGGGCAACACATCAGGCAGCGATTCGAACGGATTCGGCGGCGATTGGCCGGAGTCGATTGAATCCACGCCGCTGTCGCCAGAATCTCGTTTTTTGACTGCCTGTTCCAGCCCCAGTTGCAATTGATTGATCGCCTGGGCCATTTCCGATTTCGATTCACATTCGACCGCCACCCGGTCCAACTCCGATTCCAGCAATGCGGCGCTGGCGACGCGGTCACGCGGTTCCTTGGCCATCAATCGGTGGATCAGGTCCGCCAACGGTTGTGGAATTTTCTCGTTCCGCTCACGGAGCGGTTTGGGGGCGTGGACCAGGATCGCGATCAACTGCTCGGCGACTGTCTTGGATTTCAGCGGCAATGCGCCGGTGGCCAGTTCGTACAGCACGACGCCGGCCGAATACAAATCGCTGCGATCGTCCAGCGGTTCGCTGCGTGCTTGTTCGGGCGACAGGTAGCCGGGGGTACCGACCACGGCACCACGGCCGGACAGTTGGTCGACAGGAGTTTGCGCCAGAGCCAGTCCAAAATCGAGAATTTTGATCCGGTTGGTTTTCGTATCCAACCAAATGTTGGCGGGTTTGATATCGCGGTGAACGATGCCTTGAGCGTGGGCGGCGGCCAAACCGCGTGCGATATCGCGGGCGTAGCCGATCAATTCCTGGAATTCCGGCTTTTCCTTGCGATCCTTCAAATCCTCCAATGTGGCACCCTCGAGCAGCTCCATGGCCATGTAGGGAGTGCCCTTATGCTCACCGACTTCGAAAATCGTCGCCACGTTGTCGTGGTGCACGGCAGCCATCGAGCGGGCTTCGCTAATGAACCGTTTGCGGCTGCCGGGGGTCGCAGCGATTTTCTGGTTCATCACCTTGAGGGCGACGGCACGCTTGAGTCGCGTGTCTTCGGCTAAAAACACGAATCCCATGCCGCCTTTGCCCAGTTCTCGGATCACCCGATAATGGCCCAGCGTTCCCAACTGTTGCTGATCACCGTCAGCGACTGTTGGTGGATCGAGAAAGTCGTGTTTGGTGTCGGCGGACGCCATCGCTGGAAATTACGACACAGAGGGTGAACGAAAAAAGAAGAGGTGTGTCCAGTATATCACGTCTGCCCAGCGAGGTTGTTGCCAGTTTGTGCGATCGGAACGGGCAGATTGTTGCGTCCAGACACTGGGGAAGTGCAAAAAGGGATTGACGCTGTATCCTGGTCGCCATCATTCTTTCGCTCTGGTCGCCCTCTTTCGTTTGGAGGGTGCCGCCGAACCCTTGGATTTCAAACTGAACGATAATGAGCCAATCGCCTCCCGGCCCGGTTTCTTCCGACGCGTCTGACGCCAGCCCGCTGCACCCCGTCACCGTGCGATTGCCTGACGGCACCCTGCACCAACACCCCGGGCACATCACGTCGATGGACATTGCCAGCGGAATCAGCGAAGGGCTGGCCCGCAGCGTGATTGCCGCGGAGGTCGATGGGCGTGTCGTCGACGCCGACCGACCGCTGGGCGAATTGGCAAACGCGACCGAAAGTGACGACGGCGACGCGGCGCTCTCGCTGCGATTGTTGACCAGCCGCGATGGCGAGGCGTTGGACGTGCTGCGGCACTCTGCGGCCCACGTGATGGCGCGGGCGGTGATGCGACTGTATGACGGCGTTTCCCTCGCCTTTGGCCCCACCACCGAAGGCGGGTTCTATTACGATTTCGATCTGGATACCCCGATCAGCGAAGACGATTTCCCTAAAATCGAAGCGGAAATCAAATCGATTATCAAACAGAAAGAACCGTTCGAACGCTTTCTGCTCGACCGCAACGAAGCCAGAAAGCTGTGCGATGACCTGGACCAAGATCTAAAGGTCGAACACATCGACACCGGGCTGGCGGATCAATCCACGGTCAGTTTCTATCGCCAAGGCGAATTCGTTGACCTGTGCCGTGGCCCACACATCCCCGATGCCGGCAAGATCAAAGCGATCAAACTGATGAGTATCGCCGGGTCGCATTGGAAAGGTGACACCGCCAATCGGCCGCTGCAACGGCTGTACGGCACCGCGTTCTTTGACAAGAAAGAACTAAAGGCCTATTTGGAACAAATCGAAGAAGCCAAACGGCGGGATCATCGTGTGTTGGGCAAACAACATGGGTTGTTTGCAATCAACCCCGAAGTCGGGCAAGGCCTGTGCCTGTGGTTACCCAAAGGGGCACGCGTACGTGTCACATTGGAAGACTTCTTGCGGCGCGAGTTGCTCAGCCGCGGGTACGACCCGGTCTACAGCCCGCATATCGGGCGGGTGGAATTGTACGAAACCAGTGGCCACTTTCCCTATTACCGCGACAGCCAATTCCCGCCCTTGTTCGGCAGCGAGGTCGGCGCTCTTTTGGATAGCTGGAGCAACCGTCTCGAAACCGGCACGATCGACGCCGATGGCGAAGACAAGTTGATGGCGGCGGTCGAAGTTCTGGGCGTCGAATTGCCAAACTACAAACCGTCGATGTCGGCAGACCAAAAACGCGAGGTCCTGCACGACTGGCAAATGGTTAACGAGCGCTATTTGCTACGACCGATGAACTGTCCCCATCACTGCCATATTTTCAAAGCCCAGGCGCGCTCCTATCGCCAATTGCCACTGCGATTGTTCGAATTCGGAACTGTCTATCGGCACGAGCAAACCGGCGAACTCAACGGCATGCTGCGGGTCCGAGGATTGACCCAAGACGACGCGCACATTTTCTGTACTCAAGACCAGGTTGAACAGGAATTCCGTGCCACCATCGAATTGACCCAGTTCGTGCTCAAGAGCGTGGGTCTGGATGACTATCGCGTGCAACTGTCGCTGCGCGATCCCGATAGCAGCAAGTATGTCGGCAGCGAACAACAATGGGACAGCGCCGAAGGTTCACTGCGTGGCGTCTTGGAACAAAGCGGGATGGACTTTAATGAAGAACCGGGCGAGGCCGCATTTTATGGCCCCAAAGCCGACTTCATGGTTCGCGATTGCATCGGTCGTTCCTGGCAACTGGGAACAGTGCAATTGGATTACAACCTGCCCGAGCGATTCAAACTGGAATACAACGGCAAAGACAACGCGGCGCATCGCCCGGTCATGATTCACCGTGCACCGTTCGGTTCACTCGAACGTTTTGTCGGCATGCTGATCGAACACTTCGCCGGCGCGTTCCCAATGTGGTTGTCGCCGGAACAGGTTCGTGTGCTGCCGCTAAGCGACAAATCACTGGACTACGCCGTTGCGGTCGCCAAGCAACTCGACGAAGCCGGATTGAAAGTCACGGTGGATTCCAGTGGCGGCAAGGTGCAGGCAAAAATCCGCAACGCCCAATTGGATTTGGTCAACTACATGGCCGTCGTCGGCCCCAAAGAAGCCGAAACCGGGCAGATCGCGCTGCGAGACCGAATCGATGGAGACCTCGGGTCTATGCCGGTGGCACAAGCCATTGCCCGGCTGACCGAAGAAGTCGAAAACCGAGTCGTCCGCCAAGCCGTCACCAGTCAACTGTAGCCGGCCTGTCCCCGAGCCCGGATGTGACTAATCAATCTGCAAGGACGTTAACCCCGGATCGCTTTGCAGATTTGATTCGAACAACAGCGGACCGACCTGCCGTGGCAGATCGGTTTCGATGATGTCCGCACCGCGCTGGAGCAGCGTTTGGTAGTCGAATTGCAGTGAATTCGAATCTGCTTGCGCCCGTTCAGCGAATTGTTGATCCAAGTTGCGAGAGGTGCCGACCATGGTCAACGCACCCTTGCTATGCACCGCGTCATACAGCGAGCGATCCTGCGGCGGAACATGTCCCACAAACGCGATCACGTTTTCCCATGGAACGCCGATGGTTTCAAACGCAGCAATTTTTTCGTGGTTTGGGATCATCACTTCCATCATGATGTCCTTGTTGAGCGAGTAGCAGGTCTGGACATCGGCGAAGCGACTGACGATCAACATCGCATAGGCTTCGGCATGATGCTGGGTGATCTTTGCCACGCGTTGTTCCAACGAGACATCTTTTTGATCCAGCACCAGCACGGTTTTGCCCTTGGCCCACTGCAAGGCTTCATCGAGTGTCGGTATCTGATACTCGGTGACGTTGCCCTCACTGTCTTTGAGTCTCAATTGTTTGAGTTCCCGCAGTGTTTTATCCGACAATTTTCCGGTTCCCGTTGTCGTCCGGTCCAATGTGGCATCGTGGTGCAAAACGATTTCACCGTCTTTGGTCATGCGCGGATCGATTTCCAACATTGAAAACGTCGTGGACACAGTGTGCTCGAACGTCGCGATACAGTTCTCCGGGTAGCCCGGTCCGGCACCACCGCGATGAGCGCTGACAATCGGCAGGGCATGGTCGCTGAAATGCAGCAGGGCACGAAGTTGTTGCGGCGTCTGGGGGGCGATTCGATATTGACGGGCGGTTGCAACAGACGGTTCGTCGGCCGACACGGTCAGCCCCGCAAAGGGCAGCAAAAAAAACAACAACAATCGAAATGGATGCAGACACGTCATGGCAAGGTTCCGTCAGGGGCAGCGGCGGATATCCAAGGATCGTTGGACCAGGAAGTGCCGAAGCTGGGCCGGCGAAGGTTCAGTCGGTCCACGGCCCTGGCGGGCGCAGCTACGGGAAACACTGCCAATTGATGTTCCAACACGCCTTACAAATCAATCCGGCAGACAAAAAGCTAACGGAACTTGATGCCCTCGTGTTGACCGTCGACTGCATTAGCGTCTGCGGGAGCGTTTTTTACAGCAACTGATTCCGCCCTGCATCAAGATTCGTGAATCCCCCGACGGTTGCTGATGCTCGACGGTAAACCGCATCCCACCGTGTGGCATGGCCTGGGTTTCTTCCGCCGTCAGTCGCAGTTTCCAGATCCCATTGGGTTCAAAGCGGCATCGCGCCGGATCGGCAACTTCGACGACCACGGATCGATCGACGAATTGGCTGTAGACGCGAAACAACGGGCGTTGCTCGGACCAATTGACCGGTTGGCCGTTTTGGCTGTCACAGACTTTGAACACGCCTTCAAACGCCTGCCCCGGGTGGACGCGAAACCACGACGGTACACGATTGCTGCTGACATCAATTCGCTTTGCTCGAATAGCCATCAATCACTCCCCTCTCGGATGCTGGATTGATTGGCGTCGAGATGCAGGCGCTGTGCCAATTGCCGGCCCTACTTCGCCGGGCCAGTAGCTTTCCCTACAGCACTCGCTATGGCGGGAACCAGGACACAAGCCCCAAACGCGGTTTGGCAGACGCCCGGAATTCAGGCAATCGACGAGGCATTGATGCGCGAATCATCAACAGGACCGGCTTCCGGCGCGATCACCAACACACCGTTGTGCAGCATCGCACGCACCATCGGCAGTCCCTGCGTCTGGGCCGTTTCCGCGGACAGCCCGATTTTGTCGGCAAACGAATCGAGTATTTGGGCGACGGGTCGTTCACCATCAAAAGTGATGATCAGTTGTTCGATCACTTGGTCAACACAGATCGAGACCGGCAGTCCTTCGTCCAGACGCAGCGTGATCGTCTGATTTTCCCAGTGATCCCCGTTCCAACTAGCATCGGAAATTTTGCGCAGCCCCGGGGCGATTGCCAGCCGCGCCGCGAGCAGGGCTTGGTCTGGTTGGTCGGCAAACAACAAATCACGGCTGGCGAAACCGCGGGCGACCGCAGTGCCGATCGGCTGTTCGATCGGGCGCGTGATCTCAGTCACGTCGAACCAATTGTTCCCTTGGCGTCGACGCAGGAACAGAAACCCGCCATGGATTGCACGCACGTTGTGCTGACGAAAACTCTGTTCCCAGTGGGATTGGCGTTTCTCCAACTCGCGCTCGTCCGCGGTCGTTTCACGCAGACGACTGCGTGCGTAAGTGGCTGGTTTCTGACAATTGGCCGTGAGGACCCAAGCGTCACATCCGCTGCCCTGGACCCATTCTCTTAAACGGTCTTGCCAATTCTGGCCCTCCAATTCGACCCACTCAAAAATCGTTTGCAGGTTGCCGCCCTCATTCAAATACTCGGGGGCTTCCAAGATCATTTGGCGAGTGAATCCGTCCAACTGGTACGGGCTGTCGCGAAACGTCGCCACGGTTTCTGGCGAAATCACAAAGGGTGGGTTGGACAAGATCAAATTAAACGTTTGCCCTTTGACAGGACAAAATAGATCGCCGCTGACAGCGGTTAAGTTCGAGCAGTCGTTGAGCGCCGCGTTGAAATCGACGAACTCCTTGGCGCGCGGATTTAAATCGGATGTGATCACCTGGTCACTGAATTGACCCGCGATCACTCCGTGCAAGCCGAAACCACCGCACAGATCGAGCGCCCGCTCAACCGGCGCACGCATCGCCATCCGGCTCAGGTGCTGTGCCGGATCGCTGATGGTGGCAACATAGTGCCCGTCATCGCGCGAGACCGTCAGGTGTAAATCGGCTGCCATCAACAGATCGTCGACCGGAACCACCAACGCGAGTGGCTGGAACCGGTCGCCATCGATCGTTAACAGACCACAATTGACACAGGATTCCAGAAATGCACTGGGCAATGCTTCGTCGGCCTGTCGCCGTTCAACAGCAAATCCCAAGAAGAACAACCGGGCGAGAACGCTGAACGCTGATTCTCCAGCGGCCAAGCTTGCGATCAATTGTGAATGTTGGTGATGCAGCGGCGGTGGGATGCTCGTGCCCAGAATTTCGTCCAGTCGAGCATCGCGGTAGTCAGCGGCGCGGCACACGTCACGAAACCGCAGGGCATCAGGTTGGGATAGCGGGGTTAAATGCGGTAGCGGCATTGGCAACGTCTCGATTGGGCGATGAACTTGAGTGCGACGGATCGGAGTTCGGCGGTGAGCTTACTGGTTCTCTGCATCCTGGCGCTGTGCCGACGGCAAGGCCGGCGAAATGGGGCGCTGTGCGACGACAATGAAACCATTGACGGTCTCATGCCCCTCCATGCGGATATCCGCTTCGACGCACTGCCGGACTTCCAAACCGCTCTCTCGCAGCGACTCTTTGACATAGGTTTGGCTGTGTTGGTAGCGACCGGAGGGTGCCAGCCGATAGGGCGCATCGGTTTCGGGCGTTTCGATGCTAAATACAAACAGACCGCCGGGGCGCAACGATTTTGCCGCCGCGGCAAAGGTCGACAGTAGCTCGCCGACATAAATCAGCGTGTCCGCCGAAACCAACAGATCGTGCTGGTCCGGACAGTCCGTCAAGTATTCGGTCAGGTCGCGCTGCAATAATTCGTCGTACAGTTCACGCTGCCGAGCCTCAGCCAGCATGTTCTCCGACAGGTCGATGCCGATCAACTGTTGAGCCATCGGCCGCAGGTATGGACCGCACAACCCGGTGCCACAACCAAGATCGGCAACACTCAGCAGTTTGAGTTTTGTTTCAGCGACCTGTTGGCTGATGATCTCACCGATCCGTTGCGGCGTTTGATAGTCGAGCTTTGATAATTGTTCATCGAAGTGGTGGGCAAACTGATCAAACGTCCGCTGAACATATTCCACCGATGCCCGATCTGGCGATTGGTCTGTGGCACTGCAGGCCAACATCAAGTGCGTCGCGACCGGATCCTCGGGGACCAGTTCCAACCATTGCTGATAGATTTTACGGGCGTCATCGAGTCGCTGCATTTTGCGATACGTGGCTCCCATTCGGCTGAGCACGGCAACGCGCTGGGGATCGATCGCCAGTGCACGTTGATAGGCAACGATCGCGTTGTCCCAGTCAGCGGCTTGTTCCTGGGCGGTCCCCAGCGCCGACCAGTATTGAGCATCGTCGGGTTGCAGTTGGGTCGCCTGGGAATACGCATCGATTGCCGCATCCATCTGATCGCATTCCGACAAAACGTTGCCGAGATTGTGATAGGCCTGGGCGTATTCGGGTTTCAATTCAATCGCCCGTCGATACGCATCCATTGCTTCTTCGTTGCGTTCTTCCTCGGCCAGCATGTTGCCGAGGTTGTTCAGCGCACCGGGTTGATTTGGGTTCACCGCGATGGATTGATTGACTCGCTCAATCGCCAAGGCGGTGTTGCCCATTTGGGCAGCGATGACGCCCAGCAATTGCAGGGCATCGGGTTGCTGAGGATCCTTTTCCAGAACCTCCTCGTAGCCCCATTCTGCATGGGTCAACTGACCTTGGCGATGTGATTCGATCGCTTTATCCAACAGAGCTTGGATCTCGGTTGTTGACTCGCTCTCCATGTCTCAAATCCTGTCGCTGAGGCATTTGTGGTGTAGTGGGTGGCCGATCAGATTACCGGTTTCTTCCAGCACTGGCCATCAGGCGCTACTGGCATCGATTCGCATGTCCCAAGTAGCAATCTGTCGCGGAAACATCTAACATTCGTTCTCACGAGCCGGACAACGTCGGTTTCTCGACAGCGCCGGTTTGGACGAGCCCACAACGTCTTTCGCTGATCAAAGTGACGCTGTTCCGCTAAAAAACGATTAAGATGTTCACGTGCTTTGCAGACGGCATTGATCGCTAACTGAGATGCAAGAACCACACCTCAATTGTCAACCCGAATTTCAGCGTGCAGAGGATGCATCGGCCGACGTGAATCATCAGCTTGACGCGAAACATCGCCCCACCGAGCATCGCCCCACCGAGCATCACGCGCAGCCCTTTCGCCCGTTCGACGCGCCGCGCTGTGTCATTTGCCATTCGCCGCTCTCGGTGCACGAACAAGTCAATGGCAAAACCTGTTCTCGCGGCGAGTGTAAAACGAGCTATTTGCGCGTCGAGATCCAGGCCGAACACCGCCGCCAAGCCGCGTTGAGACAACGAAGCCTGGCCACCCGCGATAGGATCCGTCGAGAACATTCACTTGATCTGAGTCGCGACGATGCGTTCGGAATTCTGCCGTCAAATGACCGGCCTTTGAAACAACCATCGAAACGACAAATCGGCGAGTTTGTCGATCGGCTGACGCAGGTGATCAGTCACGCGGCACAGATCCATTTCGGATCGGTCCCGGCTGAGGATCTAACAGACGAATACGACAAACCGACCGACGCGACACCCCGGCAATTGGCAGTGCTGGGGAACGGCTGTGCGGTCTGTCGAGGGCATTGTTGTTCGCAAGGCAAGGGGCATGCATTTATCAGTGTCGATACCATTTTAAAGTATCTAAACGCAAACCCCACAGCACGACCGCGTGATGTTTTACAGGCGTATGTTTCGCGGATCGGTTCGCGGACGTACGCTGATTCCTGCGTCTACCATTCCCAAAATGGTTGCGAACTGCCGCGAGAAATGCGTTCGAAAGTTTGCAACGGTTACCTGTGCAAAGGGTTGTACAGCGTTTTATCGCAACTGCAGGAGAACGAGTCGTCAACGGCGTTCGTGGTCGCAACCGATCAGAACCACGTCCTGCGTGCGGGCGTGATTGACCCGGCAGGGCATCAACTGTATGACTGCGCCGAACTTTCCAGTGACGACCAAACCACGAGCAATCAGGCGGAGGCATGAGCAGCGTGTCGATGGACATCCAGCAGATTTTTGACCGTGGCGGGCGCGAACTGATCGACCTGCTCGAACATTGTGTGCTGGCGATCAACACCGACGCGCTACTGTTGTATCTGATTCGCGAATATCGGCTGCAGCCTCGGGCGGATGCCGCCATTGCAATGCACGATCTGTTTTGCGTCGTCGGCGCCCCGGCGCAGATCAGCATGCTGGGGATGATTTCCCCTAAAGACATGCGACTTTCCCGTGCGGTGGATCCGTTGCGACGCCCCTCGCCGGTTGCACCGGTACAGCAGACCGATGCCGCGCTAGAAGTGGACTCCGATCAATTCAACCCGCAAGAACGTTCCGCTTCACATCCGGCGGCGGTCTTGCCAGCGAAATACTTGTTTGATTCGATCGCTCAACAATTGAACGCTGGGACCGATTCTAAAATCGCATTGTTGCAGCAATCGTATTGCCCGGATCGCACGCCCCTGGAAAATCTGCCCGGCGGTCAGTTGACAGCGGCGCAGCGGGCCTTTGTCGACAATCGCTGGAAACCACTGATTCGCCCCCACCTAGTCGCCGTGGGATTCTGGCGTCTTTCCACCGTGGCATAAGCGCCGTGGCGCACGTTCACATTGCTAACGTATCGACCGACAACCCCATTCACTCACATGCCCGCATCACCCAATCATCCCCCGCTAGCCGATGTCGTTGCGCTGGCTGTGACGCTGCATCAAGGGGGACATTTGGACGAAGCCGAGGAACTGTATGAACGGGCGTTGCAGCGTGACCCCAGACAGGTTGATGCCCTGCACTTCCTTGGCGTGCTGCGTCATCGTCAGGGCAATTCGCCCGAGGCAATTCGGTTGATCCGTGCGGCATTACTAGGAAACCCCAGTTACTGGGGCGCGCGAATCAACCTGGGCAATGTGCTCAAAGAGTCCGAGCGTTTCACGGAAGCCGAGAATGAGTACCGAAAGGTGGTCCAAGCTCTGCCGAACAATGCTGATGCGCTGAATAACCTAGGTGTCGTCTTGCGAGCACAACAGCAGAACCAGGCTGCGATTGACTCGTTTCGCCAAGCCACCGCGGCAGCCCCGCAACATGCCGATGCCCACCAAAACCTGGGCAATGCGTTGCGCGCCGTCGGCGAATTCGAAGAGGCGTTGACCGAGTTTCGCAGGGCTGTCGAGATTGATCCCCATCACACCCGAGCTCACCTGAGCCTGGGACGGGCTCTGTACAGTTGCAATCGGATTGACGAAGCGGTTGTGGTTTATCGCCAATGGCTGTCGATCGAACCCGACAACCCCATCGCCCAGCACATGCTTGTGTCTTGCTTAGGCGACAATACGCCAGATCGCTGCTCCACTGATTTTGTCAAACAGTCCTTTGATGCCTTCGCAAGCAGCTTCGACGAAGTGCTGGAACGATTGGAATACAAAGCTCCGGCTCTGGTGGCTGCCGCCGTTGCAGCAGCGTTGCCATCACCAGCGGCCCAGTTTGCGATCCTGGACGCCGGCTGCGGGACTGGGCTATGCGGTTCTGCACTGCGACCCTACGCCAATCATTTGGTCGGAATCGATTTGTCGCCGAACATGATCATCAAAGCAAACTCACAAGGAATTTACGACGATTTATGCGAAGTCGAGCTGACGCAATACATGAGCGAGCACGCGGCGCAGTTCGATGTGATCGTTTCCGCCGACACGCTGAACTACTTCGGCAAACTCGATCCTGTCTTCGAAACAGCCTTCACCGCCCTACGCCCCGGCGGCGTGCTTGTCTTCACGCTCGAACATGCCGAATCCGAATCGGCACCGCAGGGTTACCGACTGAATCATCATGGCAGGTATAGCCATTGCAAAGATCATACCCTGGGATTGTTGCAGCAAATCGGGTTTTCGGTCCAAGCTTGTGACATTGCCGAGTTACGGCTGGAACTGAAGCAATCGGTCAATGGTCTGGTTATAACGGTCGTCAAGCCACCGGCCGCAGCGAATTGAATCGGTCCTGTCGGCGTGCCTCTTGGCTCTCTGGGCTGGCCAAGTTTGATGATGTACAATTTGGCCGACTCCAGGATTGTCCCCGTGAATTGGTGCACTAGGTTGGCTACACGATGAATTCAGTTCAACAAAACCGTGGAATCCAAGTCGTCACACCGCTGGGGACTGACAAACTGCTGCTGTACCGAATGGAAGCGGTCGAGGAACTCGGCCGGCCGTTCCATTTTGATCTGGAACTGCTATCGACTGACAGCAACATCGACTTGGATGCGGTTTTGGGTCAGTCGATCACGGTTAAAATCGACCACTTGGCCGGTGGCTCGCGGTTTTTCAACGGAATGGTCAATCGAATCTCGTGGGTCGGCGATCACGAGTCGGACCGTCAGCACTTTTCCAAATACCGTGCATCTGTGGTCCCCTGGCTATGGTTTCTGACCCGCACCGCCGACTGCCGGATTTTCCAGGAAAAACTGGTTCCCGACATCATCACGGAACTGTTTGGCGATCATGGGTTTTCCGGGTTTGATAAACAGCTGAGCAATAGCTATCGAGAATGGGAATACTGTGTTCAGTACCGTGAGTCGGCTTTCAATTTCGTCAGTCGGCTGATGGAACAGGAAGGGATTTACTACTACTTCAAGCACAGTGATGGCGAGCATCGGCTGCAGATGGTCGACAGTTCCGCGGCACACAGTCCGACCGACAACTATGCAACCATCCCCTATTATCCGCCCGACCCCAACGCCCAGCGCAATCGCGATCATATCTACGACTGGTCGATGGCTCGCGAGGTCCAGACCGGCACGTACGTTCTGAACGACTTTGACTTTCAAAAGCCAAGAGCCGCGCTGCTGTCCAATGCAGCGGATCCGCAATCCCACGAGCATGCCAAATTCGAAGTGTTCGATTATCCCGGTGAGTACACCGAGTTGGCTGATGGCGACAACTACGTGAAGTACCGGATCCAAGAACAGCAGGCGGGTTTCGAACGGGTCAACGGCAAATCGAATGCACTGGGGATCGCCTGTGGTTCCCTGTTCACACTGGACGGCTACCCGCGGTCAGACCAGAACGCAGAATATCTGTTGGTGTCAACCAAGTTGACCGTTCACAACAGCGAGTACGAAAGCGGCGGCAGTGGTAGCGGTGTGAAATTGGAAAACCACTTCACCGCAATCAGCAGCGACAAACCCTTTCGCGCGGCACGTCAAACACCGCTACCGATGATCCGGGGACCGCAAACCGCAGTGGTGGTTGGCAAATCAGGGGAAGAAATCTGGACCGATAAATTTGGTCGTGTCAAAGTCCAGTTTCACTGGGATCGGCTTGGGGAGTTCGACGAAAACAGCTCCTGCTGGGTACGTGTGGCCCAGTCATGGGCTGGCAAATCATGGGGGACCATCCACATCCCTCGGATCGGTCAAGAAGTGATCGTCGAGCATTTGGAAGGCGACCCGGATCGACCAATCATCACCGGTCGCGTCTACAACGCCGACGAGATGCCGCCGTATAAATTGCCCGACAATGCGACGCAAAGTGGCATCAAAACACAGAGCACCACGAAAGCGACGAACCAGAATTTCAACGAGCTGCGATTCGAGGACAAGAAAGGCGAAGAACACGTCTACTTTCATGCCGAGAAAGATTTCAACCGAGTCGTCGAAAATAACGACACCTTAAAAGTCGGCTTCGAAAAGAAGGATGCCGGCGATCAGACGATTGAGATCTTCAACAACCAAAACGTCATCATCGGCAATGGTCGATGCGATGACGGAAGCCAGACCGTGACGATCTGGAAAGACTTCAACCAAACACTCATGGAAGGCGATGCCACCATCGCCATCGAAAAAGGAAGTCGCATAACCACCATCGAAAACGACGAAGACCTCCGTCTGAAGAGCGGAAGTCGCACGTCCACGATCGAGGGCGATGATGCACTGACGCTGAAAAGTGGCGACCGAACGATCAGCATTGATGCCGGCAAACAGTCCACCGAGGCCGCGAAATCGATCTCGTTGAAGGTCGGTGGAAACAGCATCACGATTGACCAAAAGGGCATCACCATCAAGGGGATGAAGGTGTCGATTCAAGGCGATACGAAGGTTTCGGTGAAGGCACCGATGACCGAAGTTAAAGCAAGTGGAATCCTGACCTTGAAAGGGGGACTGACCAAAATCAATTGATCGCTGATTGGATTTCCATTGGTCCCATTTGCACTCCGTTCGCCGCTGAGCTCCCCCAATACTTTTCCGGATCTCATTCATGAGAGTCATTCTTCAGGTCACGTCTGGACCATCCCAAGGTCGCCGTATCCCGCTTCAATCGGGAGAACGGGCACGGTTCGGCCGCAGCGATACCGCCGACGTCTGTTTCCCGGATGATCTGGAGATGGCGGATGTGCATTTCGAATTGCAATGCCATGGTGATCATTGCATCGTTCGCGATCTTAATGCGGTCGATGCCACATTCCTAAATTCCGTTGCAGTGTCCGAAGCGGCCGTTGCCGATGGGGACCAGATTGTCGCCGGGCAGACCCAATTGCTGACCTCATTCGAAGGTCAGTTCGTGCAAACGCCCGGCGCAGTGAAAGATCCTGTGCCCGATCCGGAGCCGCCCAAATTGAGTGCGGCCGAGTTGTGCCAGTTGACGGACTTGGAAGAGCGTTCGCTGGAACTGTTTCGGCCGAGTCACAGCCCGGAAGAATTCGTTCGCGTCTTGATCGAAAACAAACAGTTTGCCGACGCGGTACGAATCCTGTCGCTGTACCTGAGCAAACGCCAGGCGATCTTGTGGGCGGCTCGCGCCGTCGACGGCGTGTTTCCACGTGAACTAAGTGTCGATGAACAATCGGCACTGGACATCACCTTGGAATGGTTGCAGGATTCGAGTGACAAAAACCGTCGCGCCGCGATGGCCATCGCCGAAGCAATGGATTTTGACAACGCCGCCAGCTGTGTCGCTGCCGCAGCGTTTTGGAGCGAGGGAAGTATGTTGCCGGAGGAATTCGATGAAGTCCTGCCGGAGGAAACGTTGAGTGGCAAGATGGTCGCCGCCGCGCTGATGATGACGGCGACCGAAGGCCAACCGGCAACCATTCCCGCCCGCTACCAAGAGATCCTAAAGATCGGCCAAGAAGTGTTGGCCGAGAAAGACGACTAGTGGTGCGGCCATCATTAAATTTAGGGTCGACAATTCGTGGCGTACGCTTCCAGCTTGCGATTCACCCGGTGTGGTGATGGCAAGCTGGAAGCTTACCCCACTTTTAAATGTTGACGCACCACTAACCGAACCGCGTCATCAATGCCAAAAACGAAAGCAAACAGCGCAGCAGACTCGTTCTTGGCCCGAGCGACGAGAATTCGGCTGTGGCCTTCATCTCTTCGCCACGTCTGTGTCGTGCTAGCACTGGTCTTTGCGTCGGGGCTACTCGCTTATGCCGCAGTTGAGACGAAACGATGGCTCGATCCGTACGACGGACTGCACTTTGACCCCGTCATTTGGAAGGCTGACCCTGGCGGCGATCAACGAGCGGCGATGTGTGCGGACATCATCGGGCGGCAACTGACGCCTGGCATGACGCTTTCGAGCATCTCTGACTTGCTTGGCGATTCCTACGAGCAGCGTGACCGATCACACTTTGTTGATGGCGACCAAATGCCCGGTGTCCGGACCGTCTCGTACTGGGTCGGCCCCTGTTCATGGATCGGTTACGATGACGCCTTTCTGTTCCTAAATCTTGACGCTGAAGACCGACTCGTCTCCGCCACTGTGTACGGATACTGACTGTGCACGGATACTGACGCCCAGTCACGATGAATCTGACATCGCGTGAATAAATGGCGGGCAACCAAAGCTGGCGTTGGTGCCTGGCACCTCGGGAGCGACCCACTACAATCCAGCCAAAGGCAGCTTGGGTGGATGGATCCGTGTTCGAATCCGCTGAATCGTTGCTGCCAAATCTTGGCAATCTAAATTAAAGAGACTTGTGTGGACTTTCCCGTAATCGTGACAGCAGTCTTTGGAGCGTTTGTCGTCTTTGGAGGAGTGATGGGCTATGTCAAAGCTGCAAGCAAGGCTTCTTTGATCGCGGGCAGCATCACTGGCGGACTACTTCTACTCGCTGCGTTTCTGATTTCCAGAGGCATGACAGCAGGGGCAATTCTAGGGATTGTTGTATCGCTAGTGTTGATCAGCCAGTTTGGTCCTTCGTTGCGCAAGAAGTTCAAGTTGATGCCAAACCTGCTGATGGTCGTCCTGGGTTCCATCACCGTGGGCACACTCCTCTTCAGTTTTTTCAACTAGGTTTCGGGAATCAAATCGGCTATTCGACGTCGACGAGTTCGACGATGAAATGGAGGTGCGAATGAGGCGGGATAGAGCCCGGCGAACCGCCTGCGCCATAGCCGAGACTGGAAGGAATCCACAGTTCGATCATTCCCCCTTCGCCAACGAGTTGCATTCCTTCTGTCCAGCCGGCGATCACATTTTCCAACGGAAAAGTCGTTGGTTTGCCACGCTCGTATGAGCTATCGAAGACTTTGCCGCTATGGAGCCAACCGCGATAGTTGACCGACACGGTGTTGTCGGCCGTGGGTTTCTTGCCGCTGGAATTTCTCAGGACGCGATACCTCAGCCCGGAATCGGTCGCGGTGAATTCAGGCACGTCACCGGCATCGACTGGCCCAGTTCCTTCTTGAAACTCAGGCTGATGGAAAAATGTAACGGTTTCCCATGGCGCTGCAGGCTCATCGGCCGCTACGACATCCGAAGCTGCAAGCTCTGAAGCATTGTCCGAACTGCGTTTCGCGGTCGAATGACAACCCAACACGATGAACACACAGCCCGATAAGAAACACCACAAAAACCGACTCTTCATGGCCATACTCACACTCCTGCTTTGCCTCTCGTTGTTTTAGCGGGAGCCTAGCGAATTACGGCATTGACCGAAAGTCAGATTTGATGAAACGCGTTAGCGGGATCGGCGACGCCCCATGCAGGCTCGGATCGGATCTGCGTCGGCGTGCTCTGAACATTGTGATGCAATTTGGTTCAAACAAGGTTGACATCCGGCGCCAAAGTCACGACATTACAACTAAACTAATAGGTTAGTTTACTTGTCCTTGCTGATGCGGAGGTAAATTCGAATGTCAGAGATGGGTCCCAGTGAACGCGAACTGGATGTGCTGAAAGTTCTCTGGAGGATCGGTGAAGCGAAAGTACGGGATGTCCACTCAGCGATGTGCGAAGAAGACATGTGCGCCTTCACCACCGTGCAGACCCTGCTTCGAATCATGGCGGACAAGGGATTGGTAAAGCACCGCACGGTGGGGCGGACTTTGTTCTATTGGCCTGTCTATTCGCGAGAGCAGCTCAGCTCTCGATTTTTGCACCGAGTCTTTGATGGATCGCTCGATAAATTTGTGCTCAATATGCTCTCCGCTGAGGATGTTTCGGCAGACGAGATGCGAGAGCTAGAAAAGCTGATCGCGAAAGCCCGTCGTAAACGTCAAAAGGGGAGCGAAAGATGACTTGGTCACAATCGTTTGTGGTGTTGTGGGCACAGTTCGCAGTTGCCGCGTTTGTGTTGTTGTTGATGACACGGATAGCGATTGCCTGGGTGAAGCAACCAGTGGATCGCCTGTGGCTGATTCACATTGCTGCATTGGCAGCGGTTACGGTTCCGGTGCTGATGGTAGTCGCCCCCTGGCATGTTGCGAGACTGGTTATTTTTAAGCCTGCGACCGCGGCTGAGGCAACACGCCCCCCTGAGAACGACGTTCACGATTCCACCTGGCCCAGGGCGAATACCCAACGAGCGTCCTTGCCACCTCGGGAAGCGGCCGATGCGTTTGCCTTGGCAGATCGAGTAAAGGACAGTCTGCCGCCCAGCGGTAACTTGTCATCATCCAACATTTTCAACCTGGAAGAATCAGGAAAGAACGTTGTTGGATCACTCAAAGATTCCTTTGATGGCTGGACTTGGATCGCGTTGTCGATCGGGCTGCTGCACGCAATCGCGTTTGTCTATTTTTTAACGGAATGGTCGATTGGTGCCTATCAACTTCGGCGGATGGTCCGATCGGGAAAATCGCCGCCACGTCATCTGTTGGACCTTTGGCATTCAATCACACAGGGTCGTGGCGATCATGTCCGACTTGTCGTGTCGTCTCGTCTCAATACGCCGCTGACGTTCGGCTGGTTTAGGCCTGTGGTCATCATCCCCCGCAACGTCGCCTCGCTCGATGGTGACACTTTGCGATACTGCCTGTCGCATGAGTGGTGCCACGTCCAGCGGTCCGACATTCTGTCTATGCATGGAATGTGTGCTTGCCAGCTTCTGCTTTGGCATCAGCCGCTGCTCTGGCGACTATGGCGAGAGCTGAGGATTTGCCAAGACATGATCGCCGACCGTGCTTCGGCCGCTGACCGCGACGCCGCGATTGCTTATTCAGAGTTACTCGTCAGCTTGAATCGGAATCCTCAGAAGCTCGCGCGTGCGAGTGCGCTTGCCATGTTCGATCAACCTAGCCAACTCATGCGGAGAGTCACCATGTTACTCGTGCGACCAATCCCACTGCGTTTTCAGTGCTCATGGAAGTTCTCGACAACCACCGCGGCGTTGGCGGCAATGGCTGCGATTTTGATCAGCAGTGTGCACCTCGATCGTGCAAACGCCGACAACCAAGTGGCGAACCAGGAAAGTCAAGAAACGTCAGAGCCTGCAGTTGCCGAGGATGCTTCACCGCCAGACAGCAACAATACCGTATCCCCAGAACGCCCCAAAGAAGACGACCAACCGAGACCGCTCGGCGAACAACCGACCGATCTGGTGTATGAATGCAAGGTGCTCGACCAGGAAACTGGAAAAGGGGTTTCCAATGCCACCGTTACCGTTGATCGGCTCGATTCCAAGGGTGGTCATTGGCCCTACAAGTCCATTGCGAAAACGACACACGTATCCGATGCCGAGGGCAGGTTCACCGTCGCGATCCCGCCGGCGCAGTCAGGTTACAATTCGCTATACATCCAAGTTTACGTCGAGCATGACGACTACGTGCGTATTCCAGGGATCGGTTACTCGTTTGACATGATCCGCAAGAACGAAACAACAGGTGAGCGGCCATTCTTTGAGAGTCTGAAGTTACAACCTGCCGACCGTGTCTCAGGGACAGTTGCCTCGCCATCCGGCAAGCCACTCGCAGACGTCAAGATTTTTGGATTCACGTCACCTAAAGAGCGAAAGCCCAACAGTATCCGCTGGCTGGAGACAAGCACCGCGTCGAACGGATCATTTTCTTTGAACGCGATGAAAGGCGGTGTCGCATTCTTCTGGGTCATGCCGGATGACTACTCGATTGTGCAGAGGTCGGTGAGTGACCAGCCCGGCGATCTGGGCGAAATCCGTGTTCCAGAGGGAATCCGCATCAACGGACGCGTGATCAGTGCGGAAGGTCAGCCGCTGGCGGGCGTCGTCTTGAATGCCTATCGACAGGGCAAAGACGAGTCGCTTCGGCCGTACTCTGTCCTGTCAGGTATTCGCCGTGGCACGATCACCGACGCCGAAGGTCAGTTCACATTCGACCCGTTGCCTCCCGGCGAGTACAGGGTTGTGCCACAGGACGAACTGCTGGATCCACGGCGAGATCGGGACTTGCATCCGCTGCCCGGCGTCTTTGCTGCCCAGACCACAACGCTCAAAGAGGGCCAGATTCCGGGGGAGCTGAAATTCCAAGCGGTACCGCACATCAACTTTCATGCGCAGTACCTGGACAGTCAGGGCGCAAAACGGAGCGGGCATGAATTTTTCGTCTCAGGACAATGGAATGATGGATTCTGGTCAACGAGAGCCCGTCCGGACCAAGAGGGGACCGCTACCGTGCTGCTGCCACGTGGTCTGCAGAACGTCAACATCGGACTGATCACGAATGAACACAGCGCGTTGCGACACCGCAAGGGTCGTGGGAAGCCCATTGAAAACCAGCTTCACGATGTTCAACTGGGGACGCTCAACGACGACGTCAATGGGTTTGAGATCATTCGCTACAAGGCGCCGATTGCTTTGATTCAGGCAGTTGATTCAGAAGGTCGGCCGGTCAGACACTTTCGTGTCACGGCAAAGTATCCCTTTGGAGATCAACGCCTTATTCTCGGTGGCGGGCTTCGCAGTGATGTTTCGCTGGAGCACCAAAATGATGGACGCTATCGCACTTCGCAGATGCTGCCCGACGAGGAGATCACATTCACTGCGTCCGCAGTCGGTTATGAGCCGACGTCGGAGAAGTTGAAATTCGTCGAAGGGGAAACCAAAGAAGTTGTGATGACGCTCAAGTCTGTTTCAGCCGTCGTTGACGCGATCAATTCCGCCGTGGACGGAACCGTGCAAATGATCGAAAAACTAGCTCCCAGTGCGCTGCCGAATCAGCAGTAGTGGGATGAAGTTTTGCGTGCCGAGCCAGCTCGCCAACGAATGTGACAACCATCGTTCGGGTCACCGCACGGGTCACCGACCGATGCAACTGGTGCGAGTTGGCGATCACTTGGAAAATCTCGATGTTTGCCGGTTAGCGCACTGGCGGACTGCGGCGGTACCTGTCGGTCAACGGATCGATAAACAAGCGATCGAGTGCCTGCCGCCTGATGATCAGCGGCGCTGCGCCGCGTAGTACTTTGCCAATTCGTCCATCGAGATCTGCCGATCCTGGTTCAGGTCGGCTCGCCCCATCACCGTTTGGGGCAACTGACCTGTCTCGGGCGACAAAAACAACTCGCCGATCTCCAATGTGTTGCTGCGGTTGGTATCGTGACGGAGCATCATTTTGGATGCTTTTGAATAGTCCTGTTCGTCATAGCCCTTGATCCTCCGCTGCTCGGCAAACACCTTCTCGACCTCGCTTCTAGTCACCGTGCCATCCTTATCAGCGTCATACTCGGTCAGCTGTTTCGGATTGCGACCGCCGAACGAGAGTTGCATTTCACGCCCGGGAATCCGCCCATCGGCATCCATGTCGTACATCCGGAACAGTCCGTTCACTTGTTGTTGATCCGTCTTGGTCAAGCCAAGTGTACGGCGGTGTTTGGACAACATCGTTTCTAACTCGACGATTGTCAGCATGCCGTCAGAGTCTTCGTCGAAGTCATCCCGCTTCATTGGCAACAACGTCTTCGCCGCCTCGTCCGAATCTAGCTTGCCATCTTTGTTGGCGTCAAACTTCTGGAAATAGTATCCGGCGCCAGAATGATCGACCGCCTCGATTCCCAACTCGCGACGCAAACCGCGGGCATACGCGAAGTGATGCGTCAACTCAGTCAGCGTCACGATTCCGTCGTGGTTTCGGTCGTAATCTGACGGAGAACCATTCGGCAAGCCGCTGTCGATTTCTTCTGGATCCCACTGCCCATTCTTATTTTTGTCGCGGCGACGAAGCTTGGCTTTCGCGCTGTTCACATCCTGCTCAGTGATGCCCACATCGAATCGCAATTTGGCCTCGTGAACGGCGACTTCGAGATGACAGAGCTTGCCGTCGCGGTTGAAATCAAAGTCTTTGACCTGTTCCCGCCACGAAACCCGTTTCAATTCGCTTCGGTCGACGAACCCGTCTTCGTCCAAATCGTACACAGCCATCAGACGAGTCGCATTGCCTAAGTCTTCAGCGATCAAGATAAGTTCAACCGGGTCCTTCGGTTTCTCATCGTTTTGCGCGTGAACCTCACACGAAACCAAGACGAGCATTACCAATGCAATGATGCGGATCATGCGATTCCCCCATTTCACCTTGCGAGTCCAAATGGCCAGGCCCGAGCTGCCATTGCATTCTACGCATTCATAGCGTTGCTCGCTGGGCAGACCTCCGAACTTTGCTGACCTCGAAACTCGATTAGCCTCCAGCTCAAGTAAACTCAGCCGCAGTCACAAACCGTCCAGCAAACATGTCGACCAAGACGCTTCGCGTGAAACACCGAAGCGGACAGTGACGGCTCTGACAGTTGATGCGATAAGTTGAACTTCCGCGTGCCAATCAATTGTCGTCCGGGAAATACTACGGGATACACGGATTGCCCTATCAGTCACATCAGGCTCGCAGCCAAGCCGGCGCCGGTAACATCGACCGGAGAAACAGAGTCAGTTTTACCGAATTCAGCCACCGAAGTGAAAGACGGACGTAAACGGCATCATGCAAGAGTCCGCGCACCTTTTCTCCCGCTATCCGTGGCAAAACCTGGGAGTGGTTTGGCCACAGATCAACACCGATAAACACAGATCGCTAGAGACCGTAGACCTTCTCCAAAAAACCAGAACCCAATGTATTTGACAACTGAAACGCACAGCCGATGACCTTCTTCGTCAGCGCGTTCAACTCGTCATCGTTCATCTGTGTTAATCCGTGTTCATCTGTGGCTACACCCGCAAGACCGGCCCGGTGCTTTTGCG
This sequence comes from Stieleria tagensis, assembly GCF_024129865.1. Taxonomy (GTDB): domain Bacteria; phylum Planctomycetota; class Planctomycetia; order Pirellulales; family Pirellulaceae; genus Stieleria; species Stieleria tagensis. Next base: position 209,130 of record NZ_JAMYFE010000033.1, on the reverse strand, counting down.
AAGCTCATTGCAGAAGTCTTCCAGACTTCCGCCATATGGGCTGCATCAGGTCGTTGATTCGCCATACCCACTCGCACTGGGGACTGCGTGACATTGTCAGTCCGCTGCGGATGAAGATCTCACCCATCGGGCAAAGTGGCAAGCGATCCCTGCGCTTGCAACGGCGATGGCAGCCAGCAAGCCTTCAGCGACAGGGCACCTTGATGTTTCCTTCCTGATGCGTACTTGCTCAGGCGTCGGCCACCGGAGCACCGCAAGAGCCGGCAGGAAAATGCTTCGATTGCCGGCACCGATGAGCGTTTGGCAATACCCGCCCCCGGGGCTTTCCAAACCGACGTCCTGAGCATTCTGTGTTGACGTGCGATCGGCCTTGACTCGGACTTTAAACTGCGACATTGCAAAACGACCTATGAACCTTCCTTTCGATGTCGCCCTAGTTGCTTGAACACCTTCCCGTCCATTTTGTAGTCAACAAACCTGATCGAACCGTCGCCCATCAGCATCAGAGCTCCGGACGGATGCATGCTTCCGTATCCAACTTCGCCGCGTTTCGAACTCGTCCAGTTGTCGCGGACGCCAAGCTTCAGTGAACGCAGTGCATCCGGATCGGCCCAAGGAGCAAATGCCGCGTTTACATCCCCTGCGAAGATCGTGTTACCTAGACCGTCAAAGTCATTGAAACGGAGAATCGAATCGTTGCCGAATACATCCGGGTTCCCTGCCCTGTGGCTCAGACCAAATCCGTCGGGCGACCAGATCGGATTCCCCTGTGACGGACATATGGCTTCGTAAACGAGGGTTCGAAAGTTGTCCGCGTTTTCGGGAGAATTCCACGGCTTCGAATCATCGATTTCAGGCCGTTGGTAAAGCATGTAAGTTCCCACTGAATACAACCAACTTTGATCGCTGGACTTTGACACGGTATTCGGACGATAAGTCGACAAGTCGCTGTCATGAACTGCTTGGGTCTTACTGACGAACAGGGATTCGGGCGATGTGATCAGCCAGCCAACTTGATGCGTGACGCCAGATACCCCGATGCCAACCACGAACAACATCATGCACAACAGAACAAGAGAAACACTTGATCGGAGTCTCCAGCGAATCTGTGCATCGGATGGTCGCTTCGCATTAATCTCGAACACCAGCCACCGAAGTAGATAGTGACTACACCCGACAGCAAAACCAAAGCTGCAGACGAAAACGGCAACCCCTCCGGGTTTTAGATCGACTTGTGGCAATTCGCTGAACGCGAAAGAAAGCCAACCTGTTAGAAGTGCCATGGAAACCGGAACGGGAACACACAGGAAACCGATCAGCAAAATGACACAAAACACCACCGCCCCTTGCACTCGTCGAGTCATTGCTCATCCTCCAGAGTATAGGTAATGCCATCTTTCTTCCATGCTCCCGGCGTGAGCAACTCGCGAGCTCCCGAGACCATCGTCAGCACGAGGACGAACAAAGCTCCCCATAACAAGACAACCGCGAGCGCCTTCGACCAAGAAAGATGCGGCAGCCAACTTGAGTCCTTGGCAATGACGTTCCAAAGAAATTTCACAACCACGGACGCAATGCAGATTCCCACCAGGAAAAACGAGATTGATTGCAATCTCGCTTCGGCCGGACCGGAGAGTCGAAGGATCGTATCAATGTCTTCCGGTAACGCCGCTGGCATCCCGGCAGGAGCGGGCGATGCACCAATAACGTACAAAGATATGAGCAGGAGAAGTTGCTTTGCCAAACGCATTTAAAATCAGTCCCGCCAATGCTGAAGAAAAGGTTGATCCTGATAGAAAAAATTGCGTCGGCGTTCTTTCTCGTCGCCCTAAATTGTAGCATTGTCGATGTAGCGATGGCGCGAGGTACCACCTGGCTGGTGAGCGAAGCGACGAAACGGGCCCTTTCCAACGGGCGCCGGTTTCATCGACCGGGTAACGTTCCAGTGTCAGCCACCGGAACATAGAAGCCGACTATCAACGGCTGAACGCTTCAGAAGGTCCTGACGGATCGACAAGGAAATCCGGAGCGTGTTGGATGACATCCACCGGACGTTTCCTCTGGGCTTCTTTTTGCTGACGTGTTTGCCTGGGTGTTCGCACGCGAAATAGACTCAATAGAAGTCCAATGCCGAGCAGAATTCCGAATCCGGGTTCCGGTACGGCGGTGATCCCCAGAGAGTATTCGGCGTTGAAGGAATCTGCTGTCGAACCGGAATTCCAATCGAGCTGCAGCCGCAATTCATCCGAAGCACCAACCAATGTTCCGAGATTGATTGGATTATCCGAAAAGAACGTGCTGGCCTCGGCGGATGAGTTGAAACTCCAGTTTTGAGCGTAGTTGGTTGTCGTCAACGAAAGCATCAAATTGGAGAATGCATTACCTGTCGATTGGAAGTTGAAAAAACTGATCGTCGCTTCGCGTCCATCAAAATTGATGTCATTGAAGGACAACTGAGTGTCGATGGAAACCGCGTGGTTACCGGTTCCGTCCGCGGGATAGCTGCTGCCAATCCTTCCCAAGCCGGCGACCTGATATCCTGACCCGTAGGCAGCAAGCGTATTGCTTTGCCCAGCCAACGCCGACTGGATATCGCTGGCTGAGGGATTGAGTGTTAGCAGCGAAACTCCATCACTCGCGGGGTTGGCCGCTGATGTCCACATGGTCCCATCGGTCGCGATGAACGAATTTACTTGTACGGAACTGCCCACGTTAGCGGAAACGGAATTCGAAACTCGAATCGAGTCCGATGCACTGGCGTCAAAGACAACGCCTGTCGATGTACTGCGGGCTTGGATTTGGCCGCTGGACCCCACACCGCTTGCGGTTGCGCTGGCGACTCGCCCGTCAGCCGTAGCGTCAGCGTTTGCAACACCGGAGATCGACCGACTGCTTGCCGACGCCACCGCCACGCCACTGCGTTTTGACGCAAAGTTTCCGGATACGTCGATGCCATACCCGGCAATCGCAACGCCGGAACTTGTTGCCGTTGATCCCCCTTGAGTTTCGGATTGGGCGGATGCGACAGCGTCACCGCCCAAGCCTCCCTGAAGGTTGACGCCCAGGCTTTCTCCACCGTCGCCGCCATACGCTTCGCCAACCGCCGCCGATGTGGCTGTCGTTGACAGGGACGTGACAGTTGAGGATGCGTTTGCACCGTTTCCCCCGCCCGCCCCATTGGCACCGGTGCCACCAAAACCGCCATACGCATAGCCCTCGGCATTCGCAGTGCCTGTGTTTTCGAGAGCGACTTGGTTCTCGCTGATCCCTCCCATGCCGGCAGTGCCCGTCGAATACTCCCTACGCCCGCCTTGGCCACCGTAGGTCTCTCCGATCAGGCTGGAAAAAGCATTGGCGTTTTGCGCGAAGAGTCGTCCATCGGCGTCACCTCCATTGCCAGCGCCCCCGACACCCGAATTTCGGCTGCCTTCGCCCCCTTCGGCGACCTGATAAACGTCGGTGACCCCGAGTAGACCGCTTGTGGCGGTCACCGCGTTGTCGATGGACACCGCAGCGCCGTGACCTCCTTGCCCACCGAGTCCAGATTGACCGCCGTAACCGCCCAGAAAGTTTCCTTCGGCGGACGCGGTTCCTGTATTGGAGATCGCTGACACCGATCCGGTTGCAGTTCCACCATTTCCTCCGATACCGGTGCCGTCGGTATAACCACCGACGCCGCCGATCGCGTTGCCAAACGCCGTTGCATCGTCTTCGCCTTGGACGACAACGTTCACAGTACCGATACCGCCACCGCCACCGTTCCCTGCCCCCTCGATTCCCGCGCCTCCATCGCCGCCAAACGCCACGACAAAACCATCCGCAATGCCAGTCATCGATCGCAACGTGAGATTCGCAGTGCCATTGGCTCCGTCTCCGCCCGAAGCACCGCCGGTCGCGTCACCACCCTGTCCGCCCCTCACCTCACTATCTGCATAGCTATCCCCGGTATTGGTCAAATCCACAGTCGACTCGGCACTTCCGCCACCGCCGGCGATACCCGAGCTGGACTGCCGGTTTCCTCCATAACCACCCTCGGTGCGGAACCCTCCGTAGGTCGAGGCACTATCGACTGAAGTTGTCAAATCATTGGTTGCCGTTCCCGCAAGACCGACCGCTCCGTCTGTCGAATTACCGGCACTGCCTGCGTACGCTTCCTGAAAGAGTTGAACGTCTCGTTGTTGGCTTCCGCTTGTGGTGACTGCATTCACCACCGATGCATTGCCGCCGTTGCCTGCATTCCCAGTTCCTGCAGCATGGCCTCCCTGGCCGCCGAAAACGAGCGTCTCCGCTTGACTTTCAGTATTGCTCATTGATTGGGCGACGACTGAAGAGACACTGACGGCTGCGCCATTGCCTCCGGATCCTCCAGAAGAATATGCATTCCCACCATCGCCCCCACTGAGCTGCACGCGCGCGTCGGTATCACCATCGGATGAAACGGCTGTCACAATGCTCGTGACAGCTGCGGTCCCTCCGTTACCTCCACTACCAATTGCCCCGGCATTTCCGGGAGCGCCCCCAATCCCAGCAGAACCGCTGTCCCCACCGTTGCCACCCAAGATCGATGCCCAGCTGCGAACCAGCCCGGAGCCAGACGTTGAAACAGAACCAGTGGCATTGCCACCGTCGCCCCCGTTACCTGCAGTGCCGCCATCAAAGCCACCAGAGAGAGCGGAGCCACCGTTGCCCCCGGTTCCACCGGCACCTCCGCGGACGGTCAGTCGATTGTCCGCGTCAGAACTGGTGTAGTCTTGGTTGACATGCTCGCCGACACCACCATCACCGCCATCCTGACCAGGATCGCCATCGGCGCCGCTGGTGCCTGCAACCCCGGTCGTACCGATGTTCGTCACGATGGCAGCGCCGACATCCAAACTGGCCCAGCAGCCAAGCAGGGCGGTCATGGTCAGACATCGACCAAGGTAGTACGAACGACGCCCAGAAGTCGTTTGTCGTCGCGACACGTTGACGACACCAACGTTTCGGTCGCTCCGCTCATTTTCTAACATGGGGTCGCTCACAATTTAAATCAATTTTTAACACAATGCCCGAACAGATAATGGCGTGCATTATAGATGCCAGGTTTTTCATGAGAACCATCGATACGATACTATCGTCCGGTTCTTGATGAAGCTGACTTCCCCGGTTATTTCGCCGGCACTTGTTGTGGCGTGTGCTTCTGAATGAATTCCAGGATGGGTGTTGGGTCGTCCATGCCGTGGGTGTGCCCCTTGTCCTCCACAATCACTTCGATCGACCCACCTAGTTTCTTGTACCGCTCTTCCAACAGGGCGTCGTTTTCTTCGTAAGGAACCGTGCTGTCATTGCTGCCGCAAACCATCAAAATTGGAACCCCTGCCTTCGCCAGCGACTCCAACTTATCAATCGGGCTGACCTTGGCATCGAGAAGTTCCTGGTCGGTGGTGAAACCGTAAACCTCCTTCATCCCTTGCCATGACTTTGGAGCGCCATTGGCGTCCGAGCCACTGCCAGGCACGACTTTGCCGCCCGGCCAGCTGTCCACATTGCAGACCCCGTTGTCGACATAGATGCTGCTCACCTTTTCCGGATTGACCGACGCCCACGTGAACAGCGATAGAGTTCCGCGACTGATGGATGCCATCGAACATTGCTTCGAGAATCCATACTCGGTGGTCAGCAATTCATATGCCGCATCAATCGCCCCATTTCCTTTGGGGTGGCCATGCACATCACCGAAAGCCAGGACCACGTGGTAGCCCTGGTCCACGAGTTTCAAATCTGCCTGATAGACTTTGGGAAGCCTCTCCCAAAACAAACTGCGCCACAGCCACGGCTTGCCCGCCGCAGCTTGCTTGGGGCAGATCACCGAGAGTTGGCCGCTGGAGGTTTTCACTCCATCGTAGCGATCATATCCATGGAAATCCGTTTTCACGCCTGGGAATGCATTCTGGCCGTCATCAGTTGGAGCATCTGCGCCAGCGGCAGCGGTCGCAGTCTCACCCGGCAATTGGACGCGAACGTTCTGTGCACGGACGTTGGGACGTTGAACTGTGGCCTTTAGTTCCTTCAGCAAAGCCGCTGATTCGGCGGACACAGACCCGTCTTCATACATTTCCAAATTGATTGACAACGGGTAGCGGCCTTGTCGAGCCCTTGTCACAAACTGCGTCAATTGCTGGAGACTAAACTTTGGCTTTGCGATCGGCGTGTCGGTCTCAATGTGCCCCCAACGCTTTTCCAAAATAAAACAGCCGTGTGCCTGCAGTCCCTGCTGACGGCCCTCCTTGAAAACGCCCTCCGTTAACTCGTCTGGGTTGAATCCCGTCTGGCCTTCGCCACCATAGTAGTCTTGATAGTCCGTGATCTGGGGCTTGATCCAAGAGTTGTACGCAACCACTCGGTTGGGATTCCCTGTCCTGGCTGCGGCAGTGATGTCTTTCAGCGGAGCAGTCAGAATTCCTTCCGCACCCGAAGATCCATCAAAATGACAATTCAGATACCGGGCACCTCCATCAAACCACCAGCCATCCAACTTGTCCGCGTAACGAGCTCCCAGTTCCGAAACAATCTTCATGACGTTTGCATAGAGCTGAGTCTTATCCGCTTTGTATCCTCCGGCGGCTTCTAGCCATGCGGTGTCCTGCGAGTGATAGCATTCGTAGCCATAGTGATAATAGAAAATTAGCTTGACGCCTTTCTGATGAAGTCGATCCGCCATCTCACCCAAGAGATCTCGACGCGTGGTGCGACCGGAAATGATTTCGTCAAGTGACTTCACCGGTGCAGAGAGATACTGATTACCCCAGGTTGCCGACCAGATCACATAGGCCGCGCCGGAGTCGTCGACCAACTGGATAAATTGATCCAGGTCAAAATCATCGACTTTTTCTTCCCATGGTTTAATCGGGCCTTCCGGAGGCGTCGCGCGATTCGTCCATTGGAACATCAACCCGTATCCCGCATCCTTGAACCAGTCTGGTTGCTGTCTGATCGCCGCAGCCTCTTTCGCAATTGCTGCCTTGACGACCGGCTGCGCTAGTTCCAAGGCGCTTAGCAAGAAACGTTTGGTGCGTTTGCCCGCCTTCACTGCAGCGGCGTTTACATCCAGCCGCACGATGTTCTCCCCGGCTTTCAATGAAAGATTCCCGAGTACCATTCGGTGCCAACCCTTCTCAGTAACAGTTGCCTCCTGCTGTTGATCGTTGCAGCTAACGACCAGACGAGATCCCACTCCGTCGACGGACACTGTGACTTCGTACTGGCCTTCAGCTGGCGCTGCCACCGTCCATTGAACGTGACAAGGCCCATCCTTTTTCGCCTCGCACCACAAAATCATAAAGTTTCTCACCACCGGCTGAAGCTCGGCGCTAAGCTGTCCCAGATTGGGAACCAGGATGTTGATCGCATCGGGATCGAGTTTCAAAACGGCTGGCTCTGCCAGCGTCACCGTCTTTGCGGTGACGGCATAAGGTTCGATCTGTTTGCCAGGCTGTGCAAACACGGTGCTTGCACAAACGATACAAATCCCTGCAACGATCGATGACTGAATTGATTTCATGGGGCCTGGTGCGCTTGAGTAAAAAAGATCCGCCAGTGACTCGCGAGCGGTGTGTTTGGATGAAATGGAGAGAAATGTCTGCAGCAAACGAGAAAGCTGCGAGATCGAATGACCTCGCCGATAAAGGATCTGTCTACCAACAAGCATCATAAGCGATTCGGCAGATGGAACAGCTATTGGGGTCCACATCACCCGTCAATTCAGTGCAGAAGCTTAGACAATTCCAGACCGCTCGCGCACCTTCATGGGCATGTCCCACCGCGAACGTCCTCGCCGGGGACCGCGAGGCCTATCCCCCAACCATTCTCACGACGGAGTGCGTCTACGCGGACGATACCAAACACATCGACTTGGATTTGACGGAAAAGATTTTGACCGCTGGAGCGGCGTCATTGTTTCGGAAGACGGCTATCTCCTGACTTGTGCCCACACGGAACATTTGCCGGGGGAACGGTTGACGGTTCGTCTGGCGGATGGCCGGGATGCTGACGCAGTCGCGCTGGGTACGAATCCGATCACAGACATTGCCCTCGTGAAAATCACAACACCCGGCTCCTGGCCCTTCGCGGAGATTGCCGAATCGTCAACCTTGAAACCGGGCGATCCGGTCGTCCTCGCTGGATATCCGGCCATCGACAAGGGGCAGTGGTTGATGGAACGCACACCGAAGATCGCTGCAGCGACTGTCAAACATCCTCTGAACCTGTTGTGGCACCACACCTTCGACACCAAATTCATTCACTTTTATGGCGGCATGTCGGGCGGCGGCGTATTCAACCGGCAGGGACGCTACGTCGCCGCTTTCATGGGAGAAACCCACCACCGATCGGAAGTTGCCAATCTGCAATGGAATGACCTGAAGCAAATCGAGTCGATCGACACTGCGACTGGAATCCCACATCCACTGCGAATGGCATTCGTCGCTCCAAGTCAGGGGATTGCTCAATCGGTCGTGGAATGGTTGGTTGATTCTAAATCGGTCGGCATCGGAACCATCGTCGACACTGGCGGATGGATTCTCACCAAGGCCAGCGTTCTGGACGGAAAGCTGAGCTGTCGTTTGCCCGACCAGCCGGTCAATGATCATGCGACGCCCAGACACTCTGCCTTCGCTGAAATCTTTGGTACGGACATCAAACTTCTCGGGCCTGAAGTCGGCTGTCCCGTGATCGACCGCGGGGCCCGCATTCGCGGTGTCGCCATCACCAGTCGAGGGCGCAACGAGACACAACGTGGTCCGACGTCGGTTCTGCCAAGTCACATCGTTCGTCGCGTGACAAGCACTGCGGCATTAACCATTCAGGCGAGATCGATTGAGATCCAGCATCACCACTGGCTGGCCAGGTTGAGTTTTCCTGTTCCAAGTGCTCTGTCCACACCTTGGTTTTTGGGTCGTGGATCTCCCCTGGTGCTTCACCTTCTTGTCGTCTACTTCGCTGCAGCCTTCACAGCGGCAATGACTTCGCTGGGTTCTGCTCGCTTCTTGTAGTCGGCGTCCAGGAATGCGTAGGTGATTGTGCCGGAGGAATTGATAACGTAGGTCGCGGATAATGGTAGTTCCATTGCGTCGCTGCCGTTGTATTGCGGCAATCGCGCCTGATACATCGGTGCAATCGCATCGGGCAGCTCAAAAACGATCCCGTACTGTTTGGCAAGTTTCAAATCTTTGTCGTGGAGAGCCACGATTGAAATGCCGCTTGCTTCAGCGGTCTCCTTTGCCTTCTCGGGCAGTTCAGGCGTCAAAACTACCAGCTTTGCGCCCGCGTTTTCAATCTTGTCCAGCGATTGCTGCATGGCACGCAGCTGAATGTTGCAGTACGGGCACCAACCGCCGCGATACCACATCAAGACCACCGGGCCTTCGCTCCACAACTTGCTGAGCGTGACAGAATCCCCCTTCCATCCCTTTAATGTTCCATCAACGGCGTCATCACCGACTTGCTTGGCCGACTTTTCGATGCCGCTGTCGCGAACATCAGAGATCCCTTTGGCGAAGGTCTCCAGACGATCGGCTGGCGCGCGTTTGGCGAAGCCGGCAGCTTTTTCAGCCAACTGTTCTGAGAGTGTGGAAGCGGTCGACGTTTCTTGTGCCATCGTAGGAATTGCCATCAGGGATGTCAGAAGGAAGGAGCGTGTTAACGTTTTAAACATTGGTTGGTCAGACCTTTCAAGGAGTGAGTGTAAATTCCGATCGTATTCCGACAGCAGCGACTAAGCCGAAACCTGACGCATCAGGATTGTTACGTCAGGGTCACGATACAGTTGCGTCAATAGCCGTTTATAGGTTTCCGCGAAACGTGCGTTGTTGGCAAGATTTCCGAACACAGAATCAAGTTTGATGAAGGCAAGTGGGTCGCTGGACGTCTTTTTAGCAGCTTCTTGCAATGCGGCCCGTTGTTCGTCAATTACGTCGAGGGCGTTTCCATGGCGGTCGGTGTGATGATCGCTGTAGTAGCACCAAGCGGCGATCACAAGTGCCGCATGATCGATCGGGCCGCCTTGTTCCAAGTTCTTGTGAATGGTTGGCAGCAAAAAGACCGGCAACTTGCTTGAACTTTCCAGACAGATGCGTGCCAAATTGTCTTTGATGTTAGGGTTACTAAAACGTTCGATCAGCGTGGCTTTGTATTGGCGCAAATCGATGCCTTCGACCGCATCCAACACCGGCGAGGCCTCGTCATCAAAAAACCCTTGCAAAAACGTTGCGAACAGATCGTCGCCGACGGTTTGGTCAATGGTTTGATAGCCGAATACGGAACCAAGCAGACCAAGTACCGAATGGCCGGCGTTGAGCAGCCGCAATTTCATCGTCTCGTAGGGCGTGACGTCGGTGACAAATTGAACACCGACCTTCTCCCATTCAGGGCGTCCGTTTGAGAAGGTGTCTTCGATGATCCACTGGCAGAACGGTTCGCAGGTCACCGGCCAGGCATCTTCCAATCCAAATTGATTGTTCAAATACTCGATGTCCTCGGAAGTGGTGACCGGAGTGATTCGATCCACCATCGCGTTGGGAAAACAGACCTCGGCTTCGATCCATTTCGCAAGTTCGGCATCTTGTTGCCGAGCAAAGCCGAGCAGCATTTTGCGAGTCAGGTCACCGTTGTGCTGAATGTTGTCACAGGATTGCACGGTGAACGCCGGCAGCCCTCGCTCACGCCGCAATCGAAGCGCTGCAGTCAGGTAGCCAAACACCAACCGAGGGTGACCGGGGTTTTCCAAATCGTAAATGGCGTCGGCGTTCGCTGCATCAAAATCGCCACTGACCGGATCGACGTTGTAGCCACCCTCTGTGATCGTCAACGAAACGATCTTGGTGTCGGGGCTTGCCATTTGCTCGATGACCGTTGTCGGATGGTCGCAAGCGAGCAAAAAATCCACCAGCGAGCCAATGACTCGATTTTGCACACCGCCACTGGGCTCTTTGACGATCAGTGTGTAAAGACAATCTTGGTCTTGCAGCACGTTGGCCATTTTCCGATCGGCCTGACGCAGCCCAACCCCACAGATGCCCCAGGTCGATGCGTCGCTGGGATCGTTCGACCGCATCAGTTCATCGGTGTAGTACGCTTGGTGCGACCGATGGAATCCGCCGACGCCAACGTGAACGATACCGGGCTTGATTCGCGAGCGATCATAGCGGGGCGAATTCAGTTCCGCAGGAAGCTGAGTCAAGTTGGATTGATTCAATTGCATGGGAGTGCTCTGTAGGTTCACGACGCGATGGCGGAATTGACCCCGGCGCCGCGGGCGGATTTGCCTCGGCGAAGTGCCCAGTAGGAAGACGCGAAGTAGATGATCGTGAAGACGAATCCCCAGCGGTGAAAAATGGCGACGTTCTTGTCATAGGTGATCATGTCCGGGCTTGAGAACATCACCACCAAAGCCAGAATCAGTGTCAGCCCTAAACTGGTCCACGCGAGACCGCCGAGCACCTTCGATAGCATGGTCGTATCAACGACTGGCTGGCCGTCGGAAATCGCTTGCCGATCCTGCATTTTCTTGACCGCGCCGGATAGTTCTCGATCGGCGGCTTCTTCGGCGGGGTACGTTTCAGCGGCGCCGTAGCTGCGAGCCAGCAGCGTGTAGAGCACGATCGTGAATGCCCAAGTGGGCAAGAATAGGTAGAAGAACGAGATCACGTTCAGCGCCTGCAATCCAAATCCAAACAGCAAGCCGGCGGCCCAAGAAGCCACGGCTGGTGTGCTATGCGTCAGGTTGCGGTAGTGTGCCCAGTAACGTGTCAATCCGATGCGTGGAAAGATGAAGTGTTCGGCAAACACGATCGCACCGACGGGAACCACCAACAACCCCGCATACGTCAGCAGCGGTAACATCTGGCTGAACACGAACGGGAAACAGGCAACCAGCACAGTGATGACGCCCACGGTGGCCGTTACCTTCATGCGCGAATGGTTGTGGAAAATCGCTTGAGCCGCCAGACCAGCGCGATACAGGTTCGCGTTGGCGGTCGTCCAACCGGCCACGATCACGATGACGTAGCCGGAGTATCCGAGGGCTCGAAATGCGACATCACCCGGATCGAGCTCGGCGATGGTCGACTTGAGCAAAACCGCTGTTCCCGCCCCCATGATGCCGGCGGCGATCCAGGCGATGTAATGACCGAACAACATTCCCGCACTGGTACACAGCCCGTAAATCGATCGCTTGGCGTAGCGAAGCAGGGCCATGTCGATCAATCCAAAGTGAGTCAGTGTATTGGCCGCCCACGCAAATCCGATGACTTCCAATAGCCCGATGCCCGGTTCGCCCTGGCTGTTCACACCCGTCCAGATCGAACGGTCCCCGATGGTGATGAACTCAGCCAGACTGTCCAGTCGCGTTCGGCCGAGTACCGATTCCGCCAACGCGGGGAACAGCACCAACGCACCGCTGACAAACATCACAACCAACCAGGGGCCACACAGCCCGGAAAACTCAGCAACCGCATCAAAACCGTACATGGCAACGACAACAACGATCGCGCCAACGGCTAAAACCACTGCGACGAACAAACTGTTGGTGGGATACCATTGCAGTTGAGCAGGGATATTGAATAACAACCGCACCGCCGTGCTGGAAACGGTGATCATCGCCGCTGAGATGACGGTGAAGATCAACACGTTGGCCCAGTTGAAAAGACTGGTCATCGAGTCGCCAGCGATCTTTTCAAGATAGGTGTAAAGACTCAGTCGCGTCTGAACCGCAATCGGCGCGGTGATCAACGTCCAGCTCAACACGGCTAGGATGTTTCCAATCAACAGGCCAATCAAGATGTCTGTCGTTGTGGCACCCAATGCAACGAATGTCGCACCAATCACAAACTCCGTCGCCGCGACGTGCTCGCCAGCATACAAACCAGCAAAATGGGTCCAGCCGTGCAGTCGGTGCTCAGCAACGGGCAACTGTTCCGGCTTCATTCGGGCGATGATCGCCTGCGTTGTATCAGTCTTCATTTCGTCCGGACGTCCGCCTCGACGGCAAATTTGAGCTGAAAGATGCTACCTACTGATGTCAACGGTGGTTCGCATCAGCACCAGATTGTCATGCACCAGACTCGATGACCAGATGAATTGCGCATCCGAATCAGGTGCGTCAAACAAGTCTGTGAAGTTGGTGTATGCCGGTTTGTTGTCAACACCAACATAATCGTTGGTGAATGTGACTGCGTTCGGCCAATCGCTATCGTCAAAGTCGGTAGCGGCCCAGTTTGCCGGAATGGGCCAGTGAGCCGCGAAGTAAGCTGTTCCGTCTGCGGTGTCCTCCGTACTACATTTCGAGCTGTCACGGATGGCTCCACTGACAACCAAGCACTCCTTCGTCTTCAGTGGTGCGATGTAAAACGTTTGGGCCTTCCAACTCCGATCGGTTATCGCAACCGTTTCGTCAGCAGCGTCTTTGATCACTGCGACCAATCCCGCGTCTCCTTGATGAAACGGCGCGCCGCGGAACTGTTCAAAGCCCAGCCCGAGTCGTTCTTCCCAATCGACGCCCATGATTCCCACGGTGAACGGGCGCTGCGACTTGAAGCGAATGACAGTGCTGTTAAACGGCGTCATCGGTACCGGATCAACTGCCAACAGTTTGCCGTTCACATAGAACTCGAAATAGTTATCCCCAAAAACGTATGCAGTGAACAGTTCGTCCCCACCGGCGTCGATCACCGGAATCGCTTCCAGATCAACATCGCCGATTCCGCCAGGTTTGACTCCATTGGCTTCATTGTACAGATCTGCCGCTTTGGTCGCGGATTGAAAATGCGTCTTGGCAGGCACGGTCCATTTGGTGCCGTCTGCCGCTTGGATCGAGCCAACATTGGCGGTGCGTGGGTTGTTTCCAGTCCATTGGTACAGTTTCGTAATACCCGTTCGCACTTCACCTTGGGTGAACGACGGTTCCCGGTCAGATTTTCCGTCCGGAGATTGCGAGTGAGCTTTCGAGGAGACTGCTGCGATGATGGCGAGCAGAGTAGCGGTCGACGTGAGAACGTGAATGAGTTTGCCGTTCATGGTTTCTTCGAATTGACAAAAGAAGATTAGAGGACTGATTTCCCGTTAGTGCGGAGCGTTTTTCACGCGTCCGCGCAATCCATCGACTGTCCAGACGTCCCATCGCCGGAGCAGCCAAAGTCCAATACAGGCCGCGAGCATCGGGAATGCGGCAAAGAAGAGGAGGTTCGGTTTCTCCCAAGGATTCATGTATTGCTGGTAGCAACTCGCGGTTGAAATCGCATGAAGAATCGTTATCAGCCCGTAGGAAACGGTGCGAAACGTGCCTGTTGCGAAAGCCACGACCAAGATCATTTGAGCGACACCGAGACCGACCATCAGGGCGGATCCAAGTCCGGGCATTTGATAATATCGCTCGAAGATACTTGCGGCATGCTCCGGGTTAAGCAGCTTGTCCAACGTCCACATGAAGAATACGAGTGCCACTCCGAGGCGTAGCAGCAAGAGCGTTGTTGCCAGTGGCTTTTGAAGTTCGCTGCTTGTCGAAGCAGACTGATTCAATGGATCGTTCATTTTGTTTCAATCACGTTCATGTTCTTCTTTCTTCTTCAAATGCCCGTCGGAATGGCAATGGGCAACGCGTGGGAAATACTGTAGCGAGGCGGCTATCCGACGCCTGCCTTCCAATGATTGCGGCGATTGACGGGCTCAAGAGCGGTCGGTGAATTTCTCCCAGTGTTTTGGCGCACGATGCGTCACCCAAAGGGATCTAGGATCGTTAGGGAACTCACCGGAGCTAGGCCATGTCATCTCGGCAGGGCTGCTTTCCACGGCCCACGCACCGCTACAAATTGCAGCACGGTGACATGCAATCTGGAAACCGAGAGAAAACAGTGAACGATTCCGATGAACCGAAACTGGAATCGCCTGAACCAAATCCCCCTGCCGTCGCGACTCGAAATGTCGCCTCCGGCGAAACTGCCCGGCCTGATCGCAAACAAAACCTTGCCGGGCTTTTGCGTGCTGGGTATGTGATTGGCGTTATAACGGTGGTTGGTTTGCTGCCGTTTCGCGTGCTGTCAAACATCGGGATTGACTACAACACCAAGCTTATCTTGCTGGCTGGCCTGGTCCTCTTAACGATCGCCCTGGGCACCAGCTATTTCCTGCTGCGTCCAGGCCCCACGAAAAAGACAGGTCCGCAGAACAACAACGACACAACCGGTCCGCTGGCCTCGCACGGGTCGACAGCGCCACAACCGCTGCGACGTTTAGGCCAAGGCTGTCTTTTTCTGTTTGTGTGGGCAGTCGTTCAGTGCCTTTGTTGGTGGGCGATCACCGCACTTTCCTGGCCGACCCGGTTTTTCCCCAATGAAATCTTTGGTGGCGGAAACCAGATTGTCATTCCGGATGCGATCACGATTGCATTTTGGATGCAGGTGTTCCTTGGACTGGCCGTTCCGAATCGCTACCGAGCTTTTGCCCTGCTGCAACTATTCGTCGCCGCGTTCATCGCGTCTCGGCCATCCTTTCACCAACAATCAGAATTCTCAGTTTCTTTTCACGTCCCAAGCTACGTGTGGGCAGCTTACTGGATTCAACTGACCGTTTTGGCAGCGGCCGTGTGGAGATTGAGCTTTCAACGCAATCGAACGCTCGCCCCGCCAGCATGAAACAGCCACGGTTCGTATGCTTTCGATTCAAGCGTTACTGGATCAAGTCATTCTCCCGTGCGCTGCCCCTGCCAGCTGGGAATCATTTGGCGCTTACGTCGTAGCAGAGCAGCAATCCCTGATCACGGATGTAAAGCTTTCCGTTGGCAACAATCGGATGCGCCCATGCGGGGACGTCGGTGCGGTCGGGTTGCTCGAAACGGCCATGCTCAACGAATCCCTCTCGCGATGGTTCAACAAGCAGGATCTCTCCTTCTTCACCACGCAGATAGAGTCGACCGTCTGCCAGCATTAACGATCCTTTCGGCCCCTTGCGATCTCGCCATAGCGTGTCGCCGGTTTGAAAATCCAGACAGGTCATGATCCCGCCACCATTTCCGCCGTTGGCTCCATACAGACAGCCATCAACCGCGATCATCCCACCATGGTGGTTTTGCATTCTGGGTGTGAAATAGACTTCTTCCGCCGTGATTCCTCCGTCTTCGCCCTTCACTAATTTGACGGCTCCTCCACCGGCCCCGTAGGCCGAAGCTGCAAACAACAAACCGTCTTGAGAGATCGGTGTGGAACAGTTGATGCCCATCGCGTTTGCCGGTGCTTTGTACTGCCAAAGCAACTTGCCATCGCTGGCTGAAACACCGACAAGCGCATTCGCTGTGAATTGCACGTATTGACGCTGCCCTTCGAAATCGATGGCGATCACCGAAGCGTATGCCGCTCCCGATCGAGCACCACCGCGTCCGCCGAATCCACCGCGTCCGCCAAATCCACCGCGTCCGCCAAATCCTCCTCGGCCACCTGATCCACGGGCGCTGCCACCTCCGAAGTTGAAGACTCCCGTGCTTGTCGCCCCTCCAGTGAAACCTTGATCTGCCAGCCAAACATTCCCATCGGAATCTTTGAACGAATTCGATTCGCCGGCCTTGATCCGGATTGAGTCTACATCTTTCGCATCATCACCCTGTGGAATGATCTCGATCGCTTTGATGGCTGGGCTCTGCACCTTCCCGGTAAAGACAATGCTCAACTCCCCATCGGTCACCTCAACCGGGACCGATTCAACGTATGCTTTTCGTGGTCCGCCCGCCTTTTTCCAAATGTCAAAGTCTTTGAATTCCTCGCCCTCTACGTTGAAGTCGAAGACTCGCTGCCCTTCATCGGTGATTCCGTTGTACGTTTCGGCGAAATACAGCTTGGCGAGATACTTTCCGGCGGGGACCTTGTGAGAAAAACCCGTCATCCCCCAATGTTCACTGACGAACAACTCCGGATATTTGGTGCCGTTGATTGTCGGAGCGGAACGATCACTTGGTTCGCGACGCGGTGGTTCGCTGCGAGGCGTGTTTTCCTGACGACTTGCTCGACCGCTATCTGCCTCGGTGGACTCGCCCGGCATGTTGGTTTTCCAAATCGTTTCGCCCGTTTGCTTGTTCAGTGCGACGAGCATCGCGTCGGACGCTCCCGGAGTGCAAATCACTTGTTCGCCGTCAACCAGTGGCGATTCGCGGAAACTCCACATCGGGGCGACGCCACCGAAGTCATCGACCAGGCTTTTCTGCCAAACAATTTCGCCGTCTTTGACGTTCAGGCATGCCACTCGTCCGCTCATCCCGATCACATACAAGCGATCGCCATCAACCGACGGAGTACAACCCGGTCCTTCCTTGGATTGAGGCACTCGTTGGTCCACGGCGTCACCCAACGACGCGAACCAGATCTCGTTTCCATCATCTTCGGAGCGTGCCCAAACGATTTCTTGACCATCGCGATTGCTCATTCCAAACAGTCTGCCGTCAGCAACGGCAGGAGCACTCTCTCCGCCACCCAGTCCGTCGACTCGCCAAGCAAGCGGAGGCCCGGCTTCGGGCCATTGCTGTAACAACCCCGTTTCTTTCGAGACGGCATT
Source organism: Stieleria tagensis (assembly GCF_024129865.1). Lineage (GTDB taxonomy): Bacteria > Planctomycetota > Planctomycetia > Pirellulales > Pirellulaceae > Stieleria > Stieleria tagensis. Next base: position 191,562 of record NZ_JAMYFE010000033.1, on the reverse strand, counting down.
TCGGTCCTGTCCCTGCCACTGCGGCCAGTCGTCGGCAATCAGCGATGTACTAAACAAAAGTGGAAAAACACAGAAAAAGGAAGCTCTTGGCATCGAACTGAATTCCGTTAGTGGCGGTTTGAGTAGGACTGGTGACTTCAACTAGTGGTGCGTCCGGATTCGAATTTTGGGTCGACAATTCGTGGGGTAAGTTTCCAGCTTGCGATTCACCCGGTGTGGTGATGGCAAGCTAGAAGCTTACCCCACTTCGAAATATTGACGCACCCGTAGGCCAAATCATTTCAAAGCAATCAACGATCTAAACGTAGCGAGACTTCGTCGATGATTAGGCCTTCATCTGCAATGCGAAATCCGCTCATCGCCGGGGCCAAAAAATTTGCGGAACCGATCGACGAACCGGCAGAGCAAACCGAACTGGGGGAAGAGCCTGTCAATCTGCGATGGTCGCTTCAGCGAGCTTCTGTACCTGTCGTAGTCGTGGGTCGACTGCTGGCGTATGTCCCTTCACGACGATGCTGGCCTCGCGATGATTGATCAGAAACTCGACCCAGTCGACCCATGGGATGGACGGCGACCCTTTGGATTGCTCGATGCTTTCATCCAGCAACCGGAACAGCATCGACTGCGATTGATCAAAGCAACGAACGGCATCTTCGGCATTGCCCATTTTATGGTGAGCAATCGCAATGAGAGGATCCGCAATGCCGCGTCCGAACCAAACCGCCCGATTCGACTCCTCCAAACGTTGGATGGCGCGCTCATAGTTTCCAGCCTTCAAATGTGCCCAGCCAGCCACGTACAGGTTCACGCCGTAGAACATTTTGGCATATCTGTGGAATTTCGCTTTGGGCTGGTGAATTGCCGTTGGATTGCTTTCGTCATCCATCCCCGAAAGCATCCTTTCCGCCCGATCGGCCAACGTAGCAGCCTCGGGTGACGACAGTTCGCCTACTAGTCGCCCCCGCGCAGCGACGGCCATTGGATCATTCACGTCCGAACGCCGAAATTTGTCGCACAGTGTGTCGTAGGCGTCCAATTCACCCGCGTATCGCAAGACCTGTGCAACGCCTGACAGTTCTGCCTGTTCGATCGGAAAACCGATTTCAACCGCTTTGGAAAAATCCGTCGCGGCAACACCCCAGCGTCCCAGTTTGGCGTTCAACCCACCTCGCTCGAGCCACACGAGAAAGTACTTCGGCAGCACTTGCGTCGCTTCGGTGTACGCAGCGTATGCATCAGCCCATCGCTGAGCGTCGGCATTGGCTCGTCCCGCTGCCAACAGCACCGTCGTCGAATTAAGCCGATCATTGAACTTCTCTAGCTCAGTCCGTGCTTCGTTGGCAGCGTGCTCGGCGGCGCGTGCCTCTCTCAATGCGATCACCTTCTCGTCACGTTCTTTGATTGCTTCTCGCGCCTGCCAAACGCTCATCGCAGTTCCAAGAATCAACGCGAGGGCGACCAACGATACGGTGGAGATGGCCACCTTGTTTCGACGTATAAATTTGGCGAATCGATACCTGGTCGATGGCGGACGCGCGTTGATCGGCTGATCGGAAAGAAACCGCGAAACGTCCTCGGCCATCGCCCCCGCCGTCGAATAACGTCGATTTCGATCCTTGTCCAATGCCTTCATCACGATCCAATCGAGATCGCGTTTCATGGCTGTCGAAAGCGTTTCCGGTACCAACCGACGATTGACAGCAACAGTTCTCGCGAGATCATTGTCCAGTGTGCTCAGACGAGCGCTTGGGCGCGGGGGTTCCTCCTCACGAATGATCCGACGAAGTTCATCAAATCCGGCACCCTGCAAGCGGTCTGGGGCTAACGGTGTTGAACCGGTCAACACTTCGTAAAGCAAGACACCGAGTGAATAAATGTCGCTTCGCGTATCGACGTCATCGGTACTCATCGCAGCCTGCTCGGGACTCATGTACGCCGGAGTGCCGACCATTGACGTAAACCGCGTGTAGATTGTCTTGATCGTCAAACTCTGGCCGATCGCCTTGGCCACACCAAAATCGATGACCTTTGCCAGTGGCTTTCCGTCCTGTAGCGTCACAAGGATATTGGACGGCTTCAGATCGCGATGAATGATTCCTTTCTGATGAGCGTGCTGAACGGCATGACAGATGGTCATGAACAATTCAAGTCGCTCCGACATGTCAAGTTGGTGGCTGTCGCAAAACTCGGTCAGTGGAACACCTCGTACCAGCTCCATCACAAAATACGGCTGAGCCGACTGGGTCACACTGGCGTCAAATACGCGAGCGATGTTGGGATGATCCATCAAGGCAATCGCCTGCCGCTCCGCCTCAAAGCGAGCGATGACTTCGCGGGATTCCATCCCCGGTTTGATGATCTTTAGGGCAACACGCCGCTGGATCGGTGACTGTTGCTGGGCAACAAAGACCCACCCAAATCCGCCTTCGCCAATTCGTTCCATCAACTGATAGGGGCCGACCATCGTGCCCGGAGGAAACTGTGAGGCTGAGGCCTCGTCGTCGAATATTTGAACGCCCGTCGGCAGGAACGCCGCTGCCAAGGGTCGGTCGACAGGGTTGCCGTCCCGCTCGTTCTCCAGAAGCAACGCGGAGACTGCCGTCAACAGGTCCTCGTTTCCCGCACAGGCTTGCTGGACATACGCCGCTCGCTCGCGGGGCGATGCTATGTCGAGTGCTTGAAAGAAGATCGATTTTTCTGATGCGACAGCCATGGTGCCCGATAACTTCTGGTGGAATCCGCGAGCTCGCCGGAGACAAAGGCAATCCGATTCACAAGTGGCAACACTTTCACCCCCGACGAAACGCAATGCGAGATTCGGATGCGACCGGGGCCAACAAATTCAACCTTCCACGTCAGAATTGAGTTCGCGACCCAGCCATGCCCGCGCGAAAGCCCAGTTTCGCTTGACCGTTCTCGGCGACACACCGAGCACCTCCGCCGACTCCTCGACCGACAGCCCTGCGAAGTATCTCAGTTCAACCAGCTTGGACATTTCCGGCTCACACAGCGCTAGCTTCGTCAATGCCGAATCTAGATCAAGCAACTCGTCCACATCGCCGGCGTCGATGATCGCATCGTCTTCGGCCACCTCAAAACGCTTGCGGTCTCCGCCACGTTTAAGGCTCTGCCGTCGCCGAGCATTCTCAATCAAAATTCGTCGCATCGCTTCAGCCGCCGCCGCAAAGAAGTGCCCACGATTGTCCCACTTTGGCAGATCCTCGGAACCGACCAGACGCACGTAGGCTTCATGCACGAGTGCCGTGGGCTGCAGGGCTTGCCCCGCCGCTTCGCTCTTCATCTTGTGACGTGCCAAGCGGCGCAATTCGGTATAAACCAGCGGCAACAAATCAGCCGCGGCAGCAGCGTCCCCTTGCTGAATCTGATTCAGAATCTGCGTGACCTCGGACACTCGCTGGCAACTCCCATTGTATTTTTAGTGTACGACACATAACGGCACGACACAGACTCGCGGATCCAGATCTTCTTTCCGCAATGAAGCATGATACCCCCAACCAGAGCCTTTGCCCAATTTGACAACGGAGTTTGCCCCACAACGCCCAACATGAGCGAGACAGCGTTTTGATGATCGCTCGGTGCGGCGCCCACACTGCTCCGAGTGCAACCCCTGAACCACTGAGATTTCCATTGGCATGACTCGGGTGTTCAACGCATTTCGTTCGTCTATTGTTGAACGTCCCGGTGTTGTCAAACGACGCTGAGAGCTCCGAATTGATAAACCATTTCCTCAACCAGAATGAATTGCCATGCTAAACCAGGTCCAGCTTGTTCGCCGGGCAACCGCGTCCGTGATTGTCGGCGGACTGATCGCCAGCCTGCTTCCTGGATTCGCTGGGGTTCTCCATGCCCAAACCGCGACTCCGCAATCAGCGTCCCCAGAATCGGTACTGGGCGACACAACCATGCCGTCCCCTGAAGACGTGTCGCAAAATTTCCCCTACGGAATCAGCGGAAAGACGCCACCGTCTTTGACTAAGATCAATTACAAAGGACAGGTGCCCTACCACAAGCACCGTATCAATTTGAGGGTCTTTCAAGGCTGTCCGCAGGTCGAAATCTCTGAGGGCGGCAGGCTCTGGGCAACCTGGTTCGGATCCAACGTCCAGGCCGAACGAGCGCCGTTCCACAAAGGCCAATTCTCGGTGATCTCGACTTCCGCAGACGGAGGCAAAACCTGGAAAGAAGTGTTTGTCTTTGACCCCAGCGAACTGCTTGGCGGAGGCGCATCGGACCCGATGTTGTGGAAAGATCCCAAGGGTAATATCCGCTTCATCGGCCTCAGAAATATCGATTTCAAAGGCAAAGACGACTTCGCCTCCTCCGCGTGGGAATTCACCATGCTCGATGCGGAAAACGAGCACACCGGTTGGACCGCGCCTCGTCTGCTGGGAAACAAAAACATCTCTGTGATGAAGCCGCTGGTCTTCCCTGACGGAACCATCATGCGTTCCATGGACGACTTTAAGCTTGTCGGCGTCCCCGACAAAGTGCGAATTCGCTTCCTGAAAGAAGGCGTCGACGGCAAGCCGATTTTTGTTTCCGAATTCCCCGCTGATAACGATGCGGTGTTTGCCGAGCAAATGCCCATCATCCGCCGGGACGGCAGCTTGTTCACGTTCTATCGCGCCAAGAAGGGGCAAAAATTTGCCGAGTCCTTCGACGGCGGCAAGACTTGGAATCTCGGCGGTTACTACCCGATGCAATTCTCAATCAACACCAAGTGCATCCTCAAAACACTCCCGTCCGGAAGAGTCTTGCTGGTCGCAAATGACGTCCAGATGAAAGAGGAAAGCGGCAAGAAAACCTACTACTATTCCGACGAAAACGGGACGGAACGCAAACTGGAAAAACACAAGACGGCGCGGACTCGCATGACGGCCTACTTAAGTGACGATGATGGCAAGACCTTTCCCCATCGAATGCTTTTGTGTGACGATGGTCAAATCAGTTACCCTTCGGCGACACTCAGCAATGACGGGTCCATCTACATCGTTTACGACCAGGGGCGCGGCGTGATCGGCCAGCACACGATCTTCTTGTCGAAGATAACCGAAGCGGACATCCTGGCAGGCAAACCTGTCAACGGTGAGAGTTTCTTGAACAACATCGTCAGCCGTCCCAGCGACCAGGGCGGCGGGCGCCGCGAAGGCGACAAGCTCTAAGATCGCCGCATCGGTTGGCGATAGGACTGAGGTGGCCTGGGTTTTGGGGGCCACGCGAGTCCTAAAAATGAAAGGAACTCAAGGAGCCTGAAATGCCACGGAAGACCAAGCCGATGTCGACGCAACGGCGGGCATCAGGGAACATTGGATTGTTGCCCCCCGTGACCGAAGCATCAGGGTTCTAGGGCTCGTCGAAGGACAGTCGATCTATCGTTAATTAGGGCGATAAAGCAAGAGTCAAAGGGCGATTTCAAAATGACCCGATGGATATAAGTGGGCTTGCAAGGTCGATGTACTGGAGTGCACGCAATGCTGCGGGAAGATGAAGATTGCCAGTCTCATCGACCGTTGCCAGGTTTGCAGACCGAGCAAATCTCCAGACTGACCTACATGCGATAGGGGTTAAAGAATTACAGCGGACTGCCATGATGTGCAATGTCGATTGCTTAATGTTATAACGGACATCGCCGCCTAAGTTTGAGGAGAAAGCAAGCGTCACCCATTCATTGAATGGGCGCAAACAGTCGGCTGAATCGGACTGCGAATCGGAATGGTAAGGCTTGGTCACTGTATTCGGTGGCAGAGGCATGGCGGCTGTTCTTCAAATCCGCCTCTAGCATCTGTTTCACTTCTTGAGCAAATTGTTCTTCCTCCAGCAGCATGGTTACCTCAAAGTTTAATCGCATCGAACGATTGTCGAAGTTGGCTGTCCCAATCGCGGCGGTGAGTTCGTCGACCAAGATCACCTTTTGGTGCATAAAACCACCTGTGTACCAGTGAAATTTGATGCCTGCTCTCTCCAACTCCTCCAGGTACGAGTAGGTCGTCAATCCCACGACGATGTTGTCGTATTGTTCGGGAACAAGGATGCGAACGTCGACGCCTCGAAGCGATGCAAGTTGCAGAGCGGAAACGAACTGCTGGTCGGGGACAAAATAGGGTGTTGCGATCCAAACGCTTTTGTTCGCCGAGTTGATCAGGTCCAGCAGCAGCAATGTCCCAGTCTCAAAAGTGTCGGCAGGGCCAGTTGGCAGACAGAGTGCGAGCACGTCTCCTTCACTTGCGCGTTGAGGAGTCCAATTCAATTCCAAGTGCTCTCCAGTCGCCCAATTCCAGTCTTCATTGAATGCCACTTGCGCCTCCATCGCGACTGGACCACGTACACAGACATGGGTGTCGCGCCATGGCGTAAAGACATCATCTTTTCCTAGATATTCGTCGCCGACATTGTGCCCGCCGACAAAAGCCTCCTTGCCATCGAGCACCACAATCTTGCGGTGATTGCGAAAATTGATACGAAAGCGATTCTGTAGCCCTTTGGTTGTACTGAAAGCCGCAGTCTTGACCCCAGCATCGGTTAGTTGTCGGAGATACGCGGCGGGCAAACTGTGACTTCCCAGCGCATCGAACATCAGACAAACTCGCACGCCCTCATTTGCCTTGGCAATCAACGCATCTTTCAAGCGGTTTCCCAGACCATCGGCGTGAATGATGTAAAACTGAACCAGCACATATTCGGTCGCTCGATTGATGCTTGCGATTATGGCGTCAAAGGTTTCCTCGCCATCGATCAACAGGTCTGCGTCGTTGTATCGGGTGACTGGCATCTGAGCCAGATTTTCCAAGAGTCTCTTGCGGTTTTGCGCAGCCGGTGTTTGTGCCTCAAACAGCATGCCACCTTCGCGAAGCAATCGGATCGCATTTTGTTCGACCTTGCTTTCGGCCAAGACGGATGTGTGTCGTTTCAAGTGGTATCCGTCAAACTTGGATCGGCCAAAGATCCAATAGGCAGGTACGGCAACGTAGGGAACCGTGTTTAGCGAGATGGCCCAGGCGATGGATCCCTGTGCAGTCCGCGTTGACATGATTGCTTGGACGGATGTGATTGCACCGAGTGTGTGTGCCACAAAGAAAGCAATCAGCCTGATTCTTCGAGTTCGCTTCCTGGTGGGCTTGGTTCTCTTGCCAGGCGAACCGTCAGGATCGGCTTGCTGAGGGTCGTCTTTGGACTCCTGTGAGGCCATCTGTGTCACCGTTTCCATTTCGGATAAAGAGTTTGCGGTTGGCAAAGAGCACGCGATTCGCCCAGCAATCTGTAACCATAAGGCCAATGAGTTTCGCTGGCAAACACACGCCCGAAAACCAAAGAATTGCCGAGTTCGGCAAATCTCTAATCGTCCAACCAGCTCACGCGGCTTTCATAGATGTAGTCTTCCCTTGGTGCGACCAGCATCCAGCCAAACAGGGATCCATCGGCCATGTCAAAACGATAGGTCGGCTCGATCGCTTCGACTAAACTAGGCTTCGCCTGCTCGTAGGCAACGATTTCCACGTTGCGGTAGGGCATTTTCGGCGGAAGCAAAACCCACATCGTTGCGACGTCCGTCGGTGCAATGATGGGAAAGGTGAGTCTTGCCCGCTGGTCCTCGCGGCCTTGAATGCCTGGACTGGTGACCTCGAACCCGATCTCAAAGTCCTCGCCGGTAGGGACTGTCGATAGATCAAACTCCGCTTCGTACATGAAGCCAACTTCGCCTGCTACGGATTGAGGCGTGAACCTCAGGGTCGGATTCAGTTGGCCGGAACTGCTGCGCACGGAAACTATTGATGCAGGAGTGAACTGCTGGATGCGGAAACGCCCCGGATCTTGGTTGCGAATTGCCTCCACATCGATCTCCTTCTTGATTCGACGCACCAACATTCGCCGATACGTCACAATCCGATTCTGCGGAGAAGTCGATCCAGGACGCCAAGCACGAGCATCCAAAACTCGTGTGTCCGTAATCATGCGAAAGCCCGAGAACTCCTCGGGTTCCAATGCCGGTACTTCATCTGCAATCAACGACTCCCATTGACCGGGAACGGGATTTTGGCGGGCCAACTGAAGCACCAATTGAAAGTCAGGATTGCTGAACGTGATTGCGTCCACGATCAATTCGGACCGATGAGATACCTTGTATTGCTGGTAGAAAAAAATAGGCACACCGAGCAACAAGAACAAAAGCAGTGGAACGTAAACGTACGTCGGCCAGTCCCGAAGGTTGAATAAGTGTCCCATGATCTGTCGTTGCGACGAGCTTTGGAGCTGACGTGCGTCACGGGTCGTTTGACTTGGCCCCTTCGAGGTCGCTGACTTTCCGTCGCGCGACGAAGTTGGATCCCAGGGCGGCCCCGTCGGCAGATCGTCGCCAAACAGATCGGGCCGGGATCGGCTGATCTTTCGCATCACGCCGTATCCGTGCTGAATCAGTCCACTGATCTCCAATTCGCTGAAGCGATCAAGATCGGTGCGAGTATTCGTGACCTGACGTTGGAGCTCGGGATGTAATGCATGCGGGTCATCCGCCAGATGGACCATCGTCTTCATCGGCGCAAAGATGAAGTCGGGTTCGCTTTGAAAGTGGTCGCACTCAAGTTCCCACACACGATTCATCACAATGTCTGAGGCACGCATCGCCGTACCGACAAGCCCACCTCCCTTGGTGCGACGCGATACCGTGAATTGCTTTCCGGCATCGCTAACGAGCACGGCATCAAAACTGGGTTCCAGCGAGTGAAATAGATCCGAGCCTGTCGCTGCCTTGTAGACGTCGTTGGCAAGATAGCGATTCAGCCACAAGTGGTCGCCACGATCTAATTCTCGGCCGTGTCGAACCAAGCGATGCAAATCGCCCGCCTTCGGATGATCCGTCAGCACCGAGTCGAACATTGGTTCTTTGTAGAGTTTATCCAAGACAATTACATTCCAAAGCGCATCGGAAAGCGTTTCGCTCGAGATCTCGGAACCCTTGCTTTCGGTTCGCATGCGAATCATTCGAGCGAGTTTTGCAAGGCCGGGTGCCCCCTCGTCGCTCGCCTGATCGATGGACTGTGCCGCCAGTGTTATATCGATAAAATCGTCTCGGTGAAGCGGGCTGTCCTGGCCCATCCAAGAATCCTGGATGTACCGAAACATGCGAACACCCAAGTTGTCGTAGACGCCTCCATCGGTGAACAAATGCGGAGGAAACTGGCTATCATCCGCACCAACATCAGACGCGTTCAGCAGCAGGGGTGGGAAGAAGCCGGGAAACGCGCTCGACGCGGTTACGGCCATCGGAACGGTCGCCAACGCGCTGGGAACAGGCTGGAACCGTGTCGTTCCATCGGGCTGGCGATGCTGAACCAACAACCCTTGCCGTGTAAACGAACAAAGGCAGCCCTCATTCACATTGGTGGCAAGAATGTGCAACTGAGGAACGGTGGGTAGTTCGTAGAGACATTTGTCACCGTACAAGAACTTCTCGTAATGTGATTCCAACAGCCCCGGCCGCGTGAGTCGGCGAGATCTCCCCGCGCGTATCACGACTCGAACCGCGTTGGTCACTGCAGCCATCGGGAAACGTCGCACCACGCGATTGCGGATATCCATGCGAATGAAATCCAGCAAGTCATTCGCAGCCTGGTCAAAGTCCTCGTCCGAGCCGGTGTATTGATCCCAGTTGAGCACCAGGTGCGCCGCGACGATGCTCCCTCCTGAAACCGATGTGATATGGCTCACTTGGGTCAGACGACCGGCGTCGCGAAGAAAGCGGAGCACGCCCAGATGGTAAAGCGTGGCGCGGAATCCGCCTCCGGAAAGTGCTAGTCCAATTCGGTTCATCTTGTGTCTGCTATCGTTGCGAATGCCTCGGTCGATCCCTCCCCGCCCCCAGTGTAATTTGAGTCAATCCCGGATTTCTCAGGCCGCGACCACACCAATGCCCAATTAACGCGATCCAAACGCTTGATTTCGGCTGTTTCGCGACAAGCGGACCGGTCATCACGATGAACCAGCGGACAAGCCTGGGTGCCGCCGGTTGATGAGTGCGCGAACGGAACCGTCACCACAGCTTGATTCCCCTGGTAAAGCTTGACGATTTTTCCCGTTGCGCGGCCGGAATAACCGGACCTTTTCTGAGAACCCTCATCGAAGTGGGAACGGCGGATCGATTGCACCCTTTGTGTCGATTCGTCCGAGCATCCTCGTCAACCGTATTCTGACGAAAAATCCGTCCGCACAATTGTTTCAATCTGCGCTGACAAGCGATGGAGAAATAGAGTCGTGTCACCTACAAAACCTTCAATGCATCGAGGTCGATTTTTGGCCTCCGTCGCGATTCTCATGCTCGCCGTATCGATCGCTCCGCTGACGGTCGCCGCGGAAGGTGACACGCTGGTCGCAGTGCCGAGTGAGCAGTTGAGACAAATCCAACAGGAACTTGCGTACCTCAGGGAGAAGGAAGCCGAACGCTCGACTCGCGAGAACACGCCGCTAACCGTTGCATCGTTTCTAGACTCGCCGTGTCATGTCGGCTGCGAATCTGCCACCTGCGACAGTCCTTGCGTTGCTTGCGACGCATGCCGCATGGCGGACTGCGATTCCCAAGGCGGCCTTTGTGGATGCCTTTGCCACGGTTGCGTGCGACCGATCTGCCCCGCCCCGTGTGTCGATTGTCCTCGCGTCACCATGCTCAGTCCCTACTTCAACATCAACGTTTTCGGAGCATTGAAGTTGGACATGATTTTCAGTAACCCTCGTTCCGTTTCGGAGAGCGTTCCGTTCTTCCTCGCTCCGACGTCCGCGAGTGGTTACGAGGAGAGCACCGTCAGCATCCATGCTCGGCAGAGCACGATCGGGGCAGCCTTTTCCGGACCCGAGTTCGGTGGCTTTCAATCGGGCGGCCAAATGATCGCGATGTTCTTCAACGACAATGTGATTCAAGACACTTACGGATTTCTTCCTTTGCAAGCCTACGGTGAATTAAAAAACGAACAGTGGCGATTTTCGGCCGGTCTTCAGTTCGATGTCTTCGCTCCCGGTATTCCAACCGTGCTGCCATTCTCAGCACTTGCAGCGTCGGGAAACGTCGGCAACAGCTTCCGAGGACAATTGCGGCTGGAGCGATTCTTCAATCCGTCCAGCGAAGTTCAGTGGACCGCACAGATGGCGTTGAGTGAGCCGGTTAACTCGACCATCGACCCGACATTCCGGTTGCTGGAAGACAATGGCTGGCCAAACGTGGAGGGACGAATTGCGTTGGGCCTGGGAGAGCGTTCGGGAGCGCTGAGTCTGCGTCCCTTCGAAATGGGTTTGTCAGGAGTCGTCGGGGAACTCCGCTCAACCGCTGTGCCAAATCCACCAGTGTTTGCCGATGTCTGGGGCGGAGCGGTCGACTTCCGTGCGGCGTTCAACAAGAGCTTTGGCGTGTTGGGCGAAGTTTACACCGGAAAGGCGTTGGGTACCTACAACGGCGCGATTTTGCAGAATATCAATAGCGTCACGCTGGAAGGCGTCCGTTCAAGCGGCGGATTCATCGAGACTTATCTTTACCTGTCCCGGCGATTGCATACGCACATCGGATACGGTATCGATGACCCGAACGACGATGACCTACCAGACACCTTGGCTGCCGCGGCGAGAACGAAAAACCAGACGTATTACACTAACCTGCTGTGGGACGTGAATCAGACATTCCGCATCGGGTTCGAGTTCGCCTATCGCGACACCGAGTACAAGTCAACGCTCCTTCGCGACAATCAAGGCGCAGGCTTCCACACTCAGCTGCAGTGGTCATTCTAGCCGAATGGCGAGTTTATCATGCCTGCAGTCTGTCGAAGTCGATGCGACGAATGTCGCTTGATTTTTACCACGTCGTTTTAGGAACTATTGATTCGCCTCGGCTCACGGCACTGAAAGTGGGACGCAATGTTTGTGCCATCTGTTGATGCGCTGTGGTTCAAGCCTGTCCGATCAATCGGCAACTCGATGTGTAAAGAACGCGTCTAGCGGTTGCCCATCGAACAAGTACCTCGATGACGAAACATGATTGCATTGCATCGGCGCGATCAACTCAACTTTGGTGTTAGTGTCGTAACGTAAACCCCGTAATGACATCACTTCGTCCTCCCATTCCACCCTCGACCCTCACCATCAATCGTTCGTTGATTGCCCACAGACAACCCATTGTGCGATAACAGGGGGAATCTGGACATTCGACATCTGATTTCGCGCCGCTTCGTATCGCCCGTCGACTCAATCAGACTCTCGAACGTCATCGACCAAATGAGTTATCAAGTGCGAAGTCGTGATGCCACCAAAATCAGCACAATCGTTTAAGATTCGTTCCTGACTCTTGCTCCAATCCACTGGACACGCGTCACTCGAAGTCGCGTTTGGACAGGGGCGGATGGAAATTTCTGGATTTCGGTGGGTAGATAGCTGCGCATCACCTGCCGGGGCTTTAGAATATGCGACTTCAAGGAAGACTTCGGACGATTGCTTTCACGGACGGACTAATTCTCTCAATTGTTTTGGAGTCACCATGGTCCACATCCGCCGGTTTCTGGTCGTCACCCTGGTCCTACTGGGGTCGGTACAGACCTTCGCTCAAGCCAAACCAAACATCTTGTTTATCATGGGAGACGATGTGGGGTATTGGAATATCAGCGCATACAATCAGGGCCTCATGGGGTACAGCACGCCAAACATTGACCGCCTCGCCAGAGAAGGCGGTCAATTCACGGCCTACTATGCCCAACAGAGTTGCACTGCCGGACGCTCGGCGTTCATCACTGGTCAGATGCCGTTCCGAACGGGCCTGTCGAAGGTAGGGCTCCCCGGGGCTGACTTGGGACTGCAGAAGGAAGATCCGACCATCGCCGAGTTGCTCAAACCACTCGGCTACATGACCGGTCAATTCGGCAAGAATCACCTGGGCGACAAAGACGAATTTCTGCCAACCAACCATGGTTTCGACGAGTTCTACGGCAACCTCTATCACCTGAACGCTGAAGAAGAACCCGAGAACGATGACTACCCGAAAGATCCTGAATTTAAAAAGAAATACGGTCCGCGCGGTGTGATTCACAGCTTCGCCGACGGCAAGGTCGAGGACACAGGGCCGCTAACCAAGAACCGCATGGAAACCATCGATGAAGAAGTGCTAGGCGTCGCCAAGGACTTTTTAGACCGAGCGACCAAGGCAGACAAACCGTTCTTCTGTTGGTTCAACACCACTCGGATGCATAATTTCACTCATGTAAAGAAAGAGAATTCAGGAAAGACGGGGCTTGGCTTCTACGCCGACGGGATGGTCGAGCACGACGCCGTCATCGGCCAGCTGCTTGACTACGTTGACAAACTCGGCATCACTGAAAACACCATCGTTGTCTACACCACCGACAACGGACCGATGGTCTGTTTGTTTCCGGATGCAGGATCGACGCCGTTTCGCGGCGAGAAGAACACCAACTGGGACGGCGGCTGGCGTGTCCCCGCCGTGATCCGCTGGCCCGGAACCGTCAAACCCGGCAGCAAGTTCGACGACCTCGTTTCGGGGGAAGATTGGCTGCCGACCTTGCTTGCTGCTGCCGGCGAGTCGGGCATCAAGGAAAAGCTCCTCGAGGGACATCAGGCGGGCGATAAAACTTTCAAAGTTCACTTGGATGGATTCGACCAGTCGGATTACCTCTCTGGCGAGAGCGGGAAGAGTGCCCGTCCCGGGTTCTTCTACTTCAGTGACGACGGTGACCTGCTCGCGGTTCGAGGCAAGCGAATTAAGGCTCACTTCATGATCCAGGAGGCCACCGGTCTTGACGTATGGCGGCACCCTTTCACCATCCTCCGAGCACCGATCATCTTCGATCTCAAGATCGATCCGGGCGAGCGAGCTCAGGAGGGGATGAACTACAACGATTGGTGGTATCGCCGCGCCTACGTCCTCGTACCGGTCCAAGAGCAGGTCGCGAAGGTGATGGAGACGTTCAAAGAGTTCCCACCGCGTCAAAAGCCTGCCAGCTTCACGGTCGGCGATGCTTTGGAGGCTCTCAGTTCACCAATGGCACCAGGCAAATAATTAGCTCGATCCAATCTCAAACCAACTAGGCACACGATTATTCTGAGGGCTAGTCCTCAATCAAGCGAGCATTGATTGAGATTTTGAGCTTTTTGCGGGCGGAAGATTCGCCGACGTGATGAACGAATGACCTGTGCCGGAAGGAGTATCAGTGAGTTCAAGTAGGTCCAAAATTCCATCCGAACGATGCGGTTGCGTGCTTCCCGACGCACTCGTCGTTGACCTTCGTAGCCTTTGATCCGGATCAACATTCCGCTCCACGTTTTCAACGTCCAAGCCAATGACGCGAACACCATGTACGCCATGTTGCTTTCGAGGTTGTCTAGCGGTGCGCTCAGTGCGCCGCTGGCATTCAGCTGGCTGATCGTGTTTTCTTGGTCGCAACGTTTGTTGCTCGCACGAATCACTTCGCGAGTGGGGACATCGCCTGCCGATTCATTGGTGACGTAAAAGAAGTACTTTTCTTCGGAGAACAATAGTTGCTGGCCACTGGTCACATCGATGTCTTTGCGTACGACGACCATCCGGTACGACTTCTCGCATGCCGTGGGACGATACTCGAATTCGGCGTAGCTCTCACCGGCCAGCCGTTTGTTCTTGTACCCACCCGCTACCACGATGGCTTCCTTGACTTTGGGACGTTTCGCACGTGTCGCCTTATCTGTCGCACTCGCTGAGGATCGATCGAGGCGTTTCCATGCGGTTTTTGGCAAGGAATCGGCTATTTGGCAGAGGTTTTGATGCGCCGAGTAGCCGAGGACAAACTTCACGCCCGAATCATCCCAGCGATCCAAGTGCTCGGTCGAAGAAACTGTCTTCCTGCTGTCTCCAGACCATTTGTCGAACACGATCGATCGCCTGCATCACCAGGATCAGCTACATGTGGCTGAATCGTCGACAAAAGTCACCCGCTGTCGTCGGGTCGGGGATGCGTTCGGATCCAAGGGCATCGAGATAGGCTTCGTCATTGCGTCGATGTTCGATGTGATCAAGGCATGTTCCACCGGCGAGCAAGTGAAGGGCAATGTTGAGGATGTGATCCGCTTCGTCATAGGGCAGATGAAGTTTTAAGACGCTGGCCGACCGATTCAGCTCCTTTCGAAGCCCGAGCGTTTTGATGAGCTCGACGATCGCCGCGAGACCACCGCAAGCGACAGCCTGCTGCTTCTCGGCCAACTCGAGCTTGGTTGTCGCCGGACGGATTAGGGGCGATTGCCACTTGCCATGTTCGACTGAGATTCGACGTAAAAATTTCTGTTTGCGTTTTCGCAGCTGCTGGCGTACTTTGGCGTTCACTCGAAACCCTCCGTTGAGTGAGCAGATCGGAAGCTTGGTAACCTCCAATACACCCGCAAAACGCTGAGGGTTTTCGAGTTCCTTTTGTTTCTCTAAATCAGGCTCTCGCTTGATTGAAGTCTAGGACTTTAAGAATATTCATTTTGCAACGGCCGCGCTTTCAATCGCGCGGAGCATGACGCTGAGGCCGTGGTTGAAACAGCCGTCGCCGCAGACAGGTTTGAAGCCCGGGATTTGGCTTCCTTCACAATGCCTATCGCCCGAGTGGTCGAGAGTGATCCCGAAGACGGCGGGATTGGAAAGCGAAGCGTTTCCGACCGGACGTTTGTAAACGCTTTTCCCTTCCTTGATGGTCTCCAAGACCTTGATGTCAGCGAGCTTGTCCTCGTCGATCTCTAGCGGGTTATCGGAAAGCACAGCAAAATCGGCAAGCTTGCCGACTTCGATGCTGCCTTTAGTCTTCTCCTCGAAGTGCTGCCAGGCCGCCCAAATCGTAAGTGCCTTAAGCGCGGTCGCAACAGGCACTCGATGCTCTGGACCGAGCACTTTTCCAGTGCGGGTCTTGCGAGTGACGGTAGCCGATAGGATTCTCATCGAGTCGGGCAACGCGACAGGGGCGTCATGGTGGCTGCCGAACATCATGCCGCGTTCCAGCACCCATCCGGTCGGTGAGATGTTGGTTGCACGCTCGGGGCCCAGCACCGAGTCACGGTGAAAGTCACCCCAGTAGTAGGTGTGCATGGGGAACAGTGACGGGAAGATGTCGAGCTTGTGGAGCGACTCGACCTGCTCCTCCCTCAGGACCTGGCCGTGGATGAGGACCGGGCGGTTGTCCACGTCCGGGTGCTTCTCCTTCGCCTTGCCGATCGCGGCAATGTAGCGGTCGGAGGCTGCATCACCATTGCAGTGGCAGAGGATCTGCCAGCCATTGGCATAGGCCTTTTCAACCGCGGCAAGAGTAGTCTCCTGGTCGATGGCCGAGTAGCCCACGTAGTCCTTGTCCTGCCCGTCGGGTGGAACAAAGTAGGGCTTCGTTAACCATGCCGTTTTGCCCTGCGGCGAGCCATCGATAGTCAGCTTAACGCCGCCCACGCGGTAATGGTTCTTGTATTCCATTGTCGGCTTTGGATTCTCCACCTCCAGTACGTCGGGATAGGAGACAAGGTCGATCGGAAGCTCTCCCGAATCGGCTACCCGCTCCATGGCGGCAAGACCGGAACCGATCGCCCGGCCTTCCTGGGCGGTGGTGTAGCCGTAGGAGGCCTGGAGCTTCGCGCCCTCGACCACCAACGCGTCGTTAATATTATTGTCGAAGGTCCCGACCAGCTTGCCGACGAGCATGAAGAAAGCGTATTCCTCACACACTCCGTTGGGCTCATTCGTGCCTTCCTTGCGGCGGAAGACGCCGCCGTTCGGGTTTTCAGTGCTCGCGTCAATGCCGGCGAGTTCCAGCGCCTTGCTGTTGGCCACCCCGAGGTGTCCGGATTGGTGGATGATCAGCACCGGAAGCTCCGTCGAGACCTTGTCGAGGTCCTCCTTGGCGGGATGGCGTTTCTCGGCGAGTTGCGAGTCGTCGTAGCCGAAGCCGGCAATCCAACCCACCTTCTTAACGGCTTCCTGGTTGTTCTCTGCCCAGTCGGAGAGGAGCGTCTGAATGCTGGGAATATCACTGCCGTTTCCGTCGGGCGGCGGAAGCACATTGGCCGTGCTCGCCTGGATTCCGACCATGTAGGTGTGGCCGTGCGAGTCGATGAAACCGGGCAGCATCGTCTTGCCGCCGAGATCGATCAGTTTGGTGGCGTCGCCCCTGGTCTCAAGGACCTCGTCCATTGTGCCGACGGCGAGAATCTTGCCGTCCTTGACCGCCACGGCTTCAGCGGTTGGTTGAGTGTCGTTCATAGTGACGATGGTACCGTTGTGGTAGACGGAGTCTGCTGTCTGAGCCGCGGCATTTGGTACGTTATTGGATACGAGAATGGAAAGGATTGCCGCAAGTAACAATGCAGATTTCTCAGGCGATCGTTGCAGGCACATAGGTCGTTTTCCTTGTGAATAGTTGAGGGCTTACTGCTTGTCGGGCATAAGCTGTTGCATCAGGGCGCTGAATCAAGGGTTGCAGCCTTCTGCATCGGTGGGTAATCCGTCAGCATGATTACATGTGCGGCCATCAAGTGCTGGATCGGTCGTCACGAGTCGTCAGTCCCTCGCTGGCACTGTTTGTACCCTAAGCTTTGATCACGCCGCCAACTAACCTGCACATGGGCCTTTCCTTCGAATCATTCAATTCGATCGCAGACAAGGGCTGAGGACGACGGCCTGTACCTTCACCAATTGCGAGACCATATTTTCTGTTACTGCCTGATGAAATGCAATCACGAAGTGCGGCACAGAACCGCTTTTGATACTCGCTAGCGACGCGCTTTAGCGATCTGGCGACTGGAATGATCCAGCAATCTTCCTGATCACAGGGAGTTGCGTTTTTAGTAGTTCCAAATACCAGGCGCGATGCCTGCAAGATGGTTCGCCAAACAGCTTTCTGCGCCGCGTTCCAAGCCGTGATCGTAGATCGCTGAAAAGACAAATCGAGGCTGCGAGGCCTACTGCTTATGGCATCCTCAGGCAAGTCCCATCGACGACATTAGCTTGCATAACGACGGGGAAACCAACGATTTACGATGCGTTGATAACCCGTAAGAACCTTGCCATTAACAAAGGCGGGGCGACAGGACACGGTTAGAACTTTTTTCTCTGCTCTTTCTGACCTGCAAACATCCGATCCAGAGACTTTTGCCGGGCTAAACGGGCTGGTCGGAGAATATCGCAAACAGCTGAAGTAAATCGCTAGTCACCTTTCAAAGCGGGGCTCAAGCGGTTCACCAGACAGCTTTTCTAGCAGCGTCGCAAAGCAAATTTGATTGGCAAGGAAACCCTGAAAATTCCCCAAAAGAAAACGAGTGCCGCAACTTGAACAACGCAATCAGGGACGCAAGTCCTGCTACGGTCAATTGCTTTGTAACAAACGCCTAGCAGATTTGCATCGTCAGCTTACTTCCCAGGTCTGTACGGTTCAGGAGTGCCGAGCTTAATTGGTGGTTCATCCATTAGGCTCTTTGCGTGTTCATTAACGAGCTTGCTGATCGGCGGCATCACCCAAAAATTCTTTTCACCCCATTCTCCGCCCTTTTCAACAAGGTCGTACTCCTCCTTGGGATCGGTCAACAAGTTGTAGAGCCTTGGCATTCCGGGCCGCTCAATGATTGAGCCCATTGTATCCTGTGTCATAAAGTGCAGCTTCCAGTTTCGCCACTTGTATGCCTGCAGCAAATCTCCGTTGTAGACAGGGAAGCCCTCCCGCGGCGAATGCTCGGCCTTGCCTGTGAGGAAGTCGGTTTGGTCAAGCCCGTCAATGGTTCGATCCGTTGGCATCTTCGCGCCACCTATTCGTGCCAAAGTGGGATAGAGGTCGGCAATATGCACGATCTCATTATTCACCGAACCGGCCTTGATCTTGCCAGGCCAACGGACCAGAAATGGAGCGCGAAGCGATCCTTCTAACGCCGTGAAGTATGTGCCTCGCCAGGGCCCTGCCGTTCCATTGTGGGGGAAAAGCTCTTCTGGACCGTTCTCGCTCAACCAGATGACAATCGTGTTCTCGCGAACGTTGAGATCGTCGATCGCGTCAAGAACTTGTCCAGCCCGGTAGTCCAACTCCGCCAGCGCATCTGCCCAACGGCCGTTACCGGTCTTCCCGTCGAAATCCGGGTGGGGTAGTGTCGGGACGTGAACCAGCGTAAACGGTACATAAGCGAAGAATGGCTTGTTGGCAGCGACGCTCCGTTTCATAAAATCCACTGTACGTTCGGCTAATTCGGCATCGATTCTCCGCCGAGCCTCGCGATCGTAGACTTTGACTTTCTTGGGTTGCTCCCCTCTTTTACTTTCCATGATCGAGGGTGGCTCAAGCACTTTTGGGTCGTACATGAAACCGGCAGTGTAGAGCGACTCGTCCGTGGTATTGGGGATTCCGTACCAATCGTCAAAACCCTGATCTGTAGGGAAGCGACCTTTCGTGTCACCCAGGTGCCACTTGCCGTACATCGCCGTGGCATACCCTTGTTCGGAAAGCAACTCGGCGATGGTGACTTCCCACTGTGTCAATCCATAAAGCTGTCCCCAAACAACTTTGGTGGTTCCCGAGCGTATTGCATGACGCCCTGTCATCAGCGCTGAGCGGCTAGGTGTGCATTGGGTCTCCACGTTGAAATTCAGCAGCCGCATTCCCTCACTGGCAAGCATATCGAGACGAGGCGTTTCAGCACCCCGGAGAATTCCACCGCCATAGACGCCAATTTCCCCCCAGCCCAGATTGTCCATCACAATAAGGACGATGTTCGGTTTATCCTGGGCATGCGAGGTTTCGGAAAAAAGTGGTGCCACTGCGAGCACCGCGATCGTTAACAGAACACCTCTATTCATAATAGACCTCAGGAGTTGATGTACAGCGGCCCGTAAGGCGCAAAGCAGCCTCCTTTGTCACCTTGCCAAACGCTTCTCAAATTGTGACTATCCCATCAGTGAGCCGCCCAGCCAAACAGTTTCCATGGCCCAAAACGCGACCACCAAAAAACGGGCAAAGGTCTTGTCACCCGCTTTCGGCGGTCAATGTTTTGCGCTGGACGATAAGCGTTGAAGCAGACCGTCCCTCGACAAACAGAATATCTTGCACCGTCCTCGCTTATTTGATCTCAACAACGACCGTTTTGAGTTCACCCTGGAAGTCGAGTGGGGCCTGATAGTCGTAGGTCACGGGAGTGCCGGTGTCGGTCCCGATGTCCTGATTTTCGGAAAGCGAGTATTTGAACGGGGTGGTCTTCTCAACAGTCCCCGAACCTGCTTGCTTGCCGTCGATGAACAGCGTCAAGATGCCATTCTTGCCCATCTCTCTACCACCCTGATAGGCGAAGTCCACCTTCAACTCATGGTCACCGGCAGGGACGGGACTATCGCTCTCGACCAAATAGACCGCGACGTCGATATAGTTATGCGAGGCTTTCAACTTACCGTCCTTCAGATAGAAGGCCCAACCGCCGGTATTGCCGCCTTGGGTGAAGATCATGCCATTGGCATCCTCCTCGATCTTGACCTTAGCGGTGACGCTGAAGGACTTGTTCTTCAGGTCTGGGGCCGAGGATTCCGGCAGCCCGGCAAGCACGCCGTTATAGGTGAAGCTAGAGCGACCGCCAGCCAGATTTGGCTTTCCAGTCTCTTCGGCGCTGAATCGTTCCGCGCCGCGCCAGTCTAGTGGCAACGCCTTGTTGACTGAGGCCTCAGCCCACCACAGTGCCTTAAGCTCTTCAAGTTTGTCGGGATGCTTGGCGGCAATGTCCTTTGCTTGGCTGAAATCATCGTCGAGATTGTAGAGTTCCCAATTCGCCTTCAGCGGATCAAATTCGCCGCGAACTGGGTCCCAAGGCTCGAAAGCGCGCGAGGCGGCCCACCAGCCATCTTTGTAGATGCCGCGATTAACGAACATTTCGAAGTATTGACTCGTCCGAACTTCTTTGGCATTTCCGTCGTTCAACACGCTCAGAAAGCTTTTCCCCTGAATTGGCGTTTGGGCGGTGCCGTTGACGCTACGAGGCTCAGGGATATGAGCGGCTTCTAGGATGGTTGGCGCGATGTCAATGACGTGAAGGAACTGGGTACGGGTCTCGCCGGCTTGCTTGAACCGGGCGGGCCATTTGACGATCATCGGATTGCGTACGCCTCCGAGGTGGCTGGCAACTTGCTTAGTCCACTGGAATGGGGAATCCACCGCCCAAGCCCAACCGGCTGGAAAGTGGTTGAAATGAAGCTCGGTCCCGATCTCGTCGATACGGTCGAGCATGTCCTCGGTTTTCATTAGATAGGCATTGAAGAAGGCATTCTCATTCAATGTGCCGTCGAAACCGCCTTCGGCTGACGCGCCGTTATCGCCGACGATATAGATGATCATCGTGTTCTCCGCGTCAGGAAGAGTCTTGACATAATCAAGCACTCGCCCGACTTCATAATCGACCTGCTCACCATAGGCGGCGAAGACCTCCATCATGTGACTATAAAGCCGCTTTTGATCGTTGTTCAGGCTATCCCAGGCTGGCAGACTAGCGGGACGTGGAGTCAGTTCGGCATTCGCTGGGATGATCCCGCGTTCCTTTTGCCGCTGGAAAGTCTGCTCGCGATAGACATCCCAACCCATGTCGAACTTGCCCTTAAACTTCTCAATCAGTTTTTTGGGGGCCTGGTGTGGAGCATGGGTTGCGGCGGGCGCTAGATAGGCGAACCAGGGTTTGTCGGGTTGGACGGCCTCAAGCTTCGTTAACCAGTTAATTGTGTGATCGGCAAGATCGGTGCTGAGGTAGTATTCCTTGGTTTCGGGAGTGCCTAGTGGGGTCTGATTCTCGAAGAGATAGGGCCGGACCTGGTTTGTGTCCCCCGCCATGAAACCGTAGAAATAATCGAAGCCGAGTCCGTTTGGCCAATGGTCAAACGGGCCCATGACGCTGGTTTCGTAGATCGGCGTATTGTGGTTCTTACCGATCCACGCGGTGATATAACCGTTCTGTCGCAGGATTTCTGCGACCGAGGCAGTATCCTTGGGAATGACGCCTGTATAGCCGTCATAGCCGGTCGCAAGCTCGGTGATAACGCCAGTCCCCGCTACATTGTGATTGCGCCCGGTCAGAAGCGCTGCTCGCGTCGGCGAGCATAGGGCGGTGGTGTGGAAGCGAGTGAAGGTGAGCCCTTCTTTGGCCAACTTGTCCATTGCGGGTGAAGGGACACCGCCGCCTGTCACATTAAATTGGCCGAAGCCCACGTCGTCGAGTAAGACAAGCAAGACATTTGGTGCGCCATCGGGCGCTTTGACTGGCGTTGGAAACTTCGCGGGGTCCGAATTCAAATAAGTTGTTCCGACATTGCCAGAGAACTTTTGTTCCGCATAGGGGAGCACCGCCTGTCGCTTCAGGTCAGCTGGAGTCGTCTGAGCAGTGGCAGTACCACCACTCAAGATTGCAATGAGGGAGAATAACACGAATATTGTTGCGTCAGTTCTCATCTGTTCAGAGTCCTTGCCAGGGGTGATGACGGTCATGAATTCAAATCCTTGTTTTGCAACGGCATAATCATGCAGCGCGCGGCTTTCAAAATCGGGCGGACATACCGTCGCATTGCCCTCGAAACTTGGAGCGTCTCACATTGCATGACTTAGTATGGAGACAGAAATACAACGGCAACGATCATCGCCGTCAATTGGAGCCTCGTAGAGCAAGCGTCTTATTTCGGAAGCGTCCCAATAATTGTTGAAAGTTGAAAGATGGTCTCCCGGAGGGCAGAATCTGCCCTCCGCAACGTTTCAATTTTCGCCGGCTGCAACCGGCGAGGAGAAGTCGATGTACGAAGTTAGTCTTTTGCAAACCCTCGGGCAAGCTTCTGCGTCTGAAACCGGCCAAGTCTTCCGCGACTTCCTGCGGGGACGTGTCCGCGAGATGATCTGTGAGGTCATGGTGGCTGAAGTCACGGAGCTCTGCGGCCCCAAACATGCTCCCGCCGACAGCACCCACCATCGAGCGGAAACCAGCCCAGGTCGTGTTCTCTATGAAGGTGAGCGTGAGGAGGTTGTTCGTCCACGAGTGCGGGTGAAGGTTGATGATGGCACAAGCCATGAAGTTGAATTGGCCAGCTATTACGTCGCCAAAGACCCTGAGCAACTTCAAACGCAAATCGTTCAGCAGCGTGTTGATTTTCCCACCGCTCGCGTATCGTATTCAGATCACGCTTGGAGGCTTCACGATGGCACTTGTGTGCCGCCCGCTCGATTCCGTGTAGGCAAGGCGACAGTTTGAAGAGAAAACCGCCTGCGCATGAGATTCTTGCGATGATTCAATGAGACCGCCATTAAACAATGCATCGTTTAGCTAAACGACCGTTTAATTAAACCATCGTTCAATTGACCGGTTAGAGACCTCCATCTACGTTTACTGTAGAATGCTGAGGGGAGCGTCTCTGGTACCGACGCAGGGTCGGCTGAGACGCCAAAGTCGTTCGAACTGTGGCCGTCAGCTACGTCAAGCAGGAATCGCAATACGCGATGCCCGCATACCTTTCCAACCTTTTTTGGACACATCAAGATGAGAGCAACCCGATTAACAGTGCCACTCCTCCTCGGGGCAATCTGTGCCTCGCTGGCCACGACTACCGAGGTTCGGGCTCAAGACCAGAAACAGCCCAATATCCTGTTCCTCGTTTCCGACGACACCGGGTTCGGTGACCTCGGACCCTATGGCGGCGGTGAAGGCCGCGGCATGCCGACGCCGAACATCGACCGCATGGCCCGCGAGGGTATGACGTTCTTCTCCTTCTATGCCCAGCCGAGTTGCACCCCAGGCCGAGCGGCCATGCAAACCGGACGGATTCCCAACCGTAGCGGAATGACGACCGTCGCCTTTCAAGGCCAAGGCGGCGGATTGCCCAAAGCCGAGTGGACACTGGGATCGGTACTGAAGTCGGCAGGCTACAAAACGTATTTTACCGGCAAGTGGCACCTGGGCGAGTCCGATTACGCGTTGCCCAACGCTCAGGGATACGATGTGATGGAACACTGCTTCCTGTATCACTGCAATGCCTACACCTACGGTGATCCAACTTGGTTCCCAGATATGGATCCGAAGCTGCGGGAGATGTTTGACAAGGTCACCAAGGGATCGCTCTCTGGCAACGCTGGCGAGGAGGCCAAAGAAGACTTCAAGGTCAACGGCCAGTATGTCGACAAGCCGAACGAAGACAACGTCACTCTGGAAGGGGTCACGTATCCCGATGGCGTCGTCGGGATTCCCTTCATGGACAAGTATGTCGAGGCGTCGGGGATCAAGTTCCTGGAAGATGCTGCAAAGAATCCCGATCAGCCATTCTTCATCAACATCAACTTCATGAAGGTTCACCAACCGAACCTTCCCGCGCCGGAGTTCAAACACAAATCCTTGTCAAAATCGAAGTACGCCGACTCGGTCGTTGAGTTGGATACTCGTATCGGAAACGTCATGGATAAACTCCGTGAACTGGGATTGGACAAGAACACGCTCGTGGTCTACACCACGGACAACGGAGCCTGGCAGGACGTCTATCCCGACGCCGGCTACACCCCGTTCCGCGGCACGAAAGGCACGGTCCGAGAAGGGGGCAACCGCGTGCCGGCGATTGCCGTTTGGCCGGGAAAAATCAAAGAGGGTGTGCGGAACCATGACATTGTCGGTGGGCTGGACTTGATGGCCACGTTCGCTTCGGTGGCCGGTACCAAATTGCCGGAGAAAGACCGCGAAGGAGAACCGATCTATTTCGATAGCCACGACATGTCGCCGGTCCTGCTCGGCACGGGCAAGAGCACTCGCAAGGAGTGGTTCTACTTCACCGAGAATGAACTCAGCCCAGGCGCGGCCCGCGTGGGCAACTATAAAGCCGTCTTCAACATCCGCGGCGACGACGGACAGGCGACTGGCGGTCTGGCGGTTGATTCCAATCTTGGTTGGAAAGGGGCCGAAAAATACGTTGCTACCGTACCGCAGGTCTTCGACCTATGGCAGGATCCGCAGGAACGGTACGACATCTTCATGAATAACTACACCGAGCGTACCTGGACACTGGTGACGATTAGCAAATCGATTCAGGAACTGATGAAGACCTACGTAGAATACCCGCCACGCAAACTGCAGAGCGAAACCTACACAGGGCCGATCACCATTTCTGCCTACCAAAGGTTCCAGCATGTTCGTGAGCAGTTGAAGAAAGAGGGAGTCGTTATTCCGCTCCCAACCGGCAACTAGGTCGAATGAATTTTGGCGCGGGCCGCCTTCGCGCGGCCCGCGTTTTCCTTTTGTGCCGGGAAGCTTCGAGCGCTGAATCGACGCGAATAGTTCGAGAACTATTTGAAGCGAGTCACTGATCGGGCCTTGAAGCCATCTACATCGGACACGATCAATATTTCGGCCAGGACAAGCTCAAAGTCGCAAAGGCCTGGGTCAAAGAGCAATCGTAATCAACAAACAGGTGCAGTTTTGCAACTGCAGTCCATTGGGCAACAACCATGACCACTCGACACTTCCAGTTTCTAACCGTGCTATTGATTCTGTCCCCAGCGGCCAGTGCTTTGGCCCAGGCGGATCCGCTGCCTTCGTGGAACGACGGCAAAACGAAGCAGTCGATTGTCGACTTTGTGGACCGAGTGACCAATGAGGAAAGCCCGGATTACGTCAGAGCCGCCGAGCGAATTGCTACGTTCGATAACGACGGCACGCTGTGGAGCGAACAGCCATTCTACTTCCAGCTTGCGTTCGCCTTGGATCGCGTCAAAACGCTGGCGCCAGAGCATCCCGAATGGAAGGAGAAACAGCCGTTCAAAGGTGTACTCGATGGCGACCTAAAAGCGGTCATGGCGGGCGGCAAGAAGTCGCTCATCCAAATCATCGCCGCCACACATGCCGGCATGACAACCGATGAATTCGAGGCAATCGTCACCGATTGGATTTCCACCGCCACGCATCCCAAGACCGGTCGACTGTACAAGGAGATGGTCTTTCAACCAATGCTCGAACTGCTAGCGTACCTCCGCGTCAACGGGTTCAAGACATTCATTGTCTCAGGTGGCGGAATCGAGTTCATGCGGCCATGGACCAAAGCAACCTACGGCATTCCACCGGAGCAGGTCGTTGGGAGTAGCATTAAGACGCGGTACGAACTCCGTGACGGCAAGCCGGTCATCATCCGGTTGTCAGAAGTCGACTTTATCGACGACAAAGAAGGCAAACCACTCGGGATCAACTCGCACATTGGACATCGGCCAATCCTCGCCGCTGGTAATTCAGACGGCGACCTGCAAATGCTTCAGTACACAACGATCAGCCATTCGCCGAGTCTTGGTTTGATTGTGCATCACACCGACGCCCAGCGCGAATGGGCCTACGACCGAGACTCACATATCGGCCAGCTCGATAAAGCGCTCGACGACGCCGCCAAGCACGGTTGGACCGTAGTCGACATGAAGCGGGATTGGAATATGATCTACCCGGACGAGTGAATCGGTAGGTCGTCCCGGGACTCGCCGTACGACAGTGACCTCGTTCTGGCTATTCGCGTTTGCGCCCAGGATTTATCAGTTGGGCAGAGAAACGGCAGGAAGGAATCGATTCGATTCATCTTGGTCGCAATCGCCCATTCTGCGCCGTTGTGATGCGACGGCTGGCCGCGCCCCTTGGATTTGTGGCGCGCTCTAACTCAAGCGGTGTTCAATACCGAAGCGGCAAAAGAAAGTTTAATCTGAAGGAGGATGCATCGGCCGAAGCGAGTTCGCCCGATCGGTTCGCTGCACTCTTCGCAAAATCTCGGACCAGATTGAGAGGAAACTGCGACGAAGCAACGAATCTGTAATCGGTGTGTTGACCGACGCGCCCAACGGAAATCGCCACGAACTGGCGGATGGTCCAATCGAATCCACGAAGCCGATTGGTTTCGAATTCGATTGTGACAGGCAGATTTGCCGCTTCGCTGTGATTGATTCCTCAATGAATGGATGCCATTCCATAGTGATCAAGATCCCTACGGACCGAACGGCCGGACGATTCTCCGTTTCAAGAGGAGAGTCTCAGTCGGCAATGGAGGCTTGCCTGCTTTCTTCCTGATGCGATTGACTTCGCAATGGATCATGAGCAGTTGCCTACGGATCGGCGCATCGGGCGCAATTGGCAGCCGACAAAACGCCAACGCAAGTGCTCTTGGTGAATCGCGCCGAACGCGTTCGGCAAACCAAGCTTTTAACTCAAGATACTGCCGACGTTCCCTGGCGACATGCAAATGCCATTTGCCATCGCGACCGCCGCTCTTCTTTCGACCGCCAAGCCTGTAGCTGATTGCGTACCCGGCGTTCCTTCGATTTGTTCGAGCCAAGGCAGGAGAAGCTCCTGAGGTTGCGGCGATCGAATATCGATTCGCGGTGCCGGAAGAACCAGCGATGCAACTGCAGTGCTACTCCAATGCTGCCCCGGATTTGCCCCGGGGGGCTCAACGACAAGGACGGCTTGGAGTCAAAAATGCCGTAAAAAACAAGTCGGGATGACAAGATTCGAACTTGCGACCTCTGCACCCCCAGTGCAGCGCTCTAACCAGGCTGAGCCACATCCCGTGTGGCCGCTAGAGTAGCGGAGACGCTCGGGATTTTCTAGAGCGTCGGCGGAGGTATTCGGTGCAATTCTGGCATGCCCCTTTTGACCGCCAAATTCTGACTGAACCGTGTCTCGCGGTCGCGCCCCTGGTTCCCGGTTGCCGGTCGACGTGAGAAACTGGCCGCCGGCGATGCTCGGAGGCTCGCTTGGTTTGCCACGAAGTTTTCATTCCGGAGTTTTTGCCGTATGTCGTTTGCGACTCAATTGGCCGCCGCGGTCCGCCGCACCCGATCGGTGACCTGTGTCGGGCTGGACCCCCGCAAAGCCTCGTTGCCCGCCCCGCTGCGGGATGCGATCGACGCGGATCGGCCAGAGCAATGGGCGGCGGCCTACACCCAGTTTTGTTGCGAAATCATCGACGTCGTGGCCGATCTTGTCCCCTGCGTCAAACCACAGGCGGCATTTTTCGAACAACTGGGTCCGGCCGGGATGATTTCACTGGGCGAAGTCGTCGCCCACGCGCGAAAACGCGAGTTGCTGGTGATCTTGGACGGCAAACGCAATGACATCGGCAGCACCGCCACGGCCTATGCCGACGCCTACTTGGGTGCCGACAGCCCCTGGGGCAGCGATTCATTGACCGTCAGCCCCTATCTGGGCCGCGATAGTATTGAACCGTTTGTCGAGATGTGCGATCAGCGCGGGGCTGGCGTGTTTGTGCTGGTCAAAACGTCCAATCCCGGCGGCGGGCTGCTACAGAACCGCCAGAGCGATGGGCAAACCGTCTACGCCCGCGTCGCAGAATTGCTGACCGAACTGAACGCCAGCCGCACCAATGCGGACGGCTATGGACCGCTGGGAGCCGTGGTCGGAGCGACTTACCCGGAGGAGCTGGTGGCGATGCGCGCGGCGATGCCGCACAGCTGGATTCTGATCCCTGGTTTTGGCGCCCAGGGCGGCGCGGCTGATGATGTCAAAGGCGGATTCCACGAAAATGGCATGGGGGCGGTCGTCAATAGCTCTCGTCACATCATTTTCGCTCATGCCCGCGAGGAATTTGCCGATAAGTTCGGTGACGCGCGTTGGCAGGACGCTGTGCGAGCGGCGACCGAGCAGATGAATCAGCAACTGAATCTAGTCAGCTAGCCAAAACCCCGCGAAATCGAGGTTTCTGCGACTGGAACCCTCTTCCGAATCCGTTGCGCGGTTGCTACATTTCGCGATTCCCTGCCAATGACTTGCGGTAGGCAAATCAATGAACACCCACCAAAAGATGGAATCATGGGCAACAAGATGAAGACCCATAAGGGCATCAAGAAGCGTTTCCGTTTGTCCGCTACGGGCAAGGCGATGCACCGTCAAAGTGGCACCAGCCACTTGGCAAACGGTTTGACCAAAAAGCGTCGTCGCAACCTGCGCGGCACGACTTCGCTGGATACCTGCATGGAAAAATCCATCCAGGCGTCGCTCAACGGCTACAGCAACTAGTTTTTTTAACCCATTTGGATAGGCGAAACATCGGCTCACCACCTCTGTGTGGGCCGGGGCCTGAGTCCAGAACAACCTTGAAGAGAATGCACCCATGCGTGCCACCAAAGGTGCCGCTCGTCGGCAATCGAAGAAACGACTTTACAAACGCGCCAAAGGCTATGTCGGCGGACGCGGAAAACTGATCCGATCGGTCAAAGAGACCTTGGTTCGCAGTGGCGCGTATGCGTTTCGTGACCGCCGCGTCAAGAAACGTGAGTTCCGTCGTTTGTGGATCACCCGTTTGAACGCCGCCAGCCGTCAACACGGCCTGCGTTACAGCGAGTTCATTTTTGGTCTGAAGAAGGCCGGGATTGAATTGGACCGCAAAACGCTTTCCGAAATGGCGATTCACGACGAAGCCGGCTTCACCGCCGTGGTCGAAAAAGTCAAGGAAGCTCTGGCAGCTTAAGCTGAGCAACAACAGCCCTTCGATGTCTCTTCAAAACTTTCTCTCCGCCTTGGACTGCTTGCAAACCGAGGCGATCGAGACGCTGACCGCAGCGTCGGATGCCGATGCATTCGAGGCTGCGCGTGTCAAATATGTCGGTCAGAAGAAGGGCGCGCTCAAAGACATCCAAAAGCAGATGGGCAAGGTCGCAGCCGAAGACCGCAAGAACGCGGGCATGCGGCTGAACGAGGCCAAGCAAGCCATCGAAGCCGCCGTCGCCGAGGCCCAACAACGTTTGGGCGGTGGTGGCGAAAGCGGTGCCGACCCGACGTTCGATCCCACCCTGCCGGGCGTTCGACCATCGGTCGGACACATTCATCCGATCACCCAAACGATCACGCACCTGACCGAGATCATGGGGCGGATGGGTTTCGAGGCGGCCGAGGGCCCGGAGGTCGAAGACCCCTGGCATAACTTCGTTGCACTGAACATCCCGGAAGACCACCCGGCCCGCGATCCGCTGGACAATTTCTATTTGGCAACCGCCGAATCGGGATCGGAAAATCGCAACGTCGAAGGCAGCCGTCTACTGCGCAGCCAAACCAGCACGGTTCAGATCCGTGTGATGGAAAACCGCCAACCGCCGATTCGCATCATTTCGTTGGGACGTGTTTATCGTCCGGACGATCCCGATGCGACCCATTTTCCGATGTTTCATCAAATGGAAGGCTTGTTGGTCGACACCCACGTGACGATGGCCAATTTGAAAACCGTCCTCCGCGTGTTTGCCACCAACTATCTAGGCGGTGATGTCGAAATCCGATTCCGCCCTTCGTTCTTTCCCTTCACCGAACCCAGTGTCGAAGTCGACTTTTTGTGGGACGGCCAGTGGATCGAGTTTGGCGGCGCCGGAATGGTCGATCCCAACGTCTTTCGAGCCGTCGGTTACGATCCCGATCAAGTCAGCGGATTTGCCTTTGGATTGGGCGTGGAACGACTGTGCATGCGACGTCACGGGATCAAAGACATCCGCGATCTGTACAGCGGCGACATGCGCTTTCTAAGTCAATTTTAGTTTGCCACAACTGGGCAGACTTCGATACGACACGGGCGATCAAACGCTCGTCACCTGGAACTCACCATGCTTGTTTCTTGGAAATGGCTCTCCCAATACGTCGATCTCAACATGGATCGCGAAGAGTTGGAGACGCGACTGGCGCTCAGTGGACTGAACCACGAGGGCA
The DNA here is from genome assembly GCF_024129865.1 of Stieleria tagensis. Taxonomy (GTDB): domain Bacteria; phylum Planctomycetota; class Planctomycetia; order Pirellulales; family Pirellulaceae; genus Stieleria; species Stieleria tagensis. Next base: position 160,857 of record NZ_JAMYFE010000033.1, on the reverse strand, counting down.
CCGAGACACCGGCGGACAATCCCGCACTGGCTGCGGATGATTTCTGCATCGATCTGGAAGTGACCAGCAATCGCGGTGACTGCCTGGGCCATCTAGGTGTGGCCCGTGAGATCGCGGTGCTGTACGACCGAGAATTAAAAGTCCCCACGCCGAAACTGCCCGCGTCATCGGTGCCAATCGATTCGCTGTTGAGAGTCGATAACCAATTCACCGAAGCCTGTCCGCGCTACACGGCGCGCGTCATCCAAGGCGTCAAAATTGGTCCCAGTCCAGACTGGATGCAGGCGGCGCTGCGCAGTGTCGGAATCGGTGTGGTGAACAATGTCGTCGACGCCACCAACTATGTGATGATGGAATGCGGCCAACCGTTGCACGCGTTTGATTACGCATCCATCGCCGACCAAAAAATTGTGATCCGCCCGGCTGCTGACAAAGAGTCGATCACGGCGATTGATCATCGCCAGTATGAACTTGATCCGTCGATGTGTGTGATTGCTGACGGGCAACATGCCTCGGCCGTTGCTGGTGTGATGGGCGGTGCAGATTCGGAAGTCACCGAGACCACGACCGATCTGGTGATCGAGGCCGCCATCTTCACACCACTTTCGGTTCGCCGCACGGCGCGAAAGTTAAAACTGCACAGTCCATCTTCGTTCCGCTTCGAACGTCGCGTCGATCCGGTCGGAGTCGATTGGGCCAGCCGACGTGTTTGCCAATTGATCGTCGAATCGGCTGGTGGGACCGTTGCCGACGGTGTGATCGATACGGCGGCTGACATTCCCGGTAGCGATCCGATCGTGCTGCGACTGTCGGAGATCGAGCGGATCTTGGGGATCACGATTGATGCCGAGCAAGTACAGCGAATCTTGACCGCGCTCGGCTGCCAATGCGAGCGTCCCTTTTCCAACGGCGAAGCTAGCTTTGTCGCGCCCAGCTGGCGCCATGATCTGACCCGCCAAGCTGATTTGATCGAAGAAGTGGCGCGGATCCATGGCTATGACAAGATCCCCGAAGACAGTCCGATCCCGGTAGCGCCCAGCAGCAAGCGGACGTTTGATTCGGCGACCGAAAAGATTCGCCGCGTGTTGACCGCGGCTGGATTGAGCGAAGCGATGACGCCCAGTGTGGTGACAAAAAAGCTAGACGAATCGTTGTCGCCATGGACCGATCGCCCAGCGCTGGCAACCCAAACCGCGATGCTCAAAGGCGCCAAACGGCTGCGACGGACGTTGATGCCAAGTCTGTTGCAGGCCCGCGCCAACAACTGGGCGTCGGCGTCGATCGAAGCCAACTTGTTTGAAATCGCTCACATCTACGTGCCCGGCAAGACGCCGGAAGATTTGCCCGAAGAACTGTACACCGTGGGCATGGTCGTCGGCGGAGACTTCTTCACCGCCAAAGGCATCCTGGAATCACTTTGTGAAATGCTTGGCACCAAACACCCGATCAGTGTCACACCGGTTCCCTCATCCGGCTTTGTGCCGGGGCAATTGGTCCGCGTGTCGCTGGGCCAATCGCAGCTCGGATACCTAGGGGTGGTTGATCCGAAAACCCTTAAGCAATGGAAATTGCCGGGGAAGGTGGTCGTCGCGGAACTCTCGCTGCCGGGATTGCTAGCCGACAGCCAACTGGTACCGCAGCAGGTCGTCGTCAGCATGTTCCCGTCGGTCGAACGGGATTTGAATTTTGTGATGGCCGAATCGGTCCGCTGGAACGACTTGGAAACGGTGGTTCGAGCGGCGGTCGGCGACCCACTGAAATCAATGGCCTATCGCGAAACCTATCGGGACGCTGCCAAAGACGGCAAGGATCGCAAGCGAGTGCTGTTTTCGATGCAACTGCAGCGTGACGACGGCACGATGAGTGGTGAAGACGCGGACGCGCTCGTCAGCCGTGTGATCAGCGACTGCAAGCAGAAGCTAGACGCTGAACTACTTGGTTAACATGCCCATCGAAATCTTTGCCTACTGCACCCATCGCGAACCGGCGGCGCCGGAGTTTCCGCACGAACCGGTCTTTGTCCGCGACTACTCCACGCCCGGATTCGTCGAACATCTGATGAGTTTGGTTCAGGATCTGTTTCAGGCCGAGGAGGGTGAAATCAGCCAATCGGTCTATGCCGTCTGCCGCCATCTGCAACGCACCAATGTGTTGGTGGCCATGAAGGTCGACGGGGAACACATCGAAGCGGTCGCGCCATGGGCCTGGAAATCCAACGCCATTTTGTTTTTGCCGGATCGCAGCATTCGCGATCCCAACGGCGCGGTGCTGTACGATCCGTCGACCAGGCAACCTGAATCGCATGCGCAAATCCCCTTTTTGCCGGACGCCAGGCAGCGCAAGGCGCAATCCGAAGTCGAACTGCGGAACCGATTGATCGACACCCCCGACAGTTTGCCGCCGGTCATCAGCGAACACGAAGTCACATTGCGGTCGCCGGATGATGTCGTGTGGCGGATGCTGGCTCTATTTGTCGTGGCAGTGCGGGCCGAATCGTTGGCCAGCGGGAAACCGATTCCGATCGAGGCACTGCGAGAAAAATCACCGCTGGCGTTCCAAGCACTGTCGCCCTGGGAAACCGCCTTTCTAAACGATCCCTCGCCCGAAGAATCAGCGGTGTCGGCCGCCGGATGGCGGTACGAGTCACTGGCGACACTGCAGTGGGCACTGGGAATGCAAACCAATCTGCCGTTTCCCGATTCGATTTGCGACGTCCCCGAGGCCGCTCGATTGATGATCGAAATCCCGGCCCGGCAGATGATCGAATCAAAAACGCTCCGCGGAACCGCCGAAATCTTAGACGCCCTCGACCTGAACTTTCGGCTGTTATGGGCCGCCCGCGACGCCGCAATCCGCGAGACCGAATTGCCGGCAGGAATCGAAGGCGGGGTGATCACCGAACGTCAGCACGCGCTGAACTGGTTGACCTACTTTGAAAATGCTGACTGGGACGAGGTCGATATTCCATCGTGAATCGGCCTGGGGTGTTTTCTCTAAACAGGGCCGTTATTTGTGCTAAGGTGGATGCTTGGTCAACGACGCCCTGGAATCTTTATCTGTACCTGCGCCAACTTCTATGAGCGAACTGAAACGACGGTTGTTCTCACGCGATGATTTTGTCGAATCGCAAGATGTTGACCTGGATTCAGGCAACGGCGCTGGAAACCACCTGTCCACGAACGATTCACGCAAGCAAAAACGCAAGCGACGACGTCGGCTGATGCTGGCGGTGTTGCCCACGATGCTGACGCTGGGAAACGGCGTGTGTGGGCTGGGCGCAATCGCGGTCGCTGTCAGTGGCGCCGAATTGGACTGGCCGCTGGAACAGAAACTGTTCGCGTCCGGGATGCTGATTTTCGGCGGCATGTTGTTTGACGCCTTGGATGGTTCGGCGGCACGGATGACGGGTCAGGAAACCGAATTCGGCGGGCAATTGGACAGCCTGTGTGATGCCGTAACCTTTGGCACGGCTCCGGCGGTGATCATCTGGCGGATCAGTGACGCCTTGCCGCAGCGATTTCTGTGGGCGGTTGGCGTGCTGTTCACCCTGTGCGTGCTGATCCGATTGGCTCGCTTCAACGTCGAAACCGAAGAAGACGATTCGCACCAGACGTTTGAGGGACTGCCCAGTCCGGCAGCGGCGGGAACACTGGCGGCCTTTGCGATCGCCATGCCAGATTTAAAAGCCGTCGCCGTCAATCCGGACAACCACGAGAACATCCGCTGGCTGGCCGACCGCGTGCTGGTCGGGTCACATTACTTCATCCCTGCATTGGCGGGTGTGCTGGCGTATTTTATGGTCTCACGATTTCAATATCCGCACATCATCGCCCAATGGGCCCAGGGTCGTCGCGCTCCCCACCAGATCGGCCAGGCGTTGTTCGCTGTCGCCGTGCTGTTTTGGTTGCACTGGTTAGCGCTGCCGCTGGTGTTTTGCTACTTCGCGTTCGGAGCACCACTGCGATCGCTGATTCGCTCACGACGCCGATTGGTGCCTGCAGAATCATAGTGGCATCGGCACACTCTGCATCGTAACTGGGCCCGCCAGCGTTCAGTCGGTCTGAAACCTGGCGGTTCCAGCTACGGGAAACACAGTCTGAAACCTGGCGGTTCCAGCTACAGAAAACACAGTCTGAAACCTGGCGGTTCCAGCTACGGGAAACTCAGTCTGAAACCTGGCGGTTTCAGCTACAGGAAACACAGTCTGAAACCTGGCGGTTCCAGCTACGGGGAAACACAGTCTGAAACCTGGCGGTTCCAGCTACGGGAAAACTCAGTCTGAAACCTGGCGGTTCCAGCTACAGGAAAACTCAGTCTGAAACCTGGCGGATCCAGCTACGGGAAACTCAGTCTGAAACCTGGCGGTTCCAGCTACAGGAAAACTCAGTCTGAAACCTGGCGGTTCCAGCTACGGAAAACACAGTCTGAAACCTGGCGGTTTCAGCTACAGGAAACACAGTCTGAAACCTGGCGGTTCCAGCTACGGGGGACGTGTTTGGAGGGTCGTTAGCGGCCATCACCGGAGTACTCGATGGTCGCGCCGGTGGGCGCCTGCGGCCAAGGGGTTTCACCTGGGGGCCATGATTTGGGCTGCGTGCTGCGAACGGCTTCGATGCGCCGCGCCAGCCACTCCGGGACTTGTCGGTTTTCTTCGCGACCGTAGACCGCCGGCAGCGGGATGTCCATCAATCGCGGGGGTGACCCCAATACCTTTGACAGCGGTGGGCGCTGTTTGCCGACTTGATCCAGTCGGGCTTTCAATTTGGCAACCACATCAGGGTGTTTGTCGGCGACGTCTGTCGTTTCACTGGGATCGTTCCGAATGTCGTACAGTGCATCGCCCATCAATTTGTAGTCCCCGTCACGGATTGTCGGCAACCGTACACTGCCACTGACTTCGTACACAATTTCCCGCCGCGGACTGGGCGCCCCCTGGGTGAGAACAGCGGTCATGTCCATTCCATCGAGTGGACGACAGGGCGACGTGTCACCACCGGCAATGGCAACAAAGGTTGGCAAAAAATCGACCACATGCATCATCGCATCGCTGGTTTGAGCCGCCGGCAATTTCCCCGGCCAACGCATCACGCATGCCACTCGGACACCGCCTTCGAAAGTCGTGTTCTTGGTCCCGCGATAGGGTGCGTTGACCGCTTCGGTCAAACCACCGTTGTCGTTCGCCAGCACCAGCAGCGTGTCTTGGGCAAATCCGTACTGGTCGATCGCGCCAACGATTCGCCCGACGGCATCGTCCAGGCACTTGAGTGCCGCAGAACGCTTATCCAACGAGTCGGTATAGCGTGGAATCTGTTCCAGTGGACCGTGAATCGCATTGAACGGCACATACAAGAAAAAGGGTTGTTCGCTGGACTGCTGGCTGATCAAACGCACCGCTTCGTTGGCGAACAGGTCCGTGGAATAGCCCTGTTCGTCCAGTGGTTGCTGGTTGCGATGCCAATCGAAGACGGCATAGCGCGCGGGGGCGTTGTGAGGAATGGTGTAGTTGTTGTAATCAATGCCCCAACCATAGTGACCGTACTGGTGATCAAACCCTTGTCCCATCGGCAACTGCTCGGGCAACCACTCGCCCAAATGCCACTTGCCAACGAGAGCGGTGAAATAACCAGCCGCCCGCAACGCCTCGGCAATCGTGTACTCGCTGGTGTCCAAACCATGCAACATCCGTGTTGGTTCACCGCCCGGGGTATGCGGTAATTCCAAACCCAATTTGGCCAGGTAGCTGGGTTTGCCAAAATCCTCGCTGCGCCAATCCATCCAGTTGCGAAACGCGTACCGACCGGTCATCAACGCGCTGCGTGTCGGCGCACAAACTGAATGTGCATAAAACTGCGTCAGACGCAAACCCTGGTCGGCCAGCCGATCCATGTTCGGCGTCAACTCTTTGTCACCACCTTGAAATCCAGGATCGGACCAGCCCATGTCGTCGGACAACATCAGCACAATATTCGGCGGCTGATCCGCCGCAGCGACACGGTCGACGCTCACGACCATCAGCACAACAAACAACACCGCAATTAATTCGTATCGCATCGAACGGGATTCGGGCAAGTGAGACGGATCATCAATCAAACAGCCGTGCATTGTATCGCACCGGCCTTTGAAAAGCCGACCCCAACAGGCTCTGCTCATGTGGCAATGAATTTCCCCGTCAGTCGCCGTTGCCGAAAGAGAATCTGGATACAATGGCCCAACGGCAACTGGCCTCTGTGAGACGTCGAATGAATGATTGACGCATTCAATCGACGTCCCGTGGGGCCGATCCGAATTCAACCAAGCTCGCAGAGCTCGGCTACAGTGCGATGTATTCCCACCCTCCGTTCCTCCCATTGCTTAATCCCTCATGAATCGCCTGCCCCTTTTGATTCTGACGTTGGTTCTGTTTGAATCCCTGTGGTCTCCACCGATCACCGCACAGGATGAATCCGCCGAACCGTCGGCCTACGCGTTCAGCGAGGAATCGTTTTGGACCTCACAGGATGGAAAACCGGTTTCGACCAATTGGGAATTCAGCGATGACGAAGTGCGATTGGTGAAACCTCGCGGCGGGCATGGAAGTTTGATCAGCCCACCGATGCCCGCCGACTTTGACCTGTCCTGGCAGTGGAAGATTGAATCGGGGACTAACACCGGACTCAAATACCGCGTCCGTCGGTTCGGCAAACAGATCCTGAACAACACCTATGCCGGAATTGAATATCAAATCATCGATGACAAACCCGACAGTGTTGGCAAAGGCAGCACGGGTTCGGTCTACGATTTGGCGGCCCCGACAATCGACAAACCACTGAACCCAGCCGGCCAGTGGAATCAATCACGTGTCGTGGCCCGGGGAAAACAACTCGCACATTACTTGAACGGCACGCGTGTTTCTCAAATCACAACCAGCGGTCCGGCATGGGACAAAGCCATTGCGCTAAGCAAGTTTTATGGGGCAGAGAATTTTGGCAATTATCAACCAGGCGATCGCCTGATGCTGACCGATCATGGTGGCAAGGCGGTGTTTCGCGACTTTCAATTCACCGCACTCCCAACCGACAATGCGCTGGACGACGTCCAAGTCAGCACTGGCCCCTACCTGGGCAACGCCCTGCGCAATAGCTGGGCCGACCAACACTCAATCGTGATTTGGACTCGCACCACGCGAAATCCGGAAATGGAAGTGAACGGAAAACGGTTTGTCACACTTAGCAAACGTGAAGCCGACAAGTTGGCCAAGGGAGATGATGCAAAGCACTTGTTGGACGTTCAGATGCCCGAAGGTGCAGTGCTATCAGAGATGATCGGCGCATGTCCCGGTGCGCCCGGAAAAGTCAGGTTGATCTATTTTCCAAAGAAGCAGCGTGGTTCGGCCAAGACCACCGACTGGATCACCACCGATGCAGAAACGGACTACTGCGCTCAATGGAAATTGGAAGATTTAAAGGCGGACCAAGAGTACTCGGTCGTTGTCGAAGCCACCGCGGTCGAGAACGATAAAACCACAGCCATCGTCCGCGGCGCGTTCCGAACGGCACCAGAGCCGGATCAAACCGAAGACCTGAAATTTTGTGTCACCACCTGCCATGATTTTATCCGCACCGACGATGGCATGCAGGGACACAAGATCTATCCCACGATGTCGAAGATGCGCCCTGACTTCATTGTCCACGCCGGTGACATCGAATATTACGACAAACCCGATCCTTGGGCGATGACGGTCGAATTGATGCGTTTCAAATGGGGCCGAATCTTTGCCCTGCCCAACAATCGCGAATTCTACAAAAACACCACCAGCTATTTCCTAAAAGATGACCACGACACGTTGAAGAACGATTGTTGGGCAGGACAGACATATGGTTCGGTTTCGTTTGCCGAGGGTGTCCGGATTTTCAACGAGGAACAGTTCCCGTCCCATTCGCCGCGTTACAAGACCGTTCGCTGGGGAAAGGATCTGCAAGTTTGGTTCTTGGAGGGACGCGATTACCGCAGTCCCAACAATATTCCTGATGGTCCCGACAAAACGATCTTGGGCAGCGAACAAAAGGCCTGGTTGTTCAAGACTCTGGACGAATCAACCGCGACGTTCAAACTGATTTGCTGCCCAACCCCCATCGTCGGTCCGGATCGCGACAACAAGAGTGACAACCATGCCAACGATGTGTTTGTTTACGAGGGCAATCAGATTCGCAACAAACTCGCAGAGGTCGACGGCGCCATCGTGTTATGCGGAGACCGTCATTGGCAATACGCATCCCACGATCCAGAAATCGATCTGTGGGAATTCGGCTGCGGTCCGGGAAGTGAGGAACACGAATTAGGTTGGAAGCCTGGCGACGAGCGTCCGATGCATCGATTCCTGCGGGTCAAAGGCGGCTTTTTATCTGGCGAACTGAAGTACAAAGGGTCCGAGAAGACGCCTGGACTGACCATCCGCCACCACAAGGTGACCGGCGAAGAAGTCAGCAAGTTTCAGTTCCCACAAACGCCGTAGCGCTGCGTTCCTGGTTAGATTTCGAGTCAACAATTCGTGGGGTAAGCATCCAGCTTGCGATCCACCCGGTGTGGTGATGGCAAGCTGGAAGCTTACCCGTTTTTTAAAAGTGGGCGCACCACTAAGCGTCTAATTGTTGGCGAATGAAAGTCGGGTTGGGCGTGCCGCTGCCTTTTCGATCACAGCGAAAGAACTCGGAAACGTAGCGGACCGGGCCTTTCTTCTCGGCGACTTTGAATCGATCACCTTTTTGCAGCACCGGACGCGTTTCATCCATTCGGCCGAACTGGCGTGTCCCGGCAGCTTGGCAGGGGTACCAGGTTCCATTGCCGTCGGCGTCTTCCAGATAAAATTCTGGATAACAATGATCGGGCACCCAAACGACTCGCGCGGGGATATCCAGATTGCGACAGATCGCGACGAACAGGCTGGTCATTTCTTCGCAGTCACCCTTGCCGTCACTGAGCGCTTGCGAAGCGTTCTTCAAATCGCCTTCTAGATATTCCACATGGTCGCGGACGTAGTCGTATGCCAATTCGACGCGTTGCCAATCGTTTTCCGCCTCCATCTCCTCGACTTCTTTGGCGGCTTGGCGAATCGCACGATGTGACGCATCGATGTACGGGCTGTTGCCGGTGTAGAGTTTTAAATCCCGCGAGATTTTTGAGGGGATCACCAAGGTGTCGACATTGTCGGGACTGAGGATCCGCGAACGCTGGATGTCGACTTCCAGAGTGAACTCGACTTTAGATCCGGCGTTGACGCGGGCCATTTGCACGACCACCTGTTTGGTGCCACCACCGAGTTCACGGACCTGCCAACGGGTCACTTGGGGATCGATATTTTGTTTCCGCACGGTCACCGTTTGTTCGGGCCAGTCCGTGGGAATTGGAAAGGTTGCCAGCACGTTGGTACAGGTCACCGGGGTGTCCAGCACCAGCCCGATTCGCCAATGTGTGGTCGGCTGCGATTCATAGGAAAGCGCCTGTGCCAACGCCGACTGCGACAATGGGACGGATCCCCAAACGCCCGACGTCAGTGCTGCGGTGCCGATTGCGCGGCACAAGAATTGGCGACGATTATCGTAGATTTGGGGGTCAGGAGAGGTCACGTCAGTTCTCCGCGGCTGTGAATCGATTGAGAAACGGGTTCGCTACAGTACACCATAGCCGCTGTGGCAATAAAAGCACGACCGCGGAATCGCATCAGCCACCCCGTGCGTCGCTCACGCGCTTTCGCGGATCGTGCAGTTTATCCCTTGGGTGGGCCGTGGTGGATCTTGTAAAGATCCACTACCCGAAAACCAAGGTTCAGTTGACGCCGAATGCCCCGGGCGGCAAAGGGTCTTCCTGGATGATTCGATCACCTTGATCATCCAGTTTGTAGCCCTGTTCATAGTTCGGATAGTTTGCACGCACGCCACTGGAATCGAGCGGTGCCGGCATCCAGGTGTCGCTGTAGATCGGTTGACCTTCGATGACAGTGTCCGAAACGACTCCGTTGCCGATCACATCTGAACTGTAGGGATCGTAGCCATAGCCATTGATCACCGTCTCGCCGGAGGGACCGTAGCCGGATCCGTTGCCACAGGAGTTGCACTGGTTGGGTGTTTGACAGGGGCTTTGGTTGCAACCGCAACTTCCTTGTGATGGTCCCTGGGCATAGGGCGCTGGTCCGTAGCGTTCTGGAGCACAACGTTCTGGAGCACAGCGTTGTTGTTGTGGTGCAAAACGAGGTTGTAGATAGGTGGGCGTGTTGCAGCGAGGCCCGGCGGGGACCGCGCTGGGTGCCAATGGTTGAAACGGTGCGGCGACTCGATTGCACAGTCCGCATTGTGCGCCCTGCCCAAACAAGAAGTTTCGGATCGGTCCACAGCCCGTGGTTGTTGTCACAAGCGCTGCAGCCATCACGAGCGTTACAATGCGATTGTTCATTGGAATTTCCATGATATGCACAAGGAGCGTATTCGTTGGTCTCGAATCGAGAACCACACAAAACTAGGTCGCTGTAGATGATGTGCAAACGCAACAACGTTTTTTTTCAGCAACAATTTGTTGCAACAAGTCAACACGATCGAATCACCACCCGTCCCGCGCTCTACCCTGATCCCACCCAATCTGTATGAAGCGGATTCCCAAGTCATTCCGAATACTCGTCGCCACAGTGTGTTGGAGTCTTGCCGCGCTGTCGTTTGACAGTGCGCTGGCGGACCCATTTGAAGCACCGCTGTCGATCATCATTGACGACACCGCCGCGACAACCGGTGACCCCACCTTGTCGCAGCCCTTTGCGTCGGTGTTGGAAAATGCCGACACCGTCGCTGTCCAGGACCGTGTGTTTCTGTTGTCGACCCGGCACCTGACTTCAAATGCATGCTGTGCCACGCTGGAGCAACCCGACTATCGGATGTGGCAGATCGAATGCGGCCGCGCCAACCCCATCGACGTGATGGATTATCAAGCGTCGCTGTCGGCGGCGCGCCAGGTCGTCATCTATGTCCATGGCAATCGAATGCCCGCGGACGATTTAATGTCCCGAGCCACCATTGTCCGACGACGAATCGACTGCGCACGCAATGGCGGTGCAATCGACTGGGTCGTCTACAGTTGGCCCAGCGCCAGAGAATATGGATTGCTGAGAGATTTCCGCGAGAAAGCCGACCGCTGTGATGCCCAGGGTTTGTACTTGGCATCTTTCCTGCGACTGCATGCCCAAGCCGCGGTGCCCACCGTGGTCATCGGCTACAGCTTTGGTGCCCGTGTTGCCACCGGTGCGCTTCACGCACTAGCCGGTGGTCCATTATCCGGGCGAACACTGCAGGGTCCGCCGCTGGTCGGTGCAAACATCCGCGTGGGCTTGGTCGCTCCCGCGATCGAGTCGAACTGGTTGACAGCCAAAGGCTACCACGGCCAAGCCACTCAGAATATGGAACAGTTGTTGTTGCTTTACAATCGCCGCGACATTGTACTGAAACAGTATTGGTTGATCGAAAAAGTTCGGCGTGAAACCGCATTGGGCTTCAGCGGTCCAACGCGATTCGCTGCCCGTATGGATGGATCCCCGTTGCCAGTTCTATCGCGGGACTGTTCACCAAGCGTCAAATTGCGCCATTCCGAACTGGATTACTACAAAGACCCCTGTAGCGCGGGGCGTGACATGGCCAGGCTGATTGATGAAGCGCGAAACCTCTCGTTCTGAATCCACAGTGGCCATTCGAATCGCACTGAAAAACGGTGACTGGGTCGACGCTGATTCACTAGCCGTGTCCATCTCTGATCCAGCCGTCACCCAAGCGGTCACGGCCGTGGAGCGGATGCGGACCTATCAAGGCCGCTGGTTTCAAATCGACCGCCACCTGGAACGTTGGCAGCGGTCCACGACCGCACTGCTGATCGACGGCCTACCAACACCGGTCGAATTGGCAGAACACCTCGATGAGTTGCTACAACGCAATCAAGCCTGGATCGCTTCCCGCCCGGTCGGCGCAACGTTAATCGCTTCACCCGGAATCGCCGGCACGCCGACCTGGATTTTGGATTTGAATCTGATCGACCAGGATCGAGTTCGCCAGCAAGTCGACCGGGGCACCGCTTTGATCGTGACTGACGTTCAGCAACCATCACCGAAGTGCTGGCCCAGAGACATCAAAGTGCGATCTCGGCTGCATTACTACTTGGCCGATCAGATGGCAAAAAAAATCGCCCCCGACGCGCTCGGGTTACTGGTTGACCAGGATGGCAGCATCACAGAAACGAGCGTTGCCAATGTCTTGATTGTCGAATCGGGATGTTTGATCACTCCGCCGACCGACCAAATCCTCTGCGGCGTGTCTCTGCAAGTGATTCGCGATCTGGCCACCCTGCTGGGATTGAACTGGTCCGAGCAACGACTCTTCCCGGAACGGCTGCGGGGTGCCGATGAAGTGTTATTGACGGGGACCAGTTGCGGCATTTGGTTTGCCTGTTCAGTTGACGACCAATCGCAACGTGCTCCCGGCCCGGTGTACCGCAAACTGCGACGAACATTTGAAGCTTTGGTGGGGTAACACCCATTCGACCATCGGATCACAGGTACAATACGGCGTTTGACTTCGATTCTCCTCCGCCGAATCAATGCCGATGAACGCTGTGATCTGCCGCTTCCAACTCACTTTGGTCCTGTTGATGGCTTTGTTGGGTCCGACATTGTTCGCGGCCGAGCAAGTCGATTACGCCCGCGATGTGTTCCCTATTTTGGAGACATATTGCGTCGGCTGCCACAACCAGGACGACCCACAGGGTGGGTTGGCAATGGACGAATACGCCAACCTGATCAAAGGTGGTGAATCCGGGGTTGCAATCACATCGGGCGTCCCCGATAGCAGCCGAATGCTATTGATGATTCAAGGCAAATTGGAACCCAAGATGCCGCCGGACGATGCCGAGGGGCCCAACGAAAGTGAGTTGGAAAAACTAACACGTTGGGTGGAACAGGGTGCCGTGGGTCCAGAGGGCGACATGCCGATCAAGCGGACGCTGCGGACACCGTCGATCGAGACGGCCGCGGATGTGGTGGTACCGATCACCGCCATCGCCGCATCCGACGACGGCAGCCGGACCGCTTGCGGCAGCTTTGACCGCATTGAAATCAAGGACCACCAAAGTCGCTCTGTCGTGATTGAAAGCGAGAACCTGGGCAAAATCAACTCACTCGCATTCTCTCGGGATGCTACCGAACTATTGGTCGCTTCGGGACTGACGGGCGCGTACGGCCGCGCGGCGATCTACGACACACGATCGGGTGCGTTGGTCAGCGAATTCCTGGGACACCGTGACACACTGTATGCGGCCCAGTTTTCTCCGGACGAATCGATCATTGCGACGGCGGGTTATGATCGCAGCATCGTGATCTGGGATCGACAATCGGGCGAACCCACCCGCCAATTGAACGGACACAATGGTGCCATTTTTGACCTGGCATTCTCGCCCGATGGATCCGTCCTGGTCAGCGCCTGTGCCGACGAAACCGTCAAAGTCTGGAATGTGCGATCCGGCCAACGATTGGACACACTCAGCCAACCCGAAGGCGAAGTGTTTGCGGTCGCCATCACCCGTGACGGCAAACACATTGTCGCCTGCAGTGGCGATAGTCGAATCCGTGTCTGGCGATTGGAATCGGTTGATACACCGGCGATCAACCCATTGCTTGCCACACGTTTCATCGATGAAACCCCCGTGATCAACTTTGCGATTTCACCGGACAACCAATCGTTAATTGCCATCGCCGAATCGGGCGCTGTGAAACAGCTGCGGACGTCGGACTGGCAACCCGTCTCCTCATTGGACCCGCTGCCGGAATCCGGTACCGATCTGTACTTTGATCCCGACGGCACTCGTGTCACGGTGTCACTGATGAACGGCCAATTGGTGTCACGCGACCTGCCGCGATTGAAACCCGATGTGGATCAACCATCGGGCCAAGCCGTTGAATCGGTCTGGATGGATTTAGGCCCACCCAAGGCGATGGCGGAAACGAAGCTACGTGAATCGCTGAACCCAGCAACCGATCCGTCGCTTCCGATTGACATCGCTCGCAACGTGACCATTGATGGCCTGATCCATTCGCCAGGTGAATCCGATCTTTATCGCTGGTCGGCCGCTCGCGGCGAGGTCTGGGCAATTGATGCCGATGCAACCAACGATGGTCGGCTGGATCCGATCGTCACCGTTCTGGACGCGGCCGGAAATCCGGTCACGCGAGTCCGCATGCAAGCGGTGCGTGATTCGTATTTCACCTTTCGTGGCAAAGACAGCTCGCAGACCGGCGACTTTCGCGTTTTCAACTGGCAGGAAATGCAGCTCGGGCAATACCTGTACGCCGCCGGCGAACTGACCCGGTTATGGATGCATCCACGTGGACCAGATTCTGGTTTTGAAGTGTACCCCGGCGAAGGGGACCGCTGGACCTATTTTGGAACCAGCGGACGAACGCACGCGTTGGGCGAACCGGCCTACATCGTCCAACCGCTGCCGCCCGGCGCGACCGAGCTAGCGAATGGATTGCCCGTGTTTGACATCCCCTACGAAAATGATGACGATCCGAAACGGCTGGCTGGCAAGAACAGCCGATTGCTGTTCACCGCGCCGGCCGACGGACTGTACAGCGTGCAGATCACCGACACTCGCGGTGAGGGTGGCGCCGAATACGGATACAAGCTTGCCATCCGTGCCGCGCAGCCAGGTTTTCGGCCGACGACACAATCGATTAGCAAACCATTGCATCCCGGCATCGGGCGTGAATTCCGTGTCTTGGTCGACCGCCAGGATGGCTACCAAGGGCCGGTCACGTTCGAAATCAGTGGATTGCCCGATCGTTTGGTCAGCAATTTTCCACTGACCATTGAAGCCGGCCAGCGCTATGCGACTGGCGTGATTTGGGCGTCTGCCGATGAACCAGGCTGGCAGGACGAGATCCAACCCCAGCTGACCGCCTGGGCAACGATCCACTCGCGACGTGTCGAACGCGATGCAGGTTCCCCCGGCAAACTGACGTTTGATCCGACACAGACAGCGGTCGTTCCGATCATTCAACCGGTTCAGAATGAAGGGTCAGAAAACTCGAATTGGACGCTGCAGGTGCAGCGTGGTCAAACCGTTTCGGCACGGGTCATCGTGCAGCGCAAGCCGGGATTTGACAAAGAGGTTTCGTTTGGCAAAGAACGCTCAGGAAAGAATGCCAGCCAAGGTGTTTATGTAGACAACATCGGGCTCAATGGGCTATTGATCGTCGCCGATGCATCAGAGCGGGAGTTCTTTTTGACCGCCGATCCGACCGCAGTGCCCGGAAAACGAACGTTCTTTTTGACGGCTGAAATCGATGGCGGCTTGGCATCGCACCCGATCACCGTGGAAGTGACGCCGTAGGGCTGCGTCAAGCTTCCGTCGATCTGAACCCGGACGGGTCCAACTACGGGAAACACCGCCTGTCAGCAATCAATCGTTCTGTTACGCCAGCACTTCGTTGACGACCCGTCCATGCACGTCGGTCAACCGGAAATCACGACCGGCATAGCGATAGGTCAGACGTTTGTGATCCAACCCCATCAGATGCAATAGCGTGGCATGCAAGTCATGCACGTGCATCCGATTCTCAACGGCTTGGAACCCGATTTCGTCAGTCGCACCCACGATGTTTCCGCCTTTGACGCCACCGCCGGCCATCCACATCGTGAATCCATAGTGGTTGTGGTCACGACCGTTCATTTTGCCTTGATTGACGCCCTCGCGAGGCATCTCGACGACGGGCGTGCGGCCGAATTCGCCACCCCACAACACCAGGGTTTCGTCCAGCAATCCGGTGCGTTTCAAATCAGCCAGCAGTGCCGCGATCGGCTGGTCGACGGTCTCAGCCAACTTGCGGTGTTGACGTTCCAGATCATCGTGATTGTCCCAAGGCTGCCCCGCGCCGGTGTACAACTGCACGTAGCGAACACCACGTTCCACCAACCGCCGCGCGATCAGGGTTTGTCGAGCAAAATCGCTGTCACCGTACTCTTGGCGAACCGCTTCCGGTTCGCGCGTCACATCAAACGCCTCTGCCGCCTCACTTTGCATGCGGTAGGCCAACTCGAAGGATTCGATTCGCGATTGCAACCGTTGATCATTTTCGCGCTGCAGCGCGTGGCGACGATTTAATTTGTCCAACAAATCCAATTGGTCACGCTGATCGCCACCAGCGACCAATTCGCTATGGATGTTTTCCAGCAACCGATTGACCTGGCGATGGCTGGTGTCAACGTAAGTCGCTTGATACTTGCCGGGCAGAAATGCGTTCTGCCAATTCTGAGATTCTTTGATCGGATAGCCGCCCGGGCACATCGTCACGAACGACGGCAGGTTTTCATTTTCGCTGCCCAAGCCGTAGGTCAACCACGACCCCACGCTCGGCCGCACCAGACGCGATTCGCCGGTGTTCATCAGCATCAGCGAGGGTTCGTGATTGGGAACGTCGGCATGCATCGAATGGATCAGACAAATGTCATCGATATGCTGTGCCGTTTTGGCAAACAATTCGCTGACGTGAATGCCGGATTCGCCATAGCGTTGAAATTTGAACGGTGAACCGAGCACATTGCCGGTGGGGCGTTCCGTTTTCAGCGTGCCGGTCGGCGCCGTCTTGCCGGCCAACTTGTTCAACTGCGGTTTGTAGTCAAACGTGTCGACTTGGCTGGGACCGCCGTTCATGAACAGGTGAATGACATGTTTGGCCTTGGCCGGAAAATGCAATTCACTCGACAGCGCATCGCGGCCCAGCATGTCCGAGAGCGCCAGGGAGCCCAGACCGATTCCACATCGCGAAAGGAGTTGTCGTCGTGTAAACATTTCAGTTTCCCGAATCGCGTTGATTCTGTTGTGCTTGTTTCCCAGCTTCGGCGACCGCACTGGGGTCATCCAGGAACAGATAGTGACCGTGGTCAGAGGTCACGATCACGGCGGTGTGATCCCAGGCCGCGTTACGATCGACCCAGTCCATCACCGTCAGGAAAGCTTTCTCGCCGCTGATCACCGCACCGATGCTACTGTCCAAGTTGTTGGCATGATTGGCCCAGTCCACGTCACCGGCTTCGACCAACAACCAGAAACCGTCGATCGACTGTTCCAGAACCATCAAGGCGGCTTCGGTCATGTCCGCCAACGTGGGATTTTCGCTGATGTCATCCGCTGAATACATTTCGGTCGATTTGACATCGATCGTTGGATCGTATTGGCCGTCGGCTGTTTGAAACGGCAGATGCCCGCCCTTGGTACCATAGAAACCCAGCAATCGTTCGCTATTGTCGGCTGCGGTTTGAGCCGCTGCCAACAACGATTCGCGTCCCGGTTGCCCCTTGGCACGCTGCACCACCCGGTACCGACCGCCGTTCTGCAGATCACTGGCGCGGATGTCGTCTTGATGAAAATATGGATTTCCCTGAGCGAAATTGTTGCCCTGCGATTTGTCCTCTTTCTTGCCTTCGCCCCAACCGCCGCCGATCAGCACGTCCACACCTGGCAACGGATTGTCGCGGTGCGCCGATGAGGGCAGCCCGACTAGGTCGCGTGAAATGTCTTGATAGTCTTTGCGAGTGACGTTATTGGCGTAGGCTGCTGCGGGTGTGGCATGACTGACCGGGACGCTGGTCACCACACCGACCTTGAAATCCTGTTCGGATTGCAGCTGCCTTCCGATCGGCACGACCTGGGTTCCGTCAACGGCCACGTTGATCGATCCGTTGAAGGTTTTGATACCGCTACACAGACTGGTCGCCGAGGACGCGGAATCCGTCACAGTGTGTGAGCGGATTCGATCGCCACCGATCAAGTAGCGACCGCCGACACGTTCATGCCAGGGACTGCGGCCGCCAAACACGTTGTCGAATCCCAAATGCGTGCCCTGTTTCAATTCCAGCACGCGTTGAACATCGACATCGACCTTGGCTCCCTTGGCGGCGGGGCTGGTGCAGATCAAACCAAAGTCTGTGATCACACGCCGATCATCTTGGAATGCCAGACCGGTTCCACGACCCGAATCGTATCCAACGCGTCCAGAGTGATAGATCGCCGCGGCGCGCGTGGTTTCCCAATCCATGCCGTCAAACACCATCAAGATTATGTTGGTGCAACCCGCATCGACAGCGGCTTTCTGTAACCGATACACGTCCGTCTGGTCATGGTACAACGCCAACGGATTCAAAGAAGGTTCAGGCGGTTGACCACTCAAACGTTGCAGGCGTTCGGGGTCGGAATGGATGCTGCCTTGCTCTCGCAATTTGTTAAGTGTCATTCCGAACGTGTAGACCGGAATCAAACGGTTGCTATGGCTGGTCCAGCTGCTGAACTTGGCGGTCTCGGGGCCCCAATGACCGTAGACCGGTTTTTGGGTGACGATCGATTGCTTTTGCATCCGCTTCATCAAATCCGTTTCCACTGCAACGGCAGCGTTGTCAGCGTTCGCTTCCGCATGCTCGGGCTGATCGGCTGTGGTGACGGTGGCACTGAAAATGCCAGCCGACAACACAGTCATCGCCGTCATGATCCGCAGCCGACAGCGCACGACACTCGTCAACGGCAACGTCAGTCGACTAGACCAATCGAGCTGTGCCACTTGGGAACCCCTGCGAAAACGGAAGTCGGATTGAGAACGTGCAAGCATGTTCGTCCAAAGAATTGGCGGAAGGTGGGCGCGGGAACGGTGATCGTTCCTGCGAAAGGTGGGACTGACCAAGATAATCTGTCGATCACGTCGCTCCGAGTGGTTGAACGTTTGATTTGCGGATTATCGACCGATCAGCTCGTTTCGCGAATGCTGATCGACCCTTCCGATGCTACCACAATGTGGTCCAAAACTGAAATTCCCAATAGTTTCCCAGCCTCGGTCAGTCGGTCGGTCACCTGCAGATCCTCGCGGCTTGGGCTGGCATCCCCTGATGGGTGGTTATGCACCAGGATCACAGCGGAGGCAGAATCACGAATCGCCGGGCGGAACACTTCGCGAGGATGCACCAAACTGGCGTCCAAAGTCCCACGGGTGATCAAATGCGTGTTGATCGGTAGGTGTTTGGTGCTCAGCGTGACGATATGAAATTCTTCTTGGACCCCACTGATGGCCAATCCGCTGAAGACGTCATTGCAGTACTGCACGGCCATGTGAGTGCTGGTGATCGGCGAGTGGCTGGCACGGTGCAATTGTTCGTGCCGGGCAACACGTCGCCCCAGTTCAATTCCCGCCATGATCGCGGCATAGCTGGTCACGGTGACGGCCGGACTGACACGCCGCAGTTCCTCTTTTCCGCTGCGCCGCAAATCCGATAGTTTCTCGGCGTAGCTGTTGGCCAGTCGTCGTCCGGCTTCGATCGCCGATTCGCCTTTGACACCGACACGGATCAGGATCGCCAACAACTCCGCATCGTTCAACTGCTCGGCGCCGTGGGCCAACAATCGCTCACGCGGCCGTTCCTGCTGGGGCTGGGCCATGACTTGGCTGCCGCTGACCTGGCGTTCGATCCAGTGTGACGGATCCACCCGAACCTGTGCGTTGCGCCAGGCAAACGTTTCCTGTTCGGAGGTTTCGTAGCGATCCAGAATCCCTTCCCGCACCAGATCTTTCAGCGCCATCGCTACGAAGTGCGGCGACAGATCGGAACAGGATTCGCGCGCCTGTTGTTTGGAAAAGGCGCTGATCGGCGACAGCCTTTGAAACAACCGCTGAAATCGCTGCTTTCGCTTTTCCGACTCGCCCATCTCGCTCGCTCGCAAATTCCCTGCGTTTGAATCATCACCAGCAGCCGAATTTTAGCGTGACCTTCGGCCACCGTGTGCGGCTTGTGCATGCCGACCAGAATCAAACGTCGCTGATTGTCCAAACCTGGAAGCATTTCCAGATTTCGGCCCCCGCCGATGCCACGTGGCGTGGCGACAGACTGTTAGAATAGGAAACCATGCGTCTGGGCAAATTGGACGCGGACTTTCTCTTCTCCTTTTCGATCAAACGATGGAAATAGAATCTTTGCATGGACGTGAGGCTGATTCAGAGCCGGTGCTGCGAAGTCGGTTGCTGCCCCGGGTGTCGTTTCAATCGCTGCTGATACTTACCGCGGTCTCTGCCGTCGTGATCGCCGTCGTGTACGCTGCCGACCAGGGCGGGACCTATGCGGCCGCCGCTGCTGTTGGTGTTTTTTTTGCGCTGGCAATGCTGTTGCTCTCGGCCATTGTGTTTTCGATCGTTTGGGCGATCTCGTTTTTTCCAAAACCGATTGGAATCGCGCTCCTGATCGGTTCCCTACTGCTGCTGGTCAGCAGAGTCGTCGGCATGCCCATTGGGACGTTCGGTTTTTTCCAGCAATCGATCTGGCTGGTCAATCTTCAATTGATCGGCTGGTTCTTGTTGCTTGTGCCGATCGGCCGAGACCAATCTTCACAGACCAACAGCCCGTTTGCAGATGGCCAGTTGCCACCCCAGATCTTTGCGCCTCGAGAGCCGACAAACTGATGCCGAATTCGCTCTCCCGTTGCGTCGCACCGAACGGTCGCGATCTACCAGCCCGTGACACGTTCGCAATGGTCCTGCAAAGGTTGATCCTGGTCTGCATGCTGTTCGGTCTGGCCGCACCACACTGTGCGGCCCAATTCGAATTGCCGGAGATCCTATCGAATACCCGTGTCGTCTTACCCAAACCCGGGATTGCAGGAAACCGACCGGCCGCCGGCGGGTTCAACGCGACCATCGAGATCAGCAATCTGTTCGGAGTCGGATACGTCGGTTTGGATGTCACATTGGATACCACGCTGGGACCATTGTCAGCCGATCGCTTGTTAACCGTTCGGTTGACCCCGATCGATCGGCAGATGCCAGCCGAGCATGCGATGGTCGTTGAGTTGCCGATCGCGTTCGAACAGGGAAAGCGTCAAGTCAGTGTTTCGCGATCCTTTCCCAAATGGACCCTGGGCAATACCTATCGCGTTGAAATCATCGAAGACGGTGTGCCGTTGCCCGACTACCAAACAGAAGTGGGCACGCTATTCCCAGCCTATGCGAGGAAGTCGCCGCAGACCATTTTGACCAATGAATTTCGCAGCAATGTGCTGTTTTTGGGCACCGACCCCAAGCACTATCCTGAATTACCGCTGGACCGATTTGCATCCGATCGAGTTTCGATAAATACCTATCCGGCCGCTTGGCAGACCTGCCAGCCCGAACAAGTGCCGGTCGATTGGCGGCGGATGCGTGATGTGGATTGCCTGGTCATCGATCGAGATCAATTGGCCGAGGATCAACCGAACACGCTGCCCAACGACAAGCGGAACATGATTCGTGACTGGGTGATGATGGGCGGCACGCTGGTGGTGATGCGAATCGACCACTCTGACGAGTTAGAAGAATTGTTGGGGCTGTCGCTGACCGAGTCACAAATCTTTGATGATGGTTTCCAGGCAACGCGCCACAGGATTCGTGAGCAGGTATTGGAAGACCAACAAGCGATCGAAACGAGTAGCGAAATGATGCCGTTCGGTTCAGCCCAGCTGACGGAATCGGAACGGACGATACGACGAGAGAACGAACGAAAGGCAAAGCAATCAATCGCCCAGTTGAACACGGAAGTGGACGCATTTGAATCGACATGGAAACAAGCCGTGCTGCGTCGCGCATCGGTGGGCACCGTGATCGGTTTACCAGCGGATCAACTGGACACATCACTTTCACTCAAGCTGTTGCAACGGATGGACGGTTTCCGTCGTTCCGCGATGCTCGAGCGAGGCGTCGACCCGTTGATGGGTGATGGACGCAACCGCCGCTGGTTAATCCCAGGCGTTGCCGAACCGCCGGTGTACACCTTCATGGGCGTGTTGACGCTGTTTGTATTGCTGGTCGGCCCGATCGCCTATCGCTGGACAACACGCGGACATCGTTCGCACCTGATGTTCTTGATCGCGCCGGTGCTGGCATTGCTGACCACAGCAGCCATGTTCGCCTACAGCATTGTCGCCGACGGCTTCGGCACGGTCACGCGGGTACGACAGATCACTTGGATCGACGGTGCGAGCGGTGACGCCGCCGAACGCACGCGATCGACACTGTTTGCCGGAATCAGCCCCGCCCAGGGATTGAAATTTGAAGCCGATGCCGAGGTGATGGTCTATCCCGGCAGCAGCCAGGTCGGATGGGATGATTTACCCAGCCAAGTCGGCGAAGTTCGATTGCGTTTGACACTTGGCCAGAACGAACAACGGTTCGCGCCGTCGGCTCTACCGTCGCGCACGCAATCGCAATTTGTTTCGCATCGCATGCGGCACGGTTTGGGCGTGGTGGAGATGGCCGAACTGGAACCGTTTGATTCGGGTGGCAAGCGTCCCAATCAAACGACCGTTGCGATTTCCAGCAGCTTGCCGTTTGATCTGCGTGAACTGGTGCTGCGGTCCCACGACGGCCGCTATTGGTCGGCCGACGCGTTGCCGGCCGGCGAAACCGTCGCCGCAAAAGGGATCATCGACATCCAAGCTCCCTCCCGATTGCTGGGAATGCTGTACAACCGATACCGCGCGGTCGGAGCGGTATCAGAAGCCACCGGATCGCGACCTGGACAGTCGTTTCGCGATCTGATGTTGTACGTCAATCGCCAAATCAACCCCGGTAGCAGTGCAGTCACCGATGGCAGTTTTGAAACCTGGTTGAATTCCAGCATGTTTGTCAAAGGCGACTTGCCGCCGGGAATGTTCGTCGGCGTGAGTCGTCCCAGTCAAGATGCCATTGCGGTCGAAGGTGCCGAAGTGGTGCACAGTATTCGTTTTGTGTTGGGGACAATCAAATGATTGCCGTTCATTCGTCCGGGTCCGACTGCATCGAACTGCGCCGCTTGCATCGCTTTTTTGGCGACACCAAAGCGGTCAACGATGTCACGTTTAGTGTCGGTCGCGGCCAAGTCTTTGGCTACATCGGTCCCAACGGGGCGGGCAAAACCACTTCGATGCGGATTTTGGCAACGCTGGATTTGCCTAGCTATGGCGACGCTTATGTGGATGGATTTTCGGTCGTCAACGACCCCGAACTGGTGCGAAAACGATTGGGATTCATGCCGGATGCCTTCGGGACTTACCGGGATGTCAACTGCAGTGAGTACTTGGATTTTTTCGCCCGCGCCTATGGGCTAGTCGGCCGTCATCGCAGTCAGCGGTTGCAGTGGGTTTTGAACTTCACCGGCACCGAGGGAATGGCCAACAAGCCGATCCGCGGGCTTAGCAAAGGCATGAAACAGCGACTGTGTTTGGGGCGAGCACTGATCCATGATCCGGCAGTCCTGATCTTGGATGAACCCGCAGCTGGGCTGGACCCGCGGGCACGGATCGAGTTGCGACAGATGATCCGCCAATTGGCTGACCGCGGCAAAACGATTCTGATTAGCAGTCACATCCTGACGGAACTGGCTGAGGTCTGCGATTCGGTGGCGATCATCGAACAGGGCCAGTTGCTGGCGACCGGCAGTGTCGATCAGATCCAGGCCGAACGTCAAAACCAACTGGAATTGACGATGCGAATCCTGAATCGCCAAGACGACGTCATCGAGGCTTTGAAAGGGTTTGGCGAATCGGTCTTGATGGACAACGCGATCATTGACGGCCAATTCATTCGTTTCGGGTTCGGCGGTGACATGAGTGCCCAAGCCGCCTTGGTCACGCACCTGGTCAACAGCGGATTTGAGGTCGCCGAAGTCCGGGCGGAAAAGAAAAGCTTGGAGGATGTTTTCCTGCAGGTCACCGAAGGCTTGGTGCAGTGACGATTCATTTCCCTCCCCCTGCTTGATACCCCCATGGCAACAATCGACACGACGGCAGAAATCGCGAGCCCCCATTCCGACTGGTTGGACAAATTGGATCGCTGGTGCGCGCGGACGGGAGATCGAATCAATCCGATCCTGGTCAAAGAGACGCGTCAGTCGCTCAAAAGCCGTCAGTTTGTTGTCACGTTTTCGATGATCTTATTTGCCGCGCTGGCATGGACGATTGCAGGCAGTCTTTCGATGATGCCGCAGATCTACACCACACCGTCCGCACCGCGGATGATGATCGGCTACTACGCCGTGCTAGCGCTACCGATGTTGATGGTGGTCCCGATCGCGGCCTATCGATCGTTGGAGGCCGAGATTGATGACGGGACACTAGAGTTACTGTCGATCACCGCGCTGTCACCCTGGCAGATCGTGTTGGGAAAACTAGGCAGTGCATCGCTACAAATGCTGCTTTACTTTGTGACATTGTTTCCCTGTTTGGCATATGCCTATTCGCTGCGTGGCGTGGATTTGCCAACCACCTTGCTGATCGTCGCGTCACTCGGCGTCGCCGGATTGCTGCTGACCGTGGTCGGATTGTTTTTCGCACCGACGGCGCGTGGCCGATCAGGACGCGTGTCGGCATTGCTGGCGCTGATCTTTCTGTTGGTGCTGGCCGAGTATGCAATGGGCGCGATGGTGTTTGGGATGATTTTTTATGGCAATCCGCTGTCGCAAAGTGAATTGTTGTTCTACGTCGTCGCCAGCACTGCGGTTGCATTTTCTCTGGGGCATCTGATGCTGACGTCGACGGCGGCTCAGTTGACACCGGAAACCGAGAATCGATCAACCGCGGTTCGTTTGTCGCTGCTGGCTTTCACAACGGTGTGCGTGTCAACCATCGCCCTGGCCGTACTGGTGCTGCGCAGTAGCGGGCTACCAATCTATTTCTTTGGGATGTTTGTGATCGCGGGTGTGTGGACGTTTTGTGGCGCGTTGATGGTCGGCGAACGGTCGACGATCACACCGCGGATTCGTCGTGAATTGCCCAGTAGTTTCCTGGGACGATTGGTGCTGACCTGGCTTACCCCGGGGCCAACGACTGGACTGGTCTTCACGATCATCGTGCTGAGCATCCTGACGGTGATGCAGCAGGCCTCGTTGTCTTGGATCAGCCGATCCGGGATCGCGCGTGGCATTTACAGCAGCCAGTTGAGACGTTTCTTTGGGCAACCGGCGCTGCTGTTTGTCGCCTATTTGATTTCTTTTTTAGTGATCGTTCGATTGTTAATGTATGTGATTCGTTTGCGCAACAATCCGCGAGTGGAACTCGGTCTGGCGGCATTGGTCGTGGTCGCACTGATGGCGGCGCTGATTCCCTATTCGATGCAACTGCACTACAACGACTATCAACCATTGACCTATGACCCGAAGTGGCAGATGACCAATTGGGCATTCACCATGGCCTCGGCTTTAGAGCGTCGACTGCCTCCGAACATTATTTCTAACGTTGTGGGAGCAGCAGTCGGCTTGGGGACGATCGCGATTTTGGCTGCTTGGAAAACGACACGACCGCGGCGTACCGCCACGCCGGAGCGTGTCCTGCAGGAACTCGAGAAAAAGCCCCAAGGGTTGTCGGAACAATCCGCGTCGTAGCTGGGGCCAATTGGGTAATCGCAGGGAATCTGAACCGTGGCCGGTCCAGCTACGGGTGGGAGAGAATCGTCGTCGCTGGGCCCGCCAGGGTTCAGTCGGTCTGAATCGCAGGGAATCTGAACTGTGGCCGGTCCAGCTACGGGTGCGATGGAACGTCGCTGGGCCCGCCAGGGTTCAGTCGGTCTGAATCACAGTAAATCTGAACCGTGGCCGGTCCAGCTACGGGTGGGAGAGAATCGTCGTAGCTGGGCCCGCCAGGGTTCAGTCGGTCTGAATCGCAGGGAATCTGAACCGTGGCCGGCCCAGCTACGCGTGCGATGGAACGTAGCTGGGCCCGCCAGGGTTCAGTCGGTCTGAATCGCAGGGAATCTGAACCGTGGCCGGCCCAGCTACGGGTGCGATGGAACGTCGCTGGGCTCGCCAGGGTTCAGTCGGTCTGGATCACAGGGAATCTGAACCGTGGCCGGTCCAGCTACGGGTGGGAGAGAATCGTCGTAGCTGGGCCCGCCAGGGTTCAGTCGGTCTGAATCACAGGGAATCTGAACCGTGGCCGGTCCAGCTACGGGGGTGAGAAACGTAGCTGGGCCCGCCAGGGTTCAGTCGGTCTGAATCATAGGAAATCTGAACCGTGGCCGGTCCAGCTACGGGTGCGATGGAACGTAGCTGATCCCGCCAGGGTTCAGTCGGTCTGAATCACAGGGAATCTGAACCGTGACCGGTCCAGCTACGATGCGTTGACAACTCGTTGAATGGTTTCCTGCAAATCGACCAATTGAAAGGGCTTGGCTAAATAGGCATCGGGTTCGATTCCCGTCTCCTGCCGAATCTTGTCGACTTCGGTTAATAGGCCGCTGCAAACGATGATTGGCAATTCGCGTCTGCATGCACGGATTTCACGGTAAACCTCCCTCCCAGAAATCATCGGCATCAACAGGTCTAGGATCACCAGATCCACGGCGGCTCCATCAGCGAGGCTGCGGATTGCTTCCCGACCATCTTGCATCGCAGTCACGCGGTGCCCGAGCGTTTCCAAGCTCAGCTTTGTCACCGCGCGAACACTGTCGTCATCGTCGATCAACAGAATCGAATACGACGGGGTGTTCGTCGCGACCGCCGGTGGCGCAACCGGTTCTGAACGATTCAGTTGAATCTTGCTTTCCGCAGGCAAGCGAATGGTGAACTGCGTCCCCACACCTCGCTCACTTTGGCATTCAATCGTCCCGCCATGCTGCTTGATCACTCCGTAGGCCAGTGACAGCCCCAACCCGGTTCCTTCACCAACTGGTTTGGTGGTGAAAAACGGTTCAAAAATACGTGCCACCGTTTCTCGGTCCATTCCTTCCCCGGCATCACGAACACTAATTTCGACGAATGGATTGCGATCGGAATCAACCAGCAGAGTGGATTGAATGTCGATGCTGCCTTGGACGTCCCTGCGGCCACCACGTCCACAAATCGCATCACGGGCATTGATGCACAAATTGAAAAAGACCTGTTCTAGCTGGGGTTTGTCGAATCGGCACGCCGGCAAATCCGAATACAAATCAAGGTGAAATTGGATATTTGGCCCTAGGGTTGCTTTCGCCAGCAGCACCGCATCCTCGATCGCTTGATTGATCGATCCGAGTTCCAGTTCCAAATTGGCTTGTCGGGAAAAACCGAGCAGCGAACGAACCAATTTAGTTGCTTGGCGGGTACATCGACGGGCCGAATCCAGACACTGTTGCCGTTGATCGTTCTCTAACGGCGTGCGGCGATCGACCAATTCCAAGTTTGCCGAAATACCAGTCAACAAATTGTTGAAATCATGGGCCACGCCACCGGCCAAACGTCCCAGCGCGTCCATTTTCTGACTCTGCACCAACTGCATGGCCAACCGCTCGTTGGTGCGGTCGGCGTGCTGGACGCGCAACCACAGGATCGCGAAACAAACCATGCCGGTTGTGCAAACCAGTGCGATCGAGGCCAGCGAAATGATTGCCGTCGATGAGGACAGTTGCCACCACCGCGAAATGATTTGAATGCTGTCGATTCCAGGTAATTCGATGGCAAAGCTCGCCTTGCCCGACTCATCAAGACGCCCAGCTTCCGGTGGCAGGGGAACCACCATCCCCGTGACGGACAACTGGCGAACACCATTCAGATTGAATTTTTCCCACAACGGATCTTCGACATCACAAATCGCAACAAAGGGAGTCTGGCCGTCGCGCAACGTGATGACCCGCTTGGTGCCCACGCTGTGACTGGCAATCAAATTGGCACGCATGCAAGCGCGGTAGGGCAGTTGTTCGACATTGATCGAATCAGCCGCAACCAATGGAGGCGGGGGGATGCTACGAAACGCATGCGACCGCAACGATTTGAGTTGGCATTTGTTGTCTTGTTGTCGGCACAACGAAACGTCGACCAGATCGCCCAACAGCCGTCGATTGGCCAACGCAGACCGAACAAACAGTCCTTTACCGCCAGATTCAATCAAATAGCCCTCGGCGTCGGTCACAGAAGTGATTTGCCCTGCCAGCGTGATCGCTCCATCGTCCGGGATGCCTGCGGACCTCAACTCGCTGACGTCCATCGCACGCGCGGCTGACCTGCCGGGTGAAACGGACGGCGATGATTTGGGATCGTCATCAGCGGCGGATTTGCCCGACTGACAGGGACCAGTCACCACTTGCATCACTTCTCCCAACTCATTGGTCCGCACAACGTATCGAAAGGGCTGGCCGTTAAAATCCATTTCGCAACTGAGTGTTCCGGTGACCTGAACGCACTTGCCGATTAAATCGGACCAGTTGAACGCGGATTGTTCGTCGAACCGATGCACGGTGAACAATGTCCCGTGGGAATCCAACGCGGCTGTCCATTGGCGACCGGATTGTGCGACTTCCAAAACGGTTCCCGTCGTGACAACACAATGGGACCACCAGTCACCCAGCGAAAGTTCATGGATTCGCACACTCTTTGGTTCAATCGGTTGCTTAAAACCCGTCAATTCGACGCTGTCGACATGCACATAATGACCGTCCAATACCAGTTTGCCACGCACATGCAATTCGGTGCCGGGGGCAAGGCATGGAAAGCGTTCAAACATCGCGTGCGGCACATCCAAGTAGCACGCTTCATAGGGATCCTGGACAAACACGGCCTCGTCGCGATGGTCCCAATAGCTGACGAACACCGTCAGATCGACCGGCAGCGATTTGACGTCCCTGCGGCCGTAGTTCCGCGCCAGATCGCCCAGCGTGAGTAGCGTGGGCGCGGAGCCACCTTCACCCGGGGAGGCGGCCGTGACGTCGCCGCCCAGGCCGCCACTCCAGCCCAGCAGGCACAAAACGATAGCGCAGGCGATTGTGTCGCCAAAGCGGGAGAACCGAGATGCGGTAGATGCTGTGAACATAAAAAAATCGGGCGGCAGGTGAGACTGCTAACAGCCTACACCTTCCGCCCGATTGACTGTGTGCTTGGCACTTCACTCTGCCTGGCAATCCATGAAATCTACACGTCGACGAAAACGGCACCGCCAGACGGCGATGTCAACGCTCAATAGGTCGCTACGAGATTTCAGGTACTTCGTATCCCTTGCGGTACTGGCGTTTGAGCAATTGATTGGCCGCCGCAGCGTCGTTGCCAACGAACTGCTCGGTTTTCGAATCAAGTTCCAACATCGGGCTGAGTTTGATTTGGTCGCTATCGAGTTTCAAGTCGTGCGCTTCGAGATGCTTTTCCATGTCTCCCAACAGCGCGGACCACTCATCCAACTTGACTTCCTGAGCGCGTTCGCGGCTGTAGCTCTCGCCGGCTTGGAACGCGACATTCGCCAGATTGCACCAGCCCGTGCTATCGTTGCCGACAGCGATTTCCGCATTCAGAATCGAGCGATCTTGAGCGCGAACGGCATCGATGAAGTTCTGTTGGTGTTTGACATCCCCGTTGCCTTTGAACTCCTTGATTTTCTTGCCATCGTTATCGAAGGCGACGGCACGGCCACGCTGGCCTTCGAAACGACCGCCTTCGCAATAGGCCATGTAACCGCTGGCAGGTCCGGGATGCTCAGGGCTTTTCTTACCGCCCGGCTGTGACGGCAAATTGCTCAACCCGATCACCACCGGGATCGAACCGGTGTCGAAGTATGCAAAGTGCACGTTCGGGGTTTCGCCAGCATCGTTGTAGACCACACGGCCGCCACCGCCGAGCACGCGCTGTGGCAAGGCGACTTTGTCTTGGAAGATATTGTTGCGGCAATCATCCAGGACGTGCACGCCCCAGTTGCCCATTTCGCCACTGCCGGTGTTCCAATCCCAGTGCCAATCGTAGTGCAGTTTTTCACGGAACAACGGTTCGTCGGCAGCCGGCCCCAGCCAGAGGTCATAGGCGATGTCTTTCTCGATCTTCAATGGCGTGTCGCGTTTGCCGATCGAGGGGCGGACACCGTAGCGATTGACGCGTGCCGACTTGATTTCACCCAGCGCTTTTTCTTCGTGCAGAAACCGTTTGATTTCGGCCTGCATCGGATCGGACCGTTGCTGGGTTCCGATTTGGCAAATCTTGTTGTACTTGCGCGCGGCGTTGACGGTCTGGCGGCCTTCCCACTGGCTGTGCGACAGTGGTTTTTCCACATACACGTCCTTGCCGGCTTGCATTGCCCAAATGGCGGCTAAGCAATGCCAGTGGTTGCAGGTGGCGACCACGACGGCGTCAATTCCGGGTGCGTCGATCAACTCTCGCAGATCCGTCCACCCTTGGGCCTTTGGAAAACGCTCTTTCGCCAAACCAAGACGTTTTTCGTCGACATCACAGAGACCGGCGATATTGACGCCGTCGACCTTGTCGAATTGTCCCATCAAACCGCCGGCGCGACCGCCACAACTAATAAAGCCCAGGTTAATCTCGTCGTTCGCGTTGGCCGCCCGCAGACTGCGTCCTGGAAGTGCGGACGTCAGGGTCAAACCGGCGGCAGCGGTGGCGGTTGAACCGACAAAGCGTCGGCGAGAAATCTTCGTCATGGGTAAATCGCTTCTCAAATGAAAGGGCAAAACGGTGGGACGAACACTCGGGTTCGCTACCGGACATCATACCCAGACGGCCTTCGATTGACTTCCGGAAACCGGGCGCCCGAAGCGAAAAAAGGGCGTGAAAACCCACCGCAATCGATTGCGGTGGCCAAATCCTGGCAATTCGTTCAGTCGACGTTGATGCAATTGATCAATGAACGCAACCGCCCCAACGCGCGGCGGTTGAAATGGAACACCAGTCGCGGCAGCCCCGCCAAATCGGGTTCCCCCGCTTCTTCGGACAGGGCCGATCGTTGTTCAAATCCGCCCGAAACCAAGATATCGGTGAACTCGGATCGAATTTGTTCCATTTTCTCGTCAGACAATCGTTCCTTCAACCGAAACACCAATCGATCCCGGACATAGCGCATGCTGTGATAGCGACGGTAGAATGTCAGGATTTCATCGATCGCAACGTTGACGTCGTTGGTGATTCGATACAGCGACACGTCATCAGGGCTGATCATTCCGCCGTCGAGTAATTGTTTGTCGATGAACTTGCCCAGATCGCTCCAATAACTGCCGTGTGGGTGGTCCAGCAACACCAGCGGCAACATGGTTTGCTTGCCGGTTTGCATCAACGTCAACGTCTCCAGCGCTTCGTCCAGCGTTCCAAAACCACCGGGACAGCAAACCACCGCGCTACACTCTTTGACGAACATCAACTTGCGTGTGAAGAAATACTTCATCGTCACCAGTTTCGGGTCGCCTTCGATGACGTGATTGGCACCCTGTTCGAACGGCAGCATGATGTTCAATCCCATCGATGCTTCTTTCCCAGCCCCGACATGGCCGGCTTCCATAATCCCGCCGCCGGCGCCGGTGATTACCATCCAGCCGTGAACCGCCATTTGCCGGCCCAACGCAACGGCCGATTGATAATCGGGGTGATCGGGTTGAGTGCGCGCCGAACCAAAAATCGTGACCTTGCGACGCCGTCTGTAGG
Organism: Stieleria tagensis; assembly: GCF_024129865.1. Lineage (GTDB taxonomy): Bacteria > Planctomycetota > Planctomycetia > Pirellulales > Pirellulaceae > Stieleria > Stieleria tagensis. Next base: position 129,436 of record NZ_JAMYFE010000033.1, on the reverse strand, counting down.
GGCGAAACACTTTGAACGCGTAACGCAATTCCAAGAGGGTGCGCGAGAGAATTTTTAGATCGCCGCGTGCGGTGCGGTCTTTTTCCAAACGATCAATCGTCGCACGCATCTCATCAAAGAGGTCTGCGCTTTCACCGCCGGCGGGTTGCGGGGTGATCGGTTCATCGGCCGGTTGTGGTCGTTCGAGTTCACATTCTCCGATGGCTTCGGGCGGCAGACTTTCCGGGTCGATCTGGTTGGTTTCCATCTAGTTCATCCGTTGGCGTGGTGAATCACTATGACGCAATTATGGCTTGTATTAGCTGTCAGCAGCGTTGGCCGAGTGATCATCGTCGGCATCGCTGGGTTGAATCCCTAGCATTTTGCCAACCACGATCGCTACGGGGGCTGCCAAAAAACTGAGGAGCGCCCCCATTTTGACTGAATCCTGGATCGCACCGGAGATGGGAAAGGCAGCCACCGAGACGAACAGTGCGACGGTGAAACCAATTCCGGAAATCAAACCCAAGGTGGCGATATGACGGTAATCCATCCCCGCAGGTGTTTGCAGGCGAAATCCTTTTTCCGCCAACAACGTCATGGCGGTGATCCCCAGTGGTTTGCCTAAGAACAATCCGCCCAGCACCAACCAAGTCCCGGTGCCGACACTGCTAAACACGACACCGGCATTGACCAAGCCGAACAGCCCCAGGATGAACTCGACCGGTGTTCGCCAAAAGTGTTCGAACATATTGAGCGTGTCATCACGCTGCCGTTCGTCTGCGGCAAAAATCCCTAAGTCCGACGTGGCACTTGGCAAAAACGGGATGATCGGGACCAATCCCAGCGCGGGATGGATGTGCGCCGAATAAAACGAGTACCAGGCCAAGACCCCGGGGCCGAGAATGTACAACCAGTGTGAACGGATTTTCCATTTGCGCAAGCCAACCGCCAACCCCATCGCGGCGGCGGTCAAGAGTAACCACGCCGGTTCGATCGGCGCCGAGGGATAAAACACCGCCAGGATCAACAGGCCTGCTGCGTCATCGGCGATCGCCAACAACAACAGGAATGCGACCGCCGGATGGCCGGCGCCGAACACCAGCCGTGCGACCAAGTAACTAAACGCGATGTCCGTCGCACAGGGCACCGCCCAGCCATGGCCGAGCTGGGCATAGGTTCCGGTGGCGTACGCGCCGATCAAATAGATCATGGCCGGACCGATGATTCCGCCCAGGGTCGCCAACAACGGCGTGGCGGCTTTCCGAGGGTTCGACAGCGCTCCACCGGGCAGCAATGATTCCCAAACCTCTTTGGCCGCGATCGCAAAGAACAGGGCCATCAAAACATCGTTGATGATGAACGACACCAAATACCAATGGTGGTTGTCGTCACTGGGGACCGCGTGGTCGTCGCCGCCCCACAGCGTGCGAACATCAAAGTGAATCAAGTCGTGGTAGGACGGACTGCCGATCTGATCCGCCCAATTGGCCCAAACCAACGCTGTCACCGCACCGATCAGCAACAGCAGCGAATTGTCGATCAGGAACCGAAAGATTCCGCCGTTGGATGTTTCCTGCGCGGACATTTGCCGTGCGTGTCTCTCGGGGTTGCGAGTCGAAGAAGGTGTTCGCCGATGCAGGGAATGTTACAGGCTGTCAATCTTTTTCGTGACCCCAATCTAGAATCTCACCTCCGCTAGCCCCCGCTTGCTGGCTCGTATCCCGCCGCTGCCGGCGCTATTTGCAATCGCGCGTCGGCTTCGCTGACACCCCAAAGACAGGTCGACTAATTGTCGGCCAACGGTTCTCAAGGTACACTTCGCATGTGGGTCACCGCGTACGGCGGACAGAGAATTCATGCAATTTGAATCAGTGGACCAGACCTCTTGGCCACATTGACTCTGGTGCCCGGTCCCACAATGCCGAAGGATGCAATTGCTGCCCACCGATTCTGAACCGCCCATCATATTTTTCCGGACCCCCTGATGAGTTCAAGCTTGAATTTAGATGCCCAAGACGTCGGTACGGTTCGCTTCAGTTACGGTGATCAAGAAATCGAACTTCCCCTGATCGAAGGCTCCGAGGGCGAACGAGCCATCGATATTTCGGCGCTGCGAAGCCGCACCGGAATGATCACGATCGACGAAGGATTCGTGAATACCGGCAGCACCCGCAGTTCGATTACGTTTTTGGATGGCGAAAAAGGCATCCTACGCTATCGCGGCTATGCCATCGAAGATCTCGCGGCCAACTGCGACTTTGTCGAAATCGCCTACCTGTTGATCAACGGCGAACTGCCCAACGCCGACCAAGCGACAGAGTTCCGCAGCGGAATTCGTGATCACACCATGATCCACGAAGACATGCGATCGTTCTACAACGGGTTTCCGCGTGATGCGCACCCGATGGCGATTCTAAGTAGCGTGGTCGGTGCACTGTCGACATTCTATCAAGACTCGATGCAAGTCGATGATCCGGATCAAGTCGAAATCTCGATCTATCGCTTGCTGGCCAAACTGCCGACGATTGCAGCGTACAGCTACAAGAAATCGATGGGCCAGCCGTTCATGTATCCCAGCAACGACCTGTCCTACTGCGAAAATTTCTTGCACATGATGTTCGCCACACCGGCCGAAGACCATGTGGTGGACCCCGATTTTGCCGAGGCATTGAACCTGTTGCTGATCGTGCATGCCGATCACGAACAGAACTGCAGCACGTCTACGGTGCGAATGGTCGGCAGCAGCAATGCCAACCTGTTCGCCTCGATCTCCGCTGGTATCGGAGCACTTTGGGGGCCGCTGCACGGCGGCGCCAATGAAGCTTGTGTGAATATGCTGGAGCAGATCGCCGCGGATGGTGGCAACGTCAAAAAGTACGTTGACATGGCCAAGGACAAGAACAGCAACTTTCGCTTGATGGGCTTTGGGCACCGGGTCTACAAGAACTTTGATCCCCGGGCACAAATCATTCGCGCCTGCTGTGACAAGCTACTGGCAAAACTAAAGATCGATGACCCGCTATTCGAAGTCGCACAACAGCTACAAGAAGTCGCACTCAAAGACGAATACTTCGTCGAACGAAAACTTTATCCGAATGTCGATTTCTATTCTGGCGTGATTTATCGCGCGATGGGGATTCCGGTTCAGATGTTTACGGTGTTGTTCGCCATCGGCCGCTTGCCCGGTTGGATCGCCCACTGGAAAGAATTGCACGCCAACCCGCGCAATCGTATCAATCGGCCACGCCAGGTTTACACCGGCCAGACCAGCCGAAAAACGGTCCCCGTCGAACAGCGATAGAGGGCGGCCGACCCTCTCCGGCCTTCCCAAAGCCCAACTTTCGACCCCAAACTACCGACCTCGGGCGATGCCTACTGCATCGCCTGTTTTTGTTTCCCCACGCTCGTTTTCCCCGCAAACTTTTATGTCGCTCGACTACGCCGCGTTATTCGACCAGGGCCAAGCCTACGAAACATTCCTGACAAACTATGCCAGCGAGTCTCAACGTTTGCGTTGGGCCGCCGTGCATGGGCAAGTCCAGTTGTCGGAGCAACAGCGCACCCTGCTGGAGGGGTTTCAGCGACAGATGAAGGTGTTGGTTTCCGCCGGTGCGTGGTGCGGGGATTGCATCAACCAATGTCCGATTTTCGATTTCTTTGCCGCCGCCAACGAAAAGATTCAAGTCCGCTTCTTTGACCGCGATGATCACAGCGAATTTGCCGACGCCGTGTCGACCTGTGGCGGCCATCGCGTCCCGTCGGTGCTGTTTTTAAGCGAAGATAATTTCGTTTGCGGCCGCTATGGCGATCGCACCTTGGCAACCTATCGCCACATGGCAGAAACCCAACTTGGCCCCAGTTGCCCCACCGGAATTGGTGCGGTCAACGTCGATCTGCTAGCCGCTGTGACACAGCAATGGTTGGACGAATTTGAACGCATCCAACTGATGCTTCGACTCTCCGGCCGGCTCCGCGAAAAACACGGCGATTGAAGTCGGCTTGGAAGTAAGTCGCTCGCGATGCACCAGAAATCGCGATGTGCCAGAGAGTGGCCCGGGGACCGATCTCCTGCCGCGACGCAGACATCGCTCACCCCCGTTGGCTGGTAAACTTTTCCGAATATAGCTCTCGACCGGCTTTGGGCTGGCATGGCCGCCTCAATTCCGGTGCGTCGGGTAAGTGAACGACTGAATAAAGTGCGACCGGAGTTCCGATTGTCCTTCCCAGGCCATCGATTCCACCCGCATTATTGGAGCTTCCCGGTGCCGAAATTCCCGCGGACACCCCGTGTCTCGATCGTGATTCCATTGCAGCGAGATGATGCTGCATTTGAGCAGACGTTACTGAGCGTGCTTGAAAACCAAACCGAGGAGTCTCAGGTGATCGTCGCCCACAATGGCGGCTACACCGACCCGTTCGAACTGGGCGAAGAAATCGACTTTGTCATCGCACGCTCGAGCAACTTGATCGATTTGGTGCGTGACGCCTTCGACGCGACCCATGCCCCCATCGTGCATGTGCTGGGCCAAGGAAAGACCGCGACTGCGGATTGGTTGACCGATGCGCTGGATCGCTTCGAAACCGCCGATGTCGCTGCCGTGGATCCCATGATCTTTGATGACGATGCCCAGCAATCTGTTCCAGCGGGCTGGGTGGATACGGCTGGACGCTACTGCCAACCCTATAGCAAAGCGGGTCGCCGCGGCGGTCCCGGAAAACCAGTCAGCGGCTTTTTTATCAACAGCTGCTTTATCCGCCGACGCGTGCTCGGTGACTTGCTCAGCGCCGTCGCTCCGGCGATGAACGATCCGGTTGCCGTCAGCTATGCGTTTGGATGCTTGTTGCGACAAGCCGGATGGTCAATCGCCACCGCCAACGATTCGCTGATCCATGCCCCCGGCTTGGTCAGTTTGGCTAGCCCCTCGGACGCACAGCGCGGCCAACATCTAGCAGCCATTCGGACTCGAATTTTGCCAGGCGAACCCGGCCCCAGCTTCACCGAGATGCTCAGCACAGCGCTCTTGGGCAATGGGTCTATCGGCGAGATGATCGGTATGGTTCGCCATCGATCACAGCTGGCAGCGATCCGTCGCGCAGTCGACTTGGACAGCGTCGCGTCAGCCGATCAACTGGCACGTGTGCTCAGCCTACCGCAGCACAACCACGCTCCACGCCGCGCCGCCGCCTAAGGGGATCCTGGCCTCCAAACCGTTGGAGTTCAACCTTCAGGTTGCCACATGCGCCGGGATGCGGCTATCCAGGCTCCGGCACGCTAAAGCGTGAACTCCAACCTCCAAACCGTTGGAGTTCAACCTTCAGGTTGCCACATGCGCCGGGTGTGACCATTCAGGCCCCGACACGCTAAAGCGTGAACTCCAACCTCCAAACCGTTGGAGCTCAACCTTCAGGTTGTCACACACGCGCCGGGTTGCGGCTATTCAGGCCCCGGCACGCTAAAGCGTGAACGCCAACGGCGCGCGATCTCGAGGCGGTGAAAAATCGCAATGGCAATGCGCAATATTGCCTTTCCTGGTCTGCGGCCTGACATAGACTGATGAAGATCATCGATTCCCCGTGTGGATAACCAAAATGAATTCTTCGTCGCTGAGCCGCTTCGCGGCTATCGCCTTACTTGTCATGTCAGCAGCGACCTCCGCTGCAGATGATATCCAGGTGCTGTTTCTGGGTGATCACGGTCACCACCAACCTAAGCCGCGATTCGATGAGCTTGCCCCGGTGCTCGGCGAGCGAGGGATTCAGCTGACCTACACCGACAACGTTGCGGATTTAAACACGGAAACTCTGCGGCAATACGACGTGCTGGCGTTGTATGCCAACATCGATGAAATCGCCCCCGAGCAAGCGGACGCGTTGCTGAATTATGTCGAACAGGGAGGCGGTTTTGTACCACTGCACTGTGCCAGTTTCTGCTTTCGAAACTCGCCCAAGATGATCGCTTTGATGGGAGCACAATTCATCCGTCACGGTACGGGTGTGTTTCGCCCCGAGATCGCGGCGCCGGATCACGAACTGATGCAGGGATTTGGCGGGTTCCAAAGCTGGGATGAAACCTACGTGCATCATCTGCACAACGAAACCGACCGCACGGTATTGGAGTATCGTGTCGACAGCGACGGTCGTGAGCCGTGGACGTGGATTCGTACCCAGGGCGATGGCCGTGTTTTCTACACCGCATGGGGACACGACACGCGGACCTGGACCAATCCTGGCTTTGTGAACTTGGTCGAACGCGGTCTCCGCTGGGCTGCCAAGCAGGATCCCCAGACCGCCGGTCCCTATTTGGCAGACGCTGCCTTTCCGGTCCCCGAAACGCCGGAAGTGCGCAAAGACCTGAAACCGTTTGAGTACGTCGATGTCGGCAAGGAAATCCCCAACTACACGCCGTCAAAAAGCTGGGGGACTCAGGGTGATCCGCTCAACATGATGCAGAAACCGCTCGAGCCCCAAGAGTCGCTCAAGCACTTGGTCGTTCCCAAAGGATTTCATGTCGAACTGTTCGTTTCAGAACCCGAACTGGGCGGCAAACCGATTTGCATGGCGTGGGACGAGCGAGGCCGGTTGTGGGTCGCTGAAACCTATGACTATCCCAACGAGCTACAGCCGCCGGGAAAAGGCCGCGATCGTATCCGCATCTGTGAAGACACTGACGGTGATGGCAAAGCGGATAAGTTCACGGTGTTTGCCGAAGAACTAAGTATCCCCACCAGCATCACGTTTCATCGTGGCGGTGCAATTGTCCAGAATGCGGTGGAGACCTTGTACCTAAAAGACACCGATGGAGACGACAAGGCGGACGAGCGAAAAATTCTGGTGCGCGGCTGGGAGCTTGGCGACACCCATGGTGGCGTCAGCAACTTTCAATACGGGCTGGACAACTGGATCTGGGCGATGCAGGGATACAACAACTCCCAACCGGTCGCCGATGGTGACACACAGCAACGCTTTCGCATGGGATTCTTTCGCATGCGTCCAGACGGTTCCGAAGTCGAATTCATTCGATCAACCAACAACAACACGTGGGGATTGGGAATCAGCGAAGAAGGTTTGATTTTTGGATCGACCGCCAACGGGTGCCCCAGTGTGTTCATGCCGATCCCCAACCGATACTACGAACGTGTCAAAGGCTGGACGCCGTCGTTGACGCTGTCGTCGATCGCCGACACCAACCAGTTCAATCCGATCACCGACAAAGTTCGTCAAGTCGATCATCACGGCGGCTACACCGCCGGTGCCGGGCACTCCCTGTACACCGCCCGCGAGTATCCTCAGGAATACTGGAACCGTGTTGCCTTTGTGAACGGGCCGACGGGTCACCTGACCGGCGCCTTTGTCCTCAACGGGCAAGGCAGTGGTTTCACATCAACCAGTCCCTTCAATCTGGTCGCCAGTGACGACGAATGGACCGCACCGATCATGGCGGAAGTCGGCCCAGATGGCCAAGTCTGGGTGATCGACTGGTACAACTACATTGTCCAGCACAACCCGACGCCAGAAGGATTCCAAACCGGCAAAGGCCAGGCCTATGAAACCAAACTGCGTGATAAAAAACACGGTCGCATCTATCGCGTGGTTGCCGATGGCTCAAAAAATTCACTCCCGCGAAACCTGGCGACAGCCGATTCGTCGCAATTGGCCGACGCGCTGACCGATCCGACGATGCTGGTACGCAAACACGCCCAACGGTTGCTGGTCGAACGCGGCGAAGTCGATGTGCTACCTGCACTGATCGAATTGGTCCAAGACCCCAGTGTCGATCCGATCGGGCTGAACGTTGGAGCGATCCATGGCCTGTGGACGCTGCACGGTCTGGGTCTGCTGGAACAACCCGGCACCGACGCGTTCAATGCGGCGGTTGCAGCCCTCGGCCACCCATCCGCTGGTGTCCGCCGCAATGCGATCCAAGTGCTGCCGAATGCCAAGGAATCGGTCGCCGCGGTGTTGGCGGCCAATCTGCATCAAGATCGCGATCCGCATGTTCGCGTTGCTGCCCTGCTGGCGCTGTCAGATTTGCCGCCCAGCACATCGTCAGCCGACGCATTGATGCAAGTCCTTGCCAATCCGGTTTCGATGGCGGACCGCTGGACGCGCGATGCGTTGACCAGTGCAGCAGCAAACAACAGCGATACGTTCCTGGAGTCGTTGGCCAGCGCCAACAACCCGTCCGCTGCGGCATTGGAATTGGTCGCCATCGTCAGCGAACACTACGCGCGATCGGAGGACAATACTTCGGCCGGAACGCTGCTGGCGGGATTGAATTCTGCCGACACCAAAATCATCGATGCCGTGATCAAAGGCTTCAGCAGTGGCTGGAAGACCGGTAACCGAGTCACATTGGCGCCAGAGGTCGAAGACCAGCTAGATCAGATCATGCAGCGAATCGCACCAGGGTCGCAGGGCGAGTTGGTCAAACTGGCCAAACAATGGGGCAGCGAGCGATTCACAAAGTATCAACAGGAAATCGCAGAGGGACTGCTGGACAAAGTTCGTGAAGAAGACGCCGAGGACCAATCGCGGATTGCAGCGGCCAAGCAATTGGTCGAGTTCATGCAAGATGACGCGGATGTGGTTGCCGATCTATTGGACGAAGTCACACCGCGGACACCGCCGACCGTCGCGCTGGGCATCATCAGTGCGCTGGAAGCGAGTCGATGGCAGGGAATCGGCGAAGAACTGATCGACCGAGCCAAAACGATGACGCCGACCCTGAAGCAGGCCACGTTTCTGCAATTGCTGAAACGCCCCGCGTCGACAAGTGCCTTGTTGGACGCAGCCGAAGCCGGCAAGATCTCACTCAGCGAACTTGCCCTCGACCAGCAACAGGCTCTCGCCGCACACCCCAACCGACGAATCGCCCGTCGTGCCAAACAGTTGCTCGAACAAGGTGGATCGCTTCCCAACGCCGACCGCCAACAGGTATTGGACAAATATCTGGTCGCCGCCACAGAGACCGGGGACGCTAAAAAAGGCTTGGAAGTCTTTAAACAACATTGCTCCAAATGTCATGTCCACGGGGACATTGGTGTCCAGGTCGGTCCCAACCTGACTGGAATGGCGGTGCACCCCAAGAAAGAATTGCTGACGCACATTTTAGACCCCAGCCGAAATGTCGAAGGCAACTTCCGCGCCTACACCGTGCTGACCTTCGATGGCATCGTGCTAAGCGGCATGTTGGCATCGGAATCAAAAACGGCGATCGAGATGTTTGATACCGAAGGCAAAAAACGCAGTGTGCTGCGAGAAGACATCGAGCAATTGGTGATGTCCCAAAAGTCGATCATGCCGGAGGGATTCGAGAGTTCAATCAGCATGGAAGCGATGACGGACTTGCTCGAATTCTTGACCAGCAAAGGCCGCTATTTACCGGTGCAACTCGATCGCTATGCCACCGCGATCAGTACCAAGGGGTTGTTCAGCAACAACGACAACGGTCCCGACCGCATGGTGTTCCCCAGCTGGGACCCCAAACTGTTTCACGAGGTCCCGTTTCTGTTGACGGATCCGCAAGGGAAATCCAAAGCCAACATCATCTTGCTGAACGGTCCCAATGGTGACCTGCCGCCAAAGATGCCGAAATCGGTGTCGTTGCCTTGCAACAGCCCCGTCAAGGCGGTGCACCTGTTGGGTGGCGTCGGCGGGTGGAACTTCCCCTACGATCGCAAACCAACGGTTTCGATGATCGTCAGGTTCAACTACACCGATGGCCAGACCGAAGACCATGAATTGATCAACGGCAAACACATCGCTGACTACATCCGGCGCGTCGATGTGCCAGACAGCGAGTTTGCATTCCCGCTGGGCGGCCAACAAGTGCGCTACTTGGCGATCACACCCAAACGCACCGAACCGGTCGATACGATCGAATTGGTCAAGGGCGAAGATCAATCGGCTCCGATCGTGATGGCGGTCACCATCGAAACACCAGGCGGCGAGACGCAGCCTGGTGATCATTGAACGCCAGGTTTCACTTGGCCTACTGGACTACTGGACTTCAAAGATCGCTTCGATTTCGACGGCGATGTTTCCGGGCAAACTATTGGTGCCGATGGCACTGCGGGCTCCGATCCCATCGTCATCGCCGAATACTTCACCGAACAATTCGCTGCACCCGTTGATCACGGCCGGCGAATTGGGGAACCCTTCGACGCATTGCACCAAACCCAGCAGTTTGACGACGCGTTTGATCTTGTCTAACGACCCAAAATGGCTTTGCAATGTCGCCAACATCGCCAGACCAGTTTGGCGTGCCGCGGCATAGCCGGCATCGACGTCCATGTCCGCGCCCAGCCGACCGGTGATCAGGGTCTTGTCGGCCTGGAGCGGACCGTGGCCGGACACGTACGCCATCCCACCAGCGACGACGACGGGTTTATAAACGCCGGCTGGCTTGGGTGCCGGGGGCAGTTCCAGTTGAAGTGCTTCGAAACGTTTTTGGTGAGACATGGTTGTTGGCCGTAGTGAGAAAGGAATTTCAGCGACAAGTTTGCCGTGAATCGGGGATCGCTTCAAGCACCGGCGAAAATCATTTGGGGCGACCAAAGCCCCGGCCGTCAGTCGCCCCGTGCTTCGATGTATCATCTGGGCTAGAAAAACGATTTACAATAATCCTGCCCGACTCTGATTCGATTGACTGATGAAACAACTAGACGGTCGCAAGGCCATGATCACCGGTGGTACACAAGGGATCGGCGCGGAGATCGCCGTCGCCGCGGCCAAAGCGGGTGCAGATGTGTTGATCGTCGGGCTCCGGCGTGATCCACCGGCACTGCAAACGCTGGAAACCTGCCGTGTCCAGGGGGTCCAGGCGGAGTTGCTGGCGTCCGATCTTTCTCGGCCGCCCGAAGATTACGTTGACGACCTGCTGAATCAGGCATTCACGCAATTGCCGGGGATTGACTTGCTGGTCAACAACGCGGGGACGTTTTGCGATGTGCCGTATCTGGAGATGGATTTCCAGCGATACCAGCGAACCATGAACCTGAATGTCGCCGCCGGGTATTTTATCACGCAGGCGATGGCACGTCGTTGGATTCGTGATAACACTCGTGGGCGGGTGGTGTTCACCGGATCAATCAACGGCTTGCTTGCCGAACCAAACCACACTGCTTATGACACCAGCAAGGGTGCGGTGGCGGCGATGGTACGATCGCTGTGCGTGTCCCTGGCACCGCATCAAATCCGCGTCAATTCAATGGCACCGGGACTGGTGCGCACCCCGTTGACGGCGTCTGGAATCGACCAGCCCAAAGTCCGGCAATGGATGGAAATGCACACACCCAATGGACAAGTCCCCGACGCCAACGCTTGCGCCGGCACCACCTTGTTCCTACTGTCGGATGCCGCCGAACACGTTCACGGGCAAACCATTTATGTCGATGGCGGCATGAGCATTTGGCAGCAACCTGATCCACCGAATCACTGAAAACAAGACAACTGCGTTCCACTGTGCAAGCGGGGCCGACGCAGATCCTAAACCCCGAGCTTTTTCCTAAGGTGGTCGCTGGTCAGATGTTTGACCACATCCAACGGCTGGCAGGAATTGTCATCGCCATAATCAATGTCCACCGGACCAATTGATTTGGCGGCTTTCAAAGCGGCCTGGTGAAGGCGTTTGCTGCGTTTTCCAATTCCCATCAATGCCGTGTTCATCGATTCACGAACCCACATGTCTTCGCCGTGAATCTTGCTTTTGATCTGCTCGATCAACTGCAATAGATAGTCATCGTCCATGCCTTTGGGATTCTTCTTGGAAAGCTCGTAGATCAATGAATACCCACAGCGCCGTCGGTTCGCATCGTCACTGGCAATCCAGTCCTGCGCCAATTCGAATGCAAACGGGGTCTTGGGGAGCGTCGCGTCACAGGAGGCAAAAACATGCGCCAGGTAACCACCGGCGAGTGACTCGACTTGTTGTTCGGCTTGTTCACGCGTGATCTTTTTGGGTTCGTCGATCAACAAACCGATCACCTTGGCGTCGTAAATATCAGATTTCCAAAGCTGTAACGCGAGTTGATGGTCACGGCCGATCTGTTTGGCAAGTTTGCGAAGTTGTGTCAAACCAATCCCAAAACTCTTCAGCCCGCTGTCTTTGACGCCACACTTCTTCCAATTTTCGATACCTCGTGGGTTCGAATTTTCTTTCAACAGCTGGAACACTTCGGTTTTGTTCATGGAATGAGTCTCTTTCTAGAACCCGGTTCAATCAACCAAATGTTTTGAAGTTGCATCTTTACGCGGGGCATGTTTCTTTCCTAACCCGACGCGTCACTTCAACGGCGCTGGTGTGGAGGATTTATCCGACTCGGGTGAGGGTTTTCGACGAAGAATCAGGCCGGTCGGATAAATCCTCCACACCAACTAGCGACCGGCTAATTAAATCAACAGCCCGGTCGGGTTACCATAAAAGCGCAACTTCAAAACTGACGCGTCGGGTTGGGACAAAAGCGCGACGTCAAAACCCACCCGTCGCACTCGCGATACAAAAATGCTACTTCAATACGCGGATGCGGCGGTACTCGATTTGTCCGCGGTCGCCTTCGAGTCCGATTGGCCCGCTGTCCGGAATCTCAAACGCGTCCTCAATGACTTCGCCGTTACAGGTGCAATGAGCGGTGTTTCCTTTGACCGTGACGACCAACTCATTCCAATCGCCGCTGCGAAAATTCATAAGTTCCGTGTAGGGACCGGCCAGTGGAAAGTCCCGGCATTGCAGTTGTTTCCCACGCAAGAAAACACCACTGTCGGCGGCCGGGGTGGCGCGAAATTCCAACCTCAGTTCAAAGTCTTCGTTGAACTCGTCTGTCGTGAACAGTTGCTGAATCTTGCGACCTTCCGGTGGAGTGGTCACAACCAGTCGTCCGGCGATCGCGACGTAACGGCCATCGGGCGTCGCCTGTTGGCCGTCAAAGGAGATGTCCTGCTCGACCAGCGGCCAAACCACCGCGCCGTTGGTGCGTGGAATCCAACGGTCACGCTGCTTCCGCATTTCCGCTGTCGTGGCCACGTAACCCCAACCGGTCAAATCGTGTCCGTTGAACAACGACACCGCGTCGGGTTCAATCTGAAATGGATCCGGCTGGGTTTCAATCAATCCGAGGGTGGCAAAAATCGGTCGCAGCGCGGCCTGCCATTTGGCATACCCCTGATCATTCGGATGCAACAGATCGGGGAACTCGGACTTTTTGGCGTCGCCCTGTTTGTTGGCGAACAGGGTCCAAGTATCCAGGACGGTGATTTGAGAGTCTCCACGAGCCAGCTCGCGGTAGAGTCGGTTGAGTTCTTTGATTTTTGCAGCCGGTCGCTTTTTCGACTCGCTGCTGGGAAACACCTCGCACAGCACGATCGGCATCTCGGCGTTGTGCTGTTTCAGTTGTGCGAGAATCAGTTTGACATTGCCAGCGACGGTTTCCGGCGTGGCGCCTTCTTCTAAGTCGTTGGTCCCCATCAGCATCACGACGGCAGCGGGATCGAGATCCAGGACGTCTTCGTCCAATCGATACAGCATGCCTCGGGTGGTGTCGCCGCTGATACCGCGGTTGGCAGTGGCCATGCCTTCAAACGCGCCGCCGAAATCGTCTTGCCAGCCCTGGGTGATGGAATCGCCAAAGAACACCACCGCACCCTGGCTGGACTGGCGGTTTGCGGCGAACGTCTGGCGGCGTTGTTGCCAAACATTTTGAAACCAACCGGCCCGTCGCATCGGCCCGGCGCCGGGCAACTCGGCATCGGCTGGAATCTCAAATGCGGTAGCGACGGCGCTGTCTTGTGCGCTGCAATCATGGTTGATTGGAAACAACGCGCTGAGAAACAAACCGGCAATCAAAGCGTAGCGTGGCATGGAATGGCAGCCAGGAAGAAGGGCGTGGGCAGGAAATTGCAATCAACCACTATCTTACCTGGAAACCAACCCAGCGTGCTCTGGGCACAACACCCGGGACCTACACCCACTCTTGCTTGGTCGGCTTGATCACGATCTCCGGCACGTTGGCTCGTGGCGGTAGGGCACAAATCGACAAGATGACCGATGCGATGTCCTCGGGCTGCAGAATCGAATCCTTGTGCTCTTGCGAAACCGGTGCCGGGCGGTTGTCCAGAATCGGCGTGTTGACTTCGCCCGGGTAGACATTGGTGATCCGTACGCCTTCGTCACGCACCTCGTTGCTGACCGCGGTGCCGAGTGCGGTCATGGCGAATTTACTGGCACAGTAGACGACGCCACCGAGCGAGATCGCTCGTTTCCCGGCGACCGACGAGATGTTGATGACCAGACCGTCGCGGCGCTCTCGCATCGCCGGTAGCACGGCATGCATGCAGCGGTAGGCACCATTGGCATTGATCTGCATCACCCGGTCAAAATCATCCGGGATCATTTCCGCCATTGTCCGTTTTTGGATATTGATACCCGCGCTGTTGACTAGAATGTCGGGATCGCCCAACGTGGCTTTGACATCAGCAAAAAAGGCGTCAACGCTGTCGGGCTGAGCGACGTCCAACACATGGCAGTGAATGGGTGTGTCGCAGTTGACGGAATCGGCAAAGGCTTGCAATTTTTCTAAACGCCGACCACCGATTGCGACGCGACATCCCGCTTCCGCCAGGACCTTGGCAATACCCGAACCGATACCCGTGCCGCCACCGGTAATAGCCACGATTTTCCCTGCGAGTTGACTCATTTGTTCGTCCTGTTTTAATGCGGTGTGGGAGTGATTGAAAAAAGAGGTGGAAATCAACAAAATGATCGTTCCCAGGTGCGGAACTCATTGCTGATTTAGCCATTTAAGAATTTGTGGCCACGTTTCTGCCGTCGAGCGTTTTTGCCCCATTCGCTCCGGCAGAGGCGTGGTCCAGAGTTTTGTCGTCTCCGAGTGTGGTCGCAATGATGCCTAGCGTCGCAGCGTAGAGAACGTTTGCCGAGAGCAGTCCAATCAGCACACACCAAGCGAGGATCAATCCGATCCCCAGCCGACGGAAATTCGTTTGCCAAGCCAGAATCAGCCCTAACGGCAGCGCGCACACCAGCAAGAATGTCGTCAATTCATAGACCCAGGGCGTTTCAAAAAAGGTTCCGCGAACATCAAACAGTCGGTCCTGCGTGGGAGCAACCAAGGCATAGGCCCCCATCCCGTTCCACCACGTCGGACTGGCAATCATCGTCGCACTCGTCAGACCGCCGATCAGCGTGGCCTGCACCGCGAGTAAGCGCCGCGAAAGGGTCGCCGTCCAACTGCTCCGCTGACCCGCATCGACTCGGTTCAAACAGCACGGTGCGATCGCCAGCGCCGCCAGCGAAACACTTAGTAGGGGCTCGACAATACCAGCCAACAACACGATTCGGTTGGCCCAACCGACGAACCAAACCCACAACAACAGACTCGGCAGGAAACCGCCCAGCAAGCCCGACAGACGCGCCGGCAATCCCAGCTGCTGAAGTTGTTTGGGGAACACGGTCAACACAGCAAGCACGACACCGATCACCAAGTACAGACGGTAGATCAGCGCCGATTCGCTCCATCGGGAACCCGCAAAAATCGAATCCCAAACAAACAGCGGTGACACCATCCACCGCGCATCACTGGTCAATTCTGCGGTGCGGAAAAACGTTGCCAAGTTCGAGCTCGATGCTGGTGCCCCCTGTTGATACCACGTCGACACATCGGACCATGACGCGATGAAATAGATGGCGGTGACGATCCCCAGTGCTTGGCGTACAAAATCCAGCCGCGTCAATGCGGAGGGCGCCAGCCAAAATGCGGTCCAACGTGATCCATTCAGTCGATTCATCGCTGCGCCTCATCGCTGCTCGGTCGCGGGGCATTTTCGCGTGGGAAAGTCGTCAACCGTTTTGATTGAATCGAAACCAATCGGACTTGATCGCCCTCGCGGACGACACGGGCCAAGTAGACCGGCGGTGCTGCGTCGTCTTCGGCAGTGGTCAACTCGGTCGGCAGCCGCACAATCCGGACGGCGTCAATCGATTCGTCGGCGGCAACCAGTGGCATCAACAGCGCGGCAGCCAGGCTGGGGCGATCCGATTGAGCCAGGGTGGCGACCAGTAACATCCAGCGACGGTAGCGATCCGCTGCGGCCAACCCGGGAATCCCACCTGGTTGGACGGTGGTCCATTGTGTTTCCAGGTCGATGACCACCGGATTGCTATCCGACGACGACAATCCCGTGGCGACTTGAAGCCGGTGCGGTTGCTCGTCGGCCGTCGCATGGGCCAGGTAAAAGGGTCGACCATCGGCCGAGAAATGTGTGGCGCGCAAATACGGCGTTAGCTTATTGAGCAACCGAGTGTGCGTGGACGAAGGTTCGATGATTGCCGAATAGGACAAAAACAGCGCCCCCAAGTGAAAGACGAGGGCCAGGCTGATGCACCCGACCAACCAGGGCGGTGGAAATCCACGCGTCTGACCATTCACATCGGCGGGGTCACTGCCCCCAACTTCACTGCCCCCAACTTCACTGCCCCCAACTTCATTACCTCCAGTGTCACTGCCACCTGCTTGAATGCCACCTGCACGGCCGACATCGCTTTCGCCCGACGTCTCTCTCCCGGCAGTGCGACCAGCGATCGAGTCGGCATTCGAGCCAGCGGGAACTGGGGATGACGATGGTTTACGTGGTCTGCGTCGTGCCATCGGATCCGCATCGAGGGGGGGGATGTGTGAGCGAGAGAGCCAGGTGGGATCAGTCGAGTCGAATAGGATAACCGCTGCAGGGTCGCCGCCAAGCACCGATCATCGCAGCCGCCTGCGCAATCGCCGCCTTTCGTCGATTGCGCAGGCGGCGGGACGGAAACCGAAGCTTTCCTGGCGATGGAAGTGCCAACAGCGGGCACCCGAACAGAAAAAAAAAGAGACCGTTGACCGAACTTTCATCGGCGGATAAAGTCTGGATTCGCAGTGCAACTGGCGCGCAGACGCTCAAAGATCGGTACGCCAGTTGCTTGCACACGGTGGGTGTAGCTCAGTTGGTTAGAGCACCGGATTGTGGTTCCGGATGTCGCGGGTTCGAACCCCGTCACTCACCCCTGGTTTTGACTCGACAATTAACGGCATTTGCCGCGACCTGCCGCCATCTGGCAGAGCACACTTTAGACCTGGGTTTTTGGGACAGTCCTAAAAACCCCTAGGAGTTTGCTCTATGGCGCGTCCCCGCAATATCTTGCCAAGTTACCGAAAGCACAAATCGAGCGGCCAAGCACGCTGCACGATAAACGGCCGAGACTACTTCTTGGGGCCACACGGGACCAAGGCAAGTCTACGTGACTACGATCGGATCATTGCCGAGTACATCGCCAGCGGCCGGAGTAAAAGCTTCGGGATCGAATCAGGAGCGTTGACGGTCGCAATGCTGATGGCTGATTATCACCGCCACTGCCGGGGCTATTACGGTGACGGCCGGGCGTCGGAGCTTCATCGGGTGGTGTTGGCGCTGCGGCCGTTGAAGCAGCTCTACGCAAAACACACGGCGGAACTGTTTGGGCCATCTCAATTAAAGGCTGTCCGGCAAACGATGGTCGATCTGGGGTGGGCGCGGCCATACGTCAATGCGAACGTCAAGCGAATCGTCCGGATGTTCAAGTGGGCGGCTGGTGAAGAAAAGCTATCTGCTTCGGTCTATGAAACCCTGCGGTTGGTTCCCTCACTGAAACGAGGGCGGACCGCGGCGCCGGAAACAGAACCAGTCAAGCCAGTGTCACAAGCGGACATCGACGCCACCCTGCCGCACCTTTCCAGCGTTGTCGCTGATATGGTTCGTGCCCAATTGCTGATCGGATGTCGGCCGGGCGAGATCTGCAAACTGACGCCCGATTCAATCGATCGATCCGAGGCGGTTTGGATTGCCACCCTTGATGACCACAAAACGGCGCATCACGGGCACAAGCGGCAGTTGTTCATCGGACCAGCCGCACAACTGATCCTGGCCCCGTATTTGGACCGTGAAGGCCCGCAAGCTTTATTCAGGCCGATCGATGCGGTAAACGAACGAAAGGCCCGAGACGCCGCCCAGAGAGTCACACCGGCATCGTGCGGGAATCGCACCGGAAAGCGATCTGGAGGGCTGAAAGGTGAAGCTGGAAAACGCAGGCCGTCAGAAAGGTACACGACGGTGACCTATCGCCGAGCGATTGAGCGGGCATGTGATCGAGCGTTTCCAGCACCGAAGAGCACCAAGGGCGAAGAGTTGAAAATCTGGCGATCTGATCACCGATGGTCACCAAACCAACTACGACACAGCCGCGGGACGGACGTGCGGAAACAGTTTGGTATCGAAGGCGCCCAGTTGATCCTAGGGCACTCCAATGCGGATGTAACACAGGTCTATGCCGAAGCGGACCGAGCCAAGGCGATCAGCATCGCGTTGAAGATTGGTTGATTAGAAAAGGTTGGGGGCGCATGTGCTGATACGTTTCGGGGATGATTGAATCAAATGAATTCCCAATAACTTCACTGAGGTTGTCCGCGCATGTGTTGATATGGTTCGGGGATGAATGAATCACCCGAAACACTACTGCCACTGCGTGACGCTGTTGAACGAGCGACCGGCCGCCGTCCTAGCCTGTCTGCTGTTATGCGGTGGTGCCAAAAGCCAAACCGACACGGCGTCAAGTTGCGGTCACACAAACTAGGTGGCCGCAGACTGACAAGCATCCAGGCGGTAAACGAATTCATCGATCGTACAACGGCAGCAGCCGATGGTGTCCCGGTGAATGCGTCAACATCGCGGCAGATCGAGGCCGCCCACAATACCGCTCTCCGCGAGTTGGAAGAGGCTGGGATCTGATGGCCCGCTATTTAATCGTTGTCGAGAGTAACGCCCGGGATGAAGCCGAGGAATTGCGGCAACTCCGGTTCGCGCTGAAAGACCTCGGCAGGCGATACCACTTGCGTTGTAAGGGCATTCGGCCGTTCACTCCCACCGCTGAGGCCAGCCCGGATGTCCCGGTTTCCGGGCTGGCTGAGGCGGTGTGTTCCCATTGACCTCGGGTCCTTTTCGAGGGCCCCCCCCGCCTCGAAATGTCGAAGGGAACCATCACGTTTTGATCCGTAGGAACGCACGTACGCAACTGAAACAAACTCACTGGATGGGACATTGAACGAAACCGAAAAACTGTTCCTGCGCGAACTGGCGAAGCGAACCGAGCGCGTCGAACGGGAACGGCCATCACTGTTGGTCAGTGCCGCCATCCGACGCCAGCGAAAGTATGGACCGGATTTTTCACGACGTGACTGGTTTGGTCCAAGCGATGAAAACCGGAGGCAGCGAATCACTCGAGCAATGCAATCACTCATCGCCAAGAAACTGATCACCACTCGCGTGGCTGGTCAGCGGCGAACTTCGAACATTCGAATTACCGACGCCGGCCGATTGGCGGTGTCCCAACTCAACGAGAAAAGCAATGCGGAAAATCACTGACAACATGGGGCAAGAGTGGGAGACGCGACTGAAATGCCTTCGCGATTAACCCACCCGGTAATGAACATCGACGCCGCAGGTATTTCCCGCTCGATGGAAGCCGCACAGAATTTCCGTGGAATGCCCGAGCGTAACTTGGTGCGCCCGGACGGCAGTAAGAAAGTTTTCGAGACCATCGCATCAAACACGGGTCAACTGGTGAAGTATGCGAAGAAGGAGCGGACACAGGGCTACGCGAAATAACCAACGAACCACGGCCGACGTAGGCCTTGGCGCCGGGCAGTTGCTGTTGGGGCTGCCCGGCATTTTGAATCACAAACGGGGAAAGCAATGGACGCGGAACTTTTAGAAAAACAGGCGGACTTGTTCGCTGAAATGGCACAGGCCAACCGCGAACTCGCTGGACGGGTGCGGATGCTTGTCCGAACGAAACAGCAATACCGCTACTGCGAATTGCTTTTGGAAACAACCGATGGCCTACGGGCGCTGAGTCATCAGTACCGGACGATGGTGGCGATCCAGAGTCAATTCAGCAGTGGCGAGAATGCCGAGGACTTGATTGAAATATGAAATCAGAACCGTACTTTCTGGCACCGTTTGCCGTGGGCGAAGTGCAATCACTGCTCGATGCGGCCAGTCAATTCAAACTGCCGAACATCAAGCAGCGGGAAACGCGATCGCAACAATCTGGTGTCGCTGTCGTGGACATTGCAGGCCCGCTAAGTCGGCGCGCTACCTGGATGACCGAGTTACTTGGACTGGCGACGTATGAAGACCTGACCCGTCAGGTTGAATACGCAACCAGCGACGCCAGCGTGAGCGTGATTGTGCTGGCCATCGATTCACCAGGTGGATTGGCAAGCGGTTGTTTACAGTGTGCCCAGTCAATCGCCAACGCGGCGAAACAAAAGCCAGTCGTCGCGGTGATCGATGGCATTGGTGCCAGCGCGGCATACTTCCTTGCATCCGGAGCAACCACGATCATCGCGGCACCCGATAGTTGGACGGGATCGATCGGAAGCGTTTTTGAATTGAAATCGTTTGCCGAACTGGAACGCCGGGTTGGCATTCAAACGGAGGTGATCGTCACCGGTTCGATGAAAGCGGCTGGCCATCCATCGCAACCTATCACCGAATCGGTGAAGCAATACTTCGGTGACCTGGTTGGCAAACTTGGGCAGCACTTCGTTGACCACGTGGCTAAATACCGGCGATTGAAACCGGAGCAGATGCGGGAGATCGAAGCCGCCAAAATTTACAGCGCTGATGATGCCGAGTCGGTGGGGCTGATCGATGGCGTTGGATTTCTGTCCGACGTGTTGAAGGCGATCGACAACAAGCCAACCAGCGGCAGCGACATCAACGCAGTGCTGTACAGCACGCTAATGCGAATCGATGACCATCGTCAACAATTGAACGCACGCCAGCACGCAACCAGCGATGCCTCGGAGGCATTCTGGGAAGAGGTTGACGAAGCCCAACGGCAAAGCGATTGCACGCGAGCACAGGCAATCGCGATCGTACAACAACGGCAGCAAGTGATTGCCGTTAATTGAACCACACTTTTTTACTTTGACTTGGGGAACGAACGAGAATGACGAACACAACAATTAACGACGCTCAGCGACTAAAAGAACTATCAACCACAATCTTGGACGCGGCGTACTTCGCACTGGCGAAAGGTGAAGAACTGACCGCCGAACAAGACGCCGCACTAACGATTGCGAATGCATCACAAACGGTGATGGAGACTGAGATCAGTAACCGACAATCGATCTTGGAACACCAGTACAACGCAGGTACAGCGGCCGATCGGAAGAAAGCAATCGAGGTCCGCGACAGTTTGCTGGCGAAAACGAACGAAGCCCGAAAGCAAATCGAAGGAAAGATCAAAGAGTTAGAGAAGGAGCTTCGTCGCATCGATGACGGGTTGGCCGATGCGAAACACGAAGTGAACGTTCGCGAAAGCGCCGTTGAGCTTCTTCGGTACTGTGTACCGGGATTCATCAAGCACCAAATCACTCGTGACTACGTGGCTAAACGGCAGCCGTTGTTGAAGGAACTGGACTGGCTTGAAAGCGCGATGCAGTTTTTCGAATTGCTGGACAAAACCGAGCCGGGACCGTTTGCATTGCATCCGCCAGCGCTGAATGGCCCAGCGCGTGAACTACTGGAAATGAACGTCGATGTCGTTGAGGTGATCGTCAAGCACAGCACCGTGCCAGAATTCGGCGGTGATGACCGACACAGGCCGGGCAGCGTTACACAGGTCGCGAAGACGGCCCCACTGGCCACGGCCAAACGACTGGCGGCGGCGAAGCGATCGGAGGTTGAATCGCGACTGGCCGAAGTGCAAACCGCGCTTGAAAAGTACCGCGACGCCGATGAGGCCTGGAAAAACTACTACGTGCCGCAGTGACCCGGCCGGGCAAGGGCGGAAATCCACCGCCACATATGGGGAATCACATTTGTGGAATCCGGCCGGGGTAATGTCCGACATGTCGGACATTTTAAATTCAATGTCATAAATCTGACATTGAAAATTCAATGTGAGGAATCTCATAGTGAATCGCCAAGGTGTGAGAATTCTCACATCTTGGCGTTGGGTGGAAATGTCTCCAATTGGAGACAAAATCCGATCACGGCAGGGGTGTTTGAAAACGTCCAAGGTCTTGGACAAATTAAGAATGTGCAGCATGCTGCACAAATTGCAAACCCAGGACAGGCTGAAAATGTGCGCCATGGCGCACATTTCCCACTTGATTGATGCGGCCGAGGTATCTGAAAATGTGCAAGATATTGCACAAATACAGACTGGAACCCAGGCCTTTGAAGTCGCCAAAGCACCCTCGGAAAAGCAAGCCGAGGTCGTCAACCGTGCCACCGAGATCGCCAACGAGCGAAACGAACGTTGCCAAGCGGCATTTGACGACGGCAGATAAGGCGAAGTTCGGGCACGCGTGGCGTGGGGCTGTGGAGGCAGAGGCGAAGTCGAGGCAGAGGGATCACGGCGGTACAGCCCCTGGAAAGAAAAACACTTATGGTACTAGTACCATAAGTGTTCAGACCGAAACGACACGTGATGTCATTGGTCATAAGGTCGGCGTTTCTGGTTCCACAATGGACGCCTACCGAGACGTGGTTGAGCACGCGCCTGATCTACTCGTTGAGGTCGATTCGGGGGCTACGTCACTGGAATTGACAAATCCCACCGGATCAACCAAACTGGGCCCGCCGTTGATTTGGACTTCAAACCGAATCGACTTGGCCCCGGCTTGTAAATGCCGATGGCGACAAGGCAAGAGAGTTACCTTTCTACAGAAATTGAGAAATGACAACGGCGTTTGATTTGGGGGAGCAATCCCAAGCTGTGATCCGGCAGAGGCCGGCTAGCGACGGACCCGACTGGGCGTAACTCCCCAGTTTGAACCAGGTCAAACGCCGTTGTCGTGCGCGGATGGTTAAAAACCAGAATCCCGGTTTTTAAACATTGGAATTCCAAGATTTAAACATCGGATATCCGATAATTGGCCACCGCAAGGAATGTTCCACAGTGAGCACCGCCACTTTTTCCCCGATGCCTCAGAGCCCCGCTGTCGCCCACTCACGCGATGGCAGTGATCCGTTCGACGCGATGCTCGCTCAGTTACTCACGTGCTGCTGGGTCGTCCTGGTGGAGCCAAACGGCAACATCCATCGCCGGATCAGTCGGCCATTCAACGACACGCCCAGCGATCGGGCTCTGATGGCGAAGGTCATTCGAGTGGTTCGCGCCCAGCAGCGCGAATGCGACGGAGAACTGAATGTCGGCGTTGAGCGGGTTTATCGGGCTGAATAGCAGAAAGAATCCGCACTTTTTATATACGGGCCACTAGGGGCCACAGAGGGTCTGTGCGCACTTCGCAAATCGGGCAGGCGGGTGATTGACATCACTTGAGGGCGCGAGGGTCGATAGGTTGTCGACAAATATCGAAAGTTGTCCGCGCATACCTTTGTATGTTTTTTGAAATCACTCAAACCAGCAGGGATCTCATGAGTCGAGCACAGTTTTTGGCGGCCGCAAGTGCGGCTGTTGGCGTCGAGATCAATCGCGCGCAGTTAATGGTCGCCCAGCGAACGAACTGGATCACACCGCCCCCAAAGATCGGGACCCGGTTTGTCTACGGCGAACAGCAGTTGGCTGAATTCGTCGAGTATCTAGAAACGAGATCCTACAAGGTCGCGTTCAGCCGGTAACCACCAACGAAAAGAACCCCGTGGTGGGTAGCCACGGGGTTCAAGTTTTTTTGTCCGGTGCTGTTTTTCGAAGGCGGCACCAAACTAGCAAAGAGTGCAATGAGTATAGCATACATCTCGGAACCGGCAATCCGAAAAACCGTAAACCCGTCACCGAATCAACCGGGGACGCTCTTAGAACAACTCGCCACGATGGTGCTTGCCCGCCAAATCGCGGACCAGTACGGTGAACCGTCATCAGAACCGTACTGGCATGATGCGCGTGAATTGGTTTTTGGTCGAAGGGGTGGCAACCAATGATTGCGCAAGAAGACCCGCGCCAAGCGACAAGGGAATTCTATTTCCGGACGTTCGATAAGGCGCTGGCGATCGGCCATGGTGTTCAGTGCTTCACCGAACGGTTGTTCACAACCAACGCGGAGATTCAGTCAACACTTGATCGTCTTGCTGAGTTTCCGATCAGTGGCCCAGAGATTCTTTCCGAGTGGCACGCGTATCGTGACGGACTCTTGGATGATGGGACGTGCAGTCATTTGCTTGACAGTGGCGCTGACGTGTTCGACTCGGTTGTCCGTGACCTTTTTGCCGGCAAGTCCGACCGCCTTTTCAATTGTGGCGAGGCATTGCCGAAGTTTGAAATTGGCCCTGGACTGATGACCGTGATCGGCGCGCCACCTGGTCGTGGTAAGACCGCCCTGGCGATGCAGACACTTTATGACGTGGTGACCAATGAACATGGTCTGAAAGCCGTGGTCGCGTCACTGGAAGTCACAGCAGCTACTCTCATCAAGCGGCGGTTGGCGATGCTGCTGGATGTTGGGTTTGATGCGATCCGGTTCAACACGCTCACCGAAAAACAGCGTCGCGACCTGACAAAGAAGTCAGGTTTTCGCGATGTGCTGCAGAATGTTGGGTTTGTAAAATCAGACCGATGTGGGTTGGGCGATCTTGAAGAGCTTTTGACGTTGCGGCAGAAGCCGGGATTGCTACTGATGGACTACGTTCAGTTGTTCGGCGCGGGCGATGCCAATGCCCAAGATCGCGGAATGCAGACGATGACGACCGCACGTCGATTCTGTGAGGCGGGATGGGCGGTAATCGCAGTTTCGGCCGTCAACCGCACAAGCTACGCCAAGGGCGATCTGGGGAGCTTCCGAGACACTTCGTCGATAGAGTACAGCGGGACATCGGCCTACATGCTGGACGAAGTGGGCGAGTATGCCGACGACGAATCGAAACCGTCTGTCCGGCCGATGAAGTTGCGAGCGTTGAAGAACCGAAACGGTGGTCTGAGAAGTATCGATCTGGTCTTTGATGGACCGAAGATGACGTTCAGATCACCGGCCACTATCAACCAATTTTCCGGTGAGTTTGATTCCTGGAACGCAGCGTCAGAGAGTGCTAACCCGTTTGAGGAATCTGTTTTTTGATGAAAGGAGAAGCCACGAAACGGAAGTCACAAAAGCGGTTTGAGCAATTGAATCGGATTATTGATGACATCGCCCCAACGCTTCCATCTGCGAGCCACCTGGCGGTTCTGCTGATCTGTTTTCGGCATGGCCGACAAGCTGGATTCTTTCGCGCGTCGACGAAGCGGATTGCCAAGTCTGCGCGACTCAGCGAGCGGCATGTGAAGCGAATTATCAACGACCTCGAGACGGCCGGAGTTGTCCGTTTAGAGGCCGAGCACAACGGTCCAATTCCGAGGTCATATCGGATCACTGGACAGACCGCTAATGGTGACACCCATGTCACCATTAAAGAACCATCTAATGGTGACGCCCATGTCACCATTAACGCATGACCAACCCCCTGATTTAATGGTGACATCCACGACATCTAATGGTGACATCCACGACATCTAATGGTGACACCCATGTCACCCCGTACAGAAAGTACAGAAATATACGAGTGCATTTTGGCTTGCACTTCGTGAGCCAAAAACACTCTAAGAAAAAGGGGGTCCCCGAAAATGACTTTTGAACCCCAGCCAATTGCCCGATTGAAGCTGGTCGAACTGGACCCGAAACGGAAGGTGCTCGCTGGCTACGACGACACCGAAACGACGGTCTTCGTCCTTCGGAAAACCAAAGCCGGCGACTGGCAACTTTTCAACGTCCCAATCTCAGATCGTGATCAAACCTTGCGTTCATTCCTGACGGCCAACGACAGCGAACTACTGGAACTGACCAAATCAATTCAGGCGACCTCTGGAAACTAACCTTGGCATCACTGAAAAAAGAAACCGATCGAGGCCGCACTGGATGGCGCTTGCGGTTCTACCTGAATCGAAAACAGAAATCACTCTGGCTTGGTGACATGAGCAAGAGGGCGGCTACAACCGTCTGTCTGCACGTCGAGGAGTTGGTTAGGGCTGTGAGGCCAATGTCAAGCCGGACGCGTCAGCGGCGACGTGGGCGGCTGAGTTGGAGGGGCGGATTCATGCCGCGATTGTGAAGTGGAAGTTGGTCGAATCGAAAGATCCGGCCAGCTCGCAATCCGATTTGGCGGTTGCATTCTTCCGGCAATACATCGACGAGCGCGCCGACTGGTCACCGATCACAAAAAACAACTATTCGCAATCGGTGAATTGGTTCTCCATCCGCTTGGGCGAAGACAAACCGTTGAAGGCCATCACGCCGGCATGGTTTGAATCGTGGCACCGCTGGATGATCCATCCGGACCGACTGGCGGAGGCGACAGCCAACAAGCACTGCAAGCGGATCCGGACTTTGTTCAGGGAAGCAATCAAGGCGAGGTTGCTGGAATCGAATCCAGGCGAAGGCTACAGAGTTGGCGGGGAGGTCAATCGCGGCCAAGATCGCGAACATGGGGCGGGGGAGGCCAAGCGAGGAAAAAGGGCCAAATGGCACTTTTATCAATGAAGCCGCAGACCAACTGAACGTCAAGCCCCGCAATGTGAAACGCGCCAAGGCCGCAACACTTCAAAATGGCGAAGTCGGCAATGGTCGAAAAGTAGGTGGGCAGAACTGCCCACCTACTTCTGAGTCAGCGGCTGGTTTGCTAAACGTCAGTCCAAAGTCAGTCAAGAACGCCAAGTCAGCGATAAAGAATGGCTGTGACCAATTAGGCGAAGCAATGGATCGCGACGAAGTATCAGCGGACCTTGCGGCAAAGTTCGTCAAAGCGGTCCCCGATAAGCGAAAGCAGAAAGGCATTTTGAAAGACGGTGTTGATGCTGCCGAGGTGTCTGAGAATGTGCGCCATGGCGCACAAATCCCAAACGCACGTGCAGCCCGAGAAGTCGCTAAAGCACCCCATGAAAAGCAATCGGGTTTTTGGGACACTACCAGATAACTCCGGCCGATCTGCCTGAAACCCCGTAAAAAAGAGAGTCAAAGTGAGTGGTTTCGACTCGACGCTAAGGACGCTATAACCACGGTTTTCACTATAAAGAAAAGTGTGTTTTTCGCTGGTCTCCAGGTCGCTTTGTGGTTCCGGATGTCGCGGGTTCGAACCCCGTCACTCACCCCTTGCGCTTGCTGCGTCAATTGCCGGTCGGATCGCGGTGCTCGACTTCGACCTTGGTCCGCACGAGACGGGGTTGAATATCCAATACATTTGGACGGAACGACCGAACCAGAATCCAGATTCCAGTTTTTCCAAGCAAGCTGCTGAGCTACCCAGGACCTGTGCCTGAGGCAGTCCAACACATCGACAACCCTTGTCCAAATCTCGGCAAGAAATGGAAATGGATACGCGGGAGAACCTTTAATCGGGTTGTTTTCAGCGAGTCCGCGCTTTGATGCCGTTCGGCTGCGCACGAGTCCCTCGCTGCCAAATGATAAATTGACTGGCAGATTGTGCCGAGATAGTCTAGTGAGAGCCACTCCAGTAGCGGTTATTCCAACGACCCTCTCATTGCGCAAAACAGATGAACGGCCTGGAACGGTTTACAAACCCGATTCGAGACAAAATCCAAGCTTGTGAAAGCCAAGAAGAAACTTGGAAGCTAGGCCACGAGTACGCGAGGGTCGTGTTCAAGTTTGAAGACCTTCTTGGTGACATGGTAGAGCTGTTCGGGACGCTAGACCGCGCCGACCAAGCTTTCCGCGATTCGGTGTCGAAAGACCCGAACAGTTACTGCGAGGAGCACGACCGCACCTTCAGAAAACTACACCGCGAATACCACTACGTGGCCGAAAGCGTCGAAGTGACAGCTACTTCCATCGAAAGTGACTACGGTTCAACACCGATCGAAAACATCGATGATTTCCGTGAGTGCCTGAGAAGGACGCGGCTATCGGCAAAGGAAGGCTATCAACTCGCTGCAGCCGAGGAGCGAGAATCGCTTCAGTCGGAAGTGTCCAAACTACTCAACGCCAAATAGCCGAAGTGGAAGTAGCTCGAGGCGATGTCGTGTGGGTGAAGTTATTGGATCCGCAAGGCGGAAACGAAAAAATTCGCCCTGCAGTCGTGGTTGACCTCACCGAAAATGGCGAGGTCTGTATCGTTGTAGCTGGGACCACGAAGTTCAACGACACCGATTTACTTCGCCCTGATGTCATCCAACTGCCCTACTCGACTTCATCGGACACCCCAAGTCGCACGGGCCTTCGTTGTAAGACGGCAGTGATTTGCACCTGGTTTGAGAGGATCCCTGTCGATGAAATTCAGGATCGAACCGGAAACGTTCCGACCGTGCTTTACAATGCAATTCTTCGACGAGTCAAAGAGAACTACCAATCAAAAAAAGCCAGTGGCGACACCTGACAGCTGTGGTTCTGGGCGACATAGCGAGTGGCAAACGTCTGTCACTCACCCCTTGCGCTTGCTGCGTCAATTGCCGGTCGGATCGTGGTGCTTGCACAGGTGAATTGATTCTACAAGCGTCGCCGGCAAATTCGCTGGACTTCGGTTTCCAGTCGACTTTCGGCGCCGGGCGAGGGAGAAATCATGGGGGCCCCCAACCGCATCCGGTTGCCGTCGGGCATCTGCCGCCGGGAAGCGCTAAAGGATTGGCGGACCATCAGATCACAGAGCCGACTGACCAGTGATCCACCCGGCAAGCTATCGCTGCTGGTCGCAATCGGAACGAGCGAGAATTTTCCCCAGGTCAGCCGAATGCCTTGCAGCTCGTTGCGAAGCGTCAGCTCCAATTCGGCTCGTTTTCGCAATGCCGTTTCGCGATCAGCGTCCCAGGCAATCACCCAATTGCGACGTCCCGCACGGTAGGCAAACTCGGTGATGCGGATCGACCGCTGCAACAATTCGTCAAACGCATTGGTATTGGCAGCTTGGGTGGCCGCTCCGATCGAAACCGTCGTCAATAGCAGTTGATCAGGAAACGCGGGCTGATGCTCGCTGACCGCCAACTCCACCGCCAGCGATGGCACGTCGATGCGGACTCGGCGCGGCGGATGAATCACATCACTCTGACGTGATGCCGTCGACGGCACGACTCTGGCCGGCAACACATTGTGCACCTGCTGGTGTTGCTGCTCGATGGTTTGCCGCTCTGGCGCGATCAACCCCGAGCGCCATTTCGTCCATGCTGCGGAGACCGATGCGGGGCCACCGATCGGCGTTTGAAAACTGACCGCCGTGCCGGTGCCGACGCGCGATTCGATTCGCAGCGTGGAGAAGTGGGCCGCGGCAAGTTGCCGACTGATCATCAATCCCAACCCGCCGGTGCTGCGCGCCGGTGATTTCCCGGCAGCGATCAATTCCATGTCCGAAGCTTCGATACCATTTCCCTGGTCGACGATCGACCAAGTCATCATGCCGCGTTGGTCG
Organism: Stieleria tagensis; assembly: GCF_024129865.1. Classification (GTDB taxonomy): domain Bacteria; phylum Planctomycetota; class Planctomycetia; order Pirellulales; family Pirellulaceae; genus Stieleria; species Stieleria tagensis. The sequence goes on along the minus strand of NZ_JAMYFE010000033.1, from coordinate 100,021 downwards.
TCCGATCGGGCGCGAATCAAAACCGGTCGGCCGTCGCGGGTGACACGGATCGCATTGTTGGCCAAATTGACGATCAGCCGGCGGATCAACGTGGGGTCGGCATAGACACCGACACCCTGCTCAAACGGCCCGTCCCACAGCAAGTGAATTCCCCGCGGCATGACCCAGGGCTGCAGGGTCGCTTCGACGCTGCGACGCAAATCATCAATCAAGATCCAGCCCCGGCGGGCATTGGGAAATCCTGATTCGAACTGCCGTGTGTGGACCATCTCGTCGACCAATTGGCTCGCACAATTGCATTGATCGATCGCAGCCGACAAACATTCGCGTTGCGACGTCGAAACGAACCCCAGATCACCATCGCGAACCAACCGCACCGCTTCGCGAATCGTCGCCAACGGGGCACGCAGATCGTGCGCCGTCTCGCTGATCAATCGCGACGCACTGCTATCGGAGTGAAAGTCACACTCGTCATGGACAGCGGGAGCGGGCCTTTCCACCGGCCGCTCCGATCGAGCTGCCGCGATGCTTGGAACGACGCAGTTTTCGAGAGGATGGCCACTTGGCGGCAGCGGGGCAGTGAAAGTCACAGCGATTGATCTCCAGATAAGCGGGTGCCAGGTCGCACCAATGCGGCGCGGGAGGGCGACGGAGCCGGAGAGGGCATCGATGCGACCTGTTAGGTTGTCCGTATCGGCTAGGTTGAGATTGCGGCACCAGCTCTCTATCGAGACCACGCCCTGAATCCCAATCAATCCCGCAGAGCTTGCTTGATTTACCGGTCATGCCGACCCTGAAGCTTGCGAGTGCAACGCGTCAAACTTACACTCGCTAGCCCCATTCGGGTTAAACTAACGACGCTGCGGCGACATTGCGTTGCCTGGTTTCCCCCACTCCTTTGGTTTCTTGTCGTGATGCGAACAAACCTGTTTCTCTGTAGCGGATTGCTGCTGGTCGCTCTGGGAATGCTGACTGCCGGTTGCAAGATTGAAAAAATCGATTCCACCGCCGACAACGCGGCGGGCGCGAGTGATCAACCGGCGGCGTCGGACGTCAAACAAAACGATGGAGATCAGACGCGGGTTGCCTATGTCACCAATGGCATCGCTTCTTTCTGGGTGATCGCCGAAGCCGGTTGCCAAGCCGCAGCGAAAGATCTGGGGGTGGAATGCTTGGTCCGTATGCCCGATGGCGCGGCGGAGCAAAAACGGATGCTCGAAGAACTCAATTCGATGAACTTGGCCGGGGTCGCGGTCAGTCCGATCAACCCGGAAAACCAAACCGGTATTTTGAACGAACTCGCCGCGTCCACCAACTTGATCACACAAGATTCCGACGCGCCAAAATCCAACCGCTTGGCCTACATCGGCATGAACAACTACGACGCCGGGCGGATGTGTGGCAAACTGATCAAGGAAGCCATTCCCGATGGCGGTGAAGTGATCATCTTTGTCGGCCGACTCGGGCAACTCAACGCCGACCAACGACGCCAAGGCATCATCGACGAATTGCTGGATCGATCCAATGACCCTCAGCGAGCGTTTGATCCGGCCGACCAAGTCCTCAAGGGCGACAAGTACACGGTATTGGACACGCGAACCGACAACTTCGATTTCGCCCAGGCCAAAAGTCGTGCCGAGGATGCAATCGCCAAATACCCCAACGTCAGTTGCATGGTCGGATTGTTCGCCTACAACCCGCCCAACATTATCGAAGCGATTCGGGGTGCCGGCAAACAGGACCAAATCAAAGTCGTCGGCTTCGACGAAGACGATCGCACGTTGCAGGCGATCCAGATGGGTGACTGTTATGGCACCGTCGTGCAAAACCCCTATCAGTACGGTTACAAATCCGTTGAGATGCTGACCAAACTGGCGGCGGGTGACCAATCCGCGATCCCAGAGGGCGGAATCATTCACATCCCCGCGCGATCGATCCGCCAAGACAACGTGGACGAATTCTGGGATGAACTGAAAGCGTTGATTCGCCAAGCTGAATCGGGTGCGGCGACCAAGTGACGGTTTCGGCAGCACACCCCGTCGGTGAACCCGCACTGCTAGAGGTCCGCTCGCTCTGCAAGCGTTTTCCCGGCGTCCGCGCGCTCCACCAAATCGATCTCACGTTGGCCGCCGGCGAAGTGCTGGCGTTGGTGGGTGAAAACGGCGCTGGCAAAAGCACGTTGATGAAAATCTTGGCCGGAGTCCAATCCGCCGACGCTGGTCAGATTTTGGTCGACGGCAAACCGCAGTCGCTGGGCAGTGTCGCCAGCGCGATGCGACTGGGGATCACGTTGATTCACCAGGAACTGAACCTGTCGGATAACTTGTCGGTCGCAGCCAACATCTTCTTGGGGCGAGAACCGACGCGATTCGGATTGATCGACCAGCAAACGATCGAGCGCGAATCACGACGGCACCTTGCATCGGTCGGGTTGGACGTCGACCCGTCAACATTGGTGCGTGACCTGACAATCGGCCGTCAACAGATGGTGGAAATCGCCAAGGCGCTGTCGATCGATGCGCGGATTCTGATCATGGATGAACCGACCAGCAGTCTGTCCCAAAAAGAAGCCGAAGCGTTGTTCACCGCCGTCAAAGGGTTGCGAGCGCGTGGCGTCAGCGTGATCTATATCTCGCACCGGTTGGCTGAGATCGAATGTTTGGCCGATCGTGTCTTGGTGATGCGTGACGGCGAAAATGCAGGTGAACTGATTGGCGATGCGATCCAACATGATGCGATGGTCAGCCGCATGGTCGGTCGCGATGTTTCACGGTTTTACCAACGCACCCAGCTTTACCAGGATTCAATTCGCAGCGATTCCACACCGTCCCAGTATTCACTGCCCGCACTGAAGGTCACGCGGTTGGTCGTTCCGGAACATCCCAACCATCGTCTATCGTTCCAGGTGATGCCGGGCGAAATCGTGGGGTTGGCGGGATTGGTCGGAGCCGGACGAACGGAGTTGCTGCGGTGTCTGTTTGGCATCACCGAAGCATTGTCGGGACAGGTTGAAATCGACGGCCAACTGATTCAATTGCATTGTCCTGCGGATGCCATTTCCAGCGGCATGGGGCTGGTTCCCGAAGACCGCAAAGAACAGGGGCTGATCATCGATTTTTCGGTCCAGTCGAATGTCTCGCTGGCCAGTCTGGCGGACAAGGCCGGCGGTGGTGTTTGGATCAATTCCGATGCCGAGTACCAAGACACAAGCAACAGCATCCAACGGCTGCGGATCAAAACACCCTCCCAGCAACAGATCGCCGGTTACCTGTCCGGCGGCAATCAGCAAAAAGTCGTCTTGGGGAAATGGCTGGCGATGAATCCCAAGATCCTACTGTTGGATGAACCGACACGGGGGATCGACATCGGGGCCAAAGAAGAAATTTACCGGCTGATGGAAAGCTTGGCCGCTGACGGGCTAGCGATTCTGTTTGTTTCCAGTGAACTCGAAGAAGTGATCGGGATGAGTGACAGAACATTGGTCATGCACGAAGGCAAGCTAACCGGCCAATTGGTTGGCGATGACATCTGCGAAGAATCGATCATGAATTTGGCAACCGGGTTAGTGACAACCGAATGAATAAAATCCTTGGCATCTTTGGACTGTTGCTGTTCGTGTGTTTATTCACGACGGTGATGAGCGACAGTTTTATTAGTGAATACAACCTGTACAACATCACCCGTTGGAGCGCCTTGTTCGGCATTCTGTCGATCGGCGTTGCGTTTGTGATCATCACTGGCGGGATCGATTTATCGATCGGATCGGTGGTCGGATTGGTCGCCTGTTTGTTGCCGATGTTGGTGACCGAATATGGCGTGTCATCGTTCTGGTCGGTCTTGATCGTCATCGCGGTCGCCGGGGGAATCGGCTTGCTGCATGGATTGTTGATCACACGATTGGATCTACAACCCTTTGTGGTCACGCTGTGTGGATTGTTGTTCTATCGCGGACTGGCACGCTGGATCACCGACGACAACACGCTGGGATTTGGCCAGGACTACGATGACAGCCTACGGTTACTGGCGATCGGGAAACCCTGCAGTTGGGCGACGATGCTGTTGTTAGGCGGGATCATTCTGGCGGTCTACGGCGTTTGGAAACTGCGTCGCTATCGCCGGCAATCATTGGAAACGGCACAACCGGCGACTGCGGCCGCCTGGATTTCAGCCTGGTCGACCCCGGTGATTGGCATTTTATTAGCGCTCGTCGGATCGTCTCGATTTTGGCTGGGTTGGGAATCAGGCCCCGGCACAGCGCTGTTCCAAATGGCCGGCTATCAGGTGCGAGGTCTGGGGATCCATGTCTCGGCCGAGGGACAGATGATGCCAAGCACGGTCATGAAGTATTTGGGCGCGCTGTTGTTTGTCCCCACTGTCAGCTTGTTTTTGTACTGGGGCTGGGCGTCCGGACATAGCGGCGCGCGGCGTGTGCGATGGCCATTGGTCACAGTGATCGTTTCGTCGTTGTGCTTGTTCTACTGCGTTTGGCAATTGGTGCCTCTGTATCGCAGTGCAGTCGACGATGACGTCTGGCAGGTCGGTGCCGTACAGGTCACAGGATCATTGCTGAAGACCCTGTTGATGCTGATCGTTTTCGTGGTGGTCGGCAGCGTGATCGGTTCGATCGGCTGGTTGATCTCGGTCGCCGCGGCGGCCAGTCCCAAAGCCAAAGCATTGATTCCGTTTTTGGTGACCACCGCGGTGATGACATTGGCCGGTCAGACCCATCTGGCGGCGACGATGGTTCCGATGCCCATGCTGGTGTTGATCGTGCTTGCGATCGCCGCATCGGTTTTCTTGAACCGCACAGTGTACGGTCGCTATCTATTGGCGCTGGGACGCAACGAGGAAGCGGCACGCTACAGTGGAATCAATACCAAACGGATGATCGTGGTTGCTTATGTCCTGTGCGGTTTAGCAGCCGGCTTGGGCGGCGTCCTGTTTGCGTTAGACGTCAACTCGGTCCAGCCCTCGGGATTCGGCAATTTTTACGAACTGTATGCCATCGCGGCAGCAGTGTTGGGCGGCTGCAGTTTGCGTGGCGGCGAAGGCAATATCTTGGGAGTGGTGATTGGCGCCGCAGTGATGCGTGTGCTGTACAACGCGATCAACATTCTAGGCATCAGTACCAAACTGGAATTTGCCATCATCGGGATCGTGATTTTGGCCGGCGCCGTGGTCGATGTCGTTGTCAAACGCATCGTGGCTCGTCGAGCGGTCCGGGCAGCGGAGCAGCTGGCTGGCCCGACACGCTAAAGCGTGAACTCCAACGGTGCGCGCTGGTGTGGAGGATTGATCCGACCGTGCGTCAAGTCGGATCAATCCTCCACACCAACGGAGAACCGCAAATGGTTGCGGTTCACCCTTCGTCGCCGTATTGATCCAGCAGGTCCTGTGGCACCCGCTGCAGTTGTCCTTGGCGATCGATGACGGCCAGTGTCACGGTGGCTGTGACCAACGGCAACTCGTCTCGGGTCACCGTGTACTCGTGAACGATCTTTGCCATCGTGACGTTGGCGATTCGCGTCTTGATTTGGATCAAATCGTCGTAGCGTGCCGGCGCTTTGTATCGACAATCGACGCGGACCACGACAACCAGTTCGCCGCGGTCTTCCATGTCACGATAGCGCCCGCCGCTTTGCCGCAGCAGTTCGGTGCGTCCCATTTCAAAGTACTGCAGATAGACGCTGTGATGCACGAATCCCATCGGATCGCACTCGTCATATCGGACACGGTGTTCGATCGCATGTTCTCTCATCGTTTGATCCGTTGGACAGCTTTCCGGGCCAACTTGGGCAACGAGCGTTGGATCCGCGACCAACTTCCCACTGCATCTTTTTTGGGGCGTACGATGAAATCGTATCCCGCGGGCATTAGCGATTGTTGCGTGCGAAAGGATTCGCGGATCCAACGCTTCCAGCGATTGCGGACGACGGCGTTGCCGGTCTTTTTGGGAATCGTCACCCCGAGTCGGCTGGGGGGAATTTCCGTGCCGGTTTGGCACCCGTTGGACTTGGCAAACACGACCAGACAATCATCGGCGGCGCAGCCACCACGGCGCATCACCAGCGTGAATGTTTGACCGCTAGCGATCCGTTTGGGTTTCGAAAACGAGTGGGGCTTGTTTGACAAGGCAGACTGATCCGCGCCACCGACCGGAAGTCGTGGGGAAGGAATTAAAACGCCAGATCGTCGCGCAACGATTGTGGATTTCGTTCGGCGAACTGCTTCAGCAACGCTTGGGATTCGTCATCGATCGAATCAGGCACTTTGATTTGCAGCGTGACGATCAGGTCGCCGGCGGTGCCCGACTTTGACGGCACGCCCTGCCCTTTGAGTCGTAGTTTTCGTCCGCCGCTGCTATTGGCTGGGATGGTCAACGTGACGGTTCCTGACGGGGTGGGCACATCGACGCTGGTACCCAACACGGCTTCGGAAATCGAGACCGGCAGCGTCAATTCCAGGTTCTGGCCGTTGCGGCGAAAATGGGGATGCGAGGAAACCTTGATGATCAAAATCAGATCACCTCGCTGGCCACCATTGGGCGACGGGCCGCCCTGATGGCGAAGCCGCATCTTGGCACCGTCGCTGACCCCAGGCGGAATCGTTACCCCCAGTTTCTCTTCGTTCAGGTAGAACTCCATTTCGCCACCGCGAACGGCCACCTCGAGTGGCAGTTCCAGTTCATGACGGACCGTAGCACCGGGCTGGGGACCTCGCTGGGGAGCGGGTCGAGCTCGACCGCCGCCGCGGGGGGCCCCGCCACCGCCGCCAAGAATCTGTTCAAAGAAATCGCCGAAGCCGCCTTCGAAATTAAATCCGCCGCCGGGTCCGCCACCCGATCCACCGCCGGGCCCAGCGCCAGGGCGACCGGCACCACCAAAGATCTGTTCCAGATCCAGCCCATCGAATCCGCCGGGAGGTGCCCCCTGGTAGCCGCCACCACGGACTTTTTCAAAATCGGCCCCATAGCGATCATAGGCGGCGCGTTTCTCATCATCGCTCAGGACGTCATAGGCCTCCTGGATCCGCTTGAACCGATCCTGGGCGTCTTTACCGGGGTTCTTGTCCGGGTGAAATTTTAGTGCCAGCTTGCGATGGGCTTTCTTGATATCGTCTTTGGTTGCGCTACGGGTGACGCCAAGAGTTTGATACAGGTCTTCAGCCACGGCAAAAATATCTCACGCGTTCATTCAAGTGTTTCCCAGGGCGATCCTGGAGCCGTTTTTCCCTCGATCGGAAATCCGATGCCGTGCTAAACTTGGCACAGTCCAGGCAGCTTGAACAGACGTAGCAAAGCCTGCGCCAGAACTCTTTTGGAGACCTCGACGGATGGACCCGAGCCGGAAAATTTTGATTTTAGTGGCCGGATGGCTGTGTTTGTTGGCTTGGGACCGCCCCGTGTCGGCTGCCGGAGGCTCTCTGACGCTGATTTTGAACGACGAATCGAGCGGCGAACCGGTGATTTCCCGTGTCGAATTTTTTCGCGGCGCCGCACCCGCCAACCACTCCGGCAGACCGGAAAAACAGATGCCGATTCGGCAGACCGTGCCGGCCGGGATCGGCGTGGTGGTCGACCGCCAAACCGTATTGGAATTGCCCGACGGCGGCTATCGGTTTCGCATCGTCCGCGGCCCGGAATACCGTGTGATCAGCGGAACCTTTGATCTGGAAAAAACAAGTCTGGACGACAAGACCGTGGCCCTGCCGCGAATGGTCGACATGGTCGGCGAGGGCTGGTTGAGTGGAGATTGCTGTGTGGTCCCCTCAGCCAACAGCGTGCCACTGCGGATGGCGTCCGAAGATCTGCACGTCGCCGCGGTGCTGGGCGATCGCCCGGCCAAACCCATCCCACGTCGCGACTCGGATGACCCGATCGAGTTTGACCCGATCTGGATCCGCAGCGATGTTCACGCTCACCAAGGACTGATGTACTTTGGCGCCGCAGAAAAAGCCACTGAACAAGACGCAGAACAAACCCCAGAGGGCGAGGGTGACACGGCACCCGACAATTCGTTTGAACACCTGGTCGCGGAAACGTCAGCTGGTGAGAGGTCTGACCTGAAGGTTGCAATCGAGAACCCGTTTGCCTGGGAACTGCCGGTCTGGCTGGCGAGCGGCAAAATCGACGGGCTGTTTGTGATGGGCGATTGGCTGCGGTTGGATAAGCGAGTGCTGTCAGTGGCCGACTCGCGAATGAAGTCCTCGTTTTCGCTCGGCGAGTCGACGCAACTGGGACGCTATGCCGAAACCATCTATCGGCATTTGCTGGACGCTGGTTTTTCGATCGTGCCACTGGCCGGCGGGGGTGACCAGTCGGCCCAGACGCCACTGGGATACAACCGGCTGTATGTGACGTCACGATCCCGATCCAGTAGCGAGGTTGAATCACCGACGTTGCCCGAGAGTGAATCCGAGTGGTGGGCTGGCGTCTGGTCCGGTGTCAGCGTTGCAACCAACGGTCCACTGCTGCGTCCCTTGGTGGCCGGCAAACTTCCTGGTCACGTGTTCACAGCCCAGACCGGCGAAGTCCTGGAACTGCATCCTGAACTTAATTTGGCGGTGCGGGATCCGGTGGAATACTTGGAAGTGATCCACAACAACCGCATTCACTACAGCGCTCGGCTGGACGAATTTGCCAAAGCCGGAGGAAAGATCCCACCGATCATGGCGCAAGAAAGTGGCTGGGTGATCATCCGCGTGATGACGCTGTACGAAGACCACTACCGGGCCGCGGTGACAGCGCCCTGGTGGATCGAATTTGACGGACGACGTCGTGTGTCCCCCGAAAGCGTGTCGTTCTTTCGCGACTGGCTAGGCGACTACGAACAGCGTTTACTTAAACTGCCGCCAGATGAATTGGCACGCTATGTTCCCTTCATCCAAGCCGCGCGCCGATTCTGGAATCAGCGCTAATCCGCTTGCGTCCGCTGGAGGCGCTGGTGTGGAGGATTTATCCGACCCCGCAGCGGCGTCGGCCCCAATGGCGCCGTTCATTCCCCTAGAGTGACGACCTTTCCTGTTTTGGCGCTTTCATAGATCGCGCAAATCACTTCGACACTGCGACGTCCTTCGTGTCCGTCCAACATCGAGGGGCGGTCTTCGTTGATCGCGCTGACGACTTCTTCGAACAATTGCGTGTGTCCATAGTGATTGATCGACGAGGGATCTGCGGCACCACCACCGCCGTCGGTCTTGTTGGCCATGTCGGCGCGAATGGCTTCGTCCTCTGGCGTTTCCTTGGCAAAGTCCCAGGCTTTGATGTCTTCTTCCTCCAACACCGCACTGCCTTGGCTGCCGCTGATCTCGATGCGTTTGAGCGCGCCGGGGTAGGCCGTCGTGGTGGCTTCGATCACACCCAGGGCACCGTTTTCGAATTGCAAGGTCGCCACGGCGACATCTTCGACCTCGATCCTTTCGTGGGTCATGGTGGCGGTCATCGCGCTGATTTGCTTGACCGGTCCCATCAGCCAGAGCAACAGATCGACACTATGAATGGCTTGATTCATCAGCGCGCCGCCGCCATCGAGTTTCCAGGTCCCGCGCCAGGCGCCGCTGTCGTAGTATTCCTGGCTGCGATACCATTTCACGTACGCATCACCGAGCGTGATTTTTCCGAATCGACCGTCCTGCACAGCTTGTTTCATCAGCCGACTGGATTTGTGAAAGCGGCTTTGGAAGGTCACGGTCAAACGCACGCCGGCTTCGTCACAGGCCTGGATGATCGCGTCACATCGCTCGGGCGTGATTTCCAGTGGTTTTTCGACGATCACGTGTTTGCCGGCTTTGGCTGCGGCGACGGCCGGGTCCATGTGCAGACCGCTGGGCGTACAGATCGACACGGCTTGGATGGAATCATCGGCCAGCATCGCTTCCAACGACTCATAGCCCTTGCAATCGTGCTCGGCGGCAAACGCCTGATAGCCTTCGGGGCGGCGACTGGTGGCGCCGACCAGATGGGCTCCGGCTGCGTCGGCGATTGCCCGAGCGTGAAAATTTGCGATCATGCCACAGCCTACGATTCCGATTCCGATGCTCATTATCAGCTGTCTCCCGGTTGAGTGATTGAGTTGCGTTTGCGGGGGGATTGTCATCGCAATCCGTGCCGCTGGGAACCGCCCCGCGACAATCGGTCTCGATCTTTTCGGGATCATAAGATCAACTATCCCCAGCACTCGCCGAATCCGCTTCGTCCCTCCCACGACTGATCGACCTTGTCCATCGCCAGCCCTCTCCAAACCCAGCGACTGCACGAAATCGTTGACCGTCTGGACCAGCATGCGCAGATCAGCCAGGCGATTTCGCAGTGTTCGCCAGGTGATTCGCTGGCGTTTTCAGGGGTCTGGGGAGCATTGCGCGCGGTATTTGCCGCTGCGGCCGCCAAGCAGTGCCCGAATATTTTGATGCTGCTGCCCCAAGCCGCTGATGCCGACACCGTGGCCGGCGACGCGATGGGATTCGGTTTGGACGACGCCATCGCGCTGCCGCTGAGCGTCGGCCGGGGCGGGCGACGCTCCCTGGCCGACACGGATCTGGCCGAGCGACTGCAGGTTCTGCAGAAACTCCGCCACCGCCAAGCTGACGATTCGACGCCTTTGTTGGTGACGGCCTATGTCGGCGGTGCGATCCAATTGGTCCCCACCCCGGACCAGATGGAAGCCTCCACCCGCAAGTTGTCCGTCGGCGATGAAATCGACATGCAGACACTGCGGCAGTGGCTGGCCGAAAACGGTTTTGTTTCAACCACAGCGGTGCAGCTACCGGGCGAATTCGCCAGCCGCGGCGGATTGCTGGATGTCTTCTCGGTCGACCAGGCCAACCCCATTCGAATCGAGTGGTTCGGTGACGAGATCGAATCGATTCGCAAATTTGATCTCGGCAGCCAACGCAGCATCGTGTCGATTCAATCGATCGAATTGACAGCCGTTGGCACGGACGAATCGGATGACGATGACCAGGCGACGGTGGGCGTGGATCAGGCTGCCGGGCTGGGGATGATCACCGAGTACCTGCCCGACGACACACTGGTGATCGTGGTCGATCCGCATGACTGCCAATTGGCCGCCAAGAATTTGTTGGCGCGAACCGAAGACCACCGCTACTTCACCGATTTCGAAACTCTGCTGGCATCGATGTCCTCGTTGCGGATGGTCACCGCATCCCTGTTGAACGAAGGTGCCGAGACGACGATTGATTTGCAATCGACCAGCGCCGACGGGTTTGCGTTGGCTCTCGACGAAACGCAGACGCGAATCGATTCCGTTGCCGCCGACCACGACATCTTGTTGGTCGGCGACACACCGGCCGACAGCGAACGATTGATGGAGTTGTTGGCGCCGACCGAAGCGGCACGCAGCGGGCGGATCAAACCCACCGTCGCTCAGATCAGCGGCGGGTTCCGATTGACCACCGCCAAAACATTGGTGCTGACCGGTGCCGAATTGTTTCATCGCAGCCCGGTGCGGCGCGGCAAGTCACGCACGCAAAGCAAACCGATCACCACTTCGATGCAATTGGAGGCCGGTGATCTGGTCGTCCATCTGTCGCACGGAATTGGCCTGTATCGTGGATTGGATCACATCGAAAAGAACGGCCAATACGTCGAACACCTGGTGATCGAATATGACGGCGGGTCAAAGATCTATGTCCCGGCGTCGCGGATCGGATTGATTCAACGCTATGTCGGCGGCACGAAAAACCGTCCCAAACTAGCCAAAATCGGTGGCCAATCCTGGATCCGTCAAAAGAAAGCTGCCGAGTCGGCGGTCACCGATATGGCATCGGATCTGTTGGAACTGCAAGCCAAGCGCACCAGCCGTCAAGGCATCGCGTTTGATCCCGATCACATTTGGCAACAACAATTTGACGCCAGTTTCCCCTACCAGGAAACGCCCGATCAAATCACCGCGATCGCAGCTTGCAAAGACGACATGGAATTGACCAAACCGATGGACCGGTTGATTTGCGGTGACGTCGGTTTCGGTAAAACCGAAGTCGCCATGCGGGCAGCGTTCAAGGCCGTTACCAGTGGCTATCAAGTCGGGGTGTTGGTGCCAACCACGGTGTTGGCCGAACAGCATTTTCATAACTTTCGCGAACGGATGGCCGAATTCCCCGTCCGCATCGAAAAACTCAGCCGGTTCTGTACACCGGCCCAGCAACGCCAGACGGTCAAGGATCTTAAAGCGGGAAAGGTCGATATCGTCGTCGGCACCCATCGGATCGCCGGCAAAGACATCACGTTCCCCAATCTTGGACTGGTCGTCATCGACGAAGAACAACGCTTCGGGGTGGGGGTCAAAGAACGACTGAAAAACAAATACCCCAATGTTGACGTGATGACACTTTCGGCGACACCGATCCCGAGAACGCTGCACATGGCGCTGGTCGGTGTACGCGACATCAGTAATTTAGAAACGCCGCCTGCCGAACGACGCAGCGTCGAAACAGTGGTCACGCGGTGGGACGACAAATTGATTCGCAACGCCATCGTCCGTGAACTCAATCGCGGCGGCCAGATTTTCATGGTCCACAATCGGATCAGCGACATGGAATCGGTGGCCGAGCGGATCCGCAATATTGTTCCCGAAATTCGCATTGTGATCGGACACGGCCAGATGGGCGAAGGCGAATTGGAACAGGTGATGGTCGACTTTATCGAACACAAACATGACATGTTGCTGGCGACAACGATCATCGAAAGTGGATTGGATATCCCCAATGCCAACACCATCTTTATTGACGACGCAGACCACTACGGCCTGAGCGATTTGCACCAACTGCGCGGTCGCGTTGGACGGTACAAGCACCAAGCGTTCTGTTACATGATGGTGGCACCCCATAAACACCTGTCACCGGAAGCCAGCAAACGTCTGCGCGCGATCGAAGAATTCAGTCAGATGGGTGCCGGGTTCGCCATTTCGATGCGCGATTTGGAAATCCGCGGTGCCGGCAATCTGCTAGGCAGTCAACAAAGTGGTCACATCGCAGCGATCGGCTACGAAATGTACTGCCAATTGCTAGAACAAGCGGTCCGCGAAATCCAAAATCTGCCGCCCGCTCTGTCGGCCGACGTGGACATCGATTTGCCGGTCGAAGCCTACTTGGCGCCGGACTACGTTCCCGATCTGCGTCACAAAATCGATCTGTACAGACGCATCGCGAAAATCGAAAGCAACGAACAGATGCAAGCGATTCGCGATGAACTGGTCGATCGGTTCGGACCGTTGACCGATGCTGCCCAGCGCATGCTGGAGTTGGCCGAATTGCGATTGGATGCGGCGGCCTGGCAAATCGGCTCGATCACCAGCGATGCCCGTTTCATTGTGTTGCACTACACCCAGCGACGGCGGATCGAGTTACTGGCCAAACAGTCCCGCTATCCGGTGCGAATCGTCGACTCACGCCGCGCCTACATTCCCCTGCGACCGCAAAAGAAACCGGGCACCAGCAAACCGCCCGCAAAAAACTATCCTGAGATCGACATCGACGATTCAACCGGATCCGGATACCTAAAACTGGCACGAGCCGTGCTAGGTTAAACAATTGTCCAGCGCTGGGCCGGATGAACTGCCGACACATGTCAGCACGAGTGCGCGCGCTGACGCGTCGGGTTGCGATAAAAACGCAAATTCATGCCTGAAATGAGCTGCAACCCCCAAACGAGTGGGGTATTGCCCGCCAAATGAACGCATTTCTTTGACAGCTGGCCCTCATTTATGTCAGTATATGCAGATCGAGGAAAAGGCGGTTTTTTTGGGGCTCACTTCGCTGGGATCACAATGCTTTTCTAACCCCGCCTTGAAGTCTATGACAGATCATTCAATCACGCTCATTTTGAACCAGCTACGGTTGGCCGGCAGCGACGACGAACGTCAAGCCGCGGCAGCCAAGTTGTATCGTTGTTACCACGGCCAAGTGGAAAAGATTGCCCGTGGGCGATTGTTGCCAGGCGGCGGGTTGGCGGACGAAGAAGACGTCGCACAGAGCGCCTTCCGCAGTTTCTTTGACCGGATCGAAACCGGGCAACTCGACGCCTTGGTCAGCGGCGGCCAGGCCTGGGCGATTTTAGCTCGCCTGACTCGGAACAAAGCGATCGATTCGGTGCGTTACGACAACGCCCTGTGTCGCGGTGGCGAAGGCGCACGTCGGTCCAGTGATGCCAAATCGGCATCGGATACGCATGTTGATGAAGACAACGCCGCTGCAAAATCTGTCTATCGGTCCGGTGGCCGCAATCGACTGGCGATCGGCGATTCGATCTCGCCGACTGCCTCGTCCAGCCAGCTGGGCAATCACCGCGTTTCCAGTCGCCGCGAAGAATATCCGCTCGAAGCGGTGCGTGATCGCAATCAGGTGGCCAGTGATGAACAGGCCGCATCCAACGAAGCGATTGATCGCTTCCTGGAACAACTCTCCGAAGCGACACTGCGAGGAATTGTGTCGTTGAAACTGCAGGGATTCACCAACGAGGAAATCGCAGAAAAACTCGGATGTGCAACGCGAACGGTCGAGCGAAAGCTGAACCTGATTCGTCGGTTGTGGATTCCGATCTTGGAGAGCCCCGATGAACAGCGGAGCCCCTGAACAGGCCGGCGGTGGCAAAGACTCTCGCGACAAATGGATCACCATCGACCGTCTGTGTGACGCCTACGAAGCTTCGTTGCAGGCCGGAGAGGTGGAACGGGCGCCGTTTCTAGCGGGTGTCCCCTTAGACTGGCGCGACCAGCTGGCGCATGAACTGGACGCCATCGACGCGGCTTACAACGACGCCAAAGAAACCCGTGAGCAAACTCTCAAGGCGCCGGCCGACGATGCCGGCAGCCGACGTTTGCCCACCCGCGGTCGCTTGGCTGAACTGGCGACGTTGGATTCCGACAAAGTCTGGCTGGGTCGTTTCGAAATCCGCAAACGGTTGGGCGCCGGCGCGACCGGCAGCGTTTGGTGTGCCCGCGACGCCCGTCTGGCCCGCTGGGTGGCGCTGAAGGTTCCGCACGCCACACGTGTCATGAGCGAAACCACGGCCGCGCGGTTTCAAACCGAGGCCCGGGCGGCGGCGGCGATCACCCACCCCAACGTGGTCCAGGTTCACGAGGTGCTGATCGAAGACGGGTTGCCCATCCTGATCCAACAATGGATCGACGGCCCCTCGTTGGCCAAGTACCTGAAGAAACGTGGGCCGCTGGAATTTGATCGGGCGGCAGACTGGATGTCGCAGATCGCCGATGCGGTCGCTTGTGCGCATGACAAAGGCATTGTGCATCGCGATTTGAAACCGGCCAACGTGATGCTGAACAAGAACCGGCCGATGGTGCTGGATTTCGGCCTGGCCAGTTACCCGCAATCCTCCTCGGGTCTGACGACCGAGGGCACGGTGCTAGGAACCCCCGCCTACATGAGCCCGGAACAGGCCGAAGGCAACGAGCATGCCAATCAGCCGCCCACGGACATCTACGCGTTGGGAACGATGTTGTATGAGATGCTGGTCGGCACCCCGCCCTTCGTGGGCAACACCCGCGAAGTCCTACAGGCGGCCAAAACGGGCATCCCCTCACCACCCCGCAGTCACCGCGCCGCGATCCCCCGCGACTTGGAAACGATCACCCTCCGCTGCTTGGCGAAATCCCCTTCCGCCCGCTACCGATCGGCAGCCGAGTTGCGCGACGATTTGAATCGGTTTCGCCGTCGTGAACCGATCCACGCGCGCAAGGTCTCGGCGATCGAAACCGGCTGGGCTTGGTGCCGCATGCACCCGACCTATGCACTGATCGCCAGCGGCGCGCCGCTGGTCGTGTTGCTGTTTCTGGCAATGGTCGCGTCACAATTTCGGCAACATAAATTGAGTGACAGGCTGGATCATCAGCGGATCACCAATCTGGTGGAACGGGACGAATTGTTGGCTCAGCGCAACATGATTCAACTGGCCAGAGCATCCGGCGAACTGTCCGGTGGCGACAGAACACGCGGACTACAGTTGCTGCGGCGAATCCCGGAAGCAAGGCGGCACTGGGAATGGAACCTGCTGGATCTGGTTTCACATTCACCCTCACAACGCCTAAACACTCACGTTGCCGGCGTGCAACCGCAGACCCCGGTCACAGCGCTGGCCATGGCGCCCAACCCCCGCTGCCTGTACTTTGCTTGCCAAGATGGCACCGTTGTGCAGTGGGTCATTCCTGAGAATCGTGATCCATTCCCCCGTGAGCCGATCGAAAACATCAAATCGAAACACCCCACGGTCCTTCACCATGCATCAACATCGATCAGTGCGATGGCCGTCAGTCCAAACGAAAAGTGGATCGGGTGGCTGGATCGTGATGGCACCGTGACGATCTGGGATATTGAAAAAAATCGTCTGCAGCAACAGCTGGAGCGTGACAAGCGCGAACCCGGCCACGCAATCTCGTTCTCCCCCAATTCGGAGCAGTTGGTGGTCGGCGGTGGCAGCTTCCCGAGTGCACAGCGACAGGCAGACCAACACAGCTGGCTGCAAACGTATTATCTGCAATCCTCAGGTGAATTCACGCCCGTCTACAACGCCCGCTGGGATGACCAACCAGCGATCACAGGGCTGCAATTCGTCAGCAACAACCGGTTTGCGTCAACGCGAGGGCAAATGGAACCCGGCGTGGGCGCCGTCGGCTTTGTCCAGCAATGGCGGATAAAAGATGGTCGTCCCGATCAAGGGCGGTTGATCCAATTCGGTCTCAGCATGCGTGGTCTGGATATCCATGCTGACAGCAAACGCATCGCCTGGTGCGATGATGCCGGAACGGTGTTCATCAAAGGCCTCAATTCACAACTTCCCGCCCAGCAGTTTCAGGCGAGCCACCACAAAATTTTGCAAGTTCGCTTTTCGCCCGCTGGGGATGAAGTCGCTGTGCTTGGCGACGATGGTGGGGTGTCTAAATGGTTCGTCGGCATACCGATTGTTGCCGACACGCCCGATGAATCTCTCGCAAAGACGCCGAACAACAACGATCCAACAGAGGCGTTGACCGGCGATGCATCAAACCATGACATCCCAGACCCGACACCGCCGATCAAACTGCCCACGATCCGTCACATCCGCGACTACCACGGCCATGAAAATGCGGTCCGTGATGCGCTGTTCATCGCACCTTCCCAAAGCTCGGCGAGCCATTCAAAAAATCGCTCCGATGAACCATTTTTGATCACCTGTGGCGAAGACGGAAAAGTCATGCAGTGGTCACACGCGACGCACCAAGCCATCGAGCAGTTGAATATTCCGGACCAATTCCTGACCGATGCGGCTTGGGTCTCAGATCGACAGATCGTTGTTTCGACGTCCGCAGGCCGGCGTCAGGACGATGTCAAATTGAATCAGTACACGCTTCCGCATCACCAGATCATTGTTGAACATCGGCACGCTCGCTGGGCCAAATCCATTGCTCCCTTGCAACGCCAAGAAATCTCGACTGCCAACACCGCCGATCCGGATTCCACTGCGGCTCAGCCGCAACGGTTTGCGATCTGCTGCCGTGACCGAATCCTGATCCTGGAAACGGAAAACAATGACGTCATCGCCCAGCGATCGGTGACAAATCGAGACGTCGGCAATTTTACGACCGCTTGTTTGGTCGATTCGCGGTGGCTGGTTGCAGCCACGACTCAATTTGCTGAAGAGCCGCAGGACACAGATGACAAGCCGATTTTGCCAGCCCGCTACGCCAGTTTGATCTTATTTGACCTACAGCGCGGCGATGCCGACGCTCAAGTGAGAACGCTGCGTGACGTTCCGCCAATCAACCGAATCCGACTTTCACCCGATCGCCGCCACCTGGTCCTAGCGGCGCGCGGCGGACAGATGATGGTCTTGCCGGCACCAGGACTGAACAACCAACCGCCGTTGGATTGGGGCAACGTGCCGATTCGCTCTGGTTTCGCACATC
Organism: Stieleria tagensis; assembly: GCF_024129865.1. Lineage (GTDB taxonomy): Bacteria > Planctomycetota > Planctomycetia > Pirellulales > Pirellulaceae > Stieleria > Stieleria tagensis. The sequence continues at coordinate 82,109 of NZ_JAMYFE010000033.1, read as the reverse complement.
AACGCGCGGTCACCGATTTCAGCTGGCTTTCCAGCCAGGGACGGCTCGCAACCGTCAGTGCCGATGGCACCTGTGCGATCTGGGATTCGCTGGACCAAATTTGTAACCCACCGTCCACCGCTGAACAGTCGGTGGAAAAAACCTCTACCGACAAGACTCGCCCAAACGCCAAATCGGTGCAACCGGCCAATCACCGATTGATGGTCAACAGCGGTCAGGTGACCAGTGTCAGCGCCACGTCATCGGGCGATCGAATTGTGACGGTCGACCAAGACCGTGTGATTCGGATCTGGGACACCTTCAACGGTCTGGAACTGATCTCGCTCGAACCACGCAAATCGGATGTGGTCAGTGTGCAATTCAGCCCAGACGATCGCTATTTAATGATCGCCGATGCGAACGCCAATATCGAAGTGATCGAATTGAACCGAGGATCATCGGGAAGTCACTCGACATCCGATGCGGCTCGTGGATCGACCTTTAAACTCGATAGATAGGCCACCAAGTCACGCAACTCGCGGGCGGACATGTGCTTGGTCAAATCCGCCGGCATCGACGAATTGCCTTTCCGCCTCGCTTCGATATCATCCTGCGACACGCGCTGTTGGCTGCCGTCGTTCATCGTCAATTCGACGTAATCATCGTTTTCCGTTTTAACGATGCCGCTTAGAACACGGCCATCAATGTCAACGATCACCGCCGTTTCGAACCCCTTGGCGATGGCTGCGTCCGGCAAACAAATGGCTTCGAGCAAATATTTGGAATCGCGATCTTTGCCGATCACCGTCAAATTGGGGCCAACTTCACCGCCGGCTCGATCGACTTTGTGACAACGGACACACGACAACTCCGTCTTTCCAAAAAACAACTCCTTGCCTTTTTCGATGTCCCCACCGGCCAGGGAATCAAGCCATTTGCCGACGGGTTGCGATTCAACGAGTTGTTGACGATGGGCCGCCAAGCGGTCGCGCAAGGGATCAGCCAACCGTTCTCTGGAGGCTTCGATCACGTTCAGCTGGACCTCCTTGGCAAGCTTTCCGTCGATGTACTGGTCCACGGCCGTTGCGATCGCGGCATCGGCTTTGGGGTCTGATTGTTTGCCGAGAATGTCCCAGGCTGCTTGCTGCAGGCGGGTGTCTCCGCTGGTGGTCGCGGCAACAAACCGATCCATTGATGCACCGGCGGAATGTTCGGCCAGAACCGTCAGGATTGCCAGTCCGAATGGGCCGATTGTCTCGGTCGGCGCCGCGCTGGCAATTTTGACAGCCGCGCCGGGATCCAATCGCGCCAATGCCAACAACGCCTCGCCGCGCGATTCACTGGATCGGCTGATCTCAGAAATTTGTTTGACCAAGACCGGTGCAATCTTTTTGATGCCCAATCGCGATGCAACTCCGATTGCCTTTAACCGTACTTTTTCGGGCGCGGCCATCAGCAGGTCGACCTGCGGCTGCAGCGCATCGGCGGCCAACTTGGTATCGCGTTCCTCCAGCGGTCGGTAGTCACCCAAGACACGATCAAGTGGATGTGGTTTGGCCCACTGCCCGAGCATGTCCAACGCGCTAATCCGCAACGCCTCGCTGGCGTCGGCACGGGTCGCGTATTTCGCTACCGCTGCGGCCGCTTCGGCTGTTCCGATTCGAAAGTTTGCGTTCAAGACACGACGCGCCAACGGATCGGAATCCAATGGTTGCTGGATCAATGCGGCCAACGCTGGCATCGCAAATTGGATGGGTTGATCGTGGATCGCGCGGGCTGCTTCCAAGACGACTTGCCGGTTGGAATCGTTCAGGAACGCGGCGACCAATTCACTGTTCAATCGTCGCAGAGCGATGACGGCTAACAAACGAGCCTGATCGTCTTTATGATTCGCCAGTTCGGTGATTCGCTCGGGTTTGGCGGCTCGTGAAAGGTACATGGATGCGGCATGGCGGATGGCCGGATCATCCGCATCTGGACCGCCAGCGATTTCAATGACCTTGTCAATCGATTGGTCGTCTTGCAGTCGCCCCAAGGTATCGATCGCTGCATAACGAACGCGAGCATCCTCGCTGGCCAGTAATTTCTGAACCGGACCAACCGCTTCGCGCCAGCCGGCTTGGCCGACGATCCCGGCCGCGGCATGCTGCAAGTTGGGATCCGCGACCGACAGCAGTTCGATCAATGCCATTTTGACGGCGATCGATGCGCCCTCGGGGCCCGTTGCAGAACGCCTTGCGATTTGTCCCAGTCCCCAAACCGCGTGCAGCCGCGCCTTTTCCGATTCCGTCCCGCCATCGGCTGACTGGCCGGCCGCCGTGGCCACATGAATCAACGAATCCGCTTCGCCGCGCCGTGCAAGTTCCCATTGGCTTTCCAATCGAATCCGGCGGTCGACGTGTGAGAGTCCCTTTACCAAGGCTGCGATCGGGCGAGCCGTCCAATCATCGGCCAACATCGTTTGGACCTCGCGTACGATAGCGCTGCCGGCGTGCTGCGGATCGCGAAGACGATACAACCTCGCTTTGCCCAAACCGTTCCAACCGTCCACCCAGTCGCTGACGTACAGCGCTCCATCAGGCCCGAACGCGACGTCGGTTGCCAGACAAGTCCAAATCGGTTGGTCATCGGCCGCCAACTTGAACGTGGCTCCATCGGGTTGCAACTTAAAGGACCGAATCCCACTGTTGCTGGGGCCGCCACGAAAGTCACAGATCAGGAAGGTGTCATCCAGCGTGTCGCCGAAACCTGTTCCGGGGTAATAGACCAACCCACTTGGTCCGTCGGTGAAGTTGGCGACGGGTGGAAAAATCGAAGCCGGCTGCTCAGGGTTCTTGGGTTCCCAAATGCGTTCACGGTTGAACGGGCCACGGTCGGGCAGGTATTGGTAATACATCCGCCATCCGGTGTCGGTGTCCTGCAACAGATGCACGATCCGCGCCTGGTCGCCACTGTCACTGTTGTTGTCGACGGTGAACCAATCGCCCTGGTCGTTGAAGGCAATTTCCTGGGGATTTCGCAGACCCGTTGCGAACACCTCCAATCCCGTGCCGTCCATTTCACAACGGAACATTGCTCCGCTCGATGGGTCGGCCAACATTTTTCCTTCGGCGGTGCGGATGTGATAGCCACGGTCACCGATCGTAAAATACAACCGACCGTCGTAACCGCGGATCAAACCGTGCATGTCATGGCCACGAAACGCCACGCGGACGCCATAACCGTCGGACAACACCACGCGTTCATCCGCTTTGCCGTCCCCGTCGCTGTCGACCAATTTCCACAGCTTGGGAATGCAGGTGTAATACACATCGTTGTCACGTACCAAGACCCCGGCACCGGTGCCTTCTTCGAGCCGGTTGAATCCGTCGGCCACGATGACACTTTCATCCGCTCGACCATCACCATCGCGATCGGTTAGACGCCGGATACGGTCATCGTGCTGGGCATACGTGATCGCGGCTTCACCGAGCAATCGTTTGTGATAATCGATCCGGTCTTGGACGGTTTTTGAGGCCAAATCCGCCATCAGCCATTGTTGGTCGTGTCCCCGATTGTCTGTCACCCCACGTTCTTGGCGAAACGTCTCGCAAACATACACCCGCCCACGCCGGTCGATGTCAAACGCGACCACGTTGGCCACGTCGGGCTCGGCCGCCCAAACGTCGATTTCCCAGCCATCAGGGATGCGGATCGCAGATTTGGCTTCGTTCGCTTCGGACGATGCAGCGGCGATTTCCGGTGACAGCGGGGTCGCGCTGCCCAGATCGGCTGCATCAACACCACCAGCCACAATGCAGATCCCCAACGAACACAAAATCGCCATCTTTCGACAGGTCGACGCTGCTTGTCTTGCGCCGACGGGATGGATAGTGCGGGAAAAACGCCAAGGAACTAAATGGAAAGATTTCATGAAAGCCAGTGAAAGAAGAACGACTCGAAAGTCCAATCGCGCTGTCGCCTTGGGGATCAAAGGCAAACGACTAGAATGGATAGCGGGATGACAAGGGCAACCGGTACCGCTGGCGTGCGGCAAGCCAGGATGCACTAGAATACTCCGTCAGTGGAGAAACGAGCGAGGTCGATTCAGAAACGTTTCGGCATTCTTGGCAACCCGAAACGGCCGATGCTCTTACGGGCGGCAAGCCAAACGTTTCCTTTTCCACCACCAATCCTACTGGCGCAACACCAACGCGACAAATGAATCGATCTGAAAACGTCCCGCCGAACCCAGCTGATGCGGTGCGAAAATCGGAATCTCAAACGCCAGAGGCGGAAAATCCGCTGGGCAGCGATGCACCGGTGACAGAAACCCCTGCAACCGATGCCCCGTTTGTCGCCAAACTGGTCGACACCGATGCATCTGGCCCCACCGGCGACGAGGTTTCCGCCGAGGCTGAAATCCGTAGCGGATCTCCCTTTCGCATTGACCCGCCGAACTTGGTCGAACCAGAGTTGCCCGACACCGCCGCGGCCGACGCGATCGGGGCTCCCTACGGAGATTTTGGACCGTTCCTTTACACCGCGATGGGGGCTTCGACCGCCGCAGTCATCGTGCTGTTGTTCGCCGCACTGGGAACCTGGTGGTTTCCCATCGGCGGCGCACTGGTCGCCGCGTTGGGAATCGTGCTGTCGATCATCGGACTGTTTTCGCCCCGCCGCTTTCGCTACGCAGCAATCGCCACCCTGGCCATTCACATGACCCTCTTTTGTTTCAGCTACGTGCGTTCAATGGCCTAACCCTGCGTCGCATCACGACAATAGTTCTTTGACCACCCGCGCTGGTTCGACACCGGTCAGTCGAAAATCCAGGCCTTGAAATTTGAAGGTCAATCGATTGTGGTCGATGCCCAGCATGTGCAACATCGTGGCGTGAAAGTCACGAACGTGGACTTTGTCTTCGACCGCGTTGTAACCGAATTCGTCGGTTGCACCGTACGAGGTGCCGCCGCGCACACCGCCACCGGCCATCCACAACGAGTAGCCTTTGATGTGGTGATCGCGACCACTTCCCTGGGCCATTGGGGTGCGCCCGAACTCGCCGCCCCAAACGATCAACGTCTCGTCCAACATGCCCCGCTGCTTTAAATCTTTGACCAGTGCTGCGGTGCCTTGATCGACCAGTTCGGCGGTTTTGGCCACCCCATTTTTCACTCCGCCATGATGATCCCAACCGCGATGATAGAGTTGGATGAATCGCACACCACGCTCGGCCAACCGCCGCGCCAACAGGCAATTACTGGCGAAGGAACCGTCGCCGGGCGTGCAGCCATACATCTCGATCGCTTTTTGGGTTTCTCCCGACATGTCTGTCAATTCGGGCACCGAGGCCTGCATTCGGAACGCCATTTCATAGCCAGCCAATCGCGTGGCGATCTCGGGATCATTCAATTCCTGGTTACGATTGCCGTTGATTTGCGAGACCGTGTCGACGATGTCTCGCTGCTGGCCGCGGGTGACGCCGCCAGGGTTTTCGACGTAATGAACGGGGCTGCCACTGGCGTGCATCTGAACGCCTTGGTATCGACTGGGCAAAAATCCAGAATGCCATTGTCGTGAACTGATCGGCTGGCTCTGCCCCCCACCCTCGCTGGTCAACACGATGAACCCGGGTAAGTCCTCGGTTTCGCTGCCCAAACCGTACAGCACCCAAGACCCCATCGACGGCCGCCCACTGATCGCCGTACCAGTGTTGAAAAACGTGTGCGCCGGATCGTGGTTGATCTGTTCGGTGTGCATCGATTTGACCACACACATCTCGTCAGCCAACTGTCCGATCCGCGGAAACACCTCGGAGATCAACAGTCCACTTTCGCCACGCCGCTGAAACGAATGTTGTGGCCCCATCACTTTCAGTTCCTTGCCCTGCAACTGTGCGATCGGCTGGCCAGCGGTGATCGACGGCGGCATCAGCTGGCCATCCAGCCGTGCCAATTCGGGTTTGTAGTCGAACGTTTCCAAGTGACTGGGGCCACCGGCCATGCACAAATGAATCACGCGCTTCACACGCGGCCGGTGGTGCAGTGATTCGAGCAACCCTTGGTGGGCGGAAACGCCCGCGGAGGGTGCCGCGAATGCATTGGTGGCTTCGGACCGCAGTAACGATGCCAATGCGACCGAACCGATTCCGGTCCGACGCAGAAAGGTGCGGCGGGCGAGCCGGCGTTGAATAGGATTCATCATCTTCTCTAGTAGCGTGTGATCGTTTCGTGCAAGTTGAGAATGGCCCGTGCCACATTCGTCCAGGCGGCCAACTCGGCTGGGTTCAAATCCGTAGCGACCTCACTGGCCCCCTGTGAGATCAGCTTCGTCGCAGCATCAGCGTCTGCCTGATAGGCCGCCAATTGCCGTTGGTACAATTGACACAGCAATTCACCAATGGCTGGATCAGGTTTCCCTGAGAGCGCGCATCGGTACGCCCAATCAACGCGCTGGTCAGTCGCTTCGCCACCCTCACGCATGATTCGCTCGGCGAACACCCGCGCGGCCTCGACGAAACTGGGATCGTTCAACAACACCAGTGCCTGCAACGGTGTATTGGATCGTGCTCGCATCGCCGTGCACTCTTCGCGACTGGGCGCATCAAACGCTTTCAACATCGGGTGCAAAAACGTTCGCTGCCAGTGCGTGTACAGTCCACGACGGTACTGGTTTTTCCCTTCGTCGGCGGCATATTCACGGCGAGGAAAATTCAGTTGCGCGTAGTAGCCCGGTGGTTGGTAGGGATGCACGCTGGGACCACCGATCTGCTCGACCAATAATCCGCTCACCGACAACGCGGTATCACGGACCACTTCGGCATCCACGCCGAAGCGACCTTGGCGGGCAAACAAATCGTTGTACGGATCACGTTGCACCATTTCGGCAGTGGGAGTCGACGACCGACGATAACTTTCACTGCTGACGATGGTGCGGATCAATTGCTTGATGTCCCAACCCGATTCGACAAACTCGATTGACAGTGCATCTAACAGATCGGGGTAGGACGGGTAGGTTCCCTGGCCGCCAAAATCATCCACGCTGGTACAAATCCCACGACCGAACAACAGACTCCAAACGCGATTGACCATCGTGCGCGCGGTCAAGGGATTGTCATCGCGACACAGCCAATTCGCCAAATCCAGACGCGTCGCTCGTCCATCGACCTGCAGATCTCCCAGGAACGCGGGAATCGCTGCCTGCACGATCTCGCCAGAATCATCCATCCAATTCCCACGCGGAAGGATTCGAATCGGACGTGGCGAAACCGATTCCGAGACCACCGTTAGAGGCGCCGTCTCCAACCGTTTTTCACGCTTGTCGGTGAGCGCCTTGATTTCATTTTCCAGGGCGATCATCTCTGCGGCCTGTGCCAGGTAGTGACTGCGAAGCACATCCTGTTGCGCCGTGGTGCGGTCATCGGCAGCGACCTGCAACGCCTGGACAACCGGCGGAGGGAACTGTCCCACGGTGATCACACCGGCGTCGTCCCAGTGAACCAACCCGCCAAACTGCGTGAACGCCATTCCATTGACTTTTGCCCCCGGCGCCAGCCCGACTTCGTCGGCATCGACCTCCAAACGCACCCAGGTACCCGCTTCCGGCAGTTCACCGGCACGCTGATAGGCGACATCACTTTTGGGTTTTCTGCCATAGCTGATTTCATCACCGCCCCAAACCTTGCGATGACTCCAGTTGCCGTCATTGAACTGCAGCATGATGGCCGCTGGCGGATCGTTGGAATTGAGATGGACCCAAGCATAAAAACGCGTGTCCGGTCCAACGACCAGCGGTTCTTTGGCATCGCTGAACAGATGTTGCACCAAACCGTCACTCTGCTGTCGCCGGGCACTTTTTCCGCGGTGAACGGGAACGTCATCGCCCGACACAAATCCTAAGTCGCCCGATGGGCTCGCATCCAATCGCAGTTGGTCGTCGATCCAGGCCGTCTCGATTTCGCGGCGGTCATCCAGTTTCGATTTGGCCGTGTTTTCCCAGGCCGGTTGGCTGGCAATCAGTTTTTCTGTTAACCCCGGGATGCGAGACCGCGTCTGTTGGATTTGCAGATCCAACTGATCCAATTCCTGCTGCAAGGCATTGCTGGGAACACGTATCATCGGTGGACGACTGCGTGCACTGTAGACGCCTCGCTCGTCCAGGTCGGCAAAGAACGCACCTAGCGAATAGAAATCGCGTGCCGTGTAGGGATCGTATTTGTGATCGTGACACTGGGCGCAACCGACCGTCGCCCCCATGAAGACCTGGGAAACGTTTCGTACCCGATCGGCAAAGTAAATCGCCAAATACTCCTTGGCTTGCGAACCACCTTCTTCCGTCGTCTGGTTCAATCGGTTGTACCCCGATGCGACGCGCTGTTGCAGGGTCGCATCGGGCAGTAGATCGCCCGCCAATTGTTCTCGCACAAACTGGTCGTAGGGCAAGTTGTCGTTGAATGCGTTGATCACATAGTCGCGGTAGGGCGATTGAGAAACATTTTGGTCACCGTGGTAGCCGACGGTATCGGCGTATCGCACCAGATCCAACCAATAGGTTGCCATCCGTTCCCCGTAGCGAGGCGAGTTCAACAGTCGGTCGACGAGGTTTGCATAGGCATCCTCGGACCGATCCGCCAAGAACTGCTCGACTTGATCCGGTGTCGGTGGGATCCCAGTCAGATCCAACGCCAATCGACGGATTAATGTGATCGGGTCGGCCGCCGCAGCCGGCGCGAGAGCCTCCTGGTCGAGTCGATCTGAGATCACACCGTCGATCAACCGCGTCGCATTTTGACCGGCCCGCTTGCCCGTGATCGCATGCATCGGCGTGTAAGCCCAATGCGGTTCATAGACGGCTCCCTGGGCGACCCAGCGAACGAGAAGTTGTTGTTCCTGATCCGTCAGCGACTTGTGCGAATCGGGCGGTGGCATTTGATCATCATCGCTGGACAAGATTCGCCGCACCAATTCACTCTCATCCGGCGCCCCCGGCACGATGGCGCCCAATGACGGATCAGTGGCTTCTTCGGCCAGATCCAATCGCAACCCGCCCTCGACGGTCTCGGCATCGGGACCATGACAGGCAAAACACTTGTCGGACAAAATCGCCCGAATGTCACGATTGAATCGAATCGATTGCTCAGCGGCCTGACCCATCATCGCGGTGACGAAACAGGCGGACGCCGCGATCAAACAACGAAACATACGGTTATCCGAGGTGGGGAAAAATCCGCCCAGCAATCGGCTGCGGGGCGTGACGTCGGTGGGTGGGGGCCTGACAGTGCCTACAATACGCTAAGTGACAGACAGGCCATACGGTTGAGGGACCACCATTTTATGCCCAACCCACAGTCTTCAACGGCATCAATTGGTTTGATTCGCCGAATTTTGCGAACACTCGCCATCTGTCTAGCCGTCGGCGGCAGTTTATTGTGCTTCCCACATTGGCTGCCGTGGATGATCGCAGGTTGGATTTTATTGCACGCAGCATTGATCTGGCGCGGTATGCCAGCGGTTTGGCCATTGGCGACCTGTGTGTTGATCCTGTTGATTCGTTTGTCCCCCCACACCCCGGCGATGTTGCTGTTGGGGGGTGGAATGCTAGTCGTTGCGGGAGGACGCCGCTATTTTCGCCGCGGCGCCGACCCACACCCTTGGACGCGGCCGGCTGGTATTGCGGTGCTCGTTGGGCTGTGGGGATTGATGTTCATCGAGTACCGCGCAGCAGCCAATTCCAGTCGCTCGCCCAGCCTGGATCCGAACCGGCCGATCGTTTGCATCGGCGATAGCTTGACTCAAGGCATGATTCCTGACCGTGGCTATCCAGGTCAACTGGAACAGCTACTACGGGTCCCAGTGATCAACCGCGGTGTCTCGGGGATTTCCACTGGGCCTGCGATTGGAATTGTCCAGCGGGCGATGGAACTGAATCCGCAACTAGTTGTTTTGGAACTCGGTGGACACGATTTTTTGAAATGGCATCGCCGCTCCACGACCAAACGGAATCTCGTGAAGATGATCGAGATTTGCCGCCGGAATGACGCAGAAGTTGTCTTGCTGGAAATCCCTCGTGGTTTCATGATTGATCCCTACGCCAGTTTAGAACGCGAGATTGCCTATCAATACGACGTTCAATTGGTTGACGACCGTTGGCTGCGGCAAATCGTGTTGATGAGTCCCGCGGCGCCACCAGGCATGTGGATGAAAGACCACCAATTGAGTGACGACGGGATTCACAGCAACGCTCGAGGCAGCCTGGCGATCGCGCGCAACGTGGCTGACGCAATTGTGAAACTCTATGGACCACAAGTGCTGCGATGAGCCGCAAATTTCATGGCAAGCCCTGCTTTGCGGCGCGCTTCAGCGGTACAATCAATGCAACCCCGTGGAGATACGTGATGCGAATTCCCAGCTTGCCGACAACCCTGCCGTTGATGATTTTCATGGTTCCCGCGCTGGCCTGGGTATCAGACGTCACGGCGCAAGATTTCCAATTGGTCGAACCCAGTGGCGTGATTTCCGCGGACGTGTACTTTCGCCCCGGTCAAATGATTGTCAACGATGCCAACGGCATTCAGTACACCTTCAACCGGGATCGCAATTTCGATTCCTACGACGGGCGCTATGTCGGGTACTTGGAACCCAGACTCAATCGGGTCGTTCGCTTTCCACGATCCGGCAACGGACCCATGCAGGTGACAGATCTCGACGACGCTTTTCCGAGTTACGTTTTCTCTCGGCGGAGTGTGCGTCGAGTGGGACGTGATGACGGTCGTCCCGGACATCCTCATCGCCCACCGGGCGCCTACATCCCACCCTTTTTCAACAATCCCTACGACCACGTTGGCAATGGGTTTGGCTACCACAGCCACGCAACGACGTTGGGCATTGGCCCCCGCCCCTTCCCATCGCATGCATTGCCACCGGATCGCTACTACCGACCACCGCTGCAAACGATCGTCTTGGATTCCAAGATCGTTCCACGACCACCGCTACAACCCGTCACATTGCAGCTGTTCAATTCCGGACGCCGCGAAATTCGTGTCACGGTCACCGATCGAGCCCAACCGAATGCGTCAAAGCTGCTGCGGATCGCTCCCGGCGCTTCGTCTGCGTTTGTCGTGCAACGTGATACGGGATCCGATCGAGTTCGACGTGTTCAAACCTATGCTCCGGATGGGTCACAGATCATCCGCACGATTTCGACACCTATTGATCCAACGCCACGATACGAAATCGTTGTCCACGAGTGGAATTTGCAATCCGTGGCAATTGATCGAACCGGCAAGAGTCCGAACGTGATCGAGGACACACAGTTTCAGGGCCGTGGATTAGGGCGTTTTGAATTGCCGCCAGGTGACCAGGTCAGCGGTGGAACGTTGGATGTCGTCCAGGCGGCCGTCGAGTCGCAGAATGCGGGCAGCGTCGCTCCGATGCTGGACAATTCCGACGGGCCGACTTCGTCACGTCCCCTGTCACCGCTGGAAGAGATGATCCGGCAACAACGCAACGCCAGTGGAAAATGATGCCAACACAGTTGCCGGTTCACGACTGTTTGCCACAGGTTCTGGCAGCGGTCGGCGCAGGAAAACCGGTCGTCTTGCGTGCGCCCCCAGGGGCGGGGAAAACCACCGGTGTGCCGCCGGCATTGCTCGAGTGCGATGATCTACCGCCCGGTCAGATCCTGTTGTTACAGCCGCGACGAATCGCCGCGCGGGCGGCCGCGAAACGGCTTAGCCAACTCGCCGGCCGCCCCGTGGGTGAACGGTATGGCTATCACGTCCGCTTTGACCGCAAGGTATCGAGCGACACCCGCGTGATCGCGATGACAACGGGCATCCTGCTGCGGCGATTGACCGCTGATCCATTACTGGACGACGTCAGTTGTGTGATCCTAGACGAATTCCACGAGCGTTCCTTGGAAATCGATTTGGCCTTGGGAATGCTGCAGCGGATTCGGGCAACTCTGCGTCCCGAACTACGCCTGATCGTGATGAGTGCCACGCTGGACACCGAACCCGTCACTCGATTGATCACCGATGCGGAAATAATCGAAAGCCACGGCCGAGCGTATGATGTTGACATTCGCTACCAAAACACGATTCCTCGCGGTGCACTCTCGCGCGACGCGATTGCCAACCAAGTGGTCGATCGCATTCCATCGGCGCTCGACAGCAGCAGCGGCGATGTACTGGTTTTCTTGCCAGGCGTCGGTGAAATCCATCGCACCGCGACGACCCTGCAAAATCGATTGAAACTTCCCGATGTCCAGGTCTGTAAACTGTACGGCGAGATGGCGGCTGACGACCAAGACGACGTGCTGGCACCGTCCAAGTCTCGCAAGATCGTCTTGGCTACCAATGTCGCCGAGACGTCGATCACGATTCCCAACGTCACCTGTGTGATCGACAGTGGTCTCGCGCGGGTGATGCAATACGATACGTCGGTCGGGATCCCCTGTTTAAACCTGCAACCGATCTCCAGAGCGTCCGCAGACCAGCGGGCCGGGCGTGCCGGGCGAACTGCCCCCGGGATTTGTTACCGCCTGTGGTCAGCGGCGGTGCACCGTAGCCGCGTCGATCAGACGGCCCCTGAAATCGCTCGCGCCGATCTGTCATCGGCGATTTTGATGCTGGCCGCATGGGGTGAACGAGACGTCCTGCAGTTCCCGTGGGTGACACCGCCCGCTCAGCACGCCATTGATGCAGCCACCTTGCTGTTGCAACGACTGGGCGCCATCGATTCGAAACTTGCAATCACCGAGATGGGATTGCAAATGAACCAGTTGCCCGTTCACCCACGGCTCTCCAAACTGATGATCGCGGCGGCGCAATGGGGATGTGTCGTCGAAGCGTCACTGGCGGCTGCACTGCTGTCCGAACGAGATCCGCTGCGCCGCGATTCAACGCCACAAAACACAGCACCACAATCATCGATCGAAAGTGACTTGCTAAGCCGTGTTCTACGATTGCAGCAACATTTGGAAGGCCGACCCGATCCGGCATTTCATCCGGGTGCTGTGAAAACGATCGCGCGTGTTGCGTCACAACTGCGCCGCATGGTTGAAACCGAGTCGACTTCGCAGCAGTCTGCTGCTAGTCGTGATTCGCTAGAACAGCGTTTTTCACAGTCGTTACTGGCTGCTTATCCCGATCGGCTGGCAAAACGTCGTCAATTCGGATCCGACAAAGGACTGATGGTCGGTGGACGAGGCATCCGCGTGGACCGAACGTCGCTGGTCCGATCGGCCGATCTGTTCGTTTGTGTCAGCGCGGAGGGTCGCGGCGAAGAATCATTGGTGCGGATGGCGTCCGCGGTCCAACCCGAGTGGCTGCCCGACGACAACATCCGAATCAAACAAGAGCGTTTCTTCCATCCGACACTCAAAGCCGTGGTCGCTCGCGATCGACAATTCTTTGAAGACTTGATGTTGAAAGAGTCTCCCGTCGAATGCCAGGCCGACCAGCAAACCACGGCGATTCTGTTTGCAGAAGCCAAGCATCGACTCGACGACATCCTGCCGGTCAAAGACAAATCGCTGCAAAGCTTCATCGCCCGCTGGCGTTTCGTGTCGGATCAATCAACGTCCGCTGAATTGCCGTGCACAATCGACGATGCACTTGCACAGACGCTGCTGGAATTGTGTGCAACGCGGACCTCGTTCAAAGAGCTCGCCCAAGCGCCCTGGCTCGATCATTTGCGGGCGAAACTTGATTACTCGCAACAGCTATGGCTGGACCAGCATGCTCCCGAAGTGATCACCGTGCCGAGCGGAAATCGCATTCGTGTCGAGTACCCAACCGGCAAGCCACCGGTATTGGCCGTTCGAATTCAAGAGATTTATGGTTGGACCGAGACGCCTCGACTGGCTGGCGGAACGGTTCCAATCCAACTGCATTTGCTAGGACCGAATCGTCGTCCGCAGCAGATCACCGATGATTTAAGCAGTTTCTGGAGCACGACCTATACCGCGATCCGAAAAGAGTTAAAGCGACGCTATGCCAGGCATCATTGGCCGGATAACCCCGCCAATGCAACAGCCACCCACAACGGTCTGAAACCCAAAACCACAACGTAAACGATCGCCTTGCGCAGTGACTGCACAAGACGATCGGTCGTTTTGAAATCCGTTTCAGCTGATTCGGATCGGACTATTCGCGGTCGGAATCAACGTCTACGTCGACTCCATCACGATCAACGTCCACGTCGACCCTGCCGGATCCATCACGCAGTCGCTGACGCATGTTACGTCGTTCGACGCCGTATCGTTTGTCCAACTGACTCGTAAAGCTTCGGTCGGCAAAGTTCGGCCAGTTGTCATCATCGAATCCGGCGTCGCCTTCGAGTTGCTGCTGGGTGACATTCAACACCATCACATACTCGTCTTGGTCATCCGCGTCGCGTTGGTACTTGAATGCCTCGAACGGGACGGCAAACAGTTTGTCGCCGACGCCCAAGAATCCGCCGTAAGTGACAGCCGCGTAGCGGACCTTGCCGGTCGAGGTATCGAAGACGATATCATTGATCTCGCCAACGCTTTTGCCTTGAGCGTTCTGGATGTTCATCCCAATCAATTGACTCGCTCGCACCGCCGCGCCTGGCGTTCTGGCGTCCATCCGTGCGGCTGCCGACGGGTCGGTCGGGTTGACCGGGCGCTGCCGTTTCAGACGCTCCTTTTGAGCTGCGTCCTGAGCGGTTAGCGGAGTGACCGTTAGACAGGCTAGAGCAACCAATGCGAGACTGTAGTGAAAGAAACTTTTCATAATATTTGATCCGGTGTGTGAAGAGGAATTTCGATTAGCTGGGGAAGTGCAGTTGGCAAACAGTGGTTAGCAGTTACAGGACGATTCAAACTCCTTGACTTGCTTTTCAGCTTCGTCGCGGGCGACCCCGTAACGCTCTTGGACCTTGCCGACCAGCTGGTCTCGCTTTCCGGCGATCACATCCAATTCGTCATCGGTTAGCTTGCCCCATTTCTCTTTGACTTGGCCTTTGGCTTGTGTCCACTTGCCTTCGATGGTGTCCCAATTCATTTCAAACTCCCGTGTTGTGTTGATTTGCAATTCACGGCGACATGGGTGCCGCGTCGAATCAAAAACAGATGCATTTGATGTGCCAATCGGTAGCGAACCGGTGCAACCTGGGGCCGGCGACAGTGCCATGAAAGCCAGCGCCGGAGAATCGTTTCAACAGCTACAGACCGCGAAAAAGCGAGATTGGCATGGCTGGGAAAACGATTTCAATTTTGCCACTTAGAATTGGAACGCGACCGTTACCAGTGCGTTTTCGCCGCCAAAAATGAGTGCGAGCAGGTTCCATGTTGGTCGATCACAGACCAGCAACCGATCGACAGCAGCCAAGGCCAAAAATTGGGCGGTGGTTCCCTGTTCAAACCGAACCACCCCAGGCTAAACTTGCGTCCGAGTTTGCAAACCCCTTTCGATTAGCTCGCGCCCGCCCGGGTGGTGGAATTGGCAGACACAGGGGATTTAAAATCCCCCGGCCGTTTAAGGCTATACCGGTTCGAGTCCGGTCCCGGGTATTTCCAGCATCATTCGCACCGCAGCAGGAATCGACTGTCGTGGATCGCTCCGTCGATCCAACGTCCGCTGTGCACGTCATGCCACACCCGACCAGCACCAAGCGTCAAAAGCGTCAACACGCACTGTCCCGGGAATCGCCAGTGATTTGGCCGGAACAACCGAACGATTGGTTCACACATCACCGATGGCCGCGCAGGCGACTCTGACCCAACCGATCGCTATCGTTTCTGGTCACGTTGGTCGATTTCTGACGCTGACTGAAAGCTTAGCGTTATTCGCGTCTTACCATTGCTTCTTTCGCTCATGCCTAGGCGTAGCATGTCTTTGGATGGATTGCGAAAAGTCAGAACCAATTGCCGGGAATTCACTTCCCGGATCGGGTTTTCCGTCGTTGCTTTCCATTCCGATGATGCGAGTGCGTTTTTGTAGAAAGAGATGACCGCATCAACGCTTCCCAACGCGACTAGCTGCAGGCGATTGTCTTCGGACTGGTACAATACCGATTCCGAATTGGGCGGGACCGGCAATTCTGCTGGCATCTGCCGAGTCCAATAAGCAATCCTGGTTTTCCCCGGTTGCCTTAGGCTTGTGACCGAAGCGGTCAGAAGTACAGCGTTCTGCTTCATATCCATCGCATCGCCCCTCGTTCCATACGGTTGCCATCCCTGTTCCGTCAGCAGCGCAAGAACTAATTCCTTCGTCTCTTTGACATTGCCGGTGATCTCAAAGTCTGCAACGTTAAAATTTGTTCGGATGTGTTTCGCGCCGCTAGGTACCGGAAGCGTACTTACATTGACGTTACCATTGTTTTGCAGCACCACCACGGCTTTGCCTGGTTCGTCGTGCATTTGGACATCAACGAAGAGATGGAATCCTGAGCGCGTGAATTGCCCGTCTCCATTTGGTAACTCATCCCACTGCCGCTCAAGCAGGTTTCGGCGTTGAAATTCATACTCGCTTTTTATGTCAAACGATTTCAGACGCACCACATATTCCAAGCGAGCGACTGTTCTCGCCTGTATTTCCAAAACGTTGGGCAGGAGTGGAAAAGTTGAGAGATTGATTACTTGTTCGGCTTCCGCTACTGAAGCGGGCTGCTGAGCCAGGGAGGCTTCGGCAATCATGGTCGCAAACACGAACATCAGAAAGAGGATGCTGAGTTTGAGCAGATTCTGACGGCGATAAAACACTGAGGAGTGTGCGTGTCGCGACTGGGAGAAAGAGGGGTCGAGTGTCATTCTCAAGTGTAGATTGGAAACGTTTGCTGGTCCTCGGCGCCGAAAAGTCAATGCCAGAACGAAATGCAATCTATCCGGGTACCGGAGGTGCACGGATAGATCGGGCGTTGAACTTTGTCGACCATCATGTGGATCGGGTTGGCCCGGAAGCGATCCGCGTCAGAATGATTCTATCGCAAAGGATCGCTGTGATGTCATTCCCGCAAAAGACAACCGCAACAAAAGAGATGCTGCGGCGGGCGATGATTCCGTTGCACCTTCCACCTGCTCCGCATACCACGACAGACATCGCTGATCTTCACGCCGAACCAAATCCCGCCAACTGATCCAAACGAAGCCGATTGATGAGGGACCATCGGTCTGGATCAAAGATCCAACCCTCGTTTCGGATGCTTCGTTGGTGTGGAGGATTTATCCGACCAGACCGCAGGCTGGTAAATCGACTGCCATAGTCGTCAGGCCACGGACGCCGTTTTGGTTTCCAACTCGCAGATCAGTGGACACAACTCTTGGCCGGACCATACGAAACGGTCCTCGGTCATGAAACCAGACTCGTTCATTTCAACGATTGTGCCATCTGGCTGAATGTTGCCTTCGTTGCGTGTGATGAAGATACACCACCGGCCCAAGCGATGCGTTGCTCGCATCATGCGAAAGGCCACGGCGCCGCCTGTGCCTCCATCGATCAGTTTGGAGAATCAGTCGAGAACATCGATGGTAGCGCTGCGTTTATAATGACGAGTATCGCCAGCATTTCGGCTGTTGCTGCCGGCTATTCTTTTTTTCATGCTGCGCTGCGTGCGCAAAGGGCAGGCGTCCGGTGAGCAACCGACTGAATTTTTCGTGCGGTCAGTGTGGGCAAACGCTTGCTGCGGATCCTGCGGCAGCGGGTAAACAGGTTCGCTGCCCAAAATGCCAGTCCCTGTCAGTCGTACCGACTCCCAAAAATCCACCCGCTGCGGCAGCGCCCAGAGAACGCAAGCCCGCGCCGTCAGGGGCTTCTAAAATCGTCGACTGTCCCGGTTGCAGCACGCGGATGTCTGTCAAACTGTTGGCGAAACCCGCCCTCATCCGTTGCCCAAAATGCAACACCCAAGTCCGACTGCCGGCAAGTCCAGCTGCATCGACGGCCCGGCCGAGTCCACAGCCGAGTCCACAGCCAACGCCGCCCCGATCAACCACGCCCCAGCCCGCCACACGCCCCAAAGTCGCGCCGGTTGCACCTCAACCTGCCTCGGCTGGAATTGATTTGGGCCAATTGGATTTGGGTGCGCCGCCCCCGGCGATGGGCAGCCCGCTTTCGCCTCATGCTGCTCGCCCGAACCCTGCGGCTAGAAGCTCTAGCGCCACCCACTTCACCGGTCGCCTATTGAGTTGGATCAACGGTCATCGAATGGCCACGGCGGTGATTGGCTTGAATGTGATTGTGCTGGTGATGGCTCTGTTCAGTAGCCCTTGGCGAATGTTTGCCCTGTTCGAAGTCCCGCTTGGCGCATTGATTTTGGGAGCGCTGTTCCTGCCGCGGTTTCATTTGATGGACCGAGTCGCCAAGGTGATCGGAGCAATCGGCGGCAAGTTGGCCGGTGCCGGTGTGGGCGGAGTGTTGTTGGTGATTCTGGCGGTTGCTGCAAAGGCGACGTCACGGATCATGAGAAAGAGCCGAACCAACGAGAACCTGGATTTTTCCGGCTTCCTTGACCTCTCGAATCTTGGTTCCTTTGCCGCTTCACTGGCGACGTTCCTAGTGGTCTGTGCTGCCGTCTTTCTGCTTTGGAAACTGTTTGGGATCGTTCGCGTCATGGCCAGCGGTTACCTGGCACAACTCACTTTGTTGGCGATCATCCTGCTATTGAACGGGTCGTTCAAGAGTCAGCACACACAAGATTTCGAGCGTCGACATGCCGAGGCGGTTGCCCGCATGGAGCGAGATTCGTGGTCACCACCGCAAAATCCTCGGCAACGCGCCTTCGGCCCACGCCCTGAAAATCGATCGGCAGTGGGCCAGCCGCCACCGAAGCTTGACGAACAGCAGTTGCGGCCGATGCAGCCGGGTGAGATCCGAGTGATTTTCATGCATCCGCCCGACACTGCGATCGACGAACTGCGTGATCGATTCTTGGCAAAGCTAGGAAACCCAGACTGTGAAACCCAACAGCGTTTGGCGATGCAGTCTCACTTCATTGTGCAAACCGATCGCGACCCCAAAGAAGTGTCCGAGGCGATCGATTTTGGACGGGTGGCGACGGTGAACCAAGTCGCCAGATTGATCGTCGTGGTCCCGCAAACGCGGAAGACAAACTAGCCCCTATTCGGCCGGAACGGTCTCGGCTACGGCATCGCTTTCGCTGTCGGGACGAATCGATTCGAAATAGGTCCGAACCGTTTCACGAACACCCATCGGCAGCGGCTCGGAGTCCAAGACGGCTTCGGCCTGACGTCGGAATTCGTCGTACTTGCCGGCAAAGGCGCGTGCGGCTTGCTGCTCGCCTTCGGGTGATTGCAAGATTTCGGTCTCGCTGGGGCCTTCGCCTTGAACGCCGGTCAGTTGCTCTTCTTTACGGCCGCTATCCAGTTTAGTGGCCTTGTCACCAAGCGGTTGGCCACTGGCAGCAATCCCGGCTTTGGTGCTGGGGCTGTTCGATTTCTTAGCGATGTTCGACTGACAGGCACCGCGACACTGGCTTTTGCATTGTGACAGGCGGTTCAACTGGCAAGACATGCACTGACCAATCTTCTTGCACTGGCCCTGTTTCTTGCATTGTCCGGCCAATTTCGAAAGGCACTTCTTGCACTCCGACATGTTTTTGGAACTCAGTCCTTCGGCCAACTGCGAAATCGATTCGCTCAGCTGACCGTTTTGACCGGGGCTAAGCTTGGCGACCATTTTCTTTAGGTTGTCGGCTACGGCGCGACGTTGCTTGTCACCAATCTTGGAGGGATCGACCGACTCCAGTTCGTCACTGGCCTTTTCGTAATCCTTTGACTCCATGGCTTTGGCAGCTTGTTGCATTTGATCCGACGGCTTGATCGCGGCAGCCAACGCTTGCATCGCGGCATCGGTCATCTCCAGCTGCATCGCGTCGCGTGCTTCCGCGAGCGATTGTTCCATCTCCGACAACTTGGCCATCATGTCGGCTTCATCGATCGATTCGGATTTAAGTTCCTCGAGATCCTCTTTCAGTTCTTCGATCAGTTTTTCGATTTCTGGATCATCGGTTTCCTTCGCCAGTTCCTCCAAGTCGGGCAGCATGGTTTCGCTGAGCGTCTGGGCTTGTTCAGATGCCAACGCGATCATCGGGTTAGCGACGACGACGGGAACGCCACCACGGGTCAACCCCAACACGACCAACATCGCGGCTGCCAATCCAGCGGCCCAGCGGAGGGATCGATTCCAGGGTTCAATGGGAACGCATTTTGAGGGATCGACTGACTTCAAGTGTTGTGCGGCTTCTTCGACCTGCAACCGTTTGGCGGTTTGATCAGAAACGGAGTCCATTTTCGATGTCGAAGCAAATTGCAAGGTCGTGATCGAACGGTCTTTTAGGTCGTAGTGCTCATCGATCAGTCGCGCAGCAGCATGTTCGCTGCGGCGGCGTGCGGCGCCGACCATCCAGCCGACGATTCCCCCGGCCGCGATCAACGCAATCGCCCATCCCCAATGGGCTCCAGGGGCCACAACCGGCCGAACCAATGCGAACAGCAACGCAATCCCGGCGGCAATCATCAATCCCGATGTCAGGCCATCGACCATTGACGCCAGCCAAAGACGGCGTCGCACCGTAGCGGTTAACGACTGGATGGGGCTCGAAACACCGTGCAAATCGTTGTGCGAATCGTTGCTCATGCTGGCCTCGAGATAGAGCCGTTTGATCGGAATGCGTCCAACCGTACTGCTTTCGCGCGCCGCGCGAGGCTTGGACTGGATGTAGGGTACGCAATCCCCGCTGGCAGGGTCAAGAAATTTTGTTGCAAATCCCAAAACTGTTAAATCATGCCGGTTACACAGCGGGGCGCCCCTATGGCGGAGTGAGCGACACAATCGATTCATATTTCGGGACCGTGTTCACCTATCGACCGGTACAACTATCTGGCCGTTCACGGACCGCCAGGCCTGCCCGAATCTCTGTTGGTGGCGCATCTATTTAGTGTTGGAAAGGCTCCGCCAGAGAAAGCTCCGTCAAATTCGAGTCGGAGGTCTGTCGGATTTTTGCCAACGACTAGCGATTTGCTGCCATGATTCTGAGGAACTTCGAAGGCGTTTGGTCGTCCAACGTCGACGCTAAAGTGTGTACAAACCCACCGGTTCACTCACACTGGCGTGATGGCACCACCCCCTTAGGGCTGGTGTCAGAAGGATTCAACGGAGTGTAGGTGTCATTTTGCTCGGCTTCCCAAAAGGCCGAATAGAGAGGACGCTGGTCGGGAAATCTCGCATTTGTTTGCGGGTTTTCCCGGGCGAACTATACTCGGCACTCGTTTCTCGGCTGTCCCCCCGGCCGCGGCACGACTTGTCATTTTGCCTTGTTTTTCGGGCGTTTTTAGGAAATCCGAACCGCCCGCCCCACAACACGATTGTCCACCCCCACCGGCCAAATTGCGTCACCAGTGAAAGCTGGCGGTGATAATTTGGCCCCCATGAAGGTCTGGTCTATGACTTCGCGTGAGCGAAAGAACTCGACGTCCAATAAAGTTTCGCAGGACGTCACCGAGTCAAACATCAGTGAATCCAATGCCGCTCCCACCGCATCATCCGGACGCGGAAAGCGACGGGAGCGCAAGGCTCGTGATTTACGCCGGCGACAATTGTTCCAGACTCTCGAGCAGCGACACCTGCTGGCCGGACCTCAATTGATTGGGATCCAGCCGAACGAAGGCGCGTTGATCACCGAAGGCTCCGTGCGCGATTCCTCGCCGCGTGTGCTGACGTTCGGTTTCGATGACGCTCAGGTCTTGGACGCGCAAACGTTTGACGGGATCCAGATCTCTCGCGCCGGAGAAGACGGTCAGTTGGGGACCAGTGACGACGTGGCGGTCACGCCCGGATTAGTCACCCTCGGCGACCCGAACCAAAACGAAGTGGTGGTTCGTTTTGCCGAAGCACTGCCGGACGACCAGTACCGCATCGAAGTGTTCGGATTTGACGACACGGGGTTGGGCATTACGGGGCTGCGCAACACCAACAACGAACTGTTCATTCCGAGCGATCCGAATGAGCGTAGCGAGATCATCGATTTCAAACTCAGCCTGGGGGCGTTGGTTGAATCGGTGGTTCCACAACCGGTGATTCGCAACGCCGACGGCAGCCTGACGCAAAACCGCAATGAAGTGGTCGTCTACTTCAATGAAGATCCGTTGTTTGTCGAAAACGATGACGCCGGAAATCCGACGACACGATCGGCAGAAAACCCGCGTTTCTACCAACTGTTATTGACCAATGAAACGGTTCGCACGACAGACGACCTGTTGTTCAATCCCGACCAGGTCGTCTACGACGATGCGACCAACACCGCACGATTGATCTTTAGTGACGACATCAATGACCTGCCCGGCGTGCCGATGGAAGGCGGTACCTGGCGGTTGCGAGTCGGCACCGCGGTGGATGACCGAGTCGACCTGATCTTGCCGCCCCAGCAATTGGCGGCACAGCCGACCGCGGTCACCGATTTCCAATACGATGGATTGCGGGTGACGTTTGCGCTGCGCCAAGTCGGCGAAGCGGCCAGCGGTAAAACGGTGCGATTCGAAAACACCGCTGCCGGCGGTTTATCGGTTCGTCTGGATGCCGACGACAACATCGTGTTTGATTTTGGCGGCACCAGCCCCACCGTCGACGATCTGAAAAACATCGTCGTCTCGACGCCCGCGGTCAGCGCCGTGATGACGATGCGCTCCGAGCGTAACGGCGATTCCAGCCAAGGCGGAACGTTGGTCGTGCCGACCAGTGTCATCGGCGCACCGCCCCTATCCTTGCAGGCAGCCGGCGACACGTTGACAACGTCACTCGATGTCGGGGTGTTCGGACAAAATGATTCCATCACCAGCGTCGTGGTCAGCGAGTCGATCGACCCGCAACCGTTCGATATCGAACTCGGTGGCGGCAACGATGACGCCGGTCACCGTGACCTGGCCGGCAGTGCCGGTGAATTGCGTCGCCACATCAACCCTGCATTTGGCGCCGATGCCACCGATGGCATCACCGAGATCTCGTACAACTTCCAAGGGATCTTCGACAGTGTCGGAACAACCGACTATTTGAACCAAATCAGTGCCACCCAGAAGACTCGCATCCGTGAAGTATTGAATCTGTGGTCGGCGAACATCGGTGTGCAATTCACCGAGACCATGAATGAGGGCATCACGTTTGCCGTTGGTGATACGGCCAACTTGCAACCGGTTGCCGGCACCACGTTGGTCGGCCCCGGCCAGTTTGTCGGCCAATCGGTCAGCCAAGCCCTTCAGGCATCGCTACGGATCGATCCGACGTTCACCGATTCGGCGATCGTTTTCAGCAACCAAGCGTCGTTCGATTTGGCTTACGGCGAAGACTTCACTCGCAAAGCCGCCGCCGGCGTGGGATTCTTGCTGGGACTGGAACAAGCTCCCGATCTGGCGCCACAGACAGTGATGGCGCTCGACCCGACGTTCCTGAACCAAAGCATCGACACTGCGATTTCCCAAGTCGATTTGGAGCCGGTGTTTCCTGGCAACGAAGATGTCTTGCACGGGCAATATGTCCATCGCCCGGACAGCATCGATATCGACATGTATCGCTTCGAAGTCAACTTGGGTGACGAC
Source organism: Stieleria tagensis (assembly GCF_024129865.1). Classification (GTDB taxonomy): domain Bacteria; phylum Planctomycetota; class Planctomycetia; order Pirellulales; family Pirellulaceae; genus Stieleria; species Stieleria tagensis. Next base: position 58,580 of record NZ_JAMYFE010000033.1, on the reverse strand, counting down.
GATAAAATTGGGACGCTGACGGTCGAGACCTTTGCCGAGCGATTGGCCGACAGCAGCTTGTTGGACACCGCGCTGTCGTTGTTCCAAGAAGTCCGTGCGTCGAGCATCTCTGATCTCGGTTTCGGATCGGCACTGGGTGTGACCTTTCAAGCGGTCACCCCGGGGCTTGCCGGCAACGGGACCACGGTTCGATTCATTCAATCCGACCGCGCCGCCGGCGACGCCCAGGTCAAAGTGATTCGAGTCTTTGATGACGCCGGCAATCCGATCCCCAACGCAGTGCTGCTGGATCTGCCGCGAGCCGGACGCAACGTTCCCGGCCTGACGGCGCAACAGGTCGTCGATGCAGTCAACAATGATCCCTTTGCCAGTTCGATCCTGCGCGCCGCGGTCACACTGGGTGATCCACAAGCGGATATCAGTGGACAAACCGCAGCACCGCTGCCGGTCGTGTTGGAAGACGGTGGACTGGTTGAACTGTCGAAGAACGACGACTACTTCAGCGAAGATTCGCGGATCGTCGCCTCACTGGGCGAAGGCGTCTACTATGTGGGCGTGTCGGCAAGTGGCAATGAAAGCTACGACCCGACGATTCCAGGCAGCGGATTTGGGGGTCTGACCCAGGGTGCCTATGACGTGCACTTCAAATTCGAACCCCAGGTCGACGAAGTCGATGTGATTCGAGATTTGGATAGCGATCGAGTCGGTGTGCCCGGTACTCGACTGGACGGTGATGGTGACGGCGCCCCGGGCGGAGTCAACAATTTCTGGTTCCAAACACGTCCGGAAAACCGAATCCTGAACTTCACCGATGACGGCGAAGCGGTCGTCCCGGGACAGAAGATCACGGTCGTCTCAGGCAGCGGTGTCGTCCGCACCTATGAATTCGTTCCCACCGGTCAGTCACCGGTGCCCGGAAACGTGCCGGTCTTCTTTAGCGACGGCAGCAACGGATTCCCGACGCCAGCCGGTAACCTGGCCGCCGCACTGGCGGCCGAGATCAACCTGCGTCAGGGCGAAACCGGTGTGTCGGTCACCCGCGTCGGAACCGGATTGGAATTTGTCGGCGAGCGCAGCATCGATCTGTCGCTCAACTTCCGCGCCGCCGATGCGATCGGACGCAACATCTTTGTCGACAAGACCGCCGGACCAAACGCCGACGGCAGCTTGGCACACCCGTTCAACAACATTGCCAACCCGAATGTGGCCAACGCGTTCGGTTCCGCAATCGACGGTGACATCGTCCGGATCGTCGGCAACGGCGGTGTGGACGGTGATCTTTCCACCGAACTGGACAATTTCAGCTACAAAATCGGCATCAGTGACGTCGGCGGAAACGCGCTGGAAGACGGTCGCACGATGAACGTTCCGCGCGGCGTGACGACAATGGTCGATGCCGGTGCGGTGCTCAAACTGCGCGGCTCGTATATCAACGTCGGCAGTAGCACGCTGCAGATCGATCGCAGCAACAGCGCGTTGCAAATCCTGGGGACGCCGCGGTTGGTGGAACTGAGCGCCTCGGGTGATCCGATTGTGACCACCTTGATTGGTGACGAGGATGCCGGGATCAATGGTTACGATGACGGCAGCGTGATCATCACCAGCATCCGCGACCGCGCTGCCGACGCCGCGGCGGCCGGCAACAGTCCTGCCGCACAGGCCGGTGACTGGGGCGGCATCATCTATCGCCGCGATTTGGATCAATTCGAAGGCCGTCGCGACTTGGAAGACGAAGGCATCTTCCTGCAACGAATCAACCATGCTGAATTGCGCTACGGCGGTAGCAGCAATGTATTGATCGATTCGGTCCAACAATTGGTCAACCCGATTTTGATCATTAACCTGCGGCCGACGATCACGTTCAACGAGATCACACGCAGTGCCGATTCGGCGATCAGCGCTTCACCGGACAGTTTCGCCGAAACCTCGTTCCAAGCCCCCCGCTATCAACAGGCCGGTGAATTCACCGCCGACTATGATCGTGTCGGTCCGGAAATCAGCAACAACACGCTGGCCCAGAACACCGTCAATGGCCTGTTCATTCGAGTGCCCACCACGGCCACCCAAGTCCCTCGTGAACTGACGGTTTCGGGACGCTTTGACGACATCGACATTGTCCACGTCTTACCAGAAAACCTGGTCGTCGCCAGCAAACCTGGTGGGTCCGTCCAAGATGGTTTTGCGCCCAGTTTGTCACTGGTTTCGGCGCGTGAATTGCCCGGTGGATCCCTGGAAGCCGGCTCCTACGTCTACAAAATGACGTTTGTCGACGGCGACGGGTTTGAATCGCTCGCCAGCCTGGACCAATTCGCGTTCACCGTCGGCAGCGACAACAGCAGCGTCGAATTGACCGCATTGCCATTGGTCAGCTCGGGAACCGATTATGTTTCGCGACGACTGTATCGCGCCGAAGCGTCGGCCACGCCAGAATTCCGCTTGGTCGCCGATCTGGATGCCAGCAGTGCTTCGTTCGTCGACAATTTGGCCTTGGATCCCACCGCGGCCGGCCAGGTCGCATTGGATCTGACACGTCAAGGCATTCGCGGCCGACTCGACGCCTCACTGGTGCTCGATCCAGGCATCGTGATGAAGCTAAGTGGTTCGCGAATCGAACTGCAACCGGGATCGGTCATGCTGGCCGAAGGCGATGGCAGCAACCCGATCGTGATGACCAGCATTCGTGACGACCGGTTTGGTGCCGGCGGCACGTTTGACACCAACAACGACGATGGTTCGCCGATCGCCCAAGTCGCCGCGCATGGTGACTGGGCTGGCATTTACGCCGGCCCCACGTCGTCGATCAGCATCGACAACAGTGTGGTCGCTTACGCCGGTGGCATCAGCTTGATCGAAGGCGGTGAAACACGCGGATTTGTGCCGTTGCAACTGCAACAGGCCGACGGACGAATCACCAACTCGCGATTCGAATTCAATGACAGCGGACAAGACGGTGCCGGCCCAGCTGGACGGTTCGGACGTCTCTCGGCAGCCCCATCGACGATCTTTGTCCGCGGCAGCCAGCCGATCATCGTCGGCAATACCTTTGTCGACAACGATGGCTCTCTGATTGACATCGATTCGGATTCGCTGACTGCCGATCGGGTGATCGACATCGGTCGTCAAACCGGATCGGTGGATCGCTTCAGCGAATTGGATGACAACTTCGGACCGATGGTCCGTTTCAACCGCTACGACGACAACGATTTACCGGGTCTGGACCAGATCACCGGTATGGAAATTCGTGGCGGAACTCTGGCAACCGAAAGTGTTTGGGACGACACCGACATCGTGCACCTGGTGTTTGACACGATCATCGTTGACAACGTTCATTCCGGCGGCGGGCTGAAACTGCGCAGCCGTCCCGATGAAAGCTTGGTGGTGAAATTGGGTGACCAAGATTCCTTCCAAGTCAACGGACTCAGCAGCGGCCAAGGAACGCCCAACAGCGACACCATCGGAACCGGATTGACCGCCTCGGGAACCCCCAACGATGCGATCGATCGTATCGGCGGAAGCATCTCGATCCTGGGCTTGCCCGATGCACCGGTCGTGTTGACCAGTTTCCGCGATGACTCGGTGGGCGCCGGCCTGACGCCTCGCGGGACCCAGTTCACGGACTCCAACGGCGACAAAACCAACTCCCGTCCAGAGCCCAACGACTGGCGCAGCATCCTGCTGGATCAGTACAGCAGTGACCGCAACGTCGATGTGATCCCCGAACAGGAACTGTCCACCGAAGTCGCGCCGGGATTGAACGACAGTGTCGACAACGCCCAAGTACTGGGCCAATTGGCGAGCAAGTTGACCGCCAGCGACGAAGTGTTGCGATTGGGTTTTGAAGTCGAAGGCTTCCTCAGCAACAACGACGACGTTGACACCTATAGCTTCATCGGCAGCCCCGGCACCGAAATCTGGGTCGACGTCGACAAGACCAGTTTCACGTTGGACACCGTGATCGAATTGCTCGATGCCAACGGCAACGTGCTCGCCCGCAGTGACAACAGTGGGGATGAGATCGCCGACGGATCAACCGTTGAAGTTTTCGATCCGCGTTTGGATGGCACCACCACGTCGCTTCTAGCGCGTGACCCGCAATACAGTGAATTTGGTGTGGGCGGTGTCTATGAAGACCACGACACGACCAATCCTCGTGACGCCGGAATCCACTTTACATTGACCGGCAATGCCGCCGATCCGAACTCCCGCAGCACCTATTTCTTCCGCGTCCGCAGTGCGTCGATCAATCCCGACGATAGTGGCGGCGGACTGACCCGAGGCGGATACCGCTTCCAAGTCCGATTGACGGAAGACCAAGAGTTTGCCGGCAGCGTGATTCGCTATTCGGACATCCGATATGCCAACCACGGGATTCACGTCCAAGGTTTGCTGGGCACGTCGCCGTTGTTGGGTGAAGCCGCCGAAAACGAAGCCGCAGCGGGTGAAGCCGCGGACAACGACCAAATCATCCGTGACATTGAATTTGGATTCGGAACCGCCAGCACCGAAGCCCCGCAACAACGCGCACAGTACCTGGGCAACCTGGTCGGCAATCGCGGCAACGTGATCAGTGTGGCAGGTGAATTGGGCACATCGTCGGACGTCGATTTCTATCAAATGGATGTCCTCAATGACGACGTCACCAACGGGATTCGATCGACCATTTTTGATATCGATTACGCCGATGGATTCAATCGTCCAAACACCAACATCAGCGTTTATTACGATCCCGATGGCGAGTTCAATGACAACGAACTGCCACGATTGATCTTGTTCGGAACCGACAGCAACATCCTGGACGACCTGACCAGCCCCAACGGCGAAAACGACGGATCGGAAAAACTTTCGCGCGGCTCGATCGCCACCGGCGACCCCTTGATCGGCCCGGTCACGTTGCCCGAAGGCACCTACTACGTCGGGGTCACCGCCGCGGGCATGGAACCCGCCGCGCTGACAAGTTCGTCGCTGGTTCGTGTCGAGCCGGTCAATTCGGTTCGCCGCATCGCCGAGCAACGGTTTGATATCGGCGAACCCCCCAGTACCGCCAACGGCCCCTCCTTGGCCCAACTGTTTACCACAGCCGCAATCAACGCCAGTGGCTTCGATCTGCTGGGGGATTTCCTGAACGGACACGGGAAACCGGCCCACTTCGATGGCAGCAACGGCCCGGTCGTTAATTTCAACCAAGTGCTTCCAGAAACGGTTGCCACCGGCGGCGGTGACGCACCGGGGACAGCCGCTGGCGCGTTCCGGGCACCGAATCTGGATGGGTTGAATTGGAACTTGGTCGACAGCGCGGAGATCGGTGGCGCCTACGGTTTCAATATTCAAACCGGTGGTTTTGATAGCGAAAACACTTCGACCACACTGCCGCACGTGTCGATCCAAGGCAGCCTGGGCAGCGACCGGTCGGACCTGTTCGAATTCACCGTCGACACCGACGGATCCCGTGTGATTCTGGATATCGACGACGGTCACAACATCACACAGATCTTGGATCCGGATTCAGAAATCATCAATTTCGTTCCCGATCCGACCAGCATCGATACGACGCTGCACCTGTTCCAAGAAGTTCCCGGAACAGGCACCTATGTCCGTGTCGGCAACACCGAACTTTCCTCGTTGACGCTTGACGGGCGTGCCGGCAGTAACAGTACGTTCGATCCATTCACGGATTTGGTTTTGGACGCCGGCGTGTACGTCGTTGCGGTTGCCCAGTCACAGGTGGGTGTCACCATCAACAACGGTGCAATCACCACGGCGAATACCGATCCGCTCGGTGGCCCGTTGAATTATCGACTGCATGTCTCGGTCGAAAACCATGCCATCCCACCGGCGACCTCTGGGAACACCACCCTGAATTACGACCGGATCAATAACACCACACCGGCGACAATCACCAGTGAAGCGTTTGACCTGACCGGCTACGTCGCTGAAGACCTGCCACGGTTCTACTTCAACTATCGATACGATCCGTTCTTCGATTTTGCCAACGGCACTTCGGATGACGTCAGCGTGCGGGTGTTCAGTAACGAAGATCCGGCCGGTCGCGAGATTGCATCCAATATCGATTTCAATGCGGACAACCGCTGGCACCAGCTGAAAGAAGACTTGGGTGATTTCGCCGGACACACCGGAATTCAACTCGAGTTCACTTACACACCGACCCCCGGCGCCAGCGCAACCGATGAAGGTCTGTTCCTGGACGACTTCATCATCGGGTTTGCCGAACGGGGTGAAACCGTCTTCAATGCTCCAGCGGGTGAAGACGGATTCGTCGGATTTGGAAGTGGTGGCAGCGGCGAATACCAATTGGAAGCTCGCCCGGCCACCGAGTACGCGTCGACAACCACGTTCGGACTGGATCTGGTCAGCGACTTTGACACGAACGATCGACACACTCAAGCGATCACCATTGTTGCTCCCGAAGGAAGCCAGCTGACCGACGGCGACACGTTTGTCATCGGTGACGGCGGATCGAACCAGACATTCGAATTCACGACCACACCCGGTTCGGTGGCGTTTGGAAACACGCCGGTCTTGTTCAGTCTGACCGACACCCCGGCGCAAGTTGCCGAAGCGATTCGCGCGGCGATCACGCTGCAGACCAGCATCGCCATCGAAGCCTCCTCGGCGGCCGGGCAAGACAACGAACCGATGACCGATGGTCGTTTGTCCCTATCCGGAAGTGCGCGCGGCAGTTTTGACTCGATCGCCTCGGTCGCGCAAGCACCCGCCCCCGGAACCGCGTTGAACATGGATGTCAATGGCAACCTGCTGTTGCCCGCCATCTTGCACGACGGTTATGGCGATTCAAACTACTTGCGAACGCAAGGCCAACTGATCCTGGACTCCAACAAGATCAGTGATGTCCGGGCGATCGGAATTTGGTCGGAGCCCGGTATTCGCGATGTTGATCCGGAAGATATTCGAAACGAGTTCAACGGCGGAATCTTCGGTTCGTTTATCCCGCTGATCGACGGGAACCATCCGTTCCTGCAAATGCCACCGGTCGGCAACACCTATCCCGGTGCGGCACGAAACCTGCCGACGCTAAACGATTCCGTCTTGGGCGGTCTGGCGCCCGGTGTGGTGATCGCCAACAACACCATCGACAACGCCGGTTTCGCCGGCATCAAAGTCGACGGCGAAACCGCTCCGTTTGTGCTCGATGCCCGTGACTTGATCGACCCCACCGTGGTCGACCCGGAACTCGGAAACCTGGCCGGCGGAACGATTCGTGACGGCGGGTTGATGAAAATCGATTCCGGCGGAACCAGCGTGATCTTCGAATTCGAAGAAATCGACGGCGTTCCTGCGCCGATTGGCAGCGGCACCCAGGGCGGTAACGGCGTGGAAGACGGCCATGTACCGATCTACTATCGCGAAGACGTCGCATCAGGGTACAACCGAACCAATGCGGTCGATCGGATTTCTTACTCGTCGATCGAGTTGGCCACGTCGATCATGCAATCCATCCAGGGCAGCATCCTGGTCACCAACGGCATCGTCGAACTGGTCACCCCGACCATCGGCCCATCACCGTATCGCCGCAACCGAGCGCTCGAGTCGGTCGCACAGACCGCAATGAGCTACGACAGTGCTGCGGTTTATCTGCAGGGCGTGACTGCCATCACCTTCTATGCACCTGGCCAAAACGGTTTCAGTGCATCACAGGCACCTGTTGCCGAATCCGCCCAACCATTCGCGCGGATCGTCAACAATACGATTTATGGTTCCGACGGACGCGAAGCTCTGTTCCCCGAGTCGAATGACGAACCCAACGACGTGATCGCAACAGCGATCGACACCAAAATCGGTCCTAGTCACAACAGCGTTTACACCAGTGTCGCCAACCTGGGTGATAACAACGGTCCGGTCGGCCCGGCCGGCGACGTCGATTTCTACCAAGTCAACTTGAACGTTGGCGATCGCTTGGTCGTTGACATCGACTCGGAAGCGGGCGAAGCCAACACGTCGGTGCAGATCTTTAATGAACGGGGTGAACGTCAAACGTTCGACGATGGCACCGGCACCCTGACTACGCTTAGCAGCGGTGGCGTCGCGCCGGATTACTTGAACCCGACCTCGGCAAAGGACTTGGCGTCAACGTTCCTGACGTTACAAAACGGAACTCCGACAGACGGCAACCTGATCGTCATCACCGAGGATCCCAACGCCGTCGATCCGGCAACCCCATTGGTTGTCACCTATGAGTTTGATAGTGCCAACGGGGTCGCCGCCGGTAATGTCGCCGTCCCGTTCCAGGCCGGTGATTCACCTGCGACCATCGCCGCCAATCTTGCGACCGCGATTTCTACCAACAACGGCGGGCTGGTCCTGACCGCTGCGGCCACGGCTTCCGGTCTGGTTGAACTGAAACATCTGTCTGATACCGACGTCAGTTTGACTGGCAACTCGGGGGTCGCTTTTGTCCCCGGTGCGCCGGCATCGAATGACGGATTCGTCGACTTCTTTGCACCCAAAAAAGGCGTCTACTACGTCGCCGTCAGCGGCGACATCAACGTCGGTTTCGACGCCAACGCCATTTCGGGTCGCCCCGATGGCGTCGCGGACATTGGTCAATACACGATCAATATGGAAACCTACGCCCCGCGTACCGCCGTGATCAGCGCCGACACCGGTCGTGCGACAGGCATGATCGGGTCCGATGTGATGGGGACGTCGTTCACCATCACTCAGGTGACCGATCTGCCGCCGGGATCGATTGTCAATGGTTTAGCCAACCAGGTGACCTTCCGTTTCGGACCGGCACTCAACGCTGGCGAAGTCAGCATTCCCATTGCCGACAACGATTTCAAGCCGGACATCATGCGGGCGATCAGTCGGGCGATCGAACCACGTGCCAACAACAGGCCGATGACGTTGCTGGCCAATTCACCGCTGCCCAACAACGACTCACCGCAAGTCCCCGGGCCGATCGCCCGCGTTCGAGCGACTGCGCTGGGCGGTTACGAAGGCGACAACGATGGTCTGATGAACATGACTCGTCGTGGACTGGACAATGGCGTCTGGATGACCCACCGAGACGGGTTCGGTAACTCCAGCAACCAAGACTTCTTTACGAACATTGTTCAGTATCAGGATACGATCGGGTTCGGGCATGACCGCCGCACCACACCTGGTAACGGCACGACCGAAAACTATGTGTATCTGGAAAACATCGCCAAGATTGAATTGAGCCCGGAAGCCATCGCGGGCGGCCTGCGTCTGGATCCGCAACCCGGATTTGATACCGATCAATTGATCAACGAAACCGGTGTGATGATCACCTCGGGTGCCAGCCCGGCGTTGTTGAACAACGTGCTGATCAACCTGCACGAAAGTGTGGTGGTGGCCGAATCTCGCATCGGCGGATTTGGTTCCGGCGGAACCGACCTGCAAGTCAAACCGATGGAAGTCGTCGTGGTTGGATCGGTATTCCAATACGACCAACCCAACCCGACCTTGTTCAGCCAAGTCCCCAACCCGCCGGTCGGCCTGACCACCAACGGGAACGTGGGACCGAGCAACGTCAACGGCGGGACGGACGACTTCAATCTCACCAACGCCGATAATGCGACCACCTTGGTCAACGCCGGCGGTGACAACTTCTTGCCGGCACCGTTCTCCTCGGTGATCGATAGCAACATCGACTCGCTGCGAGAGCGCAGTGCTCTGGCAAGTCTAAAACAGTCCGTCGGCATCCCGATCAGCAATGTTCTGGCACCGACCAGGGACGTGACCGGTGTCAATCGAGCCGACAACCCGTTGTATCCAAACACCGGACAAGGGTCTTCCGTGTTTGGTGACCGTGGGTCCACCGAACTGGCCGACCTGGTCGGTCCGATCGCGATCGCCGAAGCCCCTCGGGACAACGACGCCGAAGGTATCGACAAAGATCCGAACACCAGTTTCATCGCCCTGACCGGTGGCGTGTACGACGAATTCCGCATCCAACTGCGTGATTCCGGCGATGCCTCGGACCCCTTCACCGGTTCGGGTATCGATGACAACACGGTTGTCGTTTCCGAAATTCCCGGTGTCCGTCCCAGCGGTGCCAACGTCACCCTGTTCGAAGACGATCGACTGTTGGTCGAAAACCTGGATTACACGTTCAACTATGATGAAACCAAGAACATCATCACGCTGACGCCATTGGCCGGAATCTGGAATAACGATCGCGCCTACCGCATCGAGATGAACAATCGCGATCGCACCGTGATCATTGCTCCCAACGGCACGCAGGTCAGCGACGGAGATCAAATCCAGATCACCGACAGCAACGGCGGGCAGGTCGTGTTCGAATTTGAATCGGGTTATCTGCTTCAAATGCCGGAAGCATTGATGTTGCAAGTCCCGCGTGAAGGCACCAATCAAGGCGGCCTGATCGATGGCGGTATCTTCACCATCAACGACGGCGTGAACCCGGTCGTGGTGTTTGAATTCGACGCCGACGGCACCACCCTGCCAAACAGTGTTCCCGTCACATTGCCGTCCGGCCCGACCCCGATCGGCAGCGACGACCTGACACTGTTCTTGGCCGAAATTGCCGTCAATATCGAAACGGCGATCCAAAGCGTCATCGACGATCCCAACACCACCCTGGACGTCGACGTCGAAGCGGTGGGCAGTTCGGTGGTGATCGGATCCGAAGCCAACACTCGTGTCGATGTCTCAACCAGCGGCCTAATCGCCGCGGCACGCACCCTGGGACTGCAAGTACCGTCGGCCGGAGCCGACGTCGGTGGTGTGTTGCCCGGTGACACCTTCCAAGTCAGCGACGGCAACGTCACGCTGGGATTCCAATTCACCGACGCCAACACCCCGGCCGCAGCGGGCCTCGTCGCTGTCGACATCAGCCCGATCGGCGGCGGCGTTCCGGTGCCGTTGGACGCGCAGATGGTTGCCGAAGCCATCCAAACGGCGATCGTCGACTCCAGTTTGAACCTGGTCCCATCGATCGTCGGACGAACCGTTTATCTGAATCTTCCGGTCGACGGCAGTGCCAGCGTCCCGAGCGGCCAACTGCGTGCCGTGGGAATCAGCCGCACGCCGGAAGACGGTGATTTGATCACGTTCTCGCCGGCCGATGGTTCGGCAGACGTGGTGTTTGAAATCAATCGCACCGATGAACGTGACGCCAACGGCATGATCATCGATCCGAACAACGGCGATGGTGTCGCCCAAGATCACGCGCCGATCAACATCACGCGAGAAACCACCGGCAACGAAATGGCCGATCTACTGGCCGCAGCGATCGAAGCTCGTGACATCGACGGCGTCAATCCAAACGACGTCGATTCGATCAATGGTGGAGTGGTTCAAGTCGGCGGCGAAATCGGATTGGGACTGACCGTTTCCGGCTCGAGTCTGCAAGTACTCGGTGCACCTTCGGTGACCGGATCATCGACATTGGAAGTCTTCGGACCGCTCTTGTTGCAAGTTCCGTTCACCGCACCGGACGACGGCGACACGTTCACCATCCTGGACCCCGCCGGCACCGCAGTCTTGTTCGAATTCGACCTGAACAATGTTCTCAACAATTTGACCGCAACCCGTGTTCCATTCACCCGATTCGACGACGTTGACATGCTCAGCGCGGCGATCACCACGGCAATCAACGGTTCGACCGCGGGGGTCACGGCGACCTATCAAAGCAACGGCCGGATCTCACTGGGACAAATCGACGACAGCCGTGTCGACACGACCGGCAGCACGTTGACGACTCAACGAGGAATCGTCAGTGACGGCGAAGTCCTGACGATTCGACAGGGCAATCTGTCGATCAGTTATGAATTCGAATCGGTCAACAATGGCGGCGGTGTCAACGCCCAAAACGTTCCTGTGCCGTTCCAGCCAGGTAGTACAACGACCGATGTGGCCAACAGTTTGGCGGCCGCCATCAACAGCAACAACGGTGGCCTGCAACTGAGTGCCAGCGTCGTTAACGGCGAAGTCCTGCTGGACGATCAGCCCGGCACGTTGGTTGACGTCAGTGCCGCTCCATCGCTGTTGCTCAGCGGTGTTCCCGGCGGTGCGGTCCCGGTTGTCATCTCGCCCGGTGATTCTCCGTTCGATGTCAAACAGGCGTTGCTGACAGCCATCAACTCGGTCAACATCAATGCCGGCGGTGTGGTCACCTCATTGGCCGCCCAAGACCGTGGCGGTGCGACACTGTTCGTTGAAAACGGTGTGTTGTTCGAAGGCCCGATCACCAGTTTCTACCTGCCCGCGATTCAAGACGTTCAAGGCAACCCCTTGGAAGCCAATCGCAGCGACAACAGCACGCAGTTCACGATCCTGATGCCGACCGTCGGACTTGATTACGGCGACGCGCCGGATCCGGTCACCAACATTCCCGGCCGATACCCGACGTTGCTTGCCAACGACGGACCCCGCCATGTCGTCGTCGACGATTTGTACCTGGGATCGCAGATTGACGTCGACGCCAATGGCCAATCCTCGCGGGATGCCGATGGCGACGATGCCGTCAATGATGTCACCACCACCGGAACTCTGTTCAGTGTGACGTTTTCCGGTGGGGAAGCGATTGTCAACGTCAACTCGGCAACGGTTGATCCGTTGACCCGTGACGGTGACACCATTGTGATCAACACCGGCGTCACCACGGCGACCCTGGAATTCGATCTCAACGGACGCTTCGACGAAGACAGCTTTGCGATCCAACCGACCGACCCGACAGATGTCAATTCGATCTTGCAAGCGATCAGCGACGCGATCGATGAAAGCCCCGTTCAACCGGCGGGTGTGGAATTCGTCTCGACCAGCATCGTGATCAACGGTGATGACGAAGACGGAGTCACCTTCACCAGCAATCAAAACCCGGGCGGGGTGTTCAACAAACACGTCGTGACCCCGATCGAATTCACCGTCACCGGTAGCGGTATCCTGCAAGGCTGGATCGACTACAACGCCGACGGCGAATGGTCGGCCAATGAAGCGATCAAGTTCTATGAACCGGGCGCTGACCGGGCGACGGCCATCCCGCGCACGTCGCTGGCACTCAGCGGCGATGGGACGCAAACGTATACCTACGACACCTACGTCCCGACCTCGTCGCCCGATCCATTGGCCCCGACACCGACGACGGCTCGATTCCGATTCTCACGAACCGGAAATCTAGAACCGACCGGACTGGCGCTCAGTGGTGAAGTCGAGGATTACCAAGTGCTGCTGTTGAACGGCACCCCGCCGACCTTGACGCCCCCACAGCTAAACCGCTCCTTCTCGGTCAACGAGGAACAGGTGCTGCAAGCACTGGACGTCGACGGTTCGCTAACGCCTACGATCACGACCGATAACGGTCTGCTGGCCGGTGTGGTGGATGCCGATGGCGACCCGGTTGAAATCTTCCCTGCCGATGCAGTGGTGCGTGATCTATTCACACCCAACGGCACGCTGGCCGGTGAACTGGATCTGAATACCAACGGCACGTTCACTTTCCGCCCGGCAACCGATTTCAACGGCACCGTTGATTTCACCGCCCGCGTCACGGACATCAAGAGTGACCCGGCGACACAGTTGGTGAATTCGCAACCCATCACCGTCACACTGGAAGTCTTGCCGGTCAACGACAAACCGTTTGCGACCCAGACCGATGTGATCACGAGCAAAACGATCGACGAAGACCAGGTGATCATCTTCACCGCAGCCGAGTTGATCGACCCGTTCTATTCACCGGGACCGGCCAACGAGGCCTCGCAACTGTTGGTCTTCCAATCGGTATTCAGCTCCAATCTGGGTGACAGTGTTTCCTCGTTGGGTGGAATCTTGGAGATCCAGCCCGATGGCCGTGCGGTCCAGTACACTCCACCGGCGGACTACAACGGTTCGATCCCGGACGTGTTCAACTTCATCGTGGCCGATGTCCCCGGTGGGAATCTGATTTCCCAGTCCGCTGACAAACCCGGTACCGTTTCGATCACGATTAATCCGGTCAACGACCCACCGATCGCCGGCAATGACTTCTACAACGCGATGGAGGACACCAACCTCAGTATCGCGATTCGCGGCGGCGGTGGATTGGTCGGCATCCTGGACAATGACCGTCCGGGCCCACAGAACGAAATCGATCCGCCGGAAAACCAAACCATCGATTTGCCACTCAGCCAATTCCCGCTCAATACGCAGCGTGGTGGCCAAGTGCGAGTGGAGAATGGTCAACTGGTTTACTCGCCACCTGGACTTTACAGCGGCCCGGATAGCTTTACCTACCGCGTCGTCGACAACCTGGGCGCCGAATCGATTGGCACCGTTTCGATTTCCGTCGGCGGCCAAAACGACGCGCCCCTGTTCCAAGGCGTCAACGGCGAAAAGGACAACCAGGGCATTCCGGTGGACGAGATCACGTTGCCCGAAAGTAAACCCAATGCTCAATCGACTCAGTACGATCTGAACACTTGGTTCACGGATCCGGAAAACGATGCGATCACCTACAGCGTGACCAGTAGCAACCCGTCGGTCGTCTCGGTCAGTTTGACCAACAACTTGCTGACGTTGACTCGGCCCGCGTTCGCCTTCGGCACCGTTTCGCTGAGCGTGGTCGCGACCGACACGAGCAACTTGAGCACGACCGAACTGGTGACGGTCAGCATCGTGAACGAAAACGATCCGCCGCAGGTCATCGGCCAGCTGGATCCATTGTCCGGTGACGAAGACCAAGTGATCGTTCGCCAGCTGAGCAGTATCTTTAGCGATCCGGACGGTGACACGTTGACCTACACCGTGTCGCAACTCGGATCGATCGTTCGACCGACTCCGGAACAAATCGCCAACGATCCCTTGATCCAGTCGATCGACTTCTTCGGCGATCAAATGCGAATCACGCCGAAACCGAATCAGTTCGGTGTCGTCGACATCGAGATCGAAGCCAGCGACGGAACCTTCCGTGTCAGTGATGCGTTCACACTGACGATCAATCCGGTCGAAGACACTCCGATCGCGATCGACGACAGCTACAACGTGCCGATCGGATCGGCTCTGCGAGTATTGAATCCAGCTGACGGATTGTTACGCAACGATTCGGACGCCGACGGGGATACGATTTCGATCGACCTCGCATCGGTCACCCAACCGCGGCTTGGCAGTTTGCAGATCAACGCAGATGGAACCTTCATCTACACCAACAATGCGGGTACGGTGGGCGAAGTCGATTCGTTTACCTATCGAATCGTCGACAGCACGTCGCGATTCAGCCAAACCGCGACAGTTGAATTCACACTGAACCAGTCGCAGTACCAAAACCCGATCGGTGGCTTCGAAGCCGACGTGACGGCCGACGGTTTCATTTCGCCAATCGATGCCCTGCGAGTCTTGAACTTCTTGGCACGTCGATCGCCGGCATCCGGTGCAGTCCCGGTTGGTGAGATCGGAACCCCTCCGCCAGATTTCTTGGATGTCGACGGCAACGGCATGGTTTCACCCAAGGACGCCTTGGATGTGATCAACACCTTGGCGCTCAACCAGGCCAACGGAGAAGGCGAATCGATCAGTCGAGACGTTTTGACCGCGACAACCACGTCATTCGCTGCGATCAGTTCCGACTTCTTGCCGGCGACCAATGCGACACCGACGCCGGTTGAAAGCACTGAACCGGCTGTGATGACGACAATCGACTCAACCGATGCATTGCTGACCGCTGGTCTACAGATCGATTCGGTTCAAACTGAATCGGCTGGAGAACTTTTGATCGACAGTTCGAAAGAAACGGTTAGCGAAGCCACGATCGACGGTGCTTTGACTGACATGTTTGACGACATGGAGTCGCTGCTGGAAAACTGATTCGTACCGATTTTGAGAGAACCGGGGGGTTCTAAACGCGGAATTCCCCCGGCAATGTTTTGGCCCGGCGCCCCGAACTAGGCCACAATTCGCCTGTACAAGTGATTATTCTTGTACAGGCTTTCCTGCTGAAATGAATTATTGACCGGACCGCAGCATTATTTCCTGGGCCGCGTCACTCGTCCTTCCTGTTTTATTCCCACACCGTTTTAGGCCAAGGTCAACCCTATGACCTCTCGACGAAACACCAAGTTAAAGTCCGCACACCAGTTCTCACGACGCTCCAAGCACGAAACGCTCGAGCGACGAGAATTGTTGGCCGCGGAACTTGAAGCCCCCAGCTTGATCGCCGTCTCGGCGAACTCGGGCGAACAGTTTGATCTTCAAGACAACACGGTGCTTTCGACGGCGCCCACCGAACTGAAGTTCCGGTTTGGTGGCGATCTGATTGATTCGGCGACTTTGGCAGGGATCCAGTTCAAACGCGCCGGCGGCGATGGTTCGTTCTCTCCTGATGCCGCCCAAGCAGCTAACGGGGAACTCGGTTACGAACTCGTCACGCCCGGTTTCCTGGGATTCGAGGATGACGACGGTACCAACATCATCGTCGCGCGGTTTGCTGAAACGCTGCCCGATGACCAATACCAAATCGAACTCGCCGGATTCGACGACACCAACCAACAGATCGTCGGCGTTCGCGACATTGACGGTGACTTTTTGCGAACGGTCGGCGCCGCCGACCCGTTGGCACCGATTCAAACGGTGCGCTACGAAGTCGAAGTCGGTGCACGCGTCGTCTCGGTCGTGCCTCAACCCATCGAATCGATCAACGGCACCCTGACGCAACAGCGCGATCAAGTCTTCGTTTACTTCAACGATGACCCACTCTCCAATCCGCTGGCCGGTCCAATCAACACCGGCAATAGCACGTTGTCGGTCGTCCGCCCCCAGTTCTACAAACTGATTTACACGGCCGAGTCGGTCGAGAACACCGACGATCTGGTCAACACACCCGTCTCGGTCGAATACGACCCGGCATTGAACCGTGCGCGGCTGACTTTTTCCGCGGACTTGGTTGATCTGTTGCCGCTCGATGCCGCCGGCGACCCGACACAAACGGGAACCTTCCGGTTGCGAGTCGGACGCAGCGACAGCTTGCCGGCTGCGCCGCAGGAGCTGTCCAGCGGTGGCGGTGGCACCGATACTTTTAGCGGCGCACTGCCGTTGGGTATGACGTTCGGTTCGGGCACACAAAGCATCGTTGTGACCGAAGGATTGATCCAATCCACCAATCCGATCATTCCCGATTGGCCCGGCGCCTATGACGCTCCCGGATCGCGCGACAATCGACGTGATACCCAGCGTACCGGTCAAGCCGATACGACAGTCGGAATCGACGTCTTTCCGTATAACTTTGCGCGGATCTACGGTACCGACCCACAACTCAATACACTCGAAAACGCGATCACCGTTGCCCAGAAACAACGTGTGCGTGAGGTCCTTGATCTCTACAGCGAACGCTTGGGCGTTGAATTCGTCGAAACGCAAGACCTGGGCCTTCAGATCGTCACCGGGGATTTGCGTTCGATTGTGATCACGGCCGACACCGGTGCCGGTGCCGACACGCCGCTGAGTATCTATCGCGTCAATGAACGCGATCAAACCAAAGGCGTCTTGGTTTTAGACGCTGGTGAAAACTGGTACGACGGTTACGGGCTGTCTCCCGATAATCGACTGAGCTATTTCGAGGAAGCGCTGCGCGGCGTCGGCGAGTTGCTAGGCATCGGCGACATGTTTGAATTGCCCGCTGGCGTGGCAGCCGGTGGCAGCAGCCCCGACGAACCCAATTCGGTCCAGTTCTCTGACCAATATCTGCCGGACCTGCCGGTCGAACCCGAATTCCTTAGCCAGAGCGATATCACCATCGGCCAAGGGCTGCACCGCCCCGAAAGCAACGATGTGGATTTTTATTCGTTCACCGCTAGCGAAGCCGGCGAGATTTCAATCGAAACGATCGCCGAGCGTCTGGACGGCAGCAGCTTGCTGGACACCAATCTGAAACTGTATCGCGTGGTCGACGCCGCCGCAGACCAATACGAATTGATCGCGCGTAATGACGACTTCTATAGCGAAGACTCGTTCATCGGCGTCAACATCGAACCCGGCGACTATATCGTCGGCGTCAGCGCCAGTGGCAACGACCTGTACAACGGATTGATCTCCGGCAGCGGTTTGGGCGGAACTTCCGAAGGCCGCTACGAACTGCGAATGACCTTCAAATCCGATGGCGGTCAAACGATCACGGACACCAACGGAACCGAGTTGGACGGTGACGCCGATGGCGTTGCCGGTGGCGAGTTCAGTTACTGGTTCCGCGTCGCGCCGACCGTAGACAATGCGGTCACCGGTGGCCCCAAAACCATCTTCGTCGACAAAATCACCGGCAATGACGCAGCGGCCAACAATGGTTCGCTTTCGTCCCCCAAACGCACCATCGCCGCCGCGCTGGCATTGTCTGGCGAAGGTGACATCGTGCGGATCCTGCCCAACGGTGGTGCCGACGGTTTGATCACCACTCAAGACGACAACTTGGCCTACGAAATCGGGTTCGGCGGCACGACCAACTCGGCACTTGCCGATGGCGCCGAGTTCGTTGTCCCCAAAGGCGTCACCGTCATGATCGATGCCGGTGCCCTGTTCAAAATGAAGGACGCCAAGATCAGCGTCGGTAGTGAAACGGTCGACGAAGACCGTTCGCTGGCGGCCCTACAGATCCTCGGCACACCGGTGATCGCGGGTGAAACCGGCGGCACCGGCGAAGTCTTCTTCACCAGCTGGGATGACGAGTCGCTAGGTGTTGACACCAATCCGCTGCCCACCGTCGCGCAACCGGGACAATGGGCCGGCATCGAATTCCGAAACGATTTCGATTACTCCGAAGGCCGACACGTCTGGGAAACCGAAGGCATCTTTTTGGACTTCGTCTCCCACGCCAACATTCAGTACGGCGGCGGTAGCGTCAATCCAAATGAACCGATCGTCACCCCGATCCAAATGAATGAAAGTCGTCCGACGATCATTCACAATACGATTCGCAACAGTGCCGATGCGGCCATCAGCGCCGACCCGAATAGTTTCCGCGAAAGCAATTTCAACGCGCCGATCTTTCAACGCGCCGATCGCTTCACCAGCGATTACGACCGCGTCGGTCCGCAGATTTTCGGCAACACGTTGCTGGGCAACAGTATCAACGGCCTGTTTGTCCGAGTTGAAACACCGGCCGCCGGTCAACTGGAACCGATGACCGTCAGTGGCCGGTTTGACGATCAAGATATTGTCCACGTGCTCAGCCAAGTCTTGGTGCTGCAGGGACAACCCGGCGGTGCAGTCTTATTGGAAGACCGTCCCGATGTGTTGAGTGTTGCGTTGACCAGCAACAGTGGTGGGACGTTGGATGAAAACGTTTCCTATACCTACCGTGTCACCTACGTTAACGCCAACGGCAGCGAATCGCTCGCCAGCTTGCCGACCACCGCGGTGGTGACATCACCCACGATGCGTTCGGCGACCTTGACAAACCTGCCGACCACACCATCGGAATTTGTCGGCCGTCGTTTGTATCGCAGTATTCCGGGCACGCCGAACTTCGAATTCGTCACCCAACTGGATCGCGTCACCACCACATTTTTGGATGACGGCACGACGCGTGGCGGACTGTTGCGCGCCGAAGAACGTGTTTCGGTCAGTGGCATCACGGCCAGTGACGGTGACGGCGGATCATTGACTGCCGGTGCGTCGTATCAATACCGATTCACCTATGTCAACGCACTCGGTGGCGAGACCCAAGCGAGTGATCCGACCGGTTCGTTTGTGGCCCCCGACAGCGGTGCCATTGAACTGTCCGGCATCCCCGCGGCGCCAGCCGAATTCACCGGCGTGCGGATCTATCGATCGATTCTGACGTCCGGACAGTACGAATTGATTGATCAATGGGTCAACGGCGAATCCAGCTATGTCGATGACGGCCAGAACATCGATTTGCCACAACGGATTCTGCCCAACGATGGCAACAATGGCACCCAGTTCCTGCCGCGTTACGATGCCCGACTTTCGATCGATCCGGGATTGGTCATCAAACTGCAAAATGCTCGGATCGAAGCCGGATTCGGAGCTGATTTTTATGCCGAAGGCCGCGACGGCAAAGAGATCATTTTCACCAGCCGACGTGACGACACCTACGGTGCCGGCGGTACGTTCGACACCAACAATGACACCGTCGCCGACAATTCGGCCCCCGGCGATTGGGGCGGATTGGTTTTCCGCCAAGACGCGACCGGCAGTCTGGATTTCACAGAAATTCGCTACGGCGGTGGCTCGACTGCGATCAACGGCCAGTTCACCGATTTCAACGCGGTTGAAATCCTGCAGGCCGATGTCCGAATTGCCAATTCGACCATCATCGACAATGCCAGTGGGTTTGTTGCTCAGTCGATCCGTGGCGGCATCGGTTTCAACGATGAAACTGCGATCTTCGTTCGTGGCAGCCAACCGGTCTTGGTCGGCAACACGATCGAAGGCAACGTGGGCGCCGCGATCAGTATCAACCCTGACTCGCTCAATCACGAAGCCCTGCTGGACTACGGTCGCGCAACCGGAACGATCGATCTCTACAGTACGGACGCAGATAACCAAGGTCCGCTGATTGCCGGCAATCGTCTGGATGACAACACGATCAACGGCATCCGAGTGCGAAGCGAAGTCCTGACCACCGACAGCGTCTGGGACGACACCGACATCGTGCACGTCGTCGAAGGCGAAATCGCATCGGCAACACATCACTATCACGGCACCCTGCGTCTCAAAAGTGATCCCAACCAAAGCTTGGTTGTCAAATTCGGACCCGGCGGAGAACTGGTCGGCACCGGCCGTCCGTTGGACATCAATGACCGCATCGGCGGCACGGTCCAGGTCCTGGGCACACCGGGCAACCCGGTCATCTTGACCAGCTGGAACGACTCAACCGTCGGCGCCGGTTTCACCGCCGACGGTGAACCGATGAACTGCACACTCAGCTCGCTGCAATGCGACGTGGATCTTGCCCAGGCGGGTGATTGGCAGGGCATTCGATTGGAGACCTACATCAACGATCGCAATGTCGGCTACATCTTGGAACAAGAAACGGCCAATGCCGCTTCGATCGCCAAGAACGCGTTCGCCAAAGATGCTCAGGTCATTGGTGATTTGGCTAGCGACGAATCGTCTGGCGACGAAACCGAACGGTTGGGATTCAACGTTCGCGGAACGCTGGCGACGTCCGACGACGTCGACGTATACAGCTTCACTGCGACCGGTGGCACCGGTGTCTACATCGACATCGACGAAACCAGCATCGGACTCGACACCATCGTCGAACTGGTCACGGTCAACGCTCAAGCAGTCAATGGCAACCAAAACGTATTGGCTCGCAGTAACGACTCGTTCCGCGAAGCCACCGATAGGTCGCTGTTGTTCTCGTCGTTGCCGGCCGGAACCGTGCAACCGCTCTACCAATTGGGCGTCGGCAATGTCGAATCCCCCAACCCGCTCGATGCGGGCATGCGAGTGATTCTGCCTGGTTCCAACAGCAGTGAAAACACCTATTACATTCGCGTCCGCAGCGGCGGCAAATCATCCGGTTCGTATCAACTAAGTCTGCGACTGCGCGAAACCCAGGAAATCGCCGGATCGACGGTCCAATTGGCCGACATCCGTTTCGCAACCGACGCGATCACGATCAACAGTGCCCCGTTGCACTCGCCGCTGACCGGAACGGCGGCCGAAAGTCTGGAGTTCTCCCAGATTGTCGACCCGACTCCGAACAACCCACAAAGCGGCGACGAGTACATTCGCGAAGCCTATCAGAACCAACTCGGATTCACGCTCAACCAAGTCGACCGGCTGGGCAACCTGGGTACGTCTGACCGCGGATCGTTGGTGGTCACCGGGAACATCGGCAACTTGAACTCCAACAACGCCAACGTGCGTTTGGAAGACGTCGATGTTTACCAAGTCGATTTGTTCACGCAACAGATCGAACCGGATGTGTTTGACAGCGAGAACCGATTCGTCACCACGACCTTCGATATTGATTATGCCGATGGTTTGGGCCGCCCAAACACTTCGCTGGCGGTGTATGACGTATTCGGCCGACTGGTCTTGCACAGTCGCGATTCGAACATCTCCGACGACCGCGGACGACCTCTCAACGGTGTCGATTCTGCAAACCTCACCGGTGGATCGGCCGGTTCGTTGGACGCCTACATCGGTCCCGTCGAACTGCCCGAAGGCACCTATTACGTCGCAGTCAGTAATGCCGCGGCGGTTCCGAACGACCTGGGTCAATTCTTCGATAACGCAGCGCCCAATACCGACGTGCGTTTGTATCCGATCAACTCCACGCGACGGATCGTGGAAGAAACCTTTGACGGGGTAGTCTACTCGTCCGAAACGACCATCTTGCCGACCTTCGTTGACGACACCTCGATCGTGCCCTACTCGCTAGACGACATGCGGTTGTTTGTCAGTCTCGACAGCGGCTACAGCGGGAACAACAATTCCGGGCTGGTCTCGGTCAACCCGTTCACCGGTGTGGTTGAACGAGTCATCGGTCAATACGGCGCACGCAACGGCGATATCGCCGCACGTTCCGACGGCGAACTGTTTTCTTATTCGTTGCCGCCGGGACAGAACCCCAACAACGGCAACTCGGGGAACTACAGCAATGTCAGCCCCTTGGACGGGACCGCTGCCGGTGGCGGTGACGACGGCATTACCTTCCGCGAATCGAACCAGAACTTTAACGGAACCGGTGCCGACAACGACGCACAATTGCTGATCACAGGGATCGCCTATCCGTTGACCGACGGCGGAACGTCTCAATCGACCGTTCGCCTGACCCCGATCTCCGATAACGCCAATGCCATTTTGGTCGGTCACCGCGACACCTCGGGACGTGGCGGTGAAATCCCCTATGCGTTCACGCAAAACATCGTTTACGGATTCCGCCAGCAAAGTGGTGCCATCACCAGCGGTCAAGGCTTCAGCACCAACGCCAACGCCCACCGCAACTTCCCCAACGGCATCCCGTACACCACCGCATTGGGACCGGCATCCGAAGACATTGAACTCGGAATCGTTGACACCGGTTTGATTTACCCCACCGGTGGTGACGGCGGCAGTATCCAAGGGATCGCCTACGACCCGGATGATTTCGGCACGACCGGTGAGCTATACGCAGTCACCGATGCCGGCGGCATCCACTCGTTCGACCCGAGCAACAACATCAGTGGCCCGGTTGGATCGGAATTCGAAAACTACGACGGTGTGATCCCAACAACCTTTTATGGAATCATCGCCAAAGATCCAGTACACGCGTCTCAAACCGGATCGTTCGCTCCGACCTTCACCGGATTGACGTTCGGCCCGCGAACCATCGAAGACGGGAACTACCGCAGAACCCTGTTCATGACCACGGCCGACGGTTGGTTGTACGCAGCCACCATCGATGAAGCCGGCGATCTGGAACCGGCCAACGTGCTGTACAAC
Source organism: Stieleria tagensis (assembly GCF_024129865.1). Classification (GTDB taxonomy): domain Bacteria; phylum Planctomycetota; class Planctomycetia; order Pirellulales; family Pirellulaceae; genus Stieleria; species Stieleria tagensis. Next base: position 35,195 of record NZ_JAMYFE010000033.1, on the reverse strand, counting down.
GGCCGCTCGGCCGTGCCGCTGCAGTACAACCTCGATTTCGGATTCTCGTTCCTGGGTGCTCAGCCGACCGGATTGGCATTTAGCAATTTGGAAGCCAGCCCCTGGCACATCACCACCGACCGAAACCTGAATGACGGACACGGGATCAAAGAAACCCCCGACCGCAGCCGCGAAGAATTTGCCAGTCGTGGTGGGGCCAGCTTGTACTACGGATTCGAAGTCGATCCGGGGAACACCAACAATAGCGCGACCAACCAAAACGTCGCCGGCAACACACTCGCTCGCGATGACGGCAGCAACTTGGGTGAATTGGCGCCGGGTGGATCACACGGTTCGATCATCTCTCAGCCACTGGATTTGGAAGGTTACAGTTCGGCCGATAAACCGACGCTGTACTTCAGCTACTATCTGGAAGTTGAAAACAACGACGATTATTCGCCAGTCGCACCGGGACAACCCCAACGAGATAGCTTCCGTGTGTTTGCCGCCGGCGACGACGGCGAGTGGAAATTGTTGGCGACCAATGACGCCTTCCGTGATTTGGTGTTCGCCGACGAATACGACTACTTCAACGAAACAAACATTCCTGTCCAGGAACTGTTTGACGTCAACGGCGATGCCGGAGACCAACAACAATGGCGCCAGGCTCGTGTCGACCTGTCTCCCTTGGCAGGCAACGAGAACGTCCGCATCCGCTTCGATTTCTCGACCGCCGGTGCAGTCCAAGCTCACTTCGATTCGGTCGAATTGACCGCGATCCCCGGTGACGAGATCATCGATGACCGCTTGGTTTCCTTCCGTGACGAAAATGGCAACCAAATCGTCCTGCAAAATGTGGTCGGTACCGAAGTCGTATTCCCGGCCGGAAACAAAATCCAAACCGGCGATGCAATTCAATTGATCCGCGCCGACGGCACCAGCTATTCCGTTCAGTTTGTCAACGGTACCGCGGGTCCCGGCCAAGTCCAGATCACCAGCGGCATGACCGCTAACCAAGTGGCTCGCGCTGTGATCGCGGCGTTGAGCACCGACGTCGAAGCCAACGGCCCGAAAACCAATGGCGCCACCGACGGACGCGTGCGGTTTGCATCGATCGAACAGTTCCAAGTGTTTGGTGAATCGGTGGTCGCCGAGTCCAATCCGGTGTTGGTCCAACGAGTCGACAGCGGTTACGACGGCACGATCTTTGTCAGCGGAACCGGTCGCGCGGCACAATTTGTGGTTCCCGATGGAACCAAAATTTTGCCCGGTGACGAATTGACCGTCGGCAGCTTCTTCAACGCGGTGACCTACGAATTCGTGCAAACCGCAACCGGTGCGGCAAACGAAATCGTGTACGCCCCAAGCGAAACCGCCGACCAGATCGCGCGCAACGTGATGAGCGTATTGGACAGCGATTTCCAAGCGGTCTACGAAGGCAACGGCATCATCTCGCTGGTCGCTGCAGGCACTCAGGTCCAGGTCACGCCGACCACAATGACGCCGATCGCGCCCGCCTCGGCCACCACCGTGGTGGATGAAGACCGCATCGAAATCACCTTCCCCGACATCCTGACACCGGCGGACATCCCCGCCGAATTGATCACCGTCAAGTATGCCGGCGGCGAAGTGCTGGTCGAACTGGTCAACCAAATCAGTTTCTTCCCACCGTTTGACCGCATCGAAGTCGAATTGAACGCTCCGATGACCGCCGACCAAGTGGCCGAAGCGGTTCGTGCGGCATTGCCCAAAGCCACCGGCGGCGTGGTCACCGCCGGCGGAGCTCTGTCGTTGGCCGCCACGTCGGTCACGACATCTGATTCCACCACCGCCTTGTCGATCGGACCGGCCACCGCTCGTGTCGTCACGATCCCGGCAGGGGTGGATTTGATCGACGGCGAAATCCTGACGATCGCCGATGAAAACGGCGTCACCGAACTGACCTTTGTGGAAAGTCCGACCGCCGGCCCGGCCGGCACCGTGAACTTCCAAACCACCGACACTGCCGACGCAATTGCGGCTCGCGTGGCGGTCGCGCTGGCGCCTTTGACCGAAACATCGGTTGCTGCCGACGAAGTCACGATCTTTGGTGCACTCAGTGTCGTGGCGTCTGACCCGACGTCGAATTTGACCGAAGCGACCGCAGCGGCGATCGAAGTCGACGTGCCCAACGGAACGGAATTGACCGACGGTGAAACACTGTCCATCACCGACATCAATGGCACCACGGTCTACACGTTTGTACTCGGTGCAGTTGCCGGCCCCGATGAAATCAATTTCGAGGTCACCGACACCTCGGATGTGATCGCCGCACGCGTGGCCACGGTCTTGGCAGCCCACACCGCTGTCGCCGACAACGCCGGTGGCAACCGCACCGCGGTTCGGCTACTCGCTGACTCGGCGGTCTACTCCGGACACACCCCGGTGCTGACCTTTGCCCACGCCGAAAACAGTGGCGACGCGTTGCTACTGGGGCTGACCGATCTGACGCAGCTACGAAACGGCATGCAAGTCAACGTGTTTGGCAGCGGCAATTTCGAGCGAGTCGTGTTCATCGAAGAAGGCAAGCCGTTTGATTTCTCGACACTCGGTTTTGGCATCGACCCGATCTTCTTTGATCCAGACGGCAGCAGTTTTGGTGGCGATTTGAATGCGGCCTACAACGCGGTCCTGGAACAACTGATTCAGTCGCTCGGTGCTTCCTTCGAAACCTATGGCGATCCGCTCGGTCGTGGCATCCTTGTCAACGACGCAAATGCCAGCAGCACGTTGGCTGACACCGGCCGACCCGGAATCAAGATTAAATCGCGTGACGTCAACGAGTCTGCGATTCCGATCACCTTCCCACGCGGAAGTGACATCACACCGGGCGAAACCGTCACGATCGTGTTGAAGGAAGATGGCGACGGCATCGCAGCGGCCCCTGTTGTGCTGTCCTTTGTGACAACCGGCACTGGCGCCGCTGGCGAAATCGTTTACTCCGCGACCGACACGGCTGCGGAAGTGACCAGCAAAGTGCTCGCGCAAATGCCGTTGGAAGCACAAGGGTTCCAAGACGATCCACGTAAATTGCTGCTGTTAAACGCCCAATCGGTGCGAACCGCCACGGGATCATCGATCATCAGCTACCGTGCGTCGGGCGCCGAAGTCGCTCCGATCATCGTCACCAGCCAACTGACCACACGCGAAGTGGCCTCGCGATTGCAGGTTGCCGTCAACGAAGGCGTCGGCCAGTTCGTGCAGACCTCGACCGACAAAACGTCGTCGGACTACTACTCGGCCTACGGCGGCGACCGCATTCGATTGTTCAATCTGACGGTTACCGATGCCGGCGGATATGGCATGTCTTCTTACTTCGGTGACGGATCCGGTTCGCCACTTCCGGGCGATGAATTTGGCGTGCGTCGCCCCGTCGGCTATGCGGCCAGTGAGCGGACCACGATTCCAGCGGCCAACAACAACATCGAAGGCGTCTACATCGACGACATCGTGGTCGGTTTCGCCGAACGCGGTGAAATGGTTGTCGAATCGACCGCTGATGAATTCAACTTCCGCTTGAACCCAGAAACGCTGCCAGATTCGCACCCCCAAGCGATCCAACCGGAGCGTCAAAACGAAGCGTTGACCGGTCCTTACTCACTGGAAATTCGGACTTCCGATGAGTACGGCGTTCCTCAAGATTACGATCCGATCAATCTAGAATTGGATGAGTTCAGCGGGCTTGGGCGTTCCTTTGACACCAACGATCGTTTGCGCGAAGGTGCGGTCAGTTTGCTGGCGATCGCCGGCACCAACCTGCTGGATCAAGACGTATTCGTACTCAGCGACGGATGGCGACAACTGACGTTCGAATTCGATAGTTCACGCGCCCTCGGTGTCGCCCAAGGCAACGTGCCGGTGCCATTCAACCCGGACAGCCCCAATCCCGCTGCGACGGCACGGGCGATCCGCGACGCCATCAATTCAGCACAGGTTCAGAACGTCCTGAACATCACCGCGGCAACCTCGGACGGATTCGAATCGGCGGCCAACACTGGCAATCGAGTTGAATTGTTCGGTTCGTCATCGATCACCGTCAATTCAGCCGGCGGACGATTCATCAAGATGGACTTGGTCAGTGCCGAAACATCTCAAGGCCGGGAAACGTCGCGACGCATTCCGATCGTCGACCAGGTTTCCGAAACGATCACTCCAGTGATCTTCGGTGACGAACTCGATCGTTCGACGCCATCAGGGTTTGTCGACGCAGCCCACGACACCGTGGTCGGAATTGGCAAGATCGGCGACGCCGTCTTGACCGGCCAAGGCGTCGTCAACTTGCAAGACGGTGCCGTCGTGCTCGCGACGGATCCCTCATTGGACTACGACAGCGTCAAAATCTACTTGGCGGCTGGTGAAACGGTGGACATTGATGTGGACACTCAAGGCTTCTCGCGAGCCGGTGAAGTGTTGGACCTGCCGGTGATCACGGTCTTCAATGACCAGGAAATCCTGACCGAAGATCTGTTCGGATTCGAAATCGACCGCAGCCGGCAATCCAGCTTGTTCGAAACCAGCATGGCAGACGGCGAAGCCGATGGCGGTGCGTTCTTGCGATTCACCGCGCCTAGCGATGGCTATTACAACGTCGTCGTCAGCTCCGCCAACATTTTTGGCAGTGACACGATCACCTTCTTTGACTTCATCAGCCCGAACTTCCTGGTCGGCGAAACACTGGCGATCACCTCGGGCAGTTCTCAGGTGATCTACGAATACACCCTGGGTGGCGCGGTCAGTGGGTCAAACGTGCCGATCACGTTGGCGACGGGCGATGACGCGACCCAAATCGCGTCGAAAACCCAAGCCGCCATTTCGGCCAATCAGTCGGCGATCGTCAAAGCCGATGCTGATGGCCGCTTTATCAACTTGGTTCGACGCAACACAACGCTGCAGATCACGCCCAGCACGTTCTTCGTCCAGCCTGGATTCCGAGCGGCCGACTACGGCGAATACGCATTGGCCATTCGCCCCACATCCACTAGCGGCAATGTGCCGGCACGAGATGTGTTGATGGTCGACTATCAATTTGGCATCAGCGACACCAACCGGGTCGAAGACCAGGGTCAATTGGTGATCTCCAGTAACTTCATCTCAAACTCGTCGGGAACCGGTGTCCGAGCGGTCAGCGATGATCGCGGCGAACGATTGGTCAACGACAACGGTGCGATCGTACCGGATTCCTTGCCCAACCCTGGATCCGCACGCTTGTTGCGTAACCAGAACACCGATTCGTTGATCCCTGGTGTTGTCATCAGCAACAACGTGATCTCTGGATCCGGTGACGCCGGCATCGAATTCGGTGGCGACGTCAACGTCAACGGCCAAGTCCCCTCGCCGGCGGCCTTTGGACGGATCGTCAACAATACCGTGGTCAACTCTGGCAACGGTGATGGTATCCGTATCAGCGGTGCCTCCAGCCCAACGGTCTTGAACAACATCGTCAGCGGCTTCACCAATGGCATCCTCGCGACCGGAAACCAGTTCGGTGAGATTGTCGTCGGCGGAAACGCGTTCCAAGGAAACAACAACAACACTTCGGTCGGACTGGCCAGTTCATCGATCGTGATCCCCGATACGGTGGCCTTGTTCCAAGACCCCGACCGCGGCATCTACATTCCGGCTGCCGGCAGTGACGTGATCGACAGTTCGTTCGCATCGTTACCCGATCGCAGCGAGTTCTTGCAAACCGTCAAAGAACCGGTCGGGATCGCTCCCTCACCGATCATCGCCCCCGCCTTTGATGCCTATGGACAACCCCGCGTCGATGATCCATTGGTGACCACGCCCGGTGGTGTGGGTTCCAACGTGTTCATTGACCGCGGTGCTATCGACCGCGCCGATGATGTTCGCCCGACGGCGGTACTGACCGGACCACAAGACGCGATCGGATTCCAAATCCCTGGCGGTGACCAAGACCAGGACAGCTCGTTCGTGCGTTTGACCGGCGGCACACTGTCGTTCTTCGAAGTCCAACTGCGTGACCCATCGGGAACCGGAATCGATCCCGCCACCGTCACCAGCGACACCGTGATTTTGACCGAAAACGGATCACGATTGATCCCCGGTCGTGACTACGTGTTCGGATTCAGCAGCAACAGCAATACGATCCGGCTGACTCCACTGACGGGCATCTGGCGTCCCGATGCGGTCTATGAGATCACACTCAACAACAAGCAACGAATCGAAGTTTCGATGCCATCGGGTGATCAGATCACCGACGGTTCGCAAGTCATCGTGACCGAGGCCAACGGGACCCCAACGACATTCGAATTCGAAGCCGGCTATAGCCTGGTGCTGCCAGAAACGACGACGTTGACCGTCGCCGGAACCAATGCCCTGTTCAACGACGGCGAACAAATCAGTCTGACCGATGCCAACGGCACCGTCCGTGTCTTGGAGTTCGACCTGGACGGATCCGTCGGGGCCGGCGCAATCGCCGTCAACCTGGCGACCGCCGGAACGGTGCAACAGGTTCGCGATGCGATCTTGGCCGCGCTTGCCAGCACTGACCCCGGATCCGACCCGGCGGTCAGTGTCGCCGAAGCCGTCGGACTTTCACCGTCCGGAATCGGTATCGACAAAGTTCAATTGGGAACCGTCGCCGGGCACGTTGTCACCAACAACTCCGCTGCGATCACGCAAACCGGTGTCGCCCAAGGCGTGCAGGAAGGCGACCAATTGGTCTACACCAATGGCCCAATGACGACCACGTTTGAATTCACGCTAGGCACCGTCAGCGATCCCGCTTTCATTCCGATTCAGTTCGCTCGCACCGACAGCCCGGACCAAATCGCCGCCAGCGTTGCCGCCGCGGTTGCCTCGCAACCGCTCGGTTTGGGCACCTCGCAAGCGCTCGGCCAAGGCCGCGTCGTACTCGGCGGAATCAGTGGTGATCTAGCCGTGCTGAACAGTGCGACGATCCTGCTCGAAGGCGAGCCCGGCGTTTCGGCCGGTGCCTATCCGATGCCGTACCGTCAAAGCGAAGGGTTCACGCCCGCCAGCGCTGCGGCACAACTACAGTCCGCAATCCGCGATGCGGGTCTAGCCGTGACCACCTTTAACCCAGGTGGCGGAACGCTGTTGATCGACGGAGCATTGATGGTCGAGGGCACGGTCAACAATGTCCAGGTCAGCATCGGATCGAATCTGCCCGCCGTTGCCGACTTGGCCGGCAACCGCGTCCGTGAAACGCGTGCCAACGATGAAACCCGTTTCACGATCATCATGCCCCAAGTCCAGTTTGACTTTGGAGATGCCCCGGCGTCCTACAAGACGTTGGCGATCGACAATGGTGCGCGGCACACTGTTTCCGGTGATCGTGTGCCACGTCTGGGTCAATACCTGGACACGGAAACCAACGGCCAGCCCGCGCCACTTTCGGACGACGCGCTGTTGCCGATCTCGAACACCGAAACGGGTAACCTGTTCACCACGTCGTCGACGGCAATCGTGGTCGACGGCACCGTGGTCGGCGGCGAAACGCTGACGGTTTCGATCGGCAATCAAACGCGACGGTTCGAAATGATTCGCGCGACCGAAAACCCGACCGGCAACAACCTGCCGATCACGTTTGTCGACGGCGAATCGGGCGACAGCATCGCGCTCAAAGTGTTCCAAGAAATCCGTGCCGAGTTCGACGTGATCGATTCCGCCGTCCTGCTCAGCCTGGCCGGTGACACGATCACGCTGGAAGCGATCGACGACGAAGACGGTATTTCGATCGGCACCTTTGTCAGTAACAACGTGCCCTACCTGGTCTTCACCGACGATCCAACGATCACCGGAAACGTCAACGCCGACGATGTGGTCGGTTTCCTGAACCCCAGCGATCCGTCGGGCAGCACCATCCCGGTGACCGTCACCGGCAGCGGTCTGGTTGACATCTGGGTCGATTTCGACGGCAACGGGACCTTTGACAGTGACGAACAAATCGCGTTCAGCGAAGCGGTCAGTGAAGACCTGAATCCGAACCCGATCATCATTCCTCAAAGCCGATTCCCGGCCGACGCGGTTCCACCGAACCACACTCAGGGTCAGAAATTGCCTGACCAATGGATGCGAGTCCGACTCAGCCAGTCCGGCGACCTGGGACCAACTGGTGTGGCCGTCGGTGGTGAAGTCGAAGATTACATGGTTTCGATCGCGCCGTTCGATCCTCCGGTGCCGACCGACGATGCCTACACCGTCATCGAAGACGGCACGCTGACCGTCGACACCTCCACGGCAACACCTCCGACGTTGATTTCCAACGACACCAACCTTGGTCAGTTGTTGCCGGTCCGATACTTTGTCGGCCAACAACCGCAACACGGAACGTTGGTGATCAATCCCGGCGATGAATTGACCGGTGCGTTCTCGTACGTTCCCGACTCGGACTTTGTCGGCAAAGACACGTTCACCTACCGCTTGAGCACCCAGCGCAACAGTGGTTCGGTCGCCGGCAACGCTCAATTTGCCACGGTGACGATCGACGTTTCACCGGTCAACGATGTGCCCGGTGTGAACGATGCCAACCTGCTTGCACTGGAATTCCAACCCGGACAAACGCCTGCGGATCAACCTCAGATCTTCCTCGCGTCAGACCTGTTGGTAGGTGCCACCGGTGACGGATCGGCAGCCATCCCTGGATTGCCATTCGACGAATCCAATCAAGACGCCGAGTTGCGAGTGATTTCGATCACCGTGGGTGGCGTAACGATCAACGCCAACAACCAAACGGCGACCGCCACCACCTCGCGCGGTGCGACGCTGTCAGCCGAATTCGCCACCGAACTGGCTGACCCCAGCGATCCGACCACCATGGACCGCACGTTCATCACGCGGATCTTCTATCGCGGTGCGGACTACTTCAACAGCGACAACCTGCGGGCGCCAAGTGATCCGCCGTTGTTGGACGGATTCTCGTTCACGGTTCAAGACGACGGCCGCAGCCTGGACGGCGATTCCAACATCGTCAAAGGGACTCCACAGTCGGCTTCAGCCAACGTCAACATTCGGGTCACACCGCAGAACAGCCAACCGACACCGATGCCAGAATTGCTGTCGATCACTGATGATCGCTACCGCAATTACTTCATCAACCAAAACCTGCCGGTCCCGACGCCAACCGAAGACGAACCGTTGGTGGTGCCCGCCGATTTCCTGTTGTCCAACGACTTGCCAGGAGCACCGGCCGCACAGGATGAAACGCAGGGCATCAATGGCAACGACGGCGATCTGCGAATCACCGCGGTTTCGATGGACCCCGCATTCGGCACCGTCGAAATCGATGCAACCACCGGCGACGTGCTGTTCACACCTGCCGACGACATCTATGGGCAAGTCGAATTCGTCTACGAAGTCGAAGACCAAGGCCAAGACGAAGCAATCGATGGCACACGCACCGACAACTTCCGTCGTGCAACTGTCACCAGCACGATCTTTGTCGAACCGGTCAACGATGCTCCGGTCGCCTACGACCGTTCACTGAGTGTCAACGAAGCCGCTGAACCGGGCGCGCCGGCTGTGCTGTCATTCACCTCCAGCGATCTGATCCTGGGTTCTGGTGTGGTCAGCAATTCACCACTCGTGACGACCGCCAATTCGATCACCGTTGTTGACGGCACCGCGATGGTAAACGGCGAAACGGTGATCATCACCGACTCGCTCGGAAACCGCAGCGTGGTCGAATTCAGCACCGATGCGACGGCATCGATCGGCACCGACGTTTTGGTGACATACGCCACGACCGACTTGGCGGCCGATATCGCAACCAACCTGGCACAGCAATTGACTGCTGCCGGCCTGGGCGGAATCGTGACGGCCGAAACGGTCAGCATGCCCGTTGTCACCGCTGTCGCAACCGCCTCTTACACCGCCGCAACCACGGCATCCGCAACTGGAATTTCGATCCCTGAAGGAGCCTTGATCGTCGGTGGCGAAACCATCCAAATGATCGACGCCGGCGGCCAGACCACCACGCTCGAATTGAGCACCAGCGGTGTCTCGATGACCGGCGCTGGCCTGTTGGTGACGTTTGATCCGGCCGACGACGCTGCTACGATCAGTGCGGCGATCAAAGCCGCGTTGATTGGCGCCGGGATCGGGGTCTACGATGATCCCGCAGCGGCTGCCGGGTTTGCCGGATTGCTGTTCAACAGCACCTCGGTCACCGGAATCAATGATGCGAACTCGAACATCACGGCTTCGGCTGACCGCATCAGTTTGCCTGATGCCAGCGGATTGATCGATGGTGAAACGATCACCCTGGCCGATGGCGTCGGCGGAGTCCTGACCGTCGAATTCAACACCACCGGCACAGCCGCAGCGGGCACCGACGTGGTGGTTCAATACGCTGCCGGTGATGCGGCGGCTGATATCGCTGCCACACTGGCAGCGCAAATGCGATTGCAAGAACTTGGTGCGACCGCCAATGGCGATGGCACCGTGTCACTGACGTCGATTGCCTCGGCCGCCTCGATCGCTCCGATGACGTCGATCAATGCGACTCCAACCGAAATCGACCTGCCCGCGGGCGACCAACTGATCGATGGCGAAACGATCACATTGACCATCGACGGTGCACCGGTCATTGTCGAATTCAATACCACTGGCACACCCGCAGTCGACACGACCTACGTCGTGACCTTTGCGGTCGGTGACAGCGCTGCGGATTTGGTCACGAATCTGGAAACCACTCTGCGAACCGATGGCTATGCGGTCACCGCTGACGGCGACTCGCTGCGACTGTCCAACAGTGTGGATGCGGTGGTTCGCGAACTGCCCGCGGTTCCCGGCGATTTCGACAAAGACTTACCGGCACCGTACAACGAAAGTGAGCAATCGTTGCGAGTGGTTTCGTTCTCCACCAGCGAAGGCACCGTCAGTGTGGCGGCCGGGTTCACCGGATCACAAACGCTCGACACTGCCAACGGTGGATTGCTGACGTTCAACTACACCAATGGCGTCTTCGCCAGCGGTAGTTACGCACCGCCGATCGACTACAACGAACTGCCTCCGTTTGTCCCGGTCGACCTGTTCACCTATACGATTTCCGACAACGGGCGGACGACGCTGCCGGTCGCCAACTTGGTTCGCATCCTGGGTGAAGAACAAAGCGTTCGCGAAGCCACGGTGACGATCAGCGTCAAACCGGCCAACGACAAACCCTATATCGAAAACTTGGCCCAAGTCGACGTCCCCGAAGACCCGACAACGGCTCAAGCAACGATCGACGATGTCTTCACAACCGTGTTGCCGGGACCGGTGACCGCCGAAGATGAATTGCTGACGCAAGGTCGCCCGACCGTCACCAACATTCGGGCAACCGACACCCGCGGAATCATGGAACAATTGCCCGTTGTCACTGACACCGGCGGATTGACGGTGTTTCCCAAGGCCGACGCCGTGGGCGAAGTGATCTATGTGTTCACGTTCACCGATGATCACCCGACGAACCCTCAGTCGACCGATGTCACGGTGACGGTCAACGTCCGCCCGGTCAACGATGCACCGCGTTTCAACCCCAGCATCGCAGGCACCGGAGCAATCAACACCGCCGACGACGCCTATCAAGTCGCTCGCGAGGTCGATGCAAACACCGGCGAGATCACCGACGCGACGATCACCTACACGCTGCGTGAAGACAACACGCAGCCCGTCGGCCAGCCCGCCCGCCAGTACTTCATCCCGCTGCGTCGCGACCCTTCGATCATCGGTTACAACCGAGTCGGACTGTTGGACGTCTTCCTGGTCGGTCCGTCAAACGAAGCGAGCATCCAGATCGAAGGTGGCAACCAAACACTTTCGCTGGACCAAATTCCCGCGCGTTCCGACCTGGGTGGTTCACTGACACTGGGCACCGATAGTTTGGGCAACCCCGGCGTCTATTACGATCCGCCGGAAAACTACAACAACCAGATCGGTGGCGTGGACTCATTCACCTACACCGTGATCGATGACGGCACGACCTATGTCAACGGCCAACTGGATCCCGATCCATTGACCTCGACCAACGTCGTCCAATTCGTCTTGAACCCGGTCAACGACAAACCGCAGTTCAACGTCAATCTGGGACCGGCCGATCCGAACGACCCCAACGGACCGTTCGAATCGTTGGAAACACTCGAAGACAGCAACACGACCACCATCGACAACTTTGCCTTTGGCATCGAAGCGGCTCCGCCCAACACGGCGTTTGACGAAGTCGATGTGCTCAACGGTCAAACGGTTCGCTTCAGTGTGACCTCACTGGGTTTCCCGCAATCACAGGCAAGCGACTTCTTCACTGAATTCCCCACGATCACACCCGACGGGACACTCAAATACCGCCCGGCACCCGACGTGTTCGGCAGCTTTGATTTCGAAGTCGTGTTGACCGATGATGGCCCAGGCAACGAAACCCGTGGCGACTTGATCTCGTCGGATCCGGTGACGATCACCATCGACGTCCTACCGGTGAATGATCCACCGGTCGTTCGCACCGATGTGGATCCATTGGAATTCACGATCGACGAGGACACGAGTTTGGACATCCCGACGGTCGGCACCAGCGGATCGCCAGGACTGTTGGATGTATTCGCCGTCGGACCGGACAACGAGAGCCAGGATCTGACTCCCGGTGGCAACCAGTCGGTCTCACTGAAAGCCCCGACGCCGGTTCAATCGGCGTTCGGCGGAACGATCACAGAAATCGTGCAAAACGGAGTGGTGGTCGGACTGCAATACACACCGCGAGCCAATTTCGTGGGCACCGATTCGTTCATCTACACGGTCACCGATGACGGCATCAGTGTCGACGTCGGCACCGGCGGAGTCGAACGACCGGATCCACGCATCGCATCGCACACGGTGTCGATCAACGTCGATCCGATCAACAACCCGCCACAGTTCAGCGGCCCGTCCAACGTGACGGTCAGCGAAGACGCCGGCGTGGTCTCGATCGACAACTGGGCGACCAACGTGTTGCCCGGACCGCCAACGGCCATTGATGAAATCAACAGCCAGACCACGTACTTTGAAATCATTCAAATTGGCGGCGACACAGGACTGTTCACCTCCGATCCGGTTGCGGTGATCGATACGACCACCGACAGCGCCTCGTTGGATTTCCAAACCGCCGTCAATGCCAATGGCGTGGCGACCTTCACCGCCCAGCTGTTTGACGTGCCCACCGATGGCACGCCTCAAGCGTCTAGCACGCTGCGAACGTTCTCGGTGCGAGTCAACGCGATCAACGATCCGCCGACCTTCACCCCCGGCGGTCCAATCGTGATCGACGAGGACAGTGGCCCGTATTCTCAGGTTTGGGCCAGCGGGATCAGCCCCGGCCCGGCCGACGAAGCCAGCCAATCGGTCCGTTTCGAAGTCACCACGCCAACCGATGCGTTGGCTCTGTTCCAAACGCTTCCGGAAATCAGTGACGATGGCATCCTGCGGTTTGTCCCCGCCAGCAATGCCAACGGCACCGTCGACCTGTCGGTCGTCGCCATCGATTCGGGCGATGCCTCCAGCACAGCGATTCCGCTGCGACTGACCATCACCGCCGTGAATGATCAGCCGACAGCCGTCGCCGACAGCGTGGCGACCGACGAAGACACTTTGTTGTCGATCTCCAGTGCAGAATTGTTGGCCAATGACATCGATCCGGACATCAACAATCCGGACGACACGCTCACGATCGTGATGTCCAGTTCCAGCTTCTCGCTCAGCGGTGCTCGGGTTCAGTTCGACAATACGACGGGTCAAATCACCTACGACCCATCCACCTCGAATACATTGCAATCCCTGGCACCGGGCGAACAAGCAATCGACTCGTTCACCTACCGTGTCGTTGACTCGCAAGGCTTGCAAAGCAATATCGTTTCGGTCGCTGTGACCGTGGACGGTATCAACGATGCCCCCTTCACCGTCGTCGACAACCCGACTTTGAACCCCAACGGCCCCACGGTCATCGAAGTGCTAGCCAATGACTATGACGTCGACGGCACGATTGATCCCACATCGATTCAAATCACTTTGCAACCGGCGTTCGGGTCACTGGCGATCGACAACAACGGTGTGATCACGTTCACCTCGTTCCAAAGCTTTGCTCTGGAAGACGTGTTCCGCTATCGAGTGGCCGACGACCAAGGCGAATACAGTGCCGAAACCTTGGTAACGATCTCTGCCAACGCCGCACCCATTGCTCGCAATGATCAAGCCGGAACGTTCTTCAACGAATCCATCGACGTCAATGTCGTGGCGAATGACGAAGACCCCGATGCAGTGCCCGGTGCACCTGACGGTGGACTGGATCTGTCATCGATCCAAATCGTTTCCGCACCGACCAGCGGCGTTGCCGTGCCACTCGGTGATGGCACCGTCCGTTACATTCCCAACGACGGATTCCTGGGAACGGATTCGTTCCAGTACACGATCGCAGATTCCGAAGGCCGAGTCAGTAGCCCTGGAACGGTACAAATCCAAGTCACCGGCAGCCGGCTTCAGAACCCGAACTTGAACGCCGACGTCAACGATGACGGAAACGTCTCGCCGATCGATGCACTGCTGGTGATCAACCGACTCGGAACGTCGACGACCGGCAGCATTCCGGTGACCGATCAGGACGCCGGACCGCCGTACTACGACGTCAACGGTGACCAATCGATCACGCCGATCGATGCGTTGGAAGTGATCAACGAATTGGCACGCCGGCAAGCCGGCAGTGGCCAAGGCGAACAGATCACGTCGGACTATCTGACGGTATCGTTGATCGAACCCGAGGCGGAACAATCGTCGGTGTCGGACATCGCTCTATTGGGCGAAGCTCCTCAACCGATCAACAGCTTCGCCGATCCAACTGATCAGCCCAGCAGCGACTTTATCGACCTGATCGCCAATCGTGACGATGACGGGGAATCGGATCGTGAAGAGCGTCTGGACGCCCTCGATGCCGCCTTCGGCGATCTGATCTAAACGCCTCGGCAATCGAGCAATGATTTTTCACAAAGCCCGGTAGTCATCTGATTGGCAACCGGGCTTTGCCTTTTTCTATTGAGGGTGTCGGACACCGTTGCGGAGCCATCACAATGCACGTACTCTGGGGACTCCTGATGGCTTCGGCGGGCCTATTCATGCTGGTTTGCGGAACACTGAAAAGCAACTTCAGCATCTATCGGCTGATGGTCGCACGCTCAAGATTGTTGTGGGGAGAGGGCCATGCGGTGCATCACTTCTACCAAGCGAGTGGATTGATCTTGATACTCATCGGTGCCCTATGGGCACTGGGCTTCACCTGAGAACAAAGCGGTTTGCCTCTTTCCTCTCTGTCGGTGCACGTCGTCCCAAACTGCTCTGGCAGACCCTTTAACGTGCGCAACATGTTTTCTCGTTCAGACTTTCTGCAGAACTTGTGCAGATCTTTTGTTGCAATGACACCGAATCTTGCCAACACTGCTGCCTTGCACGGATCCTGAGTCATCGCCTTATCTTTCGACACGTCGAGTAACACACCCACGAGTTTATTTGCAACGATGTCCACGACACCCGCACGATTCATTCTCCATCCCACGGATTTTTCAGCCAGTTCGCAGCTTGCTTTCGCGCATGCACTTCGTCTGGCCACGACAAACAAAGCCAACCTCTCTTTGCTTCACGTCGGTGAAGACAGCTACGAGGATTGGGACCGTTTTCCGGCGGTTCGAAAAACACTTGAGCGTTGGAAACTGATCGAACCTGGAACGGCGCGCCGAGAGATCCAGGACAAGATCGGGGTGGGCGTCGAAAAAGTGATTGCCGAACAAAAAGATGTGGTGAGTTCGATCGTTGACTATCTCGACCAGCGCCCGATCGATTTCCTGGTACTTTCAACACATGGACGCGACGGCATTTCAGCGTGGATCCATCCTTCGACGGCTGAAAAGATTGCCCACAAGGCCCATGTACCAACTCTATTTGTTCCCACGAACAGTCATGGTTGTGTTTCGCTCGAGACGGGTGAAGTCACGATGAGACGCATCCTGGTTCCGGTTGATCATCAACCTCGACCGGACGAAGCGATCGATCGCGCAATGCGTGCTCTCCAAGCATACGGAACGGAAGATGCAAAACTGACGTTACTGCATGTCGGTTCGAGCACGATGCCATCGGTTGCCGTTCCCGATGGCCCTTGGCAAGTCGAGCAAGTCGTTATCCCATCAGGTGATCCGGCTACCGAAATCACGGCGTTCGCCGCCGAGAACAAGTGCAACGTGATCGTGATGGTCACCGAGGGCGTTCACGGCTTTTTAGATGTCCTTCGCGGTACAACCACCGACAAGGTCCTTCGCCACGCGCCGTGCCCCCTGCTCGCAATACCCTCATAGGGATTAAGAAAGCAATGGAAATGGTCATGAGCTAAGGTGTTTGACACCCTTTAAGATCGCGGACCTGTTGAATCCAGTCGTTGACTAACGCTCGGCTAAGGAATTTTGCGTTGGACCAATATCGGGGGACCAGTCGCTTGGGATCGCTGCACATTCGATAGGCCCATTCACATCCCAGTCGCCCCAACCACGCGGGTGCCCGGGTTGCGTTGCCGGCCACAAAATCAAACGACGCGCCCAGTTGGATACTGACCGGGACTCTCAGACGCTTGTAGTGTTGATGGATCCAGCGTTCGCCCTTGGGTTGGCCAAACGCGACCAACAGCAGGGCCGCACCGGAATTTTGTATCCGTCGATCTTGGTCAAGCTGTTCCTGCGGCGTTAACTCGCGAAATGGCGGCGACTCGATGCCAGCGATCCGCATCCCTGGGTATTCCTTTTTCAATTGCACCGCGCAGCGCTGCGCGACGCCGGGTTGCCCGCCTAAAAAATAGATGCCCCAACCATTGCGTGAGGCCCGAGCGGCCAAGTCATAGATCATTTCACTGCCGGCAACACGCTGCGGCAATTTGAGCTGACCGAATTTGCTGCGCCAGACGATCGGTTGCCCGTCAGCCAAAATCAAATCGGCTGATTCGGTGATTTCCCGCAAATCGTCCTGCTGATGATGCAGCATCACGTAATTCAAATTCGCGGTGATCACATAACTGGGCGTGCCACGGCGGACCAACGCTTCGATCCGGTCGACCGCCTGCGCTGCAGTCACACAGTCAAACGGCACCTGCCAGACCCGACGCCGCGGCAATGCCGGCAGCACCGCCGCCGCGGCTTGTTCGCCGGCCGCTTTCTGTGGCGGCACTAAAACGACCGGATCGACAGGACCAAACGAATCAGTCAGTGGCGTAGTCGGGATCATCGGGCAACCATCGGTGGCAAGAGACTGTGTGTGGAAAGAGAGACACCCCCGCTGGCTAAACGCTACGTCACCCACCCAGGCACTCAGGCACGCCTCCCCCCATCAATCGGCACACCGCCCTGCCCCGTACCAATCGCAAAGTGTCTAACGATTATTCGGAGTGTGGGTGCCGTTGCATCGGACCCTGGATTTGCTGGCTGCCAGCCGCTACCGTTACCCTGTTGCCCAGCTTCCTCGTTTCGCATTGTCGCCCGTGCCAAAACTGCCCCTTCGACCGCCGATCACTGTTGTCGTCTCACTGGAGGGATTGGCGACGTCACCGCTGGGATGTTACGGCTGTTCTTGGAATCAGACACCGGCGATCGATGCCTTGGCCGCCGACGGACTGGTCTGGGATCGCTGGACGTCACCGATCGATCGCCCGCGGGGATTGATCACGTCTTGGTTGTGTCAGTCCGCTGCGGTGATCGACCAAGCCAACCGTCGCGGTCGCAGTTATTTTCTGACCGACGACCAAACACTGACGGTCCCCGAGCAATCCCAAAATTTTCAGTCCGTGATTCACCTGCGCCCGAACCGGCTGGAAACACCTGCCGAATCGATCGAGCAGACGACGCTGGCACAGTCCTTTACGGCAGCAATCAACGAAATCGATTCACAAACCAGTCTGCTATGGCTGCACAGCGCTGCCCTGCGTGACATCTGGGACGCACCGTTGGAGGAAATCGACGACGAGGGTCCGCTGGAACCGATTGAACACGCCAGCGACCAAGACGACGGATCCGAATCCCAGACGGAACCGGTTGAACCGTTTCGATTGCCCAGTCGGACCGATGTTCCCTCACTGCGGTTACACCCGGACCAAGACGACCCCGACATGCCGTTCGCCTGGACCGAGCGCTACGCCGCCCAAGTCCGCGTGCTCGACACGATGCTGGATTCACTGTGCCAAGCATTAGAAAAACGAAAGGCCACGATCGTCGTGGCGGGTTCCAGCGGTTTTTCACTCGGCCAGAACGGATGGATCGGCCACCGCCAAGGCCCGCTGCGCAGCCAAGACATACGGCTACCGCTGATCGTTTCCAGCGGCGGGCCGCTACGAATCCCGACGTTGCAAACGGCAGACGAGTTGCCCGAATTGTTAGCTCGTATCGCTGACCGCCGGCCCTTGGTCACGCCCGAGCAATGGTGCCACAATGATGAACCGTTCGCGCCGATGATTCAAACGGAATCCGACAGAGCCCGTGCTGCCGTGACCACAGCCACCTGGTTCTATGTTGACGACGCGCCGGAGCAGTCGCTGGGGGACGAAAAACTCTATCTAAAACCAGACGACGTCGATGACTGCAACGACATTTCCCGGCTGCGTCGTGAGGTGCTCGATGAACTGGCAGCGGTCGCTGGTCAACACTGAAACTCGTATGCTACATCCGATCGAACTGCCGTCACACATCAACACGCTGCCGATTCCACCCTCGATCGCCGACCAACTCGCGTTGATGCGTTCCCGGATCGAAGCGTTTCATGATCGCTGGGACCAACACCAAGCCGAACAGTTTGTCGCCGCTGACTATGAACTGGTCTACCAGACGTTGGTTTGGCTACAGGACCACCAGCCCACGATCGGTCGACGGTTCGTTGAATGGGGATGTGGCTTTGCCGCGGTCTGTTGCCTGGCCGACCAACTGGGCTGGAACGCGCACGGTATCGAAGCCCATCCAGATTTGATTCCACAGGCGACTCAGACCATCGCGTCCTGGCCGGCGCAGATCGATTTGTGCACCGGCAACTTTCTGCCAGCTGGTGCGGAGGAATTGGCATTTGATCCGACGCTGCCTTCGCTGGGCCATAGCGGCCAATCGGCTTACGATCTTTGGGGATTGGAGTTGGACGATTTTGCGCTCGTGTATTCCTACCCCTGGCCGGGCGAAGACGAATTCCACGAGGACGTGTTTGATCGTTACGCGGCGGTCGGCGCGCTGCTGTTGATGTTCATCGGTCCCAATGAAATGCGACTGTGGCGCAAAGTCAAACGGGATTGATCCCGGCCAACAACACCACGACGCGTGTGGCGATGGATTGTCCGGTCCCAATTTCGCCGACGCCCTCACCCGTTTTGGCTTTGACGCTGACCTGGGCGACGTCGACCCCCAACATTTCTGCAATGCAGGTTCGCATGGCGTCGATGTGCGGCGCCATTTTCGGTCGTTCGGCCAAAATCACACAGTCCAGGTTCACGATCTGCATTTGCTGTTGGCCAATTTTCTCCAGCGCCGCGAGCACAAAATCGCGGCTGCAACGCCCGGCATTTTCGTCTGCGGTATCGGGGAACAAACGTCCGATGTCGGCGGCACAGACCGCGCCCAACAGAGCGTCGGTGATGGAGTGCAACAGCACATCGGCGTCACTGTGACCGATCGCGTGGAGATCGCCGTCGATGTCGATGCCGCCGATCCGCAGCGGGCCGCCTTCACCGAGCCGATGGGAATCGTATCCCAGACCGATTCGCAGGTTGGGCAAGGGTGCTGAAGTCATCAATCGGGGTCGTCGGAAATTGAGTGCTAGGTTGGCTCGTGACAAATCCACACCAGCACTACAATACCGGCCCAACGGATCATTCTCTAGCGCCACCCCTACGCCATGTCGATCATCGAAGTCCAAAACCTGACCAAGTCCTACCGCGTGTACCGCAAGGGCGAGGGGTTGCGAGAGAGCTTCAAAGGGCTGTTTCATCGCGAATATGAAGAGGTGCACGCAGTCCGCGGCATCGATTTGACGGTCGAAGCCGGCGAATTTGTCGCCTTTCTAGGTCCCAATGGTGCGGGAAAAACCACCACGCTGAAACTGCTATCCGGTGTCATCGATCCGACCAGTGGTGACGCGACGGTGATGGGCTATGTCCCCTGGCAACGCAAGGATGCCTACCGGCGACGGTTCGCACTGGTGATGGGGCAAAAGAACCAGCTTTGGTGGGATCTACCGGCCCAGGAATCGTATCGACTGCAGCAGCAAATCTACGGGGTCCCGGAAGACCAATTCCGCGCCACGATGGACGAACTGACCGATCTATTGGACGTCCGCGAATTGCTGCGCCAACCGGTTCGCGAATTGTCGTTGGGCGAACGCATGAAGATGGAATTGATTGCGGCTCTTTTGCACAGCCCCGATGTTCTGTTCTTGGACGAACCGACGATCGGTCTGGATGTGATCGCCCAGCACAACATCCAACAATTCCTGCGGTTCTATCAAGAGAAACGCAAGATCACGATTCTGCTGACCAGCCACTACATGAAAGACGTCGCGGCACTGTGCAAACGCGTCGTGGTGATCGCCGGCGGCCGGATCGAATACGACGGATCCCTGTCCGGCATCATCGATACATTTTCCGGCTACAAAATCATCACGCTGCAGCTGGCCGAAGGCCACCAACCGGACCTGCGTTCACTGGGCGAAGTGTTATCGGAAACGTGGCCAAAAGTTCGTGTGCGGGTGCCACGCGCCGAAGTCCCCAAAACGCTCTCCCGATTTTTGGCCGAACACCCGATCGAAGACGTCGCCGTGGAAGACCCACCGCTGGAAGATGTGATCGCCGATCTGTTCCGCGAATCCAGTGAAAAACGAGCCGGTGAGCGAGTGACCGCGGCCGGCGGTGGCAGTGATTGAACGGCTCCCGAGATGCGGCCGAGCGACATGGTTGCGGCATTGCCCTATAATCGTTGGCAACAGGCGACATCGTAGGCAAGGAGACGGACTGCAGATGAATTTTGAAAAAGAATATCGTGTTCGGTCAGATGACAAGATCTCGCTGAAATCGCGTGACACCAAAACCAAAGGCCCCTTCGACGACAAGGAAGATGCGCAAGCCGCGACAGCCGAAAACGTCCGCACGATTCAAGACCTGCAATATCGGATGTTTGTCGAAGCGAAGCAGTCGCTGTTGATCGTGTTGCAAGCGCCAGACGCAGCCGGCAAAGACGGTCTGATCCGCAAGGTCTTGGGGCGAATGAATCCGCAAGGCTGTCGCACCCATCCATTTAAGGTGCCCAGCAGCGAAGAACGGGCGCATGATTTCTTGTGGCGGATTCACAAATGCACGCCTCCACAAGGCAAAGTGTCGATTTTTAATCGCAGCCATTACGAAGACGTGCTGGTCGTCCGTGTCGAAAACCTGGTGCCAAAATCGGTCTGGCGCGAACGTTATGAAATGATCAATGCGTTTGAACACAGCCTGGTCGCCAACGGCACCCGTATCCTAAAGTTCTATTTGCACATCAGCCCCGAAGAACAATTGGAACGGTTTCGCAAACGATTGGATAATCCGGCTAAACACTGGAAACTCAACGCCGGTGACTATGAAGCCCGCCGGCAATGGGGTGCCTACCAACAGGCCTACGAGGATGCGTTTCAAAAATGCAGTCCCAAACACGCGCCCTGGTATATCATTCCCGCGGATCACAAATGGTATCGCGACGCCGCGGTATCCTCGATCGTCGCCGAAACACTGAAAGACATGGACCCTCAATTCCCACCGGTCGACGTCGATCTGGATCAGATCCGAAAGCTGTACCAACAAGCCAAAGATCAGGAACAATCAGATGACTGACCCGGTTACCAAGAGATTCAAATGTCCGTACGGAAAGTGACCTGCCCGAAATGCGGAAACGCGATCAACGTGCCCGCATCGATGCAATCGATCAAATGCCAATCGTGTCAAAACGTATTCCCGGCAACCCAATCGTCCGCAACCCCCGCGGCGACGAATCCCTACACCGCCACCCACAGCCAATCCGAATCGCAATCCGCCGGCAACAAGAACAGCCAACGGGTGCTGATCGCCGCGGGCGCATCCGCACTGGCGCTGATCGCGTTGGGTCTGGTCGGATTCCTGATGGTCGGCAGCGTCAAAACGTCGACGCCCGTCAGGGCAACCAAAATGCCTGCACCGGCGACCCAACCGCCAGTCGCAGCCCCCGCGCCTGCAACGACGGCCCCCGAGTACCGTGTGGTGGACTTGCCAGAATCCACGCGACAAAAAATCTATCACGACTACCAGCAAATGATGGCGTCGTCGTTTGGCAAGGCGAAACGAATCCCCAAGAGCGGCACCGCGGGGATCGAACTGCGGGGCATGCTGGGGCAAATCGAAGAACGCGAAATCACTCACTTTGCACTGCTACACAAAGTCAGTGAAGAAGACATCCATCAGATCTTGGCCGAAGGCAAAGACAAAGACTGGAAATGATCGAAACGACAACAGACAACGACAATAGACAAGGATCTGCGAGTGGATAAGAAACAGAAGAAGCGGCTGGAAGTGATCAACAAAAAACTAGCCAGTTTGCGTCAGCAACTTGCCGGTTCACGTGAGCAGGCCGATGACCTGGACGAATTAAAAGAACTGGAGAACCAGATCACAAAACTGGAAACCGAAGCCGCCGAGATCAAGGCATCCAAGTAGCGGTGGCTGAAACTCGCAAACCGATCCCGACACAGTTTGACGGTGTGTCGCCGGATCCGGTCCTGGTGATGGGCATGCACAACTCCGGTAGCACGGCGTTGTCACGTTGTCTGCATGCCTGTGGTTTGTTCATGGTCAACAATGCCACCCAGTGTGAGTCCCACTTCTTTTCTAACTACGTCAACGACGAACTGTTGATGGGTGGCGGTTCCAACTGGGCGAACTACCCCATCCTGTCGGTCGAACAGGTGATGAGCTACCGTGACACGGTGGGCCAATTCATGCTGGACCAATGGCGGATCGATTTGATGCAGTGGGGCTATGACGGCACCTCACCGTGGGGAATCAAGGATGCACGGACATGCGTCCTGTTGCCCTTGTACTTGGACGTATTCCCCAACAGCAAAATCTTGTTCATCCGCCGTGACCCCGATGACATCGCAGCATCGTTGTCGCATCGTGAAAAACCCGGCGTCGGTGTTCACAAGGATCCAGACCACTGGAAACGATTGACATTGGCTCATTTTGAGCGGGTCGAAACGTTTGGCAAGGCTCATCGATGGTTTCATGAAGTCGGCTACGAAGAACTCTGCTGCGAACCGGTTGAAACGGGACGTCGGATTCATGAGTATCTGGAACTGCCCTACACCGTCGCCGATCAACAGGTTTATCAACGAACCATGCACCGTGATCGCCTAGGCACGCGTGCGTGGACGGGATTCAAATGGCGTGTGATGGCGATCAAAAAGGGTTTGCAGGTGATGCTCGAATGACCGCTGGACCTCTCAAGCAACTGGCAACCTTGGCCGCCCGAATCAGCCGACGGACACGCTACGAAATCGCCAAACGAATCATGCCCAGTACCGCCGTACTAGGGCCCAAGGTGGTCCCCCGACTCTCCGGCCCGTTGGTCCAGCGGCGCGAGGTCAAACTGAATTTGGGCTGCGGTCCGATGCACTTGGACGACTACATCAATATCGATGCCGACCCGCGTGCCTGTGCCGATTTCTATCTGACGTTCGACGAATTGCGTGACGCATTCGCCCAGGACAGCGTCGGCGAAATCCTGATGGTCCATTCACTTAGCTATTTGAATCTGTGGCAGGCGCGTGATTTCTTTCGTGACGCACACCACTTGCTGCAACCCGGTGGGCGACTGGTGATCGAATTGCCATCGATCGAAAAATGCGCCCAACACCTGCTGGAATCCTCGGGTGACCCGTCGCGGTACCTGGAAGCCGTTCGCGGAATTTATGCTTTCGATCTTTCCGAAATCTCGAACAAAGTCCGCTTCACGCCGTATTCGTTTGGTTGGTCTGCGTGGCACTTGGAGCACGAATTGCGGGACGCTAGGTTTGGCGACGTGACCGTGACCGAACCCCATTATCACGGCCAATCGTGGCGCGACATTCGCGTCGAAGCTATCAAGTAAGAGCCCCCAATATGCCCAAATTCGTCGATACGCGAGACGATTCGATTTTGCCGGTCGACGGCAAGAATCTGGTACTGTTCCATCCACACATCCCGCCAACGGCGATCGATGAAATCGCCGACACGTTACAAACACGGTGGATCGGGCAGGGCCCCAAAGTCGAATTGTTTGAAACAGCGTTTCGCGACGCAATCGGATCGACTCAGCATCCTGTTGCGGTCGGTTCCTGTACCGATGCAATGCACCTGGCCTACCTGCTGTGTGATCTGAAACCCGGTGACGAAGTGATCGTGCCGGTATTCACCTGCACGGCGACAAATATTCCATTGCTGTACCACGGTGTCAAAATCCGCTTTGCCGATGCCCAACCAGGCACGCTGAACATCGACCCCGATCATGTCCGAACCTTGGTCACCGATCGCACCAAAGCCATTGTCTGCGTCCATTACGGCGGACTGCCCTGCGACATGGATCCACTGCAAGCGATCGCCGATGAAATCGGTGTTCCATTGATCGAGGACGCGGCCCAAGCCGTCGGTGCGAGCTACAAAGGACGTCCGATCGGTGCGATCAGTGACTTCACCGCGTTCTCCTTTCAAGCGATCAAACACATCACCACCGGTGACGGGGGGATGTTGATGATTCGCGATCCCGACCTGGTTTCCAAATCGAAACGCATCCGTTGGTTCGGGATCGACCGTGAAGCCAAACAGGGGGGGACTTGGGAAAATGATATCCGCGAGATCGGATACAAGTACCAGATGACCGACATCGGCGCGGCAATGGGTTTGGCCGCACTCAAGACACTTGACGAAACACTGACGCTGCGAAAATCGATCCTGGCACGCTACGTCGATCGACTGGCCGGAATGGATGGAATCGAAGTCGTCGGTGCTCATTTTAAAGACCGTGTGCATGCCGCCTGGCTGTGCACCGTACTGGTCGACCGTCGCAAGGATCTGGAACGAAAACTGCGGTCGAAATCGATCGAATCCGGTCAGGTACATTTTCGCAATGATCGCTACAGCGTGTTCTCCGATTTCCGCGAAGCCAAATTGCCGAACATGGACGCCATGGAAGAACGCTACTTGGTCTTGCCACTTCATACTCAGATGTCCGTTGCCGACGCCGACCGCGTGTGCGACGTGATTCAGTCCGGTTGGTAGCACTGCGAACGTGAAACGAGTCCTTTTTGTTTACGAATCACTGGCCACACCCAGCACGATGGTGCGGGGGTTGCAGTTTCGTGAGTGCGTTGAAAAGGATCCTGACATCGACGCCAGGTTCATCGGTCGCACCAGCGAGCGGATGAACCAAGTCATGCAACGATGGCCATGGCGACCGAGTCTGCGGCGTCCGGCGCTGGCCGCCGAAGCCGCGGTTTCCCAGCGACGTGAATCACAGATTGTCCAATTGGCGCGTGACTGTGATTTGGTCGTGATGATGACCGTCCCCTCCTGGTCGCTGCACCAACGACTGGCCAAATTACCCGACACGCGATTGGTCACGGATTTGATCGACGCCCTGTGGCTGCCCAGCTTTCAGAAACAAGGCTGGGAGCATGTCCATGAAATGCTGGCGACGTCGGATGCCGTGATTTGCGAAAACGAGTTCACCGCCCGATACACCCGCGACCTCAACGACACGGTCTTCGTTGTGCCAGACGCGCCCCAAATCGAAGCCTTTGATCGCGTCCGTCACTCAATTCAGCGAGACCCCACGGTTTGCCGCATTGGTTGGATTGGTGGCAAATACACCGCCGATGCGCTGTACCGCATTTTCGAACCACTGGAAACAGTTTTCCAATCTCACGACCAGATTCACCTGAGACTGGTGGGGGCGGATCCGGATCGTCTTCCGCGGTTTGAGAACGTGCGTTACAGCGTGGTCCCATCGTACGACCAACAGCGGATGATTCAAGAAGCGTTGGCGATGGACATCGGTGTGTTTCCGATGTTTGATGTTGCAGAATCCCTGTATCGCGGGACGTTGAAATCACGTGTCTACATGTCAGCCGAAGCCGCCGTGATCGGTCAACGGCTGGGCGAAAACTGCAGCTTGATCGATGACGGTGTCACCGGTCTACTGGCGGGCAGCGATCAAGAATGGATCGATTCACTGCAGCGATTGATCGGCGATTCCGTCTTTCGCAAACGCTTGGCATCCGCCGGCCGACAACAAATGACGGCCTCGTTCTCCCGTCAAGCTTGCTACGAACAACTTCGGCAATCGCTGCTGAGCGTGATGAATGAAGGATCGTCCGATCGCAATTGATTTCCGCCGTGCCCTACATCAAACAGCTGACCACCGTCCAGCCACCGGTCACCAGCATTGCCGCGGCCGACAGCCACAAGCAAACGTCCCATGACTTGCCCGGCTCCAAACCTTCGACTCGGCGCCGGTAACGAAAGAACAATGCCGCCCCGGCCAACATCGGCAACATGATGCCCTGGGCAATGCCGCTGATTAACACCAGTTGAGCCGGGGCTGGAAAAGCGATGAAGATCACCACGCACAGGATCGGGAACACACCGCTGAAAATTCGAATCCATCGGTCCCACGTTTTCGGGTCATCACCGATCACGCCGATCACGCGCAATGCGTCCGAGAAGGTTCGCGCGTGAGCGGCGTTGGCAACAAAGAATGTCGAATACAACACCGCGATCGCGCCAAACAGAAAGACCGTCGCGGCCCAATCGGAAAAAACCGGCTGGAACATCACCGCCAGCGTCCGCACCATGTCCCCCTTTTCCGGGTTCAATCCGACGCGGTGCAACACCGATGCACCGAGCAAAAAGAATGCGACGGTGGCAAAGGTGTAAATCAACATCGATCCCCAAGCATCGACGTGCATCACTCGCATCCAACCGGCAGCGCGTTGCTTCCACTGCTCGCTGCCGTCATTGCGGCCGGTGTATTTTCCGTACCCCTTTTCTAAACACCAATAGGGATAGGCGACTAATTCGGCCGCACCGACGCCAATGATCCCAAACGTGGCCAGCGCCGTCGCGATCGGATTGGAAACCCCCGTTTTTTCAGGCAACGAGAATGTTAATCCAGACAGAAACTCACTGGCGCTAAACGCAAACTCCGGCTCATTCTGCAACCAAAATACATTCACGACCACCAGCAGCGTGAACGATGCGACCAGGGCGGTCGAAAACGATTGGATCAAGTTGTAGCGGCCGATCACCAGCAGAACGCTGGTCAGAACGGCAATGATGATTGACCAAATCGCAGTGTCGTTGGGCGTGGCATGTTCCTGCTGGCCGCTGGTGGGGTAACTGGAATCGTAAACGATCCAATGGTCGCTGGGCAAATCTTGATCGATGTCCACGGCGGACGGCAAAGCGACTTCGGCGTCACCGATCCGTTGATGTGAATTGCGATATTCATTGAACGTGGCCAACTGCTGCGCATCGGCGGCTTGGTTGTAGAGTGTGCCCTGGCGAGTCAACGGGGCACTGATGGACAACGCTTGACCGACACCGCCGACGATCCCCCCGAGCTGCGAAATACTGGCCAACCACATGATCAACCAATACCACACCAACCAATTTCCCCGCCCCTTGATGCGCGGCCCAGGCACTTCATCCAGGGCCGTCAGAGTCGTTTTGCCGCTGACCAGTGCGTAGCGTCCGAATTCGATCTGGGCAAAAACTTTGATCACACAGCCGATCAAAATCAGCCACAACAGACTGAAACCGGCTTCGGCACCGGTCTTGGTGGTCGCGATCAGTTCGCCGCTGCCGACGATCGATCCGGCCACGATTAGTCCGGGTCCGACGGCGAGTAGAATTCGGCCTAGAGACCGAGGGGGTTGAATCGTTTCGTTCATGCGGCAGAGTGTAGCAGAGAAACCCACAACGTTGGTTTCCGTCAGCCCACCAGCGCCGCCGGCGCTTGCGTGGGCCGGTCATTGCAGGCGATAATGAAGCGCCCACCGAGTTGACCGTTTTTCGCTCTTGAATGTATGCATGGCTGCCGTCCAACCGCTCGACACGACCATCGGTGTGGTCACGCCCGAGAACATCGCTTTTGAATATCAATTGGCGGGACCGTTTCGGCGATTGCCTGCCTATCTCGTCGACTTGGCCGTCCGTTGGGGTGCGATCTTGTTGGTCGGCGGCGTTGCGGTGATGTTTTTTGGACTGATGAATCTGTTGTCCAGTTTTTACGGTCCGCTGGCACAAGCGGTCATCCTGATCGCAATCTTTTTGGTCAACTGGTTTTATGGCACGATTCTGGAAGCCTATTTCAACGGTCGGACGGTGGGCAAATGGCTGTGTGGAATTCGGGTGATCGAAGTCGATGGGCGCCCGGTGTCCCCGCGTAGCGCCCTACTAAGAAACCTGTTACGGGTCGCCGACATGGCACCGGTCGCGGCGATTCACACCTGGAATCCAGACATCCCGCCGCTGTACGTCATTCCGACCGGCATCATCGGTCTGGTTTCAATGACGATGACCCAGCGGATGCAACGCTTGGGTGACTTGGCAGCCGGTACAATGGTGGTCGTCGATGAGCGCAAATGGCAATTGCCGATCGCCAAAGTCGATGACGCCCGGGTGCCGGCGCTGGCGTCCTACATTCCTGGCGACTATTTGATCACTCGCAAGATGGCGCGAACGCTGGCGACCTATGTAGAACGTCGACACTTTTTAACGCCGCAACGTCGACGCGAGGTCGCCCGTAACCTGTCCGATCCGCTGATCCAGCGGTTTGATTTTCGCAAAGACATCGATCCCGATTTACTGCTCTACGCACTGTATTACAAGACGTTTCTATCCGAATCGCATCGCGAACCGGCTGATTTGGGACCCTTGGCCGGTTACAGCCCGTTGGCCAAAGACGCCGGTAAACCGACCGGAATCGATCAGTCGATGATCCCCGGGCAACCGAGTTCGCCGGCACCGCTGCCACTGCCAACCGCGAGTGATCCGGGATGAACGTAGCCAAATTGCTAGACAAACGACGTGTCGATTGGACCGAACTGGAAAAGTTATGCGAGGCGATGGAGTTGCGTGGCCGAACGGAATCGGTCAGCGCCAAACATCGCGGTGCAGCCGGCGTCGCCCGGTTTTCGTCGTTGTATCGCGCCGCATGTGCGGACCTGGCATTGGCCGACGCTTATCAATTGCCGCCCAACACGGTCACCTACCTGCACCGCTTGGTAGCCCGTGCCCACAACCAGCTGTACCGCACGCAACCGGCGTCACCGGGCGGTTGGGTCCGACTGCTGCTGGAAGAAGCACCGCAACGTATTTTTAATGACGGCTGTGTGCGTGTGGCAACACTGGTGTTTTTCGGACTGTTCGCGCTAGCGATGGTGCTGGGCGCGTCCGAGGAACGTTTCCCATCGTTCGCCGAGAATATCTGTGGAACCAAAATGCTGGAGGCCACGTCGGCATCGTTTGAAAAACCGTTGTCGGTCAGTCCCGACCAGTACTCGGCACGCGCAGCGTTTTACATTCGTCACAACACCGGCATCGGGCTGCAGTGTTTTGCTTATGGCATCTTGCTGATTCCCTGTCTGTTCACGTTGGGATACAACGCAACCGTGCTGGGAGCAACGTTCGGTTACATGTCGCGATCCGGTGTCGAAGGCGGCGATCACTTCTTTGAATTTGTCACCGCACACGGTCCGTTTGAGTTGACCGCGATCGCGTTGTCGGCCGGCGCTGGGCTGCGACTCGGTGTCGGACTGTTTCACACCCGCGGGCTGTCGCGAGTCGAATCGGTGCGTGAAGCCGGACGCCAAGCGGTACCGATCATGGCCGCCAGCGCAGTGATGTTCATTTTGGCCGCGCTAACCGAAGGCTTTCTGTCACCCAGTGGCGCACCCTATCTGGTGAAAGTCGTTTGGTCGATTGTGTCCAGCGGGCTGATCACAATGTACTTTGTGATTCTGGGTTTCCCACGCCGTGAAAGCACCGACACGTCGCTGGTTCGCACCGCGCGCTACGCCGATTTGGTCGACTCGCGTGACCCGCATGCCGGAGGCCGCGTCGATGCAACTTGATCAAACCCATGTTGCGATCCGTGTGCGGAGTTTGTCGGAGATCGGCGATTTGGCACTGGTCCTGTTGCATCGCTATCCAACACTGCTGTTGGTCGGATTCTGTTTGGGAGCTTGGCCGTGGATGATCGCCAACGCCGCGCTGCTGTATTGGATCCCGATCACCGAAGCACAATTTGGATTAGACGACAGCCAGGCATCGACCGAACTGCTGCGTTATGCATCGTGGATGGCGCTGCTGGTGTTTTTGCAAACGCCGGCGGCCGGTGTCGTCACGACGATCTATTTGGGCCAAGCGGTTTTTGAACACAAACCGAGCTGGAAAAGTGCTCTGACGATCGCCAGAAAACAGTTTTGGCGATGGTTTTATTGCCTGGGCATTCGTCGGTTGGCCGTACCAGCGATGATCGTGGTCGGCATCCGGCTGTTCCAACCCTACCAAACGATGTTCGACGTGGTCGTGCCGGTGGCGTTGTTATTCTTTGCCGTCGTGATCCGTGCGGGACGCCCCTTTCTGCCGGAAATGATTTTGCTGGAACGCTGTCCCTTGCACAGCAATCTGGATCACGAAATCACACTTGGCCGTCGCGCCCGCGCATTGCATCGCCCGGCCGGCAGCGACGTCGGCAGCCGCTGGATTGCCGTCGCGGCGACCCTGGCCGTGATCTTTGCCGGTCTGTTTTACTCCCTGGTTTGGGCGCGCGGCGTGATGACTGGATACTGGAACATCGGACTGTTTACTTTATTGGTGTTGTATCCGTTGGCATTATGGACCATCGGTGGACTGAGTGTGATCGTCCGCATGATTGCCTACCTGGACACTCGCATTCGGCTCGAGGGTTGGGACGTCGAACTGGCGGTTCGCGCCGAGGCGATGCGTCAATTTGGTGAAGAAACCGCGCTGGTGCGACCACAACCAATCCCGGACATGCCGGCAAACAGTGGTTCGCTTCCGATTGGAGGTTCGCGATAATGCCCGTGCGAATCAATCAACAGCTCGGGGGAAAACCGATCTGGACGCCCCTGTGTTCACTGGCGATCGTCATGGTGACGATGCAGATGCCGGCGATCGGGGATGCGACGCCGGCAGTGGATGTTTCGAAAACACTTTCCAGTTCGCCCTGGTACGACGCTTCCTCCAATCAGATTCGGCCAATCCCCATTCGCCCGCGCGTTGACGATTCGATCCACCGCAATAGTCGCTGGCTGCCCAAACCGAAAAAGCTATCGGCACCGGATGTCCCCAATGCGTCGAATTTGCCGACGGGAACCAAACCGCAAACCAATAGCGGGATACTGGGAACCTCGTTGACCTGGACCAATCTGTTCGGCTGGGCGCTGTTGGCTGCCACCCTTTTTGGAATCGTTGGCATCATCGTGTACGCCCTCTCGCGCGCGGAACTCGGTGGCCCTGCAAATGAGCTCGGATCAGCCAACTCGAGAACATCCGGGCTGCCGGATCAACAAATGCTGGAACGAATCAAGCACCTTCCGCCGGAACTGCGACGTACCGATGTGAATCTGCGATCCGAATGCCAGCGGTTGATGCAGCAAGGTCGATTTGACCAAGCGATCATCTTGTTGCTGGGGCACCAGTTGTTACTGTTGGATCGGGCCGGCATCCTGCGGCTAGCCCGCGGCAAAACCAACGGCGGCTATGTCCGCGAAACACGATCGAACATGGCGTCTTGTGCCCCGATCTTGCGCGCAACCGCTGATGCATTCGAACAGTCCTACTTTGGGCGTCACGAAATCACCTCCGATGTGTTTGCCGAAATCTGGGAACAAAATGCACAGTTGGAATCAGCGGTTCAAATGAGCGGAGCCGCGGTATGAAACGCTCACAATCGATCGCAACTGACCGTCCACGTGCACCGTCGCTGCGGTGGTTCGCCAGTGTGATGAACTGCGTGATGATCTTGATGATCGTGACCGGTTGCGAGAGTGGATTGAGCACCGGTTATGGTAGCAGCCAAGGCTTTTTGGCAGAGCGCAGTGTCAACGGTTTCACGACGCTACGACAATCCTTTGTTTCTGCCGGATTCGAAACCCATGATTTAAATCGTTTGACGCGACGGGCGCGGCAAACGTCGGTTGTCGTTTGGACCCCTGAACATCCCTCGGGGATTGAATCCAAAACCACCGCTTGGTTTGACCGCTGGCTGCGAATGGGCAGCAAGACATTGATCTATGTGATTCCCGATAGCGGCAGCGAATCCGCCTACTATCGACTTGCACGACCCAATGCGTCTGCGGAACAACGATTCGAGTATCGACGCAAACATGCCGAGAGTTTGATCGCCGAACATCGCTGGCAACTGCAGCGCGGCCCCCTACCATCGAACGGTTGGTTCGCGGCACTTCCCAAAGTTCAACAATCTGGCGAGCGACGGTTCGAATGGATCCTGGAGCCCT
Organism: Stieleria tagensis; assembly: GCF_024129865.1. GTDB lineage: Bacteria > Planctomycetota > Planctomycetia > Pirellulales > Pirellulaceae > Stieleria > Stieleria tagensis. The sequence goes on along the minus strand of NZ_JAMYFE010000033.1, from coordinate 2,615 downwards.
TCGCGACCGATAACGTTGCCCATCAAGGTGCGGCCATTTGGAAACCCGCTGGCCCCGGTTCGGCGTCCTGGACGACCAACAACGATCTGTATTCACCGTCTCCCACCGATGTTGAATTGAATCCCATTCTGCAGACGGATTCCGGTGACACCGTGGTCGCCAAAATCAGCTCTGCACACTGGCATGATTCCCAGGTGTTGGTGGTCGCGGGTGGATCACTACTGACCAACTTTGGTTTGATCCAAACGGCCAATCAAACGCTGGCAGATGATTTAATCCAGCGCAGCCTGCAAACGTTGATCGACAGCGGTACGATCGACCGCGACCTGCGACTGAGCGCGGACAAGAGTGAGCCACTCGTCGGTTTCAGTAAAGCGAATGTCTCCATACCGATCAGTGAGGTTTCCGGAGAAATTCCCCGTGCATCTGGCGCCGAAATCTTGACCGTTTTCCCGATCAGTTTTGTGACCATTCACATCGCCCTGCTGGGATTGGTGATCTGTTTAATGCTGATGCCAATCTTCGGTCGGCCCCGCCACGTTGATCGCGGCGTATTGACCCATTTTGGCGACCACCTGGATGCTGTCGGAACATTGATGCGGCGAAGCGGCGGAGAGCTATTCGCCAAACGTCGAATCAGCGACTATATGAAACGCGTGCGTGGGGAAACCGCTGGCCCCTGGGTCATCGACGAACCCCATCCGACTGTGAAAAAAGTAGAGCTTGACGATACGCCGGACCTATCCGCCCCCCCCCATCAAGGCTGACCGTTTTGACCGATCCGACAACCGACAACGCATCCACCGGACAACCGACCATCGACTCCGATGTCCCCGGTTTGCGGCCGCCATCCCAATCGCCTGCACCGCGTGGCAAGAGTGAACGTTTTGCGCCGGTCGAACAACTGTATCAAGCATTGTCCAGCGAAGTCGCCAAGTTATTCGTCGGCCAAGACGAACTGGTACTGGGAACCCTGACCGCATTGTTTTCAGGTGGACACGTGCTGATCGAATCCGTTCCCGGATTGGGCAAGACACTTTTTGTACGCACACTCGGCCGAGCGCTGGGATGCCAATTCGGCCGGATCCAATTCACCGCCGACCTGATGCCATCGGACATCACCGGCGCGCCGGTGTTTGACATGCAAAAAAGCGAATTCCGATTTCGTCCCGGCCCGGTGTTCACTCAACTGTTGTTGGCCGATGAAATCAACCGTTCGCCGGCCAAGACACACGCAGCCCTGCTGGAAATCATGCAGGAGTATCGGGTCACCATTGATGGGACCAGTCACGTCGTCCCCCAACCGTTTCTGGTCATGGCGACACAGAACCCGCTCGAAAGCGAAGGCACATACAACCTGCCCGAAGCCCAATTGGATCGGTTCATGTTCAAACTAAAAGTCGGCTATCCCAGCGAATCGCAGGAAGCCGATATTTTGAAATTGCACAGCAAGCAGATTGATTTAAATGTACGGCTGGAGAACGAGATCCGCACGATCACCGATCCCGAGACCGTCAAACAGATGATTCAACTCTGCGGCACGGTCAACGTGGAAAATGCACTGGTCGATTACATCAACAAAATCGTGCGTGCCACAAGAGGCTGGCCGGCGTTTCATATCGGTGCGTCCCCACGAGCCGGTTTGGCATTGATGCAATGTGCACGAACGCTGGCCGGTTTCAGCGGACGCGACTATGCGATTCCCGACGATGTGGTCGAAGTCGCTATACCGGCGCTTCGGCACCGAGTTCAACTGAGTGCCGAAGCGGAAATCGAAGGCCGCGATGTGGATGAGGAACTACTGGCCGTGATCCGCAATGTGGAAGTCCCGCGGGACTGATCCCCACAGCGACAACGGTTAGCTGCGACAACGGTTAGCTGCGGCGGCCGCTGTAACGTGATTTTTGTGTCACGAAACGCTCCAGATCGGCTTCTAGCTGATCGAGTTCCTGTTCCAGCCAGACAGTGAACTCCGCGCGATTGACGTCGCAGAGCGCGCTGGACATTTCGTTCCAATTGGTCGTGATCACCTGTTTTACCGATTCGCCGCTTTTGCTCGGCGTCGGGTTTTGGCTGGAAGTCGACATCTCGATACCCTCCGGTCGGGGGTGGTTGTGATCGTGATCTGCTAGCGAAACCCAGTCAGGGTTTCGCAGCCCGTTGGCTACTTGTTAGACGCGCCTGATGCGTCCGGGGTTCAGTTTGACCGACTATTAATTCACTTCTGTTCAGTTGCCTCACGTAGCACGCGGCATGCCGAATTGCGGTCTGAAAAACCCGCCACACACGCTACTTCGTGGAAATCACCCTTTATTTCCGACAAATAAAAGATCCATTTTTTTTCTTTCGTCGGCTCTGCGACAGCTCGAGCGATCGATCCGACGTCAAACTGTCGCAAATCTGCTAGGACATCGTGCAAACCTGGCAGCGGATGCTCGCCAGACTGGCACTGACGAATTATATGCCATAGATCGTCTTTAAGGGATCCCTAACTTTCGTTAATGGCGGTTGAGCGTCAATCTTTGTCTAAATCATTGGGTCAACTAAGAACGCGTGATTAGGTTCGGTTCTCCGCCTTGGAGGTCGTCCAGCTTCGCATGCCACCCATTGGGAGA
>NZ_JAMYFE010000032.1 GCF_024129865.1 Stieleria tagensis | reverse complement strand
GCATAAGCGCAACTTCAAAGCGCGTCAGCGAGGGATTTAGGGTGTTAACAGGATCCCTCGCTGACGCTTCGGGTTACCAAAAACCAATGCCCCACGCAAAAGCGTCGGCTTCAAAACTCACGCGTTGGGTAACTAAATCAACAGCCCGTTTGCGGAAGTGTGATCAGGGTTTTGCCGAGCTCCCCTCCCCCTTAAACGCTGCGCAGCGACTCATTCAACCAGCGGCGTTTCCATTCACAGCGATTGAAACATGACTAGTTCGACGATGGGAGTGGGGACATTCGCAGAAGTTCAGCGTTGTTGGCATCCAATAAAAACAGCATTCCGTTGTCGTCGATACGAAACTGTTTAACTTTCCCGAGTGCCGCAACGAATCGAGATTCTTGGTCCATCATCGCCGGTGGTCCGGCGCGGCGTGTCATTGCGGTGGGACCGATTTGAAGTTCATTTCCATTGATCTCCGCTTTCCCGTGAAAGCGGTTCACACCCGTGTCGCCGGAAACGGACCCGTCGGCGGCAATTTGCAACGTCGTTTGAACTCGGTCGATCACGCCGGCTTGCTCGATTGATTCAGCCAACCAGTTGCCAACAATCGAATCCTTTGTGTGGTTGCCGTCGTCTGCTGACAGTGCATCTCCCATCGATTCGATCTCCTGTGTGAGTGCAGCGACGCCGGCTGTGGCGACTTCTGCATCCTGTTCTCCGGTTGCCCCGCCGACACCCACGGCGCCGATCACTTGGTCGTTGATGACGATTGGAACGCCACCTTTGAGGGTCGTGAATTTTCCGCCACTGACCGCCGCAGCCGCTTCGACGGCCAAGCTCAAATGGGTGTTGGCCGAATCGGCGTTGGGCAGCGGACCGGTGGCCCCACGTTTGGTCGCGGCGGAGGTGGCTTTGGTCATCGACGTGTAAACACTACCAGGACGCGCACCATCCATTCTGACAAACGCCAACAAATGTCCACCGTCGTCGACAACGGAAATGTTGACGTTCACGCCCATTTGTTCCGCCTTGGATCGGCTGGCCACAATCGCCCGCTCTGCCCCTGCCAAAGTCAATTGGACTTGATTGCGACGCACCAGTTGTGGCTGAGAATCATCGTCCGCGGTTTGTGCCCCTGCGGTGTGGGGCGTCGTCATGATTGCAGCCATGATCAAGCCAATCGGAGCGGTTCGAAAGCGGTGTTGGGAAAGCATAGCGGTGGTTGAATCCAGGTTGGGGAAGCGTCTGCAGCCCGGCGACGCCAGATCGCCTAGCAGATGGATTGCAATTGTTTGCCTGCCAGTCGAATTCGTCTACCGGTTACAATCAACAGTTCCCTGCCTTCCTTGCCATCCATCCCCAGGCCAATCCGATGAGTAGCCGACCGATCGATTCCCAACGCCGTGGTTTTTTGAAATCAGTGAGCCTCCATTCGCTGGGCGCTGCGGGGGCACTGTATTCGCTGGATCAATTTGGTTTCCTTGGACAGTTGCCATCGGTCTCCGCCGCCGACAGCCAGCTGCCTGCCGATGCGGTGCAGTTTGCACCCGAGATCGAACCGTTGGTTCGGCTGTTGGAAGACACGCCGCGTGAGAAAGTGGTGGAGGTGTTTGCGCAAAAAATTCAGTCCGGTACCAGCTACCGCGAAGTCTTGGCGGCACTATTGTTGGCCGGTGTCCGCAATGTTCAGCCGCGACCGAGTGTGGGGTTCAAATTCCACGCGGTGTTGGTTGTCAATTCAGCTCATTTAGCCAGTCTGGCGGCGCCCGATAGCGATCGCTGGCTGCCGATTTTCTGGGCGCTGGATTATTTCAAATCGTCTCAGGCCCGTGATGTCAATGAAGGGAACTGGACGATGTCCGCAGTTGACTCGTCCAAGTTGCCGCCGTCGCATCAAGCCAAGAAAGCATTTCGCCAGGCGATGGATTCCTGGGACGTTGAAGCTGCTGATGCGGCCGTCGTTTCGCTGTGTCGATCCGCCAGCGCTGCGGAGGTGTTTGATCTGATGGCGCATTACGGATGCCGTGATTATCGCAGCATCGGTCACAAAGCGATCTACGTTGCAAACTCCTACCGCACGCTGCAGTGTATCGGTTGGCGATACGCGGAACCCGTGTTGCGTTCGCTGGCCTATGCGATCTTGAACCACGAAGGCGACCCCAACCCGTCGACCAGCGATTTGCCGGCCGATGCGGCGTGGCGTGTGACCCAGCAACAGCTTGACCAGGTGGACCAGAATTGGCAGCGCGGACGTCTGGATGCCACTGCCACCAGCGATCTGCTGGACACCTTGCGAAGCGCGACTCCCGAGCAAGCCGTTGAGGAAACCGTGAAGATGATTTCCGATGGAATCGCGGTCCAGTCGGTGAGTGACGCGTTGTATTTGTCGGCCGCGGAAATGTTGGCCCAGCAGCCTGGGATCATTGCACTGCATTCGGCCACCACCACCAACGCAATGCAGTTTTCTTATCGAACAGCCTTTCGCCAGCGGACTCGGCGTGAATTGTTGTTGCAAAACGCAGCCTTCATCCCGTCGTTCCGTGATTCGATGAAATCGCGCGGCAAGGTCGGAACGAACAGGATTGATGCCGCCTTTGTCTCAGCTGACTCGGAGTCAACGCCCCAGGTGCAAACGATTTTTGACACCGTTTCTAAAAACCGTGAGCAAGCTGCCAGCGAGATGCGCAGCTACCTGGACAACGGTGGTAAACCAGAAACATTGATCAACACCGCCCGGCGATTGGTGTTCCTCAAAGGCAACGACTCGCATGATTACAAGTTCAGCTCGGCTGCACTGGAGGATTACTACGCGGTTTCGCCTGAATTCCGAAACGCCTATCTGGCCAGTGCCGCGCACCTGTTGCCGGGCACCGGCGACCGTGACAATGGTCTGGTCGGCCGCATTCAGGCTGCTTTGGCCTAGAATCGCGTGGGAAAGCGGTAAATGCCGGATCATCGATTTCAAAAACGAAGGTTTTCTTCATTCGATCGGACCTGTGATTGATTCGCCAACGATCCGAAGGTTGCCCAAACGCCCCTTCCTGAGACAATTAAGTTGACCGATTTCCAACTATCACGTAGGCTGGGAAAATCTGTTCACCGATTTCTTGACCGATCTCTATGCTGCGTTTCCTGACCCTCATTGCTCTGATTGCGGTTTCGACCGGTGCGATTGCGCCGCGGTCGGCGTCTGCCAGTTGTGGTGATTGGTTGGCCGGAGCTAATCATGGAGATTCGCAGCATGCCGGCGAGAACATGGGTTTGCGTCGTTCTTGGGGCAGTCCATTTCTGGATCAGCGATTGCCACCAACACCCGTGCCGCAAACGCGTCCCTGCAATGGCCCGTTGTGCCAACGGGCGCCTGCAATTCCCTCCGAAGCTCCCTCGGCACCAGTTAGTCACCGACTGCAACAACAAATTGCTTGTTTGCATGATGGCGCATCGGACTGCGATTCTTTGAACCATCGCCTCTCGGTTCAAGATCAGCTGGAGTTGCCCAGTGGGTTTCCGGCCACCGTCGATCGCCCGCCAGAACGTCTTTAGGTTTTTGCCGTACCGGTCATCGTCGATGCGTTGCATGGATTGCATGCCGGTTTAGGACAGCGATCTCGCATTCCCATTTGTTCCTTCGATGGAACAGGCCTGCGTTTCTTTTGCAGACGGTTGATTCGCCTGCGCCCGCTGTGCTTGCCGCATTCAAACCTCAACCTTCGCCACCCGCAACGCGGGTGCGATCGCCGGAGCTTTGTCGCCGAATCCTTATGATTGGGGAATCGGTTCAATGGTACAGACTTATCTTCGTTAGGAATCATTCCATGTCTTCGGTTTCAGCCGGTAACGCCTCGGTGGCGGCGCCCAAAAAGAAGAAGTACGTGCGCGCCGTTGGCCCGCGTCTTCGCAAACTGCTTTATCTGATTTTCATTCTTTCTGCGTTGTTGTTCGCCAATTCCGGCTATCTCTCCAGCGTCACGTTTCTGGAATGGGCGAAAGCAGAAACCTACCAAGGCTATTTTTACCAGTACATGTTTCTGGCGCACCTCGTGATGGGGCTGTTGTTGATCGTTCCGTTGGTGGTGTTTGGTTTTATCCACATGTGGATTACCAAAGATCGTCGCAATCGCCGCGCCGTGCGAATCGGTTATGCGCTCTTCGCGGTCAGTTTGATCGTCTTGATCACCGGGATCTTGCTGGTACGAATCGGCGGGTTCGATCTGAAGACGCCGATCGCCCGCAACACCGTTTATTGGCTGCACTTCGCCTGTCCTCTGGTCACCATTTGGTTGTACTGGCTTCATCGACTCGCCGGACCGCGAATTAAATGGCGAATCGGGCTCAGTTTTGCTGGCGTCACCGCTGCCGCTGTTGCCGTCATGGTCGCATTGCAAATGCAAGACCCTCGGCAATGGAACGCAGTCGGTCCGGAATCGGGCGTGCAGTATTTCGAACCTTCATTAGCACGGACTTCGTCGGGGAATTTCATTCCGGCCGACGCGATGATGAACGACGACTATTGTCTGAAGTGTCACGCCGACATTCACAAAGACTGGTCGGACAGCGTGCATCGCTTCAGTTCGTTTAACAATCCAACCTATTTGGCAAGTGTTGATGAAACGCGGGAGGTGTCGTTGGCCCGTGACGGATCCGTCCAAGCCTCTCGCTGGTGCGCTGGTTGTCACGATCCCGTGCCCTTCTTTTCAGGGGCGTTTGACGATCCCAAGTTTGATGTCTTGAATCATGAAACGGCAGACGCTGGTATCACCTGCACCGTCTGTCACGCGATCACGAACGTCAACAGCGTTCGCGGCAATGCGGATTACACCATCGAGGAACCTTTGCACTATCCGTTTGCCAACAGCGACAACGCGGCGTTGCAATGGATCAATAATCAGTTGGTCAAAGCGAAACCGTCGTTCCACAAAAAGACGTTTCTGAAACCGTTTCATAAAACGGCAGAATTCTGTTCGACTTGCCATAAAGTCCACTTGCCCCAGGCGCTGAACCACTACAAGGAATTCTTGCGCGGCCAAAACCATTACGACCCCTACTTGTTTAGCGGAGTATCGGGACACGGGGCACGCAGTTTTTATTATCCGCCTAAAGCAGTTGATAATTGCAGCAAATGTCACATGCCGTTGGTGGCATCGAATGATTTTGGTGCCAATCACTTTGACGATGCCGACGAACTGAGTGTGCATGACCACCTGTTTCCATCAGCAAACACCGGAATGGCTTGGTTGCGAGATCGCGATGACATCATCAAGGCACATCAAGAATTTTTGAAAGACGTCACGCGTGTCGACATCTTTGGGATTCGCGAAGAAGGCCAAATTGATGGCAAGCTGATCGCGCCGTTGCGACCGCTGGTTCCGGCTCTGAAACCGGGCAATGACTACCTGTTGGAAACAGTGATCCGAACGTTGAAACTCGGGCACCTGTTCTCCCAAGGCACAGTGGATTCCAATGAAATCTGGTTGGAAGTCACGGTGACCAGTGGCGATCGAGTGATCGGACGCAGTGGTGCGGTCAACCAGGATAAGTACAACGAGGTGGATCCCTGGTCGCACTTTGTCAACGTGTTCATGTTGGACAAAGACGGCAATCGAATCGATCGCCGTAACCCTCAAGACATCTTTACACCGTTGTACAACCACCAGATCCCGCCGGGGGCCGGCCAGACCGTTCACTACGGATTGCACGTCCCGGACGACGTTCGTGAACCGATTAAAGTCGAGGTGAAGCTGCAGTATCGCAAATTTGACCAACGGTACATGGATTTTGTTTCCAAGCGAAACGCCAAGCTTGGTCAAAACATTCGCGGCTACGAACCGGGGCAACCGTACAATAATGAGTTGCCGATCACGACGATGGCGGTCGACACGATCGTGTTCCCTGTCGAGGGTGTCGACAAATCCGTTGAGAATCCGGAGCGTGCGATTCCCAGTTGGCAGCGTTGGAACGACTATGGAATCGGATTGCTGTTGAAGGGGAAATCCGAGTTGCGTCAGGCCGAGCAAGCGTTTTCCGAAGTCGAAAAATTGGGACGCTACGACGGTGGTCTCAATCTGGCGCGTGTTTTGAACGCCGAAGGCCGATTGGACGAAGCGGTCGAGGCACTCAACCGCGCCAACGAGTATCGCGAGACCGACGGCTTTCCGCGTTGGACATGGGCATGGCTATCCGGTGTGATCAATTCTCAGCAGGATCGACTGGAAGAAGCCGTGCAAAACCTGCGAAGTGTGTTGGAAGATCAGACCGCTGACATGCGGATGCGGGGGTTCGATTTCAGTCTAGACATCGAAGTCATTAACCAACTCGGGCGGACCCTGTTCGATCTAGGTGTGGTTCGCGTTCGCCAGGAACGTCTGGAGGAGAGCCGAGACTATTTTCAACAGGCGGTTGATCAATTCGAGAAAACGTTGACGATTGACCCTGAAAACGTCACCGCGCATTTCAATTTGCAATTGCTGTACGAAAAACTGGGTGATCAATCGCGATCGGACAAGCACCAATCGCTGCACCTGCGTTACAAACCCGATGACAATGCCAAAGGCCGTGCCATTCGTTTGGCCCGGGAAAAGTATCCCGCGGCCAACCACGCTGCCGAAGCTGTCGTGATTTACTCGCTGCATCGCGACAGTGAGCCTGGTCAAGAAGAAGAAGCCCATGAGCCCGAAGCCACGTCCGACAAGACGACGAAGGAGACCACCGATGTCAACTGAAAAACGTCCTGTGCGCCATGACGAAACGGATGATACGACCGAAGAACGAGACGACGCGATCATCGGCCGCGCCTTTCGTGCTTCGCTGGTCGGACTGATTGTGATCGCGCTAGCCGGCGGTGCGGTCGGCTATTGGTTGTCCCGACCATTACCACCTGCGCCGGTCAGTGAATCGGAATTGGCAGAAGTGAAGATTCGTCAAGCACCAACGATCCGGCCGCCCAAAACCCTCTTCACTGACGTGACCGATGCGTCGGGAATCACCTTTGTTCACAACAATGGTGCTCACGGCGACAAATTGTTACCCGAAACAATGGGCGGCGGTTGTGCGTTCTTTGATTTCGACAACGACGGCGATCAAGATTTGTTGCTCGTCAATTCCATGGACTGGTCGGACGATCCGTCGAGCGGTCGGTCGAATACATCGGTTCTGTATCGCAATGATGGCGGCCAGTTCACCGACGTGACAAAAGGTTCCGGATTTGACAATGCGTTGTATGCCATGGGCGCCGCGGTCGGTGACTACGACAACGATGGTTTGGTGGATGTCTTGATCACAGCCGTGGGAACCAATCAGCTGTATCGCAATTTGGGTGACGGGCAATTCGAAAACGTTACCGCAGCCGCCGGCGTGGGCGGAGATGATGATCGCTGGAGCACCAGTGCGGGTTGGTTTGACTATGACAACGACGGCGATCTAGACCTGTTCGTCTGCAACTATGTCCAGTGGAGTCGCGAGTATGACCAATCGCAACATTTTCAACTGGTTGGCGGCGGACGCGCCTATGGGCGACCGCAAAATTTCGAGGGAACGTTCCCCTACCTGTATCAGAATGATGGTGACGGCACGTTCACCGACGTCTCAGAATCCGCCGGCGTTCAGCTTCGTAATGATGCCACCGGCGTGCCACGATCCAAATCATTGGGACTGGCGTTTTGTGACTTTGACGCCAACGGTGCCTTGGACGTGGTGGTCGCAAATGATACGGTCCAAAACGTATTGTTGCGAAACGACGGGCAAGGCCATTTCGCTGACGTCGGCGTGTTGACCGGGATCGCGTTTGATTCCACCGGAAACGCTCGCGGTGCGATGGGGATTGATATCACAGCCTTTCGAAATCAAAAATCGATGGCGGTTGCGATCGGTAACTTTGCCAACGAAATGACCGCATTCTATGTGACACCGTCTGGTCAGATGCAGTTCTATGATGAAGCTGTTTCGACCGGATTGGGGCCAACAACGCGATCCCTATTGACCTTTGGATTGTGTTATCTGGACTATGACCTTGATGGCCGTGCCGATTTGTTTTGTGCCAATGGCCACTTGGAAGAAGACATCAATCGGGTCCAGGCCAGTCAATACTACGAACAACCACCCCAGTTGTTCTGGAATGCCGGACATCGCAACAGTTCAGAATTCTTGCCGGTCGACCAATCGTTGGCCGGGCCGGACATGCTGAAACCGATGGTCGGCCGTGGGGCTGCCTATGCCGACATCGACAACGATGGTGATTTGGACATCCTGATCACTTCGACTGGACGCGCACCACGTTTGTTGCGCAACGACCAGCAACTCGGGCACCACTTTTTACGCATCAAATTGACTGGAGACTCTCAGCGGTGCAATCGCGACGCGATTGGGTCATGGGTGGAAGTGACGGCCAACGGATCGACACAGCGCAAGCAGGTCATGCCGACAAAAAGTTACCTTTCGCAAGTCGAATTGCCGCTGACGTTTGGGTTGGGGGATTCCGATTCAGTCGAGGACGTCGCAGTGGTGTGGAGCGATGGCACCAGGCAGCCGCTAGGTGCACTGGCGATCGACCAACTGCATGTGGTCAATCAGGCAGCTGGCCCATAGCCACTAGGCCTTTTGTTCTGCTGCCGATCCGAACGGAAGAAGCACGGTGAACGTGGTGCCGTTCGGATCGGTTTGAAAGTCAATGCTGCCGTCGTGTTGGCGGATGATTTTGTCACAAAGCGCCAGCCCCATTCCGGTGCCTTCATTGCGTGTGGTGAAGTAGGGATCGAAGATTTTTGACTGGATTTCCGGCGGAATCCCGTTACCAGTGTCTTCGATTTCAATTTGTGCAAACCCGTCTTGTTGCGCCAATCGGAAGGAAAGGGTTCCGCCATCGGGCATCGCTGCAGTCGCATTGAGTGCGAGATTCAAAAACACCTGTTCCAAGCGGACCGAGTCGGCTTGGACCATGCCGATCGGATTGGCGGGTTTTTGAAACCGGATTTTGACATGATGCTTTTCGGCATGAGGCCGCAAGAGTCTGGCAAGCTTTTCAATCAACAGCGTGATGTCGACCGGCGTCCGCCCCAATTCGGTGACCGAGGCATAGTTGCGGAACCCATCCAGGACATCATTGATGCGTTTGACTTCGGTGTTCAGAATGTCTAGCAACTCAGCCACTTCGTCGTCATAAGACCCTTGATCCAAACGTTCACACAGCAGTTGGATGTGCAGTGAAAGAGCGCTCAGAGGGTTCTTGATTTCATGCTGCAACCCTGCGGCCAGCGAACCAAGCCCCATGTAGCGTTCCATCCGACGCAGTCGTTCCTCCATCAACGCTTTTTCGGTGACATCGCGGACTTGGATCACCATTCCGATTTGCTCCTTTTGACGATTATGCAACATCGTACAACCGGCTCGTAGCGTTTTTTTGTGACCATGATGCGTGATGCAATAATCGCGGTCGCGGATGGGATGGTGGTGGTCACTGATTTCACTACAAATGGAGTGTAGCAATTCATGTTCATTTCCCATCTTTGCCAGACGTTTACCGATTCCATCATCATCTAGTCCAATCAATTCTCGTCCGCTGGGATTGATGCTGGTCAACAGTCCGTTTTTGTCGGTTGTCATCACACCGACATCCATGCTGGCGAGAATATCCGAGGACAACACTTTGGCATCTTGCAATGACCGTTCGCTGCTCAAGTAGCCTCGTACCACCAGGGCAAATGCAATCGCGGTGGCGACGATATTGAGCACCAACAAAAATGACAAACTGCTCTGCAGACTGAGGTCACCCGACAATTCGTTGGCGACCTGCAAATCGCTTTGCGGCAGGTGTTCGATGAGACGCCCAACGATTTCTTGTTCTCGTCGGACGTTTGCCAAAATCCATGCCGTGACAGACGACGTCAGTAGGCTTAAAACGGCCAGTCCGGCGGCGAACCGCCGCACACCCCGGCCGTCGTGTGTATCAAACATCGCGAGTCCACTTGTTGTCATTGCGTTTGGTCCAAATCGATTCGAACCAGTTTAGCCATGACCCGTGGGACAGACAGCGGGCTAGCTGATGCGGTCCTGGTTGGCAAGCTGCTCCAGGCCGGTGAAGGCGTGTTCGATCGGATCGAACGACAACACCCGAGCCGTGTCGTCGTCCACGACCCAACCGTGTAAACGAAGTTGGCCGGATTCCAATCGGTTCCTGACAAAGTCATGCGAGCACAGGTTTTCCAGCTGAAACAACGTGTGCTCGCAAACCATCAGCCCCAGTCGTTCGCGTTGGTTGGTGTAGTGATAATGTTCATCCACCACATGTTTGGCTTTCTGAATGAACTCCCGAGCCGGGCCGACCATCACGGGATTCAAAGATGGTTTCATCCAATGCGCCGCCAGCAAACAATTGAAGTGGTGACAAACAATAATGTCCTGGACGTTGCGTCGGCGAATGGCATACTGAATCCCGTTGATGGTTGCCGAACTGCCCACCAAACACGATCCGGGAATTGATGCCGCCATATTGCGTACGATCACGCAGTGCTGTTGATCGGTAAATGACAGGTCGTCGACGACGAGACCGTGATCGGCACAGCAAATCATCAAAATGTTTTGATCGGGTGATTCAGCGGTTTCACGTAGATCGGCAAGCGAACCGAATTCGTTAGCTCGCAAATCATGAACTTGCCGCTTCAATTTGATTTTGCGGTACATGATCAATGTTTCATTTCTGGAGGGGGCAAATGCAATGGCGACACTCGGTGGTGCGATTCGGGGTAATGCATGTTGCATGCCAATGACCATTGACCCGCCGTAGCAGCGCTGCAATGAAATCCAGAGAACGCTTTTCCTATTAAGAATTTCGCAAATCAAAGCGTTGCGACAACTGGTACAACAGCGGCAATTGGGAGGGTCGGCAATGCAATTCAATGCAGAAACTGCAAGCCCTTGCACCCCGGTGATGCACCAATTGTATGATCGACGGGTTTAACCCTCCGTTCTTAGGTCGGTCCGGGCTTTAATGCAGACCGTAGCGCCCCATCTTGTAGTGCAGGGTTCGCACACTGATACCGAGCGTCTGCGCGGTTTTTTCGCGGTGCAGACCACAGGCTTGGAGAGCCAGCTTGATCGTGTCCCGCTCGCAGCCTTCCACGGCTTCGGACAATGAATTGGGCAAAACGATGGGAACCGATGGCGTCTTCATCAGCTCGGTCGGCAGATCACATTTTTCGATCACGTCACCGACATTGGTGACCACAATCCGCTCGATCGCGTTGCGCAGTTGTCGGACGTTGCCAGGCCACGTCGCAGCGGTCAGCATGTCCATCGCCTCGGGCACCATGCGTTTGATCGTGCGGTGATGCCGCTCACAAAACGTCTCCAGAAAATGGTCCACCAACAAGGGGATGTCTTCGCGTCGGCTGCGTAGCGGTGGAACTTCAATTGGAATGATGTTCAGTCGATAATACAGGTCTTCGCGGAACGAACCGTCCTTGATCAACTCGGTCACGGAGCGGTTGGTCGCCGAGATCACACGCGCTTCGGAATGTAACAATTGTTCGCCGCCTACCCGGGTGAAATTGCGGGTTTCCAGCACTCGCAACAAGTCGATTTGGCTTTTCGCCGACATCTCGGTGACTTCGTCCAAAAACAACGTTCCAGATGCTGCTTGCTCGAAACAGCCGGGTTTTTGTCGCGAGGCTCCACTGAAGGCACCTTTTTCGTGCCCAAACAATTCACTCTCCAACAACGTTTCGGGCAATGCGCCTAAATTGACTGCGACAAACGGTGCGGAACTGCGGTCACTTAGATCGTGCAGTGCACGTGCGATCAATTCTTTACCCGTGCCGCTCTCGCCATGAATCATGACGGTCGCTTCGGTATCGGCGACTTGGCGAATTTGTTGAAACACCGACTGCATTGCCGCACCATTGCCGACGATCTGAGGCATTTCGCCCGAACCGACCAGCCGGCTGCGCAACAGTTGATTCTCGACACGCAGCGCATCGTGTTCACGGGCGCGGCGAGTCTGTTGACGGACCAAGTTCAGGTCGAGTGGTTTGAGCACAAAATCGAAGGCGCCGGCGCGCATCGCGTCGACCGCCGTCTGCACGGTTCCGTGTGCCGTGATCACGATGACCGACGTCTGGGGACGCAGTTGATGCAATTGTTTCATCAACTCGATCCCGGTCGTGCCACAGTTCAGCCGCACGTCAATGATGGCGAGTTGATAGGTTCGCTGTTGAAACAGCGCGAGCGCTTCGTCGGCGGTCCCGGCGGTGGAAAGATGGTCGGCATCGGCCGCGAGCCCCTTGGCCAATCCCGAACGGATATTGGGTTCGTCGTCAACGACCAGTACACCGAAGGGGGGCGCGATCATTGGGCAGGTTCCAAACAGAGTTCTTCTGGCGATAGGGCGGCCCGAGGATCCCGCAATCGAATCAGCAGCCACATGATTGGCGAACGCATGTGGCGTGCCAAGCGTGCGTCGATTCGCCGCTTCCGGCAGTTCTACGACGCTATGAACGCCACCTGTAATCCGGTGGCGACTCCGTTCGTCCCCATCCGTCCAGCCACGGATCGGATGATCGATGAGACTGGCATCGATCGACGCAAATTCATTGGTGGTCGAGTGTTAGGCAAACCAGGCAGAAAACATTCGGCGCCAATCAAACGGCACGCGCAAGCGTCCGGTTCTTCTTGGGAGTTGCAATGTGAGTCAGATGGAACCGTCGGCTAGAAGTTCATGGTTGATGAATCATCCGCACCTAAAAGCCCGCCGAAACCAGCAGGCTCTCGTCAGGAACGTGCAACCGATTGCACGTCGCCTGCATTGGATTGCAGGTTGCCAGGCGGCTCCGGCGGAGGAGGCAAGGAGTCGACTGGAAGGGAAAATCAGCGATCGATCCGGTCCAGGATGTTGTCCATCATCGGCAATTCGGTGTAGTACATCGCGGCCGGATCAATCCGCTGTTGCTGTAGCCAAGCTCGGCGGGCGCGGACGACGTCACTTTTGGACAGCATCGGCAGCACAATGCCCCAAACGGCCGCGATCAAGGTCACGGCGAAGATGAAATTCCACCGCTGCCGCGTCATTGACCGGTTCCCGGAAAAATCACTTCGAACATCAAGTAGGCCATCAACAACGTCAACAACAGGTTCAGTGTTTGGCCACAGACGTACAGGACCATCGGTTTGCCGCCACGAAAGTAGGGCATCAATTGCTGGAAATTCGTTTCCAATCCGATGCACACAAACGCCAGACAGAACAACCAACCACGCAGGGTTTTTGTTGATCCCTTGATCATTGCATCAATGATCAATCCGCCCTCGGCCAGTTGATTATGAAGCAGCGAAAACAGGATCGATGCGGCGATGAAACCGAGCACAAATTTAGGAAATCGATACCAGATCTCACCGATACCTGGACGTGGTGCACCAGGCGTCTTTTCGACGTACGTGACCCAGTAAACCGCCACCAGAAACGCAGTGACACCGATCAAGATATTTTGAATCATCTTGATCGTCACGGCTACTTCTAACGCTTCTTCACCCAGCGTCGCGCCGGCGACAGCCACCGCGCCGGTGGCGTCAATCGTGCCACCCAGCCACGCCCCACCCACTGCGGGGGACAATCCCAGTGCTGTGATGATGATCGGTAGTAACACCATCATCACAACGGTGAACGACAGTGACAAACCGATCGCTAGCGAGAGTTCTTCCTTTTTGGCTTTGCAGGACGCAGCGGTCGCGATTGCAGCCGACACGCCGCAGACCGACATGTCGGCACTGATCACCATGTTCAGTGACTTCGACGGAATCTTCAGCACCTTTTGTCCGAACACATAGGTGCTGATCAATACGATCGGGGTGACCACCCAAGCCACGCCAATCCCCGGCAACCCCAGTGCCATCAGCCGCCCCATCAGCACTTCCGCTCCCAACAACACCAGGCCGGTTTTAATGAAAAATTCCGTCAGCACTGCCGGTCGAAGCCAACCCGGGGTGCCCAGGGTATTGCTGATGATCAACCCGACCAACAACGCCCACAGTGCGTATTCCAAGTTGTACGCTTTGATGGTGCTTTGTCCGGCCAATACATAGGCAATCGTGGCTAGCGCAAACACCACGGGAAAGGCGACGGCGAATCCGGCGGCGTCTTTACCACGCAACTTCATCGCGATCGTGAACAACACGCCGATGATCAGCAGGGCGCCCAACACGCCCCAGTACATCGACTTTGCCTCTGCGTCACCGCTGGCGGCGACGTAAAACGCGTCGATCGGGTTTTCTTCCCAGCTGCCTGGTTTGCCCAACCAAGCCTTCAGCGGGCTGACAACCGATACCTGTTCGCCGGCCGCCAAACGATCGGCGACGCCAGACGGCAAGGCGATCCAAACGGCGAGAAACGAAACCAATAGCAAGGCAGCTGCGCACCAGATTGCCCACCAGTCTTCCGTGGTCTTCATTTGTTGCCAAGTCGATTCGCGTTGTGGCGAAACAATGCTGTCGTCGGTAGAGTCAGCGGCAACGGAAGGGTCAAGCGGATCGCTCATAGGGCGGGAGGGGGCTCTGTCGTTCGGTGGGCTGGGGAAAGGGCATAGATTAGCACCCCCGCCTGGTCTGTGCAGGCGCGTGAGGCACTGCGTCGCACGGACAGCGCCAGACGCCCGTTTGGGTGGCACATTGGCCAGTTGCCAAGAACAGTGCGGCCAATCGCTGACGCGAACTTTTTGAATTCTACCGATGTCATTCAAGCCCGCACCCGAAGTTTCCGATACCTGACTTCACGACAGGAACGGTTCTCCCAATCACAGCTAAATGGCTGAGAATGACGATCGGGGTGTTCTTGACGATTTTGGAAAGTTTTCCTACTCTTTCCATTTCCAGCAGGCGACTTGGCCGAGTGGTTAGGCAGCGGATTGCAAATCCGTCTACAGCAGTTCGAATCTGCTAGTCGCCTCTTGCTGATGGTGTGCGTTGCTTTCGCACACGGCGTTCCCGCCGGCAGTCATTGACACGTTCCGACCTTTAGCGAGTGTTCGTGGAAACCGTTCTGCCCCGATTTCCATCGCTGGCATCCGGCGGCGATGAAAGTATGAAGTGGTGACCTTATCCCGGGCGCTTGAAGAGAGCGTTGGTGCCTGCTGGAATCTCCAGCGTCTTGTTCGTACTGAAGGTTGGCTGCGAGGTGATCAAGTATTCACGGCGACTGATCCTTCGCATCGCCGAATCAGCCGGGCCATTATCGTCACGCCGGATCGGGCGAATCGAATAGTGGGAATCACCGACTTCACAGGCGAACCGGCCCGTGGCTTCAGCCGCCACCGACTCACGCTCATGAGCCTGAAGTACTTCGCTGGAAACGATGCCCAGCGCCGAGAAAAACGAAATTGGGCAACGGGCCGTTTTGCGCCGATTCAGCACTCGGGAAACAAATCGGAAATTTGACGCTCAAAATTACTCGATCAACACACTGCTGGTGAACAATGCAGGGTTAACTGCTCGCAGTCGTTGAAAACGTCCCGAGAATTGTCGACAGCGGTTTCAAATCAGCCAGTTTGGCGGAGTTGCCGCGCTGCAACCGGATAGGTGCACGTGCGATCACAGCCCTACGTAAGCCATTACGCCTGTTGCAGTTACGGGTTCCAAAAACGTGAGCGTACTAGCCTGACAGTGCCAAATGGCTGCCAGCCAGACCGCTAAAGCGGTTCAGTTCCTAACCGCTATTGACACGGAGAATCGCGACTGTCGTCGATGACTCCCCAATTGGCGAGCGACAACCGCTAGCTGATGGGCTCTGTCCCCGGTCATTCCCGTCCCCGGTCATTCCCGTCCCCGGTCATTCCCGTCCCCGGTCATTCCCGTCCCCGGTCATTCCCGTCCCCGGTCATTCCCGTCCCCGGTCATTCCCGTTTGAAGAACTGGCGAGCGGCGAGTTCATAACGCGTGGCGACAAAATTGCGTTGGTGCGCAGGAGCGGCCTTGGCAAATCACACTTGGTTCAAGGGATCGGGAGGGAATGCAGCGTGCTCGCCGGCTCGCAAATTCCAATTTCCGTTGAATCAAAACAGTACTCGGCCAATGCCCAAACAAATCCTAGCTCATCTATCCGGTAACACTCATTGAACTCGACCGGATCCACCGCCATAGGAGAATGTGAAGTCTTCGGCTTCAGCTTTAACCCACAATTCGTAATTCATGCCAGATCGTTTGAAAATGTCTCGAACCCTAGCGAAATATTGGTACGAGTCTGGAAAGACAACGATGATTAAGGTGCCTCCGTATCGGCTAATCCGGTTGGCGGTTTCAACCAACGCAAACTCTGACCTTGGTCCTTCCAGGCGCAATCCTCTGCCGAAGCGAAATCGAACATTCCAAACACCGAAGCCCTGGTCGGTCGTTACTACATGCTGCTCAAAGAACTCGCCAACACCATCGTCGGGCGAACAGACTAGAAATACTTCACCACCGCTTAGCCCAATCATCGCATTAGTTCCAGCTCCAGATTTCACACTGGGGACTTTCAGCGTTTGGCCAACGGTTGCGAGGCTAGACTCCCAGGCGGTGCGACTAACTTCAAGTCGATGCAATGCGGCTTGCACGAGCCCAGCATTGTCGGCGGCGGCTGACTCAAGTTCCAGAGAACGAGCTGCGATGTTAACCAAAGTCTCGCCTAATTCATTCCGCTTTTGGGTGTACTTAGAGTTATCCGTCTGTATCAATTCCAATTGATTACGCAGTTCAACTAATTCGGTTAGCGACGAATCAACGACTGGCACGGGTAAAGATCCACGGACTGTTTCCAATTCTTGCAATCGCGTAGCCTGGCGTACCAATTCATCTTGAAGTCGACTGATCGTCACCGCGTCAACAACTGGACTCGCAGTGGCACCCGCCGGATCTTGACGCACTTTTGCTAGCAGAGCAACCAAGATAGCGAGAAAAACGATTCCCCCAAATGTGTTGCAGATGGTGTCCAAGAAGAGATCAAAACTATCTCCGCTGGATCGGTCACGATATCGGCTCATTGGTCCTCCAGCTCGAAAATCAACCGCATGCCATCATCCCTCCCGATCACATCAAATCCGTAGCGTATTCTCGATTGGCGAGCGTCCATGTATTCCTGCAAGTCATGGAAGTCAGCAGCACCTCCGGGTGCGATCAATACGACATAGTGATAGCGAGTGTGATCACGTTTATTCAAATCTTGCAATAGATCGTCCACATCATTGTAAATCCAACGTCGTCGAGCGTCGCCGTCGCGCATCGAAATTTGAACATGGCTTTGATCAATCCCGTCATATTCCGGGTGGGGACCCAAGCGAATCACAACTAGACCCCGACCGTCGCCCAGTGTCCCGTTGTACATTGGGAAAGTCGTGTCACGCAACTTCCCCGCTCGTCCCAGCAAACGATCCGCCTCTTCAGTGGCTTCCTGGATTCGTGCTTCGTCCTGCTGCCGTTGCCTTTCATTTTCATGACGGGCGGCTTCCTGTCGTCGCTGGGAATCATCGACCTGACGTTGGATCGAAGCGACCTGCCGTTGCAACTCTAAAGAGCGCTTATTTTGCGTTTCAATTTGCTTATCCAGCATTTCGGCATTAATCTCATCAGCCACTGCCAGCGCGTCGCTCTGTCGGTTCGCCAATGCAGTGGACTTCGAAAGTTCCGACTGTATTGCATCAGCAGCAATGCGAGTCTGTTCAATGACGCGCACGATGGCAGCAACATCGCCGGCAGTGCTTCGAGACTTAGCGTCGATCTTTTCAATTAATTCAAGGATCATGATCAATGTGATCAAGATAAAAATCCCGACCACCGCAGTGATGATATCTTGAAATGCAAAAAAGGAAACGCCTGGAGCGGAACTTCGCGATCGTGGCACTTGCTAATTCGCTCTGGAAATGTCCGACGACCGCATTGCGGAAATCGGCGATGCAATGACTGGCTGACTGGAGTTAACAGGCAATGCATCATCGGAACGCATTCGACTGACAATCTGACGCAAGCAATAGTCCTGGCAACGGTCCAAAAACTCTTCTTCATCCTTTCGTTGAACCGTAATCCAGAGTTGTAACACCATTGCAATCACCAGCGCAATCAACGTGGTTTCAAATGCAGTCGATAACCCACCAGTTACTTCCCGCAGAGATCCAATGATTCCTGCCACATCATCCTGACCGTCGAGGAGAGCCGAGAAATTCCCGATTGCATTAGCCAAGCCAAGCACAGTACCAATGAAACCCAGCACGGGGATGGCCCAAAGGAACCCACCAAGCATTCCGAATGACGTATGTACTGCCGACTCATCGCGGTCCGCCATCGACCGCAGCACCTCATCAACATCACCAATGCGTCCTAAGTTCTTTAAGCTGGACATTGCCACCAAGATTCGATTGTAGACAAAGAACCGTTCGGGAAAATCAGCGATCGCATAGATTGTGCCCAGGATATCCGAAGCCGTGTCACGAGTCAGCACAAACGCTTGGTTTTCTGGTATTACTGCGTGTCTCAACGCGCGACGCTGGATGGCAAGTTTTCGTTGCTTGACAATCAATATTACCGAAGCCCAAAATCCGAGCAGAACAGCAGCATATTGAGTGGGACCTCGTTCGGTCATCATTTCTTTGAAACCACTATCGGGCAAAATCATAAGAACCCCATAGAATACGGCCGTCAGAATAAGCCCGATTAATCCGGCCAGAGAAGTCCGAACAGATGTCCCGCCGGTAGACGAAAGGCCAAACATCGCTTCCGGATCACCGGCAGCAATCGACAATCGACCAGGCGTTGGGGAGAGTGCGTCAGCGGAAATGATATGTCTCGTTGTTGAAGGACAAGGTGATTCTGAACACAAGCACCAAGGTACGCTAGCTGACGCGGGCAGTGCCAACCATGAAAAGTACAAATGCTGCTGTCTGGCACATGACCAAAGCGGATGCGAGACAGACTCCAGCGATCCAAACACGGCGATCGTTCACCGCGACTTCACGAGCGTGCTTTGCAGAGCCATTTCGGCTCAACCGATCTAACGACGCAACTAGGCGTGTCATGTGAATGGCCGCTGAGAATAGCAGCATCGCAAAGCAAAACGTTGCGAAAGAAGCAATCGTGAGTGTCGTTCCCGTTCCCATGTTTCGAGTCAAGATGCCGCTGTAAATCAGGAATATTGCGGTCGCGATGGTTTCGATAGCAAAAAGGTAAGTTAAAACACACAAGGCTAACACCCAACCCTTTCGGTCGGTCGCCGCAAAGTCTGCATTGGGAGCCGGCGAATTGTCGGTCGATACGACCACGGGAGGTTGTGCTGTCGCAGAGCTCAAAACACCAGGAAAAACTTCAGCCGCTTCGCACCACGTTTCCATGCCGCTGCGCCATACCAACGTGGTGGCAGTGATGCGCCCATCGCGGATCCAAGCACCAATCGCTGGTTCGTCCAGAGGTCCATGATGTTCACTGCCAACGGCCATGTACCAGTCGCCAGCTGCACTGGTCATTGCATTTGGTCTGGTTGGATCTATACGATTGGGTTGCGACTCTGACGACTGTGAGCTTGAAACGGACGCGGTCGTTTCTTGAGTTTGACTCGCCTTATTCAAACCGGCTTTGCTTTCTTCTTGATCATTTCGCTTTTGCCAAAGCCCAATTCGTTGCCAACCGTCGAGACTCTCGCTGGAAATTTCATGTTGCTCGGTCAGTTGCCCTCGAGAAACCATACGTTCAACTTGGTCCTGCGATAGCGGGCCGATACGTTTGCCTTTGAAACGGACTACAAAACGCTCTGAAGCGTTGGGTTTAGATTGCGACACGCGAAAGTAGTCCTGACAATAAACTGAAATTGAGTTGATAACGGAACGGATTCATAGATCGTTGGCTTGCCCGAATTTAGTCACCGATCCGGTTCCAGTCAGATCTGCACAGCCGGCCCGGGTCATACTACGGCAGAGGAGAGAATGACGGAGTTCGGTCGGCCAATTTCCCAACACTCGATTTTCCAGTGGAGTGGGTTGGAGAAAAACCAGTTGTCCCGCTGAAACACCATCGATCATTGCGTCAATTCTCTGCTGACCATCATTCAGACCACCGACAGATATCCATTCGCCTTTCAAAGGATCTTCCGGATCACGACGAACGACGAATAGGGTACCTGCGGGCAGCGTGTCGATTGACCGCCACCATCGAATACGGGAACTAGAAAGACCCGCTACGTCACTTGAATGCGAGTTTTTTTGCATGACCACACCCACTGGTACGAGTCGCAGTTCCTTGAGCCGTTTTAAACCAAAATTAGGTTGCAATCGTTTTTGATAAGCTTGCCCTAGAGCAGGGTAAATCTCAGCCTGCAGCCATGAAACAGTAGACGCGGCTGGAACTGCCGGACGAAACCAATCGCCCCAATTTACTTTGCGTCCAACCATTTGATTGGCCACTCCTTGCAAGGAATTCTTGGCTGCTGGGGAACCCTCGATCAGATTTTCCAATAATTGAAAGGTGATTACCTCGCGAACAGTCTCATCCAGTCCAACCCGCTTGCCAACCATTGCCAACATCTTCAGCATTGCACCGTCCCAGTCGATCAGAAAATCTTTCTCATTGCGCTGAAAGCTGGCCTGCAATAACTGGACCGTCTCGCTTGGTTCCAGATTGATCACAAATTCACCCTTTATTCGGGTCTTGGAGACCGATCCATCAGCAGACGTGATTGTTTCAATGTCTCGCCCCTTATAGGAAAGATTTGGCTGAAACGAGAATGCCTCGCGATTCTTATCGTAGTAGCTCTGGTAAACAAAATGACGTGATCCCTTTCCGTCTTCCTCAGTGACCGAAATCACTTGCGAGAACAGCGAGTTGTTCCAATGTTGAATAATATTTTTTAAGACCTGTCGTCGGCTTTCGACTTGCTGCACTGACATTTCAATCGACGACGGCAACGGTATCGGCGGTCCCGATACGAGCTGATCCATCGCTGATTTTGCTTGATTAAAAGTTTCAATCGACGCCGGAGAAAAACTGTCCTGATAGGCTTTGGTTGTTACCGACAACATTTGATTCCATGCGTCTGCTGCATCCCAGAACTGCGAGGAATCTAGAGATCGCTGATAGTCAGGTGCAGCGGGATGATTCGGCAATGTCTCGACAAACGCCTTTAACTTATCCCGCAACGCCTTCGTCGAACGTGATGCGAAGATGCTCTCGCTCAATTTAGTCGCCATCTCAGCCTTGGCACGTCCGCTTGACCATCGCATGCGTACCGCAACCGCTCGCTTAGATTGTGCAGTTGCATCGTTCAGTAGTGCGATCGCTGCCTGAGGGTAGTTGCGTTGGCTTTCTGAAAATGCATCTACCAGTGAGTCCAGCTCTACAATCTTGCGATCGAGTTCCGCCGCTGTGAGTTCCTGCCAAGCGATACTGGAAGTCTCAGACAGTTGTTGCCGAAGTGGTTCAAGCGTTGCTGCCAATTTCTCCGTTTGCTGGCGACGCTGGTCCGTTAAATGACTCTCGTAACGCTTTCGCTGCTGGCTGGCTTGATCTATTTCCGTGGGAGTGACCGCATTCTTTTCCAGTTCCGACAAAATCGCAGGCCTGAGAGACTGTGTTTCAGCCTCCACGATTCGTTGTAATTCTTGTGCGAATCGATCGGACCGATCTGTCTCCTGCTTTGTCATTTCAGCATGTCGAATGACCATTTTGGTGACATCCGGATCCCGTGCGATCGCGGGCTGCTGCTTCTGAACGACAGCGATAAACCGTTCAGCCTCAGACATCTGTTTCGAATCAAGCAGGGATTGCAATTGATCGGCGACGGCCGAAACCTTGTCGTTGTGTGATCGTTTCAATTGTAAGGTGGCCAATGTCCCCACAACAAGCAGCGTGGTGGCAACCACGGCTGCAATCCCCAGATAAAATTTCCGGGATGCCCGTGTCTGCAATTCAGCGATAACATTCTGATACCGGCTGTGCAACACAGGTGGTAACGGCTCGTCAAACGCCGCTGCGTTTTGGTGTGCCGCATGCAGCACGCCAATTGACGAATGGGGGTCGTCGAGCGTTCGCTGCAGCGCATCCAGCGCGGTGTCGCGACGCCTGATTCGAACAGCCTCAGCATCAATCCCATCGATCCAGGCCAAACCGGACTCAGCATTGGCTTGGACGTCGACTGGAATTGCTTCCTTGCCAGCCAACCCGACCAACTCAGCAGCCACTTGGCGAAAATTCAATACGGCCTGCCGACCGCCCGCTTCGTCAAAATTGTTTGACGCGTCAAGCAGTTGCTCCGCGTGCTGAGTCAGCGCCGCGGTCAGTGCACTTGTCTTCAACTCTAGCAGCTTTTTGTCGACCGACTGAATCAACTTGGCAGTCGGCTTCCGTTGCCACGCCTTGTCGCTTAGCTCTTGCTTTAGCAGCTGCAGTCGTTGGGTATCGGCCCGTGCAATCGCTTCAGCAACATCATTGCCGAGTTGTCGACGACGTGCCCCCTCAAACGTTTCAATGTCATCGTGCCAATGTGTTGACGTTGGATCGGCAGCAGCAATCGCTCTTAATGTGTGCAGACGCCACGCCAAAGGTGCGCGAGCGAGGGCCAAGCGTCGTTGCCGACGCAGAAGTCGATCGATGGGTTGCAACTCGACCATCGCATCGTTAATTAACGCGATTGCATCCTGATCAATCCGAGGCGGTGGTGATTCACCGTAAATCCCCAACAGCTCGGCAAACTCATCATATCGAGGAAATTCCAAGTCGACCGCCGCGTCAATCAGCGAGGGCGGAGCATTCGCCATGGCAATTGCCTCGCTGCGCAAACCTCGTCGAATCAACTGGCTAATCTGCGCCAGCTTCTCATTGATCGGGTTGACGACGGCAGCGTATTCATCCCTCGCCTTCTGCAGCAACTCTTCCGAGACGACGATCTCGTGACCATCAAGAATCTGGTTCAGTCGGCGAAGAATTGAGTCCATGATGGATGACGAAGAAAGAGTGCAGAAATCAACAATGTGTCTAACGAAACAATAGCTACGAACCGTGAACGCTTACCTAAAAACGGTTTTTAGTGACCAAAGTCACCTATTGGCTTACTCGAGAATCCGGACCGAGGATCAACTTCGGCAGAAAATACAATTGAAAACTTGCTACTTGGTCTCGAGAAACCTGTCCGATCTGCGAATCAGCATCGGCCTTGTAAAAGTCGACGACATGTTTTAGGTCAATCTCCTCAACGTCTCGCAGTCGGCGGTAGGCCTCAACTAACTCCTGCCGTGTTCTCTTGTAGTCACTAAATGTACGTCTGACTTTATTGTACATAGGCGCGAGATCACTGGAAACCGAATTTTGATTCATCAGTGTTAGCAAGTCGTCCAGGTCCCGCAACGGCTCTCGGTCATAGAAAGCGTCAAGCGGTCCCTTCGTTGATTCTTTCGCCGTGAGCTGTCGCATTACTGATTTGATCTTCTTTTCCATTTCCTGAAACAGCTTATCCCGTTTATCTCTGTCTTCTTCGCTGGACTTATTGATTTCGTTCAGGATCAACTCCGGGAATGTTTTCGAATTCTGCGGGCTTTCGCCGTTCACCTGCTTGTTTAAATCGCTTACTAAGTCAATCAGCTTTTTTTGCGATTGCTCGATTACGAGCACGTCGCCAAGTAATTTTGAGTGGAACGCTTGTGAAACCCGCAATTCAATTTGATAGAGTTTCCCTGTACGAATAAGGTAGATCCCCTCCTCTAGCTTGACTTCTTTTCCATCACTTGGAACTGAAAGTGGCTTGTCACCAACAATCAAGCAATTGTCGATGTCGCCAATTTTAAACTCAGTCAATGGACAACGAACATCGATCTTGAGTGGAGGGTTACGGCGAAGATTCAAGTCGAAACGGAATTCTAAAACATGCCGTTTTCGCTCGTCTTCTATCTTCTTCAGCGTGTCATTCCGTTGGTTAGAAATCTTCTTTTCAAACTTAGTCAACGCGGCTTCCCGAATCTCAATTCCATCGGGTGAAAAAGAATCGAGAGAGTTGAATTCCTGCCAGCGTTCTCGCAACTCTTGCTGCAATGACTCAATCTTTTTATTTTGCTTGGCCGATTCCCGCAATTTTACACTTAATGAGTGCCAGTTGTCGGTAGCGTCATTCCATTTCCCCCACTGTTCGTTCAGCTTGGATCGCTTATTTTCATAGTCCTTCTCTTTTCGGTTGATCTCCTCATTTGACTGCCGACCCTTTTTGAATCTTTCGTCCATTGAACCGTACAACTCGTCAATGATTTCCTTCGGCTTGCGTTGGTCCTTGAGGAAACTCCGTTTGTCATTAGGTAACGTCTCCAATTTCAGCGACTGATCGAATTCGGAAAGCAGCTCCCTTAGCGATTTCTCTATTTGGATGAACTCATCATGCTGTTGTTTGATCGATTTGAATTGTTGAATCTGATCCGCCAGTTTTTTTGCATTATGCAGTTCATCGGATGGTGGTTCCGTGCCCGCTTTGGTGTCAGTTTGCTCCGATGGCTTGGATGCTGGCTGGGCGCCTGGTTCATTTTGATGCTGTGCCGGGGATGTCAATGCATCAGACTGCTCTAAATCTGCCGAACGACTCCCGTTATTCTGGGAAAGTAAGCTGGTTTTCAATTCGACAGGCAAGTTCGCTGCGGAAGTCAATTCGTCTAACATTGCTGTGCTATTGTTCCAGGTCACGTAGAACAACCCTGTGCCCACAAACACCAGGGCAAGCATCGCTGCCATCATTGATGCGGCGAACAATCGGCGTCGATGCATGCCCTGGTGAGATTGTTCTAGCGAGTCACTCGGCACCCGCGGTGGCGCCAAGTTCTTTGGGGGCCTAGCTCGATTTGGTAGAGCGGGTCTAGCAACGGTATCTGAGAGTGTCGGATGAGCAGAATTGGCGGGCGCCGTTGCAGCTGTCTCGGGGCCGACCGGAATCGAAGTTGGGGGTATTGCCGCGACGGGTGCCGGATCCCAAATCGTTCCAGTTCGCGATGCTGTTACTGCAGCGGAGTCCGGAGGACTGCCGAGTACACTGCGAGTCAGGTCGATTGGATTGACCGCTTTGTCTGCCAAGGATGTCCCTGCTAAAACGAACCGCAAGCGGCATGTTACGCCAGGCGGTATCTCCCCACAGTATGTTGAAAACGTCACATCCCAGCGACGATCTAGCGGAAGGATGGAGATCAATTCGACGACCATCTCCAATAGGTGTGGATTCTGGTCCGGTCTGTGAATCACCCACACTGCGGGACTCTTGGAAGACATTAACGCAGCAACGTGTCCTGCCCAGCCTGCATCACCCGCGACGTCTGCCCAACGATTAGCCTTCCTGGGATCAACGGTTGGGGCGGAGATGGATTTCGCCAGTGCGATATCCCCGACCTCTCCATTCCACGTGGTTTCGACAAAACCGGCCGACTGCAGAAGTGCCGCGGGTCCTGCATCAACTCGGTCCCGATCATCAATGATGACGTGATGAGCAAGCTTGTTGGTTCGACCGGTGTAGTCAGCCACTGTATCGCCGACGCGGGACAGAACGGTCACGTCTCGTCCAGCGACTGTAAGCCGAACATGCGAAAAGTTAACCGGCGACGGTTGAGTGGCTACGTGTCGGTACGCAGACAGGTTTTCGAGTGGTCCAACCAAACCCGCCGGTAGCCCCGCCGTCATCGCAACAGTGCAAAACCCTTTGCTGCCAGCACGCAGTCCGCGAGGCGCTGATGTGTAAATTAATTCTTTGCTGTGCGACACGAGTCCGATTCACACGAGGGTAAGATTGATTCGAATAAAACGCTAAATTGGGCAGCCATGCGGCAACACATGGATTGGTGTAAAGACGTTGAAAGCTGCTGAGGCGGAATGTGAAACATTTCATTTCAGAATTCTGTCATTTGCTTTCCGCCTCTATTTTGGCTTTCCCAAATCAATTAGTCCCCGGGTGCGACGGGCAATTGCCATCAGCATCGGGACTTCGGCCCAGCGCGGTCTCAGGTCTCGTGGTCGGACACCCAATTGGCCGCTTTCTGGGTCTACTTCCGGAGACACACCAGTGGCGGAGACGGGCATAAACAGCACCGTGTCAGAAATCGCTTGAGCCGCCGATACCATTTCTGCGCATGTTCGTTGCAACAGCGATTGTACGGCATCTGACACCGACTTAATACGCGCTTCATCGATCCCCATTCTTCCAGGACCAATGGACGCGTACGGTGGGTGGGGATCGATTCCCGGCAGCAGGTATTCCCAGGCATCCCATTTTGTCACGAGGACCAACAGCATTCCACGTATCTTTTGATCCTCTCGTAGTCCGGCGCCTCGACGAACGCGGCTGATTGCTTCTGTCAAAATTGTATCCTGTCGCGAGGTGGCTCCCGTTCGCCCTGGAGATGACTCCCGGTCGCTCGTTCTTGCCTGGACCATCTGCGGGTCGCTACTTAGACCACTGCAGGCACTTCGGAATCGAGGATCCTGCGTTGGATCAAAACAAAAAAACAATGCTTCGGATTGCCCCAGGTGTCCTGTTACGGGGCCGAGTGTTTCATCTGCTCCGGGCAAGAATGATTCACCCGCGTTATCGTACAGACAGAGCACTCGAGATAATCCGCTGGCCCGATCTGCATGCGGGTGTTGACTGGTTGGACCGATATTGAACAAGAATGGCTTGGGCAGGTTAATTGTCCGTTCATCAATTCGAACTCGATCATAAAGGTCTCCCTGCTCTTCGGTCTTGGCCAGCCAGGTAAGGCGATCCGGGTCGTTGGCCAAAAACTGACGTTCTTCGTACTCGATTAGACGCGCATTCATCGTCGCATCAGAGTCCGCGAAACTAAGGTGAAATTGGGTGGGCAAAATCTGACGCGTTTGCCACAACATCGATGCCAACAAATAACTCTTGCCACTACCAGGTGCCCCCAGGATTGAGAAGATCAACGTTGGCAATTCAAATTGTCGCCGTGGAATTCTCAAATGGCAACGCGGACAGGCCGTGGCCGTGGCTACCCCGCCCTTGGGATCAAGTGCGTCGCCATCAACATTGAACCGCGTCGGCAAAAATCGGCGCATCGCATCATCGCCCAATTTGTCATCACCATAAAGATCACCATGAGTGGCAATCCAAACCGCATTGTCAGGCTCGAAACGATGCCAGCAGTGTGGGCATACTATTTCTCGCAACAGGGATGGTGCTACCAAGGAAGTCGCATTCTCATTCATGGCTTCATGACTCCTGAACCGTCACAGACACGGCATTTGATCCAGCCTCGAGAGCATTTTGAGCAACGGATCTTCTTGAACTTGCGAGCCGTGATAGGGTTTCCAACGAGGTCATACGCAACTGTTGCGAGATAGGGTTTTCGAATGAACCCTTTCGTACACGCACCACAAATCCTCGCCCCATTGCCTCCGCAGAATAGGCAGCAGTCATCATAAACAATCTGGGGTGGAGTGAAGTCAGTTGCCACTTCCGCATGTGGCAGATCTTCTGGTTCGTCGACCGAGATAAACACGACGCTCGGACGAAAACCAGCGATAATGCCAGCAACATCGGCGTTCGAAGTGAACTCTGGTAGCAGCTCGATATTCTGGCGGACTAAAAAACTCCGAATCCTGGAAGCCGAAATGGCAGTGCCATGAGCCTGTGCAGTGAGCATTGAGCGACCAGACAGAACACCGATGACGTTGCCGTTATCGTCTATGCAAGGCCCACCACTGCTTCCTTGCTCCGTTGCAACGCCATGAATGAAGGTTCCTTTATCAAGGGAATAATTGGCGATACTACCGGGATAGTTCGCCAGTGAAGCCTCGAGCAGTCTTGGACCTTGGTAGCCAAACGCGACAAATTTGGTTTGCAACGGTGGATCATCTGACGAAATCCGAAGCGGAGCGAAGTTTTTGACGGGCGTTTGCAACTGCAGCGTGGCAAGCTCAACCGCCGAGTCTTGGCTAACAGCTTGCAACGTCGCTTTACTAGAAAAGTCTTGGCAATTGTGAACACGGATAAAATCACCAAGCTTGGCAATTTCGCCAGTAGTCAGAACCAAATCCGGCGCTATCAAGAATCCTGATGAAGTACCCACTCTTCGAAAGCCCTTTGGTGGCCTGTCCTGATTCGATTCACCAATGGGAAAGCCGTGGCCGCCGGATAATGACTCGATCGACTGAAACGGATCATGTTCGAAGGTAAATGCTAAGCGTTGCTGCACCTTCGGCCCCACACCAGGGCTTCCCATTGCCAGAACCTTCTTAAGCTCAGCTTGGTCAGCTGAGTCCAAATCCGCCTTGGTCAACAATGATGCGTTGTGGTGCGTCGCAAAAAGCAACCTTGGCACAGTCATTTCAGCGCTTAACTTGAGATGGTTGATTGCCCCAAGTGCGCTTTGTTGACGTACTGCGACCACAGCGAGGTTGTTGTAAACCGATCCCAGCGTAGTGGCGTGCATCTCAGGCCATCGCTTGCGCAATCTGTCGATCAATTCAATCGCTCGTCGGCCAGCTCTTTGAGCCATCGACAGCGCACTTTTTTCCCGTGAATTCAAAGGAACGAGGGCAACTTCATAAAACGGAGCGACCAATCCCTCAGGAAATTCTGATGATATTGGTTTTAGGATGCTTGCCCACGTCTTGGCGTGGAAACCACTTGGAGAAAGCTGAGAAGCAAGCCTCTTCTGCTGCTGAGCGGTTTGTTTTAGGGTTTCAATTGCGAGCAAAAATTCCCGGTCGGATGTCGATAGCCGACCAGCAGGCATTTTCACGTCCCGCTCACCTGCCAATCGCAGATGTACCAGATCCCCTTGGTGGCCAACGTACTCCGCTTCGACGCTTGAACGTCCTGAAACATCAGTCCATGTTCGCATCGAGTAGATGTCTTGGGCAACCACACTCCCGGCCAAAAAACTGGTCGCAAAGGTGACAACAAGCCCAACCAGAGATCGACAAAAATGGTGATTGAAAATCATAACTGTCTTTCCAAGTCGAATTGCTCATTGGAGGCCAACGGTCCAGATCGTCTCAAACGTTCGCCCCCCCAGTGGGAAAGCTTAGCGAAATAGTCCGTCATGAACATGCGATCACGGTCAATCGCGAGAAAGATTTTTTTTCGTACTCTGAGCAAATGATTCCAACGAACATTTTGACGTGTCAAACCCTGCATAACTGGTTAAACAGGGAAATCCCGCCCACTTAACTGTTTGAGGGAGCCACCGCTCGGAAGTCAGATTCGTCAGCTACTTGGTGCAGGTCTCCAGGGTCAATTTTAAGACTGGCGGCAATCAGGTTCACTCCGGAGCCGAAATAACCTTTGCCGGTGGAGCAACCACCGAAAATGGAAAGGGAGTATCCTAGCCCAGCAAGGCTGTGATTTTTCGGTGTGTTGATGGATGGAGTCTCGTTTTCGATAGCGATTTTTCGAAAATCGGTCCCTTAGCCAACAGCTTGAGTCGCCAGTGCTGGAAATGGCAGGTGCGTTAGACTCCAACGGAATAGGGGGCTCCGGGGCAATTAAAAGCGCATTCTTCAGAACTCGCGGGGCGGGTGAGTGGGCGTCAAAGCCTAAATTCACGGTCAACCTGTGTACGGCGGACTTAGAAATCCGTCGTATTCTAAGTTTTGTGTTTGACGTGGCATTAGCGGTTAGGAACTGAACCACTTTAGCGGTCTTGCTGGCAGCCATTTGGCGCTGCCAGGCTATTACGTTCACGTTTTTGGAACCGGTAACTGCAGCAGGCGTCGTGGCTTACGCACGGAGGTGGTCGCGTGTGCATCTGTCCGGTTACCGCCCGGCAACTCCGCAAAACTGGCTGATTTGAAACCGCTGTCGACATTGGACGCACCACTCGGAAAAAAACTCCTCCCAAGACGCAACATCACGCGTTTTGCGAAGTGTTAAACTGATGGCGCTGTGGTTTGACTGCCAGGAGTTCTAGTCACCTGGGTACCGATGCGATTCGAGGGCGGAATGAGATGAACATCAAGTGCTGTTTCTGGTTGCTGATTGGCCACTTTTGTTGCATCACTGTGGGGGCCGCCGATCCGCCTCCAGCTCCCGCGGACGAACTGATCTTTCGCGAGCCTTTTTCGGGGCTCTCTGCCAGCGAAATTGAGTCGAAGTTGATTGTGTTTTTGATCACCGATGAAGATCCGTTCCTTTGGTCCAAAGCGAAACTGGAACGGGCGGATAAGAATCGCTTGGGCGGCGGTCCGGACGTCTGGTGTGGCGGCGATTTTCGCCAATCCTTCGCCAAAATGGTCGAGGAACGCCCTGATCTAAAAGATCGAATCATCGCGCAGCGAATCGTCGCCGGGTTGCCGTCCAATCTGACCGGCGGCAATGCACGGTCCCTGCCACCTCGCGTGATGATCGCGATTTGTGATGGGAACTATCGCTTGTTAAACCTGTGTGTCGGGATGCCTGATGGCCCCGGTTTGATCCAGGTGTTGGAGGATGCCGAAGAAAATCGGGCGTTATTGGAATTGAATGATCAGGATCCCGAAAAACTGGGATTGGCCATTTCACAGCGAACGAGAAATCGTGTGCGACGCATTTACGATCAGGCGCTGACGCAACTTCACGAGAACACCGCCTGGGATGATTCACTGGGCCAAATCGATTCGGCCTGGATCGCCAAATTCGGTCGCCTCGCTGTGGAACTCCAGCCGGTCTACCTGCTGGATGTTAAATTGCGTTTCAGCTTGAGCGATCTGAATGATTTGATTCGCTTGATCGTGCTGGAGCAACACACCGAAACCAGACGGAACTGGTGCGACACGATCGCACCCTATGTTGTCGGCCGCCCTCTTCGCGAAATCATTAATCCATTGGTCGATGTCATTTGGGCGACTCCCAGCGTGGTGCACGTCGAGACGTCGGAACACACTGATGTGCTGCGCTGGTTCTCTAGCCGCCGTGAGAATGTGACCTTGGTGTTGGCGATTGAACCGGCGTTGATCGACCGCGGTCAGGTATGGCCGCCACCGAATATCAGTGGCAACCGGAATGCCAGACAAGATTGGGCCGCGCTGGAAACCGCCATGTCCAAGCATCCCTTCCGCACGGTGGATGCGGAAGAACTAGCCGTGGTCCTGCGCGAGAACGATGAAATGCCGATCGATCTGAACCTGCCGTCACGAACACGTTACATCATCTTCGAACCGGGCAAGAAGAAAATGTTTCTGATTCGTGAAGGCGACCTGCCAGGCAAATTCATTCAACGTCTGGAATAAAATAACACGTTTGCCGGGCAATGCGGTGGTCATTCCGAGTTCGCGTCGAGTGGCAATGCATCGCGTTTGATCAACGAGAGAATCTCGTTGACGATCTCGGGTGATTTCGCGGCCAGGTCGTGTTCTTCGGCGATGTCGCTGGTTAGATCGTACAGTCGCCAGTCCGGTTGGCCGTCTCGGTCTTTGCGATAGCGGACCAGCTTGTGATTGCCACGGCGTATCCCGATCGAAGTTGGTCCTTCCAAGCTGCCCCAATACAGGTACTCGTGCCGCGCTTGGTCGGATTGATTTCCCAACAGTGTCGGCAGGTAGGAGATTCCATCGATATCAGCGGGCGCATCGATCCCGGCAACGTCACAGGCGGTGGGTAAAAAATCCCAGAACGCGCTTGGCAGATCGGACTGGGTGCCCGGTTTGATTTTGCCGGGCCAGCGGGCGATCAATGGGACTCGAATCCCGCCGTCATGCATCGATCGCTTCTGGCCAGTCAGCGGGCCGTTGGAATCGAAAAACTTGTCATCATGTCGGCCTTCGTGGTGTGGACCGTTATCGGAGGTGAACAAGACGAGCGTGTTTTGGTCAATCGAGAGTTCCTGTAGAAACGACAGCAGACGTCCCACGTCGGCATCCATGCGTGTGATCATGGCCGCAAATCCCTTTTCGGGGTTTGGCCAATCGCGATCAGCGTAAATCCCATAATCAGGCACCTCCATCCCATCTTTCAAGACTCGCCCGCCTTCGTTGTTGGCATGGGGAATGGTCCAATGGATGTGCAGCAAGAACGGATCGGAGGTATGCTGGCGTACAAAATCCAATGCCGCTTCGGTCAATTGATCGTGCGAGTACGTCACACGCTCCTTGGAAACCCGCCCTCGCGCCGCCGGGTCGTCCATCAAGACGTTGCCCGGCTGCGGCACTTGGCGATCGTTCTTCCACAAAAAGGGTGGGTAGTAGTTGTGCGCGTTGCTTTGATTCATGTAGCCGAACCAATCGTCGAATCCGTTGTTGTTCGGGTGTCCCGGGTTGTCGATTTCCGATGGCTGGTCGACGTTCCCCAACGACCATTTTCCGACCCCGCCGGTGGCATAGCCGGCCTGCTGCAATAGTTTTGCGACGGTCGTCTCGGTCCCGGTAAGCGATCGCGGGCGGTTCCCCATCAACCCGGTGTGTCCGACATGCTTTCCCGTCCACAACACTAAACGGGAGGGGCGACAGACCGTGTGGCCGGCGTAGTGATCGGTGAACCGTATGCCTTGCTCAGCCATCTGATCCAGGTTCGGTGTCTGGATCACTTTCTGGCCATAGCAGCCCAGATCGCCGTATCCCAAATCGTCAACCATGATGTAGATGATATTGGAGTGTTCTGCAGCCCGGCACAAACACTGGTGCGAGACACCAACTAGCAGAATCAGCGTGGTGACCAGGCACAGCACGCGTGACGGGAGGAAACGGACAGCCATCGTTGACCCGGGGTTGGAAGAATGAATCGGCAGGGCCCGATATTAAACCATATCCGTCGTCGGTGGGTTGTCGTTAACTGGTTCGGTATCATTGTCCCGAACAGCGAGTTCGTGGTTCAGGATTTCTAACAGTGTCTGTAAAAACACCACCACCATCGGGCCGATCAGGATGCCGATCGGCCCAAACACAGGCACACCGCCCAGCACGCTCAGCAGCGCCACCAGCGGATGCAGTTCGGAATGTCCATGCAAGACATACGCTTTGATCACATTGTCGATGGAAGAAACAACGCCGGCGCCATAGATGGCCAGAAAGATGGCTGCACCATAACGCTGATCCACTGCGGCCAAGTAGATTGCGCAGGGGACCCAGACCGAGGCGGCGCCTAAGAACGGTATCAATGCCATCACCGTTGTCACCATGAACAACAGAATGAACGACTGGAACCCAAAGAAAAAGAATGCGATAGCGGCCAAGAAACCTTGTGCCAAAGCGCTCAGCACACTCGCCAAGACGACCGCCCGACTGGTTTTTTCGAACTCGCCCAACAACCGAAGTTCATAGGCATCGTCGAGCGGACTCAGACGCATTAGGGTCCTGACCATCGCCGGGCCATCGACAAAGAAAAAGTAAATCGAAATCACCATGATCAACAGGCCGACCAAAATCTGAATCAGGATTTTGCCGGTGACCCCAGAGAATTTCACAAACCGAGGCTGCAGGTATTCACGTGCCGATCGGATCAGCGACGCGAGATCTTTTTCACTGGGATTGGTCAACAACTTTGCTTGCGTCCAAAACGATCCCCCCAACTTGGCATTCATCCAAGCGTTGATGCTGGCTGATGCGACGACCGAATCACGGTGAAATTGTTCTTCGATCGCAACCCGGCTGGCGGTGTCTTCGATCGAGTCTGGCTCCGCCAGTCGTTGGACGACCGCCCGGAAATTATCAAGTTGCTCAACGGCTCGTTCGGCGAGTTCCCCGGACGGTGTCGCACCGGGAACTTCGGTGTCCAAAAACGTGACCAAATCGGTGGCTTCATCGATCTCAAGTTTGACGATTTCCGGTTCGTCGATGACACCCAACAAGCCGGTCAATTCGTCCAGCCGACGGAACCGGTCCGCGTGGTCCAATTCCAATCCCAACTGCGTTCGCCCACGCTCGATCGCAGATTTTATGTCATCCAGATCGGCGCGGCCGACCAATCCGGTTAGCTGGCCAATCGCAACCGAAATCAACAGCGTCACGGGCAACAAGACAATCGCCAGGATCGCTGAGGTCGTGGCCACCGCGGCGATGTGACGCCGACCCTTGAGTCGTGCCAGGAACCA
The DNA here is from genome assembly GCF_024129865.1 of Stieleria tagensis. Classification (GTDB taxonomy): domain Bacteria; phylum Planctomycetota; class Planctomycetia; order Pirellulales; family Pirellulaceae; genus Stieleria; species Stieleria tagensis. The sequence continues at coordinate 3,518 of NZ_JAMYFE010000032.1, read as the reverse complement.
TTCATGGACCGGGCGGAAAATCACCACCATCGCAGCCGCCATGAACAGTGGGATAAAAAATCCCGCCATCACCTTGTAGAACAACAGTCCCACGATCGAGATGCCGACCAGCAACATGATCACCGACATGATCCGCGACAGCGATGGCAAATTGCCTAGCAGTCGCGGCGGCCCGGGGCGGCGTTCGAAACGTTCGACTGCGTCCTGTGGTGCCTTCTCGCCGGCGGTCGCAGCGGGTTGGGACACGGGTTCGGAATTCGTTGCCGCCGATGTGTCCGCTGGTTGCGTCGGATCGGGCGTGGAATCCCCTGATGGTTTTCGTTTCACCGCAGTGATTTCCTTGCATTCGATGGAGGTGCAAACCGTGGCGAAATCGTTCGGTTACCAGCGGCCCGTGTGGTGATCGGAATCCACAATCTTTTGCGCTTCCGCACTGATTCCGTAGGCCAAGTTTGGCTGATTCAGCTCCAAAAACACAGTGTACTTGTGATGCACCGCGTCGCTGTAGACCACCGGCGCATGGGTCAACCGCATGAAGTGGGTGGGGCGACCATTCCATCGCTTGGTGTAGGCACCGGCTTCTAACGAAGCTTCGCGTTCTAATCCGTAATGCGTCGTCATCGCCCGCTCGAACCGTTGGGCGTCACCGGTGAACCCGTGGATCGTTAATCGCTGCAACTTGTCCGCGTTGTCAAAATAGTAGGTCAAGGTGCCCGCCAAATCGTCTGCTCTGGTGCCAGTCACGATCGGCACCCGCAAACCTTTCAGACTCATGTCTGCCAGAACAGTGCTGACGCGAGAGAAGTTGGCAATCACCCAAGCCGGATTGATGTCAAACCGCATCACCGCACGCAAATCCTGCACGCGAAATCCACTCAGCGACGGTGATGAAGCCGGGTCAGCCGGGATCGCACCCAGCTTGCGCGCCAAATCTTCATCGTATCGATAGCGACTGTCGGAAACCTCTCGCAGTGTTTCCACTTGATAGTGTGAGTGAGTCGCATAGTCGTTGGCCGCCCCCAGCGCATTGCCATCGGGTTCTGCCGTCGTGGATGTCGCGTCGGTCAACATCACGCGGACTTGGGAGACAGCCGATCGACCGGTATCGGTTTCGGTGGCGACGTAGGGGCCGACCGTTGCTGCAGCCACGAAGCCGGCGATTTTCAGGGGATGGGTTGGCATGTTCAGAGTCTCTTGTGTTCGGGAGGCACACAATGATCTTTAATCGGAGCGCACAATTTGAAAACTTTTCGAATTCGGGCCAATTGGCGATCAAGCTGACTTTGTCGGTCCTGATAGCTGCGAATCTTGGGGTCCTCGCTGATGCGTTGACTCGCGAGAGCGTGAAACGCTGTTTCACGCCGGGAGGAGCAAGATTTTTTCGGCAAACTCCCTTCAGTCGCTCAATCGTGTTCGTTTGCGCTCAGGATCAGAACTGCGTTGTTCGATAAAGACATCAAACAAGGTCCCTGCATACCTTGCTGATTCGACCGGTCACGCTCGCCCCTTGGTCCAATTTGTTGCCTCGATTGCTATCAGACGCGCCGCAGCACCACCCGAGCGATTCATCGCGCTCGGTTGGGTTGACGCATGGCAACCAGGCAACGCGGTTTTCCAAGCGGCGATCATTACAACATGCGCTTCAACACACGCTGTGCGTTGCAGGCGCGCTGGTCGGGTTGGTGGGTTGCAGGCATACCCACCAGCTGCCAGAAACGATCGGTCAGCGGACCGAATGTGTGGACGCGCTGATCTGCGAGATGCAATCGAATCAAAATCTGTCATCGGTTTCCGTCCCGGAAACGACTGCGCCGCTAACGCTGCGTTCGGCAGAACAGATCGAATCCATTCCACGCCGGGAGATCACTCTGGCGGACGCACTGTCGCTGGCACTGGAAAATGGTGACGTGCTAACCGATTTGGGCGCCGGGGTGCTGCGAACGCCTGACCAAATGCAGACCGAATGGACCGAGGCTCTGCAGCGGTTGGACCCGCAAGAAAGTGTGGAAGCCGCCCTCAGCGCCTATGACGCGCAACTGTATGGTTTCGGCAAATGGCAAAACAATGATCGCCGCTTCAATAACCGCTTTTTTGGTGGCGGGTCAAACGCGTTCAAGCAAGACACGCACGACTATGTCATGCAGCTGTCCAAACGCACTGCCACCGGTGCGCAGTTTTCGGTCCGCAGCGTCACCGATTACGATGCCAATAACGCGACCGGTAACCTGACCAATAGCGCGTGGCAAACCCAATTGCACGCCGAAGCTCGTCAACCGCTGTTGCAGGGTGGCGGTCTGCAGTTCAACCGGATCGCAGGCCCCGCGGCGCTGCCAGGCGTTTACAACGGTGTGCTGATCGCCAAGGTCAATAGCGAAGTCACGACGACACAGTTTGAACAGGGGCTCCGAGATTACGTCAGCAACGTCATCAATGCCTATTGGGATTTGTACTTTGCCTACCGTGATGCAGACGCCAAGCGCGAGGCGATGCTACGCAGCCAAAAAACCTGGCAAAACTATGAAGCGCAGCGATCGAGCAATCGCGCATCCGGTCCCTCCGAAGCCCTGGCACGCGAACAGTATTTTCGTTTTCGTAGCGAATACCAAGACGCGGTCGCGGGCAAGCCGTCCATGCGAACGCAAAATAACAACGCCACCACTGGCGGCGCGTTTGCCGGTGTAGGCGGGGTTCAAGCGGCCGAGCGCCGACTGCGGTTGATCCTTGGAATTCCGATCAACGACGGGACTCTGTTGCGACCGATCGACGAACCATCGATCGCAAAGATCGAATTCGACTGGGATTCGATCGCAGCCGAAGCCGTGGTCATGCGGAGTGAATTACGGCAACAGCGGTTGGAAATTAAACGCTGTGAGATGGAATTGTTGGCGGCAAAAAACTTCTTGCTGCCAACCCTGGACTTGGTGACCATCTACCGACTACGGGGATTGGACAAAGACCTCGCCGGAAGTGATTCCGCACTCTCGGATTTGGGCAGCTTTGATCTGCAGGAATATGAAGCCAGTCTGGAATTCAAATTGCCAGTTGGATTTCGCCAGGGGCATTTGGCGGTGCGGAATGCAAAACTGCAGGTTTCGCGTGAACGTGCGATCTTGGATGCCCAGCAGCGCCAGATCATGCACGACCTGACCTCGATGGTCGCCGAATGTGATCGAGCGTACGAACAACTGGGTACCAATTTCAATCGGTATCTAGCAGCCAGCGATGCTCTGAACGCATTGGATGCGTCGCAGGGAACCGGGATGAAGGTCAACTTCGACCAGCTGCTCGATGCTCAGCGGCGAGTGACCGAGTCGCAATCACACTACTATTCAGCTCTGGTTGAATACACCATCGCGACAAAGAATGTGCATCTCGAAAAAGGCACTCTGCTACGCTCCAGCGACGTGCTACTGATCACAGAGTGAGCGGCCGTGCTGCAACGCGTTTGGCAGCGACGCCAAGATCGCAGCCCGACGCGTCGGGTTTGAAGCTCTCCCGCGGGGAGGTCGTGCAGCTTC
>NZ_JAMYFE010000031.1 GCF_024129865.1 Stieleria tagensis | reverse complement strand
GTAGCTGGCGGTGATGCTGGTGCCGGTGGTGTCGGCGGTTAGCGTTTCGTTCCCGTCATCGAGCAAGTTGGCGATGGTGATCGTGAGTGAGCTGAGGGTTGCGTTGTCCACGTCAGTCAAGATCGCGTCGCTGGAATCGGTGATCAAGACGGCGCCGCCGCCCTCGTTGAACGCCGTGTCGTAGTCCTCGCCGGTTGCCCCACTGGAGTTATCACCGTCCAGGTCGATGGTCGGTGCATTGTTGTTTGCCGTGATCGTGACGTTGGCGGTGGCGACGTTGCTATTTGTTTGTCCGTCGTTGACGACAAACTGGATTTGGCGAGTCGTTGTGTCTGGATTGACAGAGCTGTTGTCGTAGCGGATGGTTCGCAGGACTTGCTGGTAGTTGGCGACGCTGTCGATGTTGCTGAGCGTCAGTGTTCCAGCAACGTAGCTGGCGGTGATGCTGGTGCCGGACGTGTCGGCGGTTAGCGTTTCGTTCCCGCCATCGAGCAGATTCGTGATGGTGATCGTGAGTGAGCTGAGGGTCGCATCGTCCACGTCAGTCAAGATCGCGTCGCTGGAATCGGTGATCAAGACGGCGCCGCCACCTTCGTTGAACGCCGTGTCGTAGTCAGCGCCGGTTGCCCCACTGGAGTTGTCACCGTCCAGGTCGATGGTCGGTGCGTTGTTGTTTGCCGCGATCGTGACGTTGGCGGTGGCGACGTTGCTGTTTGACTGACCGTCGTTGGCGACAAACTGGATTTGGCGGGTCGTCGTGTCTGGATTGAGGGAACTGTTATCGTAGCGAATCGTTCGCAGGACTTGCTGGTAGTTGGCGACGCTGTCGATGTTGCTGAGTGTTAGCGTTCCAGCTACGTAGCTGGCGGTGATGCTGGTGCCGGTGGTGTCGGCGGTTAGCGTTTCGTTCGCACCATCGAGCAAGTTGGCGATGGTGATCGTGAGTGAACTGAGGGTCGCATCGTCCACGTCAGTCAAGATCGCGTCGCTGGAATCGCTGATCAAGACGGCACCGCCACCCTCGTTGAACGCTGCGTCATAGTCCGCGCCGGTGGCCCCGCTGGAGTTGTCATCGTCCAGGTCGATGGTCGGTGCGTTGTTGTTTGCCGCGATCGTGACGTTGGCGGTGGCGACGTTGCTGTTCGACAGGCCGTCGTTGACGACAAACTGGATTTGGCGTGTTGTGGTGTCTGGATTGAGGGAACTGTTGTCGTAGCGGATGGTTCGCAGGACTTGCTGGTAATTGGCGACGCTGTCGATGTTGCTGAGTGTTAGCGTTCCAGCAACGTAGCTGGCGGTGATGCTAGTGCCGGTGGTGTCGGCGGTTAGCGTTTCGTTCGCACCATCGAGCAAGTTGGTGATGGTGATCGTGAGTGAACTGAGGGTCGCATCGTCCACGTCAGTCAAGATCGCGTCGCTGGAATCGCTGATCAAGATGGCGCCGCCACCTTCGTTGAACGCTGCGACATAGTCTGCGCCGGTGGCCCCGCTAGAGTTGTCATCGTCCAGGTCGATGGTCGGTGCGTTGTTGTTTGCCGTGATTGTGACATTGGCGGTGGCGACGTTGCTATTTGTTTGTTCGTCGTTGGCGACAAACTGGATTAGGCGTGTTGTCGTGTCTGGATTGAGGGAGCTATTGTCGTAGCGAATCGTTCGCAGCACTTGCTGGTAATTGGCGACGCTGTCAATGTTGCTGAGTGTTAGTGTTCCACCAACGTAGCTGGCGGTGATGCTGGTGCCGGACGTGTCGGCGGTTAGCGTTTCGTTCCCGCCATCGAGCAAGTTGGTGATGGTGATCGTGAGTGAGCTGAGGGTTGCGTTGTCCACGTCAGTCAAGATCGCGTCGCTGGAATCGGTGATCAAGACGGCGCCGCCACCCTCGTTGAATGCCGCGTCATAGTCAGCACCGGTGGCCCCGCTGGAGTTGTCATCGTCCAGGTCGATCTGTGGGGCTTGGTTTTGCGGCAGGACTGTGACTTCCCCGCTGGGCGTGAATTGAATACCGGAGGGACTGCTAATTCCGGCCGAATCGGGTACGAAAACGTCGATCAAATTGCCAAAACTGCCATAGCGGAGCACTGTGTCACTCAGGCTGCTGGTGACATAAAGCAAATCGTCTGGCCCGAATGCGACTCCGATCGGGCCATCGAGGCCGCCTAGTCCCGCGCTAATAAAGACGTCTTGGAATGCCCCGGTCGTAGCATTGAAACGCAGGATTTGGTCAGTGTTGTAGGAGGCGACGTAAAGGTTCCCGTCGCGGCCGAAGGCGAACGATTCGGCGCCATCCAACCCGCCGGATCCGGCAGTGATGAACTCGCTGACCAGTGCCCCGGTTTCCCCATCGAAGCGGAGGATGTTGTCGGAGTTTCCGCCGGAGACGTATAGGTCACCGTCGGCGAAAAATGAAAGTGCCGTTGGACCATCTAGACCCCCTGATCCCGAAGCGACAAATTCGTCGATGAAGGCACCTGTGGTTCCGTCGTAGCGAAGGATGCTGTCGGTGTTGTAGCTGGCGACATACAGGTTGCCGTCCGGTCCAAATGCGATGCCGGTTGCGCGGTCGAGACCGCCACTGCCGGCGGCAACGAACTCATTGATTAACGTTCCAGTGACCGGATCAAATCGTTGCACATTGTCCGACAGGTAGCTGCTGGCATACAACATTCCATCGGGGCCAAACAGGATGTCGGCACCTCCCTGTTCAAACAGAGAGGACAATCCCAAACTCAACTCCAACGTGCCATTGAGAGGGTCTAAACGCAGCAATGGATTGGCATTGGCGGATCCCAAATAGAGGTTTCCATCAAACCAACGTCCATCTTCATCGATTGCCGAAACCAGAATGTTATGCGTTAGTCCGGCTACGGTGTAGGTGTGCGAGACACTGGTCAAACTGCCTGAATACAACGCGACGGTGCCATCGCCCCAATCAACTCGCCACAGGGAGACGTTGTCATCGCCGGGGTCTGAAACGGCCAGATTGAGTGTATGTGATTCGTTTGCGGTGGCATTTCCAGACCCTGTGACGGTGATCGTCGGTCTGGTGTTCTCAACCGTCACGGTGGTCGTTCCAATGTCTTGGCCGCCCTTGCCATCCTGGACGCGCAGCCCAATCTGGAAGGTTCCATCATCATCAATTCCGAAGCCAACCAGAGTTGCCCAGTCAACCGACGCCGACGCCGTGACCGGTTCACCGATCTCGCCGAACACGCCATCGTTATCCAGGTCCCAAGCGAAACTGATTGTATCGGCATCAAAATCAGTCGAATTCGAACCGTCCAAAATCAACGAGTCGCCTTCATTGATTAGATAAGGTGTCCCTGCGGACAGATCGACGACAGGATCTGAATTATGGAACTGGCGCAGAAAAACGCCGGACGAATCGTCGTGTCCGCCCCGGGTCCCGTTGCCGCTCCAGGCGACGACTAGATTGTTAACGTCGTGAATTGCGACTGAGGCATTGGATTGCGTTCCGGCGGTCGTTGAATTGACCGCTTGCTCGGTGGCGATCGTCAGGCCACTGGAATCGAATCCCTGGTAAAAAACGCCCCGTCCGTCGGCATCGGCTTTTGAGTAGCTGATGACATACTGGTCGTTGTCATCCAGATCGATCGATGGATCCATCGCGGTGATGTCGTTGCTGATTTGCAGGACGGATTCCATCGATCCGTCATTGTGAATCAATCGTTGCCAAATGCCTTCGGTCGAAACGGTTTCCGATTGAGCCACAACGACAAAGTCGCCGTTCTGCATCACTGCGACCGCGGGATTTTGTCCGGTTTGGAATGGCAGACTTAGATCCAGTGCCGCGGCCACCGCGGTATCGGATCCAAAATCATATTGTCGAGCGAGCAGATCCGCCCCGTCTTTCCAGACCACAACAAAACGTCCGCTTTGGTTGATGTCGATCGCTGCATCGGTGGCGGTGGCAGCGGAGTCGATTGCCAGCAGTGACGTCGACAATTGGTTGCCCGCTGCGGCCGAGGTGAAATCAAAATTGCGAGCGAAAATCCCTTGGCTTGCGTTGCTGCTGTGCCATGACAACACAATCTGGTTGGAGTCATTGCTGGCGATTGAAACGTTCGTTTGTTCGCCCACGGTCTGACCAGCGTTGACGAGCAAGTCGGCGGTATCGATCGCGTTGCCACTGGAATCAAACCTCCGCAAATAGATTCCGCTGCCGTCACCGTCACTGGAGACAAAAGCGATGGCAAAGCGTCCGGAATCGTCAACCGTGACCACCGGCTGAGACTGGTTTCCCGTGGCGTCGGCGTTGACCTGAAATTCCGAGCCCTGTTTGACGCCTGCCGAATCAAACCACTGTGCAAAAATCCCGCTGCCATCTCCGTCGGCGTTGCTGTCGACCCAGACCACGATGCTGTTTCCAGCCCCGTCGACTGCGACGGTTTGTTGAGGTTGCTGAGTTTGTTGATCGCCTGCGGTTGTCGTGTTGGTTCGTAGTTCGTCGGTCGCTGAAATTTCAGGGGCAGCTAGCAAGCCGATCCAATCATTGTTGCTAAATGCATTGACGGTGCTGGTGGTTTCGATCAGGCCCGTTTGGTATTCCAGATCCCAGTTTCCTCCCCGCAGCATATGCCCGGTGTCGTCACTTGATGCAGCCACGTCGGCTCCAGTCAGCACCGAAAGGGCCTGGATCAATGTTCGTCCGGAATCGGTTTCGGCAACATTGCACCCGTAAATCAAGACGTCGGCTTCCCCGCTGAGGGCTGATTGCCAGGAGGCCAGATCCGAGGCGTAGCCATCCAAGTTGTTCGCTTGGATAACGGAATCACCCAATCGCAATTTGCCGTCGTTTCCATGTGATAAAACATGCACCGCGTCGACTTGGTCATAGCTGGAGAGAATCTCGGTGATCTGTTCGATGCCGTCTCGAGAGGCGTCTAACAGATAGACCTCCAGATCGCGATGTTCGCCGTCAAGTTGTAGATCGTCGATTAGTTGCTGGTGGTCGCCGACACCAGCATCAATGAAAACCAGTTCGAGCCGTTTCTCGGTCGAACTTTCTTGAGAGGCCGACGGTGTCGCGTCTGGCGCTGATTGATTCGACGGGGGGGCTGTCTCTGGTTCCAGCGTGGTTTGTGGCAATTCAACGGCTGGTTCTTCGGCGATCGGTGGCGCGATCGGAGTGGCGCTAAACAAGATCCTGCGTTCCAGGACGGCTGCGTCAATCGCACGTCGATCGGATTCAACCACATTCGTGGGGGTGATCGATTTGCGGTGAAGCCAAGTCATGCGGAGAACTCAAAGGTCGACGTGAGTAGAGTGCGAAGGTTGACGTAACGGATGTGTGCTGGGGCCCCCTCCAGGACCGTAGGCGTCCATCATGCTGTACCCGTGCACGTAACCCTAGGTCAGAAACTGCTCGCTTGGCGGGGCACCGTTGATGTGCCGAGAGAAGTAACGGCGAAGCCATTGGGGTTCACGCCGATTTGTAAACACGGTGAAGGTGTTCGGGTTATCCGACCTGTCCGGCCCCTAACAAAGAAAGCAACTCGGTTGGCACGGTGTGCGGCGACCGGAAGACCTGTGGATCGCCGATGGGATCAAGTAATGACTATACGTTTGAGTCTATTGAGCTTGACGGTGGCGGCAAACTGGTTTGCGGCTGGGTTGCTGCATGCCCAAACGGACCAGAAAGTCGAGAGCAAAGATTCGATCAAACCAGCATGGCTTGCCGCTTCACCACTGGAGAGTCCAGCGGATGCGCTGGAATCCCCCCAAGAGAAAGAGGGCTCTGCGCAGGCAAAGGCGATGGAATCTACGATCGCTGGCGGTCAGGCGACAGCCCAGATCGATGTGGGAACGGTACACAAGTATCTGCACGCATCTGATACCGCACCCGCATTGGCCGATGATTATCACCCCTGGTGGGAAGCGACCGCGACGAAATCGTTTCAGCTATCGCCGTATTCGATGGTGGTGCAGAGTGACATGTTGATTCTGTCGGCATTGCGTCACAGTCCGCGGATCGCTGCACTCAACGAAAACGTCACGATTGCGAACACCAGTATCACTCGTGCGGCTGCTGAATTTGACCCGACGGCATTCGTCGAATCGCGATTCGTTCGCACGAGTGTTCCCACTGGCAGTTCGCTGGAAGCCGGTGTGAATCGAGATCGATTGCGTGAAGAAAATTTTTCAATGTCTGGCGGACTACGGCGCAGAACCGAAACCGGTGCGCAATTCGAAATCGGCCAACAGATCGGACTGCGCGACAGCAATTCGCAGTTCTTTACGCCGGCCAATCAGGGAAATTCCCGATTGACGCTCAGCTTTGATCAACCGCTGTTAAACGGTGCTGGCAAAGCGATCAATTGCAGCCTGATCGTGCTTGCCAAGATCGACACCCAAATCGCAATCGAGAACACGACCACAGTGGTCCAAGACCATTTGTTGGCGGTCAATGAAGCGATGTGGAATTTGTACTTCCAGCGGACTTCGCTGCTGTTGCGAATCCGTCATCTGGAACTGGCCACCGCAATCCATGACTGGTTGGAAAATCGCCAAGACTTGGATGCATTGACCAGCCAAGTCAAACGGGCCGAGGCGGCGGTGGCTACACGAAAGTCAGAACTGGCGCGGGCGGTCACTGCGATTCGCAATGCGGAAGATCAGTTGCGGGTGCTGGTGAGTTCGCCTGAACTGACACAGGATCAATCATTGGAGATCATCCCTGCCCGGCCACCAAGTCTGGCCTATTTCCCGGTCTCGCTTGAAGATGCCGTCGTCACCGCACTGCAACAGCGCAGTGAGATAAACCAAGTGGCTCGGCAGTTGGATGCCGCACGGGTTCGCATGCGCATCGCCCGCAATGAGATGTTACCGATGTTGGACTTGGTGCTGGAGACCTATGTCAGCGGCTTGCGCGGGCAAAACGACATCAGTCAATCCTGGGTGGATCAATTCAGTGTCGGCGAGCCAAGTTACTCGGCAGGGTTGCTGTTTGAGGTGCCACTGTATCGACGAGCGGCAAAGGCCAACGTCCAGCGACGGCAGGCGGAATTGCGCCAACTGGCGGATCAAATGAGTCAAACGATCCAGCAGTTGCACGCCGAGGTCGCTGCGGCTGTGCGTGAGGTCGAAACCAGTTATCGCGAAATGAACGCTCGCTACATCGCCATGGTATCGGCCGAAGACTACATGGAATTGATCTCCAGGCGTTGGCGTGAACTGCCAGGTGAAGGGGATTCGTCCAACCTATTGCTGGACGATCTATTGAATTCCCAGGATCGGTTGCTCGTCGAAGAGGTCAAATTTGCTCAATCGCAAATCGACTATGCCCTCAGCACCACGCGTTTAAAACGCGCCACCGGATCGTTATTACAGATCCAACCGGCAGTTCCGTACTAGCCCGACACGGCGCCGCAGCGCAACAAGTCATTGTCGTGTGCTTTTCCGTAGCTGGATCCGCCGGGATTCAGACCACCACGCCAGGCTTCAAATAACGCATTTCTATTTCACTTTTCCAAGTGAGAGTGAACGGATCGAAGTGACAATATGCCGAACGATTTGAATTGGCAAGGCAGTTTAGCGCAACTTCAAAACTGACGTGTCGGGTAACAAAAACCCAATGCCTGACGCAGATGCGCAACTTCAGAACACGATGGCGAAAGGCCTAATTGCAACCTAGGTTTGCCAACAGGTCTTCCGTTCCGTGCTTTTCTAAAACGCAATGTCTGCTCGAAATCACTCACTGTCGAAGTCACGTTTTGGATGGCAGCTAGGCTCGCTTTTATGCGGTCTCCTGTGCTGTCATTCCACGTTGGCCACCGAATTAGAAGGCTATACCGAGCCGCTGCGGACGATCGAAGTCGCTTCCGATGAGTCCGGTACGATTGCTGAACTCCTGGTGCAACAAGGCCAGGTGGTGACGCAGGGGCAGCCAATCATGCGGCTCAACAGCCAGGTTCATCAGGCCCAGTTGCAGATCGCGAAACAGCAAATGACGGCCGCCGGTAGACTCGATGCAGCGCGAGCAGAACTGGAGCTAACGACCCAGCGGGTGGAGAAACTTCAATCGTTGAGATTGTCGGGACATGCGCGGCAGTCAGAAATCGATCGCGCGGCAAAGGAATTGAAAGTTGCCCAAGCCAATTTCCAGGCCAACACCGAAGAACTCGAAACACGCCGATTGGAATACGAACGGCTGGCCACTCAAATCGGTCGACGGGTGATCCATTCGCCGATCGATGGGGTCGTGACGGAATTGCACAAACAACCCGGCGAGTATGTCGCGCCGATTTCGCCAGAGATCGTGACGCTTGTTCAAATCGACACCTTGTTGGCGACCTTTGCCATGATCGGTCCGCACGCCGCCACACTGCGCCAGGGGCAATCGATTCACGTGTCGATGATCGAATCGGGCCAGTCGGTCAAGGGAATCGTGTCTTATGTCGCACCGGTCACCGATGCGGAAAGCGGCACAGTACTGGTCAAAATCCGGATTGAGAATACTGAGGGCCGGTACCGCAGTGGAGCTCGGTGCACGATCCAGATTCAGGACTAGTTTGACGTGGCGACACAGATCTCCCCTGCAAATCCGGCTGATACAACGTCTTTGGCACAGACGATTGTGACTGGCAACTGCGCCCCCGGAAATGGCTTGCAGGATTTGGATTCGTTGGTGTCTGCGTTTGATCCAGCGCAGACGATTGAAGATGCCCATCGAATTCTTCTTTCACAATTGGATCGCATTCTCAGTGCGGATGTAGTCGTCTGTTTTGAAAGCGGCCGATCCGTCGTCGAAGCCGAACTGACATCGCTGCGTTCGCGATTGCCACCGCAGGCGACAACGGCTGATACTGTCACGACTGAAAGCCCGTTGACCCATCAATTGACAATGCTGTGTCAACGAAGTGCCGGATCGGGCCGTCTCGAGAGGCGTCAACAACTGATGCCACGTCGCATGTTGCTGGCGTTTCCGGTTGAAACCAGTACCACCGATCACAATGCGATCGGATTGATTGTCAGTGGCACTGAACCATCCGTCGATGCGATCGCGGATGTGCTGGTTCTGGTCGCCCAGTTTTCGATCTGGCGAATCCGTCGCGATCTGAAACGACAAACGGATCTCGCCAGCGATGCGGCTGCGATCGTCGAATTGTTGCAACAATCCCTTGTTGCCAGTGGCGCGCGCGCGGTTAGCCAAGTGATTGTCAGCGAATTGGCTGACTATTTGGACCTGAGACGCGCAGCGATCGGTTTGCGTGCTTCCGAAGCGTCACCCTGTCGGTTGGTTTCACTGTCCGATGCAACTCGGATTGATGTCACTGCCGCATTGACACGAGACTATGAAAACGCCATCGATGAATCGTTGATGTTCGACCAGATTGTCGTCGCGACGGAAGACGACGAGTCGTCTGCGGGCACGCAAGCGGCAACCCAACTGGCGCGTCAGCTTTCGGCAACGATTGTGGTGGTGCCCCTACGCGACCAATGCCGATCGGTTTGTGGCGGCCTGATTGCGGTGATCGAACCCGGCGTAGCGGTCGAATCGACGCAGCGGTTCTTCAGCGCCGCCCAGCCGTCGCTGGGTGAGTTGTTGTCGGCGTCACTTCGTAGCCGCAATGCCACCGTGATCGGACGGGCGATTAAGCGAATCCGATCCAATGCTGGACTTGTGTCACTGGCCGCCCTGGCAACGTTGGTATTGGCATTGTTGATGCCGGTGCCGCATCGTGAATCCTGCGATGTACGGATCGAACCGAGCCAGCGGCGGTTTGTTTCCGCGCCGTTTGACGCGATCCTGCAGGAGTGTACGGTGGAACCTGGCGACATCGTTCAGCAGGGCGATGTGTTGGCAAAACTGGATGGACGAGAACTGACTTGGAAACGGGATGCACTGCAAGCCGATTTCGAGCAATCTGTGAAAAAGCGCAACGCCGCCCAAGCATCCGGGGCGTATGCCGATCAACGGATTGCACAGCTTGAATCCGATCGTTTGCAATCGGAATTGAATCTGTTGGATCACCGTTTGGGCGAACTCGAGCTTCGTAGTCCGGTCGCTGGAATGGTCGTCACCGGCGATCTAAAACGCGTCCGCGGCGCTCCGTTGACGACAGGCCAGACGTTGTTCGAAGTTGCGCCGTTGGATCGGATGTTGGTCGAAGCCGCTGTGACAGAGGAGCAGGTTGCGTTGATTGATTTGGGCCAGTCGGTGACACTGCGATTGAATGCTTACCCGCATCTGAGCTGGGTCAGTCGTGTCCGACAGATCAGTCCACGCAGCGAAATCCGTGACAACGAGAACGTTTTTGTCGCGGATTGTGAATTAGAAAATGACACCGGTCTGTTACGCCCTGGAATGAAGGGCAGTGTCAAAATTGATTGTGGAACGCGGCGTTTAGGATGGATTGTGTTACACCGGGCTTGGGATGCTGTTGTGACAGCGTTGTGGTGGTAGCGCGATGACGGGTTCTCGAGAACATTTTGCGTGTGACCTGAGCACGGCTCGCTTGCGGTTCCGCCGTGATCTGGCGGTGACGACCAGCGACGACGCTCGGCGGCCGCATGTGATCATCGAAGATCCCGTTAGTGGTGCGTACTATCGGCTCGGCAAAATGGAATACGCGTTGGCGTGTCTGTTGTGCGATGACCGAAACATTGCCGAAGCCTACGCGACCCTCTGTGAACAGTTTCCCGATCAGCCACTCAGCGAGTCGGACGCTGGTGATCTGTGTCGTTGGTTGGTTTCCAGCGAACTGGCTCACACGGATTCGTCGCAGTCGGCATCACGGTTGCACCAATCGGCAAAGCAGTATCGTGGCCAACAACTGCGACAGCGTGCCAATCCGATCGCGATTCAAGTGCCGATTTTACATCCGGATCGTTTGGTCAGCCGGATTCAACCTTGGATCGGTTGGCTGTTTAGTCCGTGGGCGAGCGCGCTGGTGTGCCTGTTGATGTTCGTCTGTGGCTGGCTGGTGCTGGCTAACTGGAACGCTCTGAATCGATCGTCAGAGTCACTGTTTTCACCGTCCAGCATGCTCTTTTTGGCGTGTGTCACGATCGGATTGAAAGTGGTTCATGAATTTGCGCACGCACTGGTCTGTAAACGATACGGCGTCAACGTTGGCGAGATGGGGGTGCTGTTCATTCTGTTTGCCCCCTTGGCTTATGTGGATGTGAGTTCTGTTTGGCGGCTGCGCTCACGCTGGCAACGGATTCATGTCGCCGTTGCCGGAATCTACATCGAAATGTTGGTCGCCGCTCTGGCGATGTTGATCTGGATGTTCAGCCAATCGCCGCTCGTGCAACACGCCTGTGTCGGTGTGATGTTGTCGGTCGGTTTGGCGACACTGGTGTTCAATGCCAATCCGTTGATGAAATTTGACGGCTACTTTGTGATGACCGATTGGGCACGGATGCCAAACCTGTACGTGGATAGTCAACAATTCTTGTCAAACAGTCTGCGGCGTTGCTTCTTGGGCGATGCAATCTGCTATCCGAATTGGAGCAACCGCTATCGTTTGGTCGTCGCGATCTATGGTGTGCTGGCGCTGATTTGGAAAGCAGTCGTCTGTGTCGGGCTGGTCGCTGCAGCGGCTAAATTGTTCCATGGGTTGGGAACGGTGCTGGCAATCGCAGCGGCGGCTTGTTGGATCGGAGTGCCTCTCTGGCAGGGCCTGAAACGCCTCCGCAGCGCAACAAATCTGGCACGCCTTCGGTTCGCACTGATTTCGGTTGCGTCGGCGGTGATGATCAGCGCCGTGATGTTCGGGTGCCCCTGGCCCCGGTGGGGCAGCACGCCGGCTGTCGTGGAGTATGCACCGCACGAAATCATTCGTGCCAAAGTGGCCGGAATGGTTGAGCGGATCGATGTCGTGCCCGGACAACAGGTGTCGCCAGGTGATGTATTGATTCAATTGCGCAACCGAGAATTGGCGAATAAGACGGCAGACCTGGAATTTCAAATTGCGCAGTCTCAGGTCCGCCAACGTCAACTGTTACGCCAGGGCAAGCGGGCCGGTGCGCAAGGAGAATCATCCAAATCAGCGGCGCTGGAAAAACAACTTGGCGAGATGCAACTGCAGGTCGACGCGCTAACCATTCGAGCCAGTGGACCGGGGGTGATCGTTTGCCGCGGGTTGCTTCACCGACTGGGGACCTATGTCCAGCAGGGCGATGAGATCTTGGTGATCGGTCAAGAGTCCCAAAAGGAATTGCGACTGATGATTTCACAAACCGAATACGATCGATTTCGAGATCATTTACAACAACCGATTCGCTACCGCGCCGCAGGGATTCCGACACAGAGTTCGACGTTAAAAAGCATCATTCCTCGCGCGACCACTCAAACGATTCATCCGGCGTTGCTGACCAACAATGGCGGCCCATTGGCGGTCAAACCGGTCGCTCTCAATGCCGATCGACCGCGGGGGACGGCGAACCAAACCGAGTTCGAGTTGTTGGCACCCCATTTTCAAGGCATCGTGCCGCTCGGCCCGCACCAGAGTGCTCAGCTGCGCAGTGGTCAACGTGCAAGCGTGTCTTTGGGATTGGGCAGCGAATCGATTGCAAGCCACTTGTACCACTCTGTTGGGAGTTGGGGTGAATAGTCCGCCAGTAGGTTCGCAGCGGCAGGCGATTGGGGGTCATACCGGTTATGCGACCGGTGGGGCGAAACAGGTTTTAAATACCGGTGGGGAATGCACGATGAACAGGCTCCCGCTGCATCTTAACTTAGTGTTTGACGACTAGATCGACTCGTGAAATGACGCACTCCAACGTGTGAATCTTCGATGACTGTGACCTCCACCTCCTATTCAGCGATCACGCCGGCACCGGTTGTGCCCTTGGCGTCGTTGACAAAAGACACACTCAGCACCAAATCGGGACGAGTGATGGTGGTCGATGACGAACCGATCAATATCAAGCTGATTCAAAAGTATCTGCGAACAGCCGGCTATCGTGATTTTGTGACGACCAGCGACTCTCGCGAGGCGGTGGGGCTGGTTCAGTCGGCCAAGCCAGACATCCTGATCTTGGACGTGCTGATGCCGCACGTGACGGGATTGAATATTCTGGAAACGATCCGCTCGGACAGTCGACTGACTCATATTCCGGTATTGATCGTCACTGCGTCGACCGACGAGCAAACCAAAATTGATGCGCTCGAATTGGGCGCGACGGACTTTTTGTACAAACCTGTCAAGCCGACCGAACTGCTGCCTCGAGTTCGCAATTCGTTGGTTCTAAAAGCTCATCATGACCAGATGGCGGCCTATTCCAAACGGCTGGAATGCGAAGTCGCACAGCGCACCGCGGACCTGGCGCAGTCGCGTGAAGAAGTCATTCATGTATTGGCCTGTGCCGCAGAGCATCGTGACCAAGAGACGGGGAATCACGTCATTCGTGTGGGCCGGTTCACCGGGATCATTGCGCGAGAGTTGGGCTATAGCGAAGCCGAAGCGGATCTGCTGGAGCATTCAGCGATCTTGCATGATGCCGGAAAGATTGCGATTGCCGATTCGATTCTGTTGAAGCCCGAGAAACTGACGGAAGAAGAGTTTGAAACGATGAAGCGCCACTGCGAATACGGTGAACGTATTCTGAAGGCGCAACCGAGTGATGAAAGTCAGCCGTTTCTGCTGCACTGTCAGCCGCCGGTCACTCGGTCGCCGGTGCTGCGTACCGCCGCTGCGATCGCCAAAACACACCACGAACGCTGGGACGGCAAAGGCTATCCGGATGGTTTGGTCGGGGATCAGATTCCGATCGAAGGTCGGATCACCGCGGTGGCCGACGTGTTTGATGCCCTCAGCAGTAAACGCTGCTACAAAGACGCGCTGCCGCTGGAGCAATGCGTCGGCATCATGCTGGAGCAGCGCGGGAAACATTTTGATCCCCGTGTGCTGGACGCATTTCTGGCTCGTATCGACGAAGTGGCTGAAGTCGTGATCAGTCTTTCCGACGCCTGAATCTGTGCCGACGACGATTTGCCAGCCCAGTCAAGGGCGACGCGCAAACGAGTGGCTTTCATCACAAGCGCGACGCGTTAGTTTTGAAGTTGCGCTTTTATCCCAACCCGATGCGTTAGCGAGGGATTTAGCGTGTTAACGGGATCCCTCGCTGACGCGTCGGGTTACCAAAAAAAATGCCTCACGCGAAAGCGTCACTTCAAAACTTGCACGTTGCGGTGGTCTTGGTTGACATCCCATGCAACGTGCGCTGTTGAGCTAGGCGTAGCCCGCTGCGGCCAGCGATTGGTACACGATCAACGCAGTCAGATAGGCCAGCGCGGTCATGTAAATAAATTGGAACACAGCCCATTTCCAGCTGCCTGTTTCGCGTTTGGTCACGACTTGTGTCGGCAGGCATTGCATGGCTAGCACAAAGAACACCAGCAGGCTCAAACCCGTCGCGGTTGAGAACACGAGCGATCCATCGGGCCGCGTCTGACGACGTAGCGTTTCGACCAGTCCCAACGGTTCCTCCGAACCGTCTTCGCCCAATCCATACACGATCGATAGCGTCGATACCAAGACCTCGCGGGCGGCAAAGGACGTGATGATGCCAACGTCGATCTTCCAATCAAAACCGAGCGGCGCAAAAATCGGTTCGACCAGCCGACCTGCCTTTCCGGCAAAGGAGTTTGCCAAAGCGGCCTGAGCATGCTCACGCTCGGTCGGGTACGACACATCCGTGGGCAATTTGGGATAGGTGGCAGAGGCCCACAGGACCACCGAAATCAACAGGATTGTGGTACCGGCCTGTCGCAAGAACACGGTCGCACGATCGAGTGTTGTGAACCAGGCGTTGCGCAAACTGGGCAAACGGTAGCGTGGCAACTCCAATACCAACGGTGCGGCTTCGCCGGGGATCACCGTCTTTTTCAAAACGAACGCCGTGCCCAACGCGGCAACCAGACCCAGGATGTAGGCGGCTGCAAACATCACCGATGCTTTCCAAGGGCTGTCGCCAAATAGCAGTGCCGCGACCATCACATAGACCGGCAATCGAGCCGAGCAGGTCAGCAACGGCAACACTAGAATCGTGACCAGTCGGTCGCGCCAGGTTTCAATTGTACGCGCCGCCATGATCCCGGGGATCGCGCAAGCATGGGCGGACAACATCGGCACAAACGCTTTGCCCGGCAGTCCGACGCGACGCATGATTCGTTCCATCACAAACGCACCCCGGGCCATGTAGCCCGAGTCTTCTAGCAAGGTGATGAAGAAAAACAGGATGCAGATCTGGGGCAAAAAGACCACGACACCAGCGATCCCACCGACCACTCCGTCGATCGCTAGCGAGCGAAAATCGTCTAGCGGCAAACAGCCGACCAAGACCGAGACGACAACGGCGATCAGTGTCGAGACGCGTGTCCAGCGGGTGCCGTTTAACCAATAGGCACCGGCGAACACCGCCAGTGAAATGCCAGTGGCGATCGGGAACCACAGGGCGGCTGACAGCGGTTCGGTGGGCAATAGGTCGTCGACCACACCGCCGATCCATCCGAATCCGTCTTCGATCGCCGACATCGGGATGTCAGCCAGCGAGAAAATCAGAAAGAACACGGCCAACATCACCGACAACAACGCGATCAAGCCAAACCCTTTGGAAGTCAAGAGCTTGTCCAGCCATTCCAGTTTCACGCCTTTTCGCGGATCTTGCTGAACCGACGATTTGACCACTCCGTCGGCCCAGTCATAGCGGGCGGCGTAGGGACAGCCTGTGCATCCAGCCACACAGGACTGGCGCGCAATCGGCAGCACGGATTCGGCCGGTTTGGTCAATGTATAAATGGCTTCGCGCAGCTCGGCCAAGCCACGCCCTTTGCGGGCACTGACCGGGATCACTGGACAGCCGAGTTGGCGACGCAAATCATCGAATTCGATTTTGGTGCCCGCTGCATCCGCGGCGTCGATCAAATTGACCGCGACGATCGTTGGAAGGTTTTGTTCCAAGACCTCGCTCGCTAACACCAACGTTCTGGCAACGTTGGTGGCATCCACGACCACCACCACCGCGCTGGGGCGATCACCCAACTGATCGGACAGTTCGCCTCGAATGCAGCGGGCCGCCACTTCCTCTTCCGGGCTGGCCGGTTCCATGCTGTACAGACCCGGCAAATCGACCAGCTCAATTTGCGTGCTCGCTTGACAGCGGGGATCGTTGTCGACCGACGCTACCTTCAACGCGGCTTTGCGCAAATCAACGGTGATGCCCGGGTAGTTGGCCGTTTTGGCACGCATCCCGGCAAGGGCGTTGAATAGAGATGTCTTGCCGACGTTGGGGTTGCCGACCAACAACACAATCGGAGTGTGGGTGGTGTCAGGGGAACCGCTTTTCGGTGTCGCAGTCGAGCAGTTCAAGGGACTTGTATTTCGACCGTGACAAGGGAAGCGAGCTGTCGCGAAAGTCCGATACGTGACTCGCCGATGCGAACCACCATCGGATCTCCCCGGCCGATCAATTCCAATTCCCGGCCGGCGCAAATCCCCAATCGCTTCAGTCGGACGGCGTCCAAGCCCGCCGCGAGGACTTGTTCGCAACGAAACCGACCGGCATTGGCATCAGCCAGCGTCAACGATGGGGCCTGGACCATGGGCATCGATATTCAACCTTCCATAAAGGCGGCGGAGAGACGGTCTGCGAGCACTGCAGGGGCGGGAAATGAGAATCAGTCTCAACAGCATTGCAGCCCCGGTTTCAGTTGTCAATCTCCGGTAGCGTTTTCTCCACGACCGCCGCACCGACGGCGTCGCCAAACACGTTGACGGTGGTCCGAAAACGGTCCAAAAGCCAATCGACCGATAGGATCAAACCCATGTATTCCAGCGGCAAACCGACCGCATTGAGCACGATCAGCATGGTCACCAGGCCGGCTTCCGGGATTCCGGCGGCACCGATGGCGGCCAATGTGGCGGTCACGGCGACGACCACTTGCTGCCAAAAATCCAGGTCGATCCCCGGTGCGACCTGAGCGATGAAGATGGCGGCGGCGGCTTCATACAGCGCCGTCCCGTCCATGTTGATGGTGGCCCCCAGTGGCACGACAAACTCGGTCGATCGTTTCGAGATTCCCGCGGCCTCACTGCATTCCAGGGTGACCGGGAGAGTCGCCGACGAACTGGCCGTCGAAAACGCGGTCAGCAAGGCTTGTGACATGGCCAACATGTAGCGATAGGGGTTCTCGCGTCGAATCAGATAGAAAATCGCTGGCAATGTGATGAAAGCGTGGATCCCCAGACCCAGCAAGACGGTGCCAAAATACCAGCCGATTTGAGAGAGTTCCTGGATGAATTGCCCATTGGCTTGCGCTTCGCCAAACCGCGCCGCGACCAGGCAAAAGATTCCGATCGGGGCGAAATACATGATCAGCATCACGAATTTCATCAACGCCGCGTTGGTCTGAGTGATCAGCGTCGTGATCACCGACACTTCGTCATGCATTGTCGTCAGCATGCCGGCGAACATGATCGCAAACACGATGATCGGCAACAGTTGGGTGTTGGCTGCTGAAACGATCAGGTTGTCGGTGACCAGCATCAACATCAGGTTTTCAAAGATCGTGCCGATTCCGGGCTGGACCGATTCCCCAGGCGGCAAATTTTCCAGCACACCGCCGACCTCCGACACGCTTAACCCGCTGGATTCCGCCAGGGTTTTGATGATCTTGGATTTTGGCGACCCCCGGTCTTCGGTCTGCATTTGATCCAACGTGGCCTGGTCGACGGTTCCCACACCGGGCTGAACCACATTGACGACCACCAATCCGACGATGACGGCCAGAATTGTGGTGGCGATGTAGTAGCCGATCGCGGCGGCGCCAGGCCGGCCGAGTTTGCGGACGTCTCCCATTCCCAAAACCCCGCACATCACCGACGTGAACACCAACGGGACCACGATCATCTTCAACATCCGCAGAAACAATTCGCCGCCGATGTGCAACGATGCCGCAAGGTGGGGCGCCAACAGCGCCAGCGCGATTGCGGCAACGATCGCAACACAGATCGCATAGGTCAGCCAATTGCCATGGGGTTGCTTGGTCGATTGGGGTTCATCGGTTGGGATCGGATCAGACATACACGCTGGGTGGTGCGAGTAAAACGAGAGTGATGCGCTATCAAGATAGCAAAGTTCGGCACAGGGTCATTCCGCCAAGCCACGGGCTGCAAAGAAATTACGCAGCAATCTTGGGACACTTCACTCCTGCTGGATCGTTTCATTGGTTTCACAAACGCGGGGAGCATTCTGTCAGTCGACCGACGAGTGTCGTCTGTCGAGTGCGGCGTCCGTTGAAATCACAAACCAGTCCGGTCAGCGGTTAGACTAAGCTCGTCCCGTACTTTTTGATTTTTGTTTTGCACATCGAATCGGACTGATGAAACTAACACGCCGCCAATTCCATATCGCCGCTTCGTCCACCGCAGTTGCTACGTTTGCCTCCCGTGCTCGGGGTGCGGCGGACCCGGCGCCGGAAACAGGACCCCTGGAAACATTTGTCCCCTGCCGGGCAATCACCGCTGGGCCGAAAAATCATTGGTTTGGATATTACGACAAGCGTGAATTTGATGGGACCAACACGCTGGTGTTGTCCAACGAAGTTTCCTTCGAAGGTCGGTCGCCGCAGCAGGGAGACAAAATCGGTGTCGGTTACGTTGACACGGCAAACGGTGACCACTGGAACCCGATCGGAGAGAGCGCTGCCTGGGGTTGGCAGCAAGGCTGTATGTTGCAGTGGCTCGGAACCGATGGAAAACAGATTCTTTGGAACGATCGCCAGGGCGACTCGTTTGTGTGTCGAATCTATTCGACAGACACCCAGCAGGTGCGGACGTTGAATCGGCCGATTTACACGGTTTCACCCGATGGCGCGTTTGGATTGTCGGCCGATTTTCGTCGCATCAACAATCTTCGACCGGGATATGGGTACGCCGGACTAGCCGATCCGCATGTGGCCGAACGTGCGCCGGCGGATTCCGGAGTCTGGCGTGTCGATCTGGCCACCGGCGAAGAGAAACTGATTTTGTCGCTGGCCGACGTCGCGGCAATGCCCTGGTCCGATGGCGACACGCACGCCCAGGCCTGGCACTATTTCAATCATCTGCTAGTCAGCCCCGATTCGCAGCGTTTCATCGTGCTACATCGCTACCGACCGCAATTCGATCCGAAAACATTGCAGTACAAAGGCGGGTTTGTCACGCGGATGTTGACCGCAGCGGTCGATGGCAGCGACCGATACGAGCTGGATCCGTCGGGATACACCTCGCACTTCATTTGGAAAGGCAACGATGCGGTGACGATGTGGACCAAGCCGCAAGGGATGCCCAATGGCTTCTATGACTTTGTTGATCAAACCAAGATTGTCAAACCGGTGGGGGCCGACAAAATGACATCCAATGGGCACAACACGTATCTGGCTGCGCCCTATCAAGATTGGATTCTGAACGACACCTACCCCGATAAAAAGACACGGCGGCAAACGGTTTACCTGTACCATGTTCCCAGCGGTCGTCGCTTCGATTTAGGGCATTTCCCCTCGCCGCCTCAATACACCGGTGAATGGCGCTGTGACACTCACCCACGTTGCAGCAACGACGGAACGCAGGTTGCCATCGACAGTCCACACGATGGTGGGCGTCAGGTCTATTTGTTGGACATCGCCGACCTGCTGAAACAAAACAGTTAGAGATCAGTCGTCCCAAACCGTGACGGGACCAAACACGGAAAACACCGCCAGTTTCGTTTCTCGTTCAATCCACTTGTCCTGCGCTGCATGCGTTTACTTTGGTGTTGCATATGATCATCCGTACTTTCATTACCAGTCTGTTGCTGCTGGCCGTTTCAGTTGCCTCTGCGGGCGAGCGACCCAACGTGGTCATCATGCTGGCCGATGACATGGGGTTTGGTGAACTGCAGTGCTTGAATCCTAAACGCGGCAAAATCCCCACACCCGGGCTCGACGCGGTCGCGGCGAGCGGGATGATTTTTACTGACGCGCACAGTGGTTCCTCGGTCTGTACGCCGACTCGCTATGGTTTGATGACAGGGCGATATGCCTGGCGGACGCGGTTGCAGTCCGGTGTGCTAACCGGTGGTGATTCATTGATCGCGGCTGATCGTTTGACGCTTGCCAAGATGCTGCGGCAACAGGGCTACCACACAGCGATCGTCGGCAAGTGGCATTTGGGGATGTTGTTTGACGGGCAACACATTTCAAAAGAAGTTCCCGTCGGCAGCCAAGTCACTCAGGGGCCGATCGATCGAGGCGGGTTTGATGAATTCCATGGTTTTCACCATGCCCGCCAAATCCGGACCTGGATCGACAATGATGTCGTCACTGCGACGATCGAACCGGTCGAAATGTTGCCACGGCTGACCCAATCCGCAGTGAACTATATTGAATCGCGAAAGGGCAATTCACAACCGTTTTTTTTGTATGTGCCGTGGAGTTCACCACACAGTCCTGTCGTTCCGAGTGCAAAATGGGAAGGCAACAGTGGGCTGAACCAACATGCCGATTTTGTCATGCAGACCGACGACAGTTTTGCCCAAGTGGTCGCTGCGCTGCGTGACAGTGGCAAGTTGGACAACACATTGATCATTTGCAGCAGTGACAATGGGACGTCGGCGCCAACTTCCAATCTCAAACAGTTGCAAAAACTCGGTCACTACCCGAGCGGCGACCTGCGCGGTTCCAAAGCCGATATTTGGGACGGCGGACATCGCGTCCCTTTCTTGGCATCCTGGCCCGGAGTGATCACACCTGGAACGCGTCAAAACGGATTGATCTGTTTGACCGACGTGATGCGGACGGTTGCTGACATCGTCGACGTGGAATTGCCAGCCGACGCCTGCGAAGACAGCATCAGTTTCCTGCCGTTGCTCAAGGACGAATCGAAATCCTCGCGTGAGACCATTGTCCACCACAGTGTCTCCGGTTTCTTTGCCATTCGTCAGGGCAATTGGAAGCTGTCACTGTGCCCCGGTTCAGGCGGCTGGACCGGCGACCGCCCGTCGAAAAAATCTTGGGCGAAGTACAAACAACAGGGTTTGCCGATGGTGCAATTGATTGACATGAACGCGGATCTTGGCGAACAGGACAACTTGGCCGCCTCCCATCCGGAAAAAGTAAACGAGCTCAAGAACCTGTTGCAGCAACAAGTCGCTGCCGGGCGTAGCACTCCCGGTGCCCCGCAAGCCAATGATGCCGAAATCGTGATTGAAAAGACGCCTGGCAAATAGGGCCTCGGCTGGTCATTGTTGTAAACTGCAGTCAGGTATCCCCCCTCAAAAACACCCACACTTATTTCGGTCATCTTTACCATAGGCAGCAGCAGATGTCCCACCTTCACCAACCACAACCCAATCCACTCGAAGACCTGGATCAATGGGAAGCCGATGTCGTAGAGCGTTACCCGGAACCCGGCAAGCCGAGCGAAGAGTTTCGCAACTACGGCGAAGACACTCGGGCCGGTGTGAAGGAGTTTTATCGGCTGAATCATCGCTATCAAACGCTTGATTTTGTTCGTCAAAAACAGGCTCAGTTTTTGCCGCTGCGGCAATCTCAGATGACGGTTTGGGAAGCCATGGAGTTTCTGAATCAGTTGGTCGATGACAGCGATCCCGATACGGATCTTTCCCAGATCGAACACCTGATGCAGACCGCCGAAGCGATTCGCGCCGACGGTCACCCACGCTGGATGATTCTGACCGGTTTAATCCACGACTTGGGAAAGGTGCTGTGTTTGTTCGGTGAACCCCAGTGGGCCGTGGTCGGCGATACGTTTCCGGTCGGTTGCCGGTTCTCAGACCGCATCGTGCTGGCCGAGTACTTTGACGACAACCCCGATCAGGCCGACGCGCGATACAACACGCCGCTGGGAATCTACCAACCACAGATCGGGCTTTCACAGGTCTCGATGTCTTGGGGGCATGACGAGTACTTGTACCAGGTCGTCAAAGATCGCATGCCAGAGGAAGCGTTGTACATGATCCGCTATCACTCGTTTTATGCCGGGCATCGCGAATCCGCCTACGACCATCTGATGAACGATCACGACCAACAGATGTTCCATTGGGTGCGATTGTTCAATCCGTATGACTTGTATACCAAAAGCGACCAGCGCCCCGATGTCCAACAATTACGACCGTACTACGAAGAACTGATCAACGAGTTTCTGCCGGGGAAGCTGAATTGGTAATGATCGGTCCGGCGGTTCGGTGTAACCGGTTGGTGGCGAAATCTTCGCCGACGAAAGCAGCCACGTTGAAGCGGTCAGACGTCGCAGGAAGTTTAAATCGAAATTCCAACGTGCCATTTCCGGCGGCGGATTTGACGATCCGTTCAATCCGTTTCCCTGCGCCGTCCTTGAGTGTGACGTGAAATTTTTGGGTGCCCAGTTCGCTGGGTAACTCGTAGGTTAATTTGGCCACCAATTCGTTTGCCGATTCGATTTTATCGGGGACGCTCATACGAAATAGTTTTGCATTTTGAGCCGGTTGAGACCGCCGCGAGGCTGATGGTTGTTTTCGTTTGTTTTGCCGTCTGGCGTCCGATTCGGCCTGCACTTTGTCGACATAGTCACTGACCCGTTGTTTGTCGTTGCGGTGTTCAAATGCGTCCAGCAAAGGATCACCGGATTGTTGCATCATCGTTAGCATCGCAGCCCGATGCTCCGCTAATTCCTGAGCGTAATGGGGATCGTCGATCAGATTGTGTAACGCATCCGGGTCGTTTTCATAATCATAAAATTCTTCGGGGACGCCATGCTGGAAGAACTCCAGCCGCGCTGCGATCGATTCGTCGTTGGCGGCTAATCGCTGCATTGCGCGATAGGTCATCGTGCCTGTGGTTGCCGTGCGAAACACACGTTTGCCGTCTGACCAGGGATTGAATAGATAGCCGAAACGTTTTGATTGAACACTGCGCATGGGACTGCGATTGCCACCGGAGTTCTCGTTGTAGACTTTGAAAACAAAGTCACGCCCGGATTGGTCCTGGCCTTGCAAGGTCGGCAAAAACGAGCGTCCGTCAAAACCGCCAGGTGCTTTGATACCAGCGATCTCGACCAGCGTTGGCAGCAGGTCGACCGCGGAAATCATGTGTTCGGTATCAATCGAACTGGGTTCGGTCACACCCGGCCAGCGGACGATCCACGGCGTGTGTGTGCTGTGATGCCAGAGGGCGGTTTTGGCGAACGGCAGTGGCATTCCATGATCGGACAAAAAGACCACGACAGTGTCATCGTCTTGGTCGGATTCACCCAGCGCCCGCATGACGGCAGCGACACAGTCATCAGCCCGACGAACCGACGAATAGTAATGTGCCAATTCGACTCGCACATCTGGGTCGTCGAACAAGAAACCTGGAATCGGAACCTCCGCCGGCGTGAACACACGCGACGGCCGATTCGGATCATCAATGACCTTGCCCGATTTGCCCATCGCGTAGAACGGTTTGTGCGGATCAGAAATGTTGATGTTCAAGCAGAACGGTTTGTTGGCCTGCTGGGCGAGTTCAATACCGCGTCGTGTTGATGCATAATACGAATCGGCATTCTTCATGTCCTGTTGTTTGCCATTGAGAATCGTTAGGTCGGCGTCCCAGGCGTACGGTTGGTAGGGTGTGGAGTGGGAAACCTTGCCACGAATGCCAACGAAATAGCCGCGTTGTTTCATCAGATCGACCAGATGCGGATAGTCCGGGTTTTTTACCTGGTAGAAACCTTCGACTCCTGTGTTGTGCGGATAACGTCCCGAAAACATCACGTTGCGCGACGGATAACAGTTTCCGACTTGGACATGCGCGTATTGGTATCGCATTCCCGATGCAGCCAGGGCGTCGATGTTGGGCGTTGTGTCAGCGAGTTGGCATCCAAACGCACCGACCGAATCACAACTCATGTCGTCAACCGTGATCACCAACAGGTTGGGCGGATCGTCGGCCCTGCAGTAGCCTGGCAATAGCAGTAGGAGACTGGCGAAAAGCGTGGCGGTGCGAAGCGATGTCATCGGCTGAGACCTCTGGCAGGGAATCCGCACGACCGAAACTGGCCGTGGGGGAACGACAGTTTACCAGGATCCTAACCGCCGGCGGTTAGAACTTACGTGTTACCGAAATTCGCTTTCGCGCCAAATCGACTTCCAACACTTTGACCTTCACCACGTCACCGACCGAGACCACTTCGCTGGGATCCGAAACATACTGGTCGGACAATTGCGAGACGTGGATCAGTCCATCTTGATGCACGCCTAAATCAACGAAGGCGCCAAAATGGGTCACATTGGTGATCACACCCTCCAGCACCATGTTGGGTTTTAGATCACCTATTTCGTTGATCGCATCATCGAATTTGGCTGCCTTGAATTCACTGCGTGGGTCGCGACCGGGCTTGCCCAGTTCCGACAAGATGTCTTGTACGGTTGGGATCCCGAACTGGTCGTCGGCAAAATCTTTGGCGTTCAGTTTTTGACACAGTGCGGTGTTGCCGACGATCGATTTGAGATCCGACTGCAATGATTTCGCCATCCGCTGCACCACCACGTAGCTTTCCGGGTGCACCGCAGATTCATCGAGTGGTTGATCGCCGCCACGAATACGCAAAAAGCCGGCGGATTGTTGGAACGCCTTCTTGCCCAATTTGGGTACCGACGTCAATTGATTTCGATTGCTGAATTTTCCGTTGGCGTTGCGGTGCTCGACAATTTTTTCGGCCAATTTGGGGCCGATTCCTGCGACGTAGGACAGCAACGGGGCGCTTGCCATGTTCAAGTCGACGCCGACACGGTTGACACAGGACTCGACAACGCGATCCAGGCACTTGCGCAGTTGCGCTTGATTGACGTCGTGTTGATATTGACCGACACCGATCGATTTCGGATCGCTTTTCACCAGTTCCGCCAACGGATCTTGCAACCGACGGGCGATACTGATGGCGCCGCGGACGGTGATGTCCAGGTCGGGGAACTCTTTGGCCGCCAATTCGCTCGCTGAATAGATCGATGCTCCGGATTCGCTGACCATCACTTTGGTCACATCCAAGTGATGTTCCTTGATCAGCGCGCCGACAAAGGCATCGGTTTCTCGTGATGCCGTGCCATTTCCGATTGCGATCAGTTGTGCGCTGTGTTTGCGGATCAGATCCAACAGAACCGCTGCCGCGCCGCGGGTATCGTTTTTCGGTGGCGTGGGATAGATCGTCGCATTGGCAACAAACTTTCCAGTGCCGTCGACCACGGCGACTTTGCAACCGGTTCGAAATCCGGGATCGATGCCGATCGTGACTTTGGCGCCGGCCGGTGCTGACATCAGAAGTTCTTGCAGATTTTTGCCGAACACTGCGATCGCTTCTTCGTCGGCTTTTTCTTTCAAATGCTGTAGCACGGTGGACTCGGTCGCCGGCATCAACAATCGTTCGTAACAGTCGTCGACACAGTCTTGCAGTTCATTGAAGAATTCAAAGTCGCGGTTGTGGACCAGTCGACGTTTCAGTTCGTTGCGCTCGCGGTCACTGTCCAGTTCGACATTGATGCGCAGGATGTTTTCCGATGATCCTCGCATCATCGCCAGCAGGCGGTGACCGGGAATGCGATTCACCGACTCTTGGCGTTCAAAGTATTGGTCGAATTTTTCAGCCCCCTCGGCCGATTTTTTACCGCGCTTGATCGTCGAGGTGACGCGGCCATATTTCATGGTTTGGTCGGCCATCCAAGTTCGCGTCTCGGGGTCCTCTGACCATTGTTCGGCAACGATATCCAGTGCGCCGGCCAAGGCGGCTTTAACATCGGGAACCTCTTTGGCGGCGTCAACAAATTGACTGAGAGTTTGCTGTTTGGCCTTGCCCAGTCGTGATTGGGACGCCAGCAGATCGGCCAGTGGCTGTAGACCTCGCTCGCGAGCGATGGTCGCTCGTGTACGGCGTTTGGGTTTGAACGGCAGGTACAGCGTTTCCAGCGAACGCATGTCGGTGCATTGCTGAATCTGTTGCTGCAGCGCCGTCGTCAACAATCCTTGTTCTTCGATCGACTTGAGCACGGTCGTTTTTCTAGCGGCCAGGGCCGCAGCGCGTTCCGCGGCGTCTTCGATCGCCCGCAGTGCGATTTCGTCCAGCATGCCCGTGGCTTCTTTGCGGTAGCGGGCAATGAACGGAATTGTGTTGCCGGCTTCCAGCAGTTCCACCGCCGCGCGAACTTGTTTCAGTGGGATTTCCAGCTGATCGGCGATGGATTGCAGCGTTTCGTCGTTCATCGTGCTTTTGATTTGTCTTCGTGCGGTTCTCAACGGGCAACAAGGATTGCCGCGTTTATCTCAGACCGCTGGTTTGGACGCAATATTCGTCGTGCAGGTTGCTGATCGATCGCCCGTTGGAGTGGTTGGCGGTACAATCCGGGCTTTTCCCGGTAAAAGCGATGAGCACGCGATGAAATTGATTTCTTGGAATGTGAACGGAATCCGAGCGGCGATGGACAAAGGGTTCCGCGAGTTTGTGGAAACGGATCAGCCCGATATTTTGTGCTTGCAAGAAACCAAGGCGGAACCGCAGCAGGTGGACCTGGGCTGGGCCGATGATCTGGGTTACCACCAAACCTGGAACTGTGCCAGCAAGAAGGGCTACAGCGGGACGACAATTTGGTCCAAGTCGCCGCCGCAGAAAACGCAGCTCGGAATCGGCCAGGAAGAACATGACAACGAAGGCCGTGTGGTCACGGCGACCTTTGCCGATTTTCATTTGGTCAACGTTTACACGCCCAATTCCAAGCGTGGATTGCTGCGGTTGGATTATCGCCAACAGTGGGACCGCGATTTCCTGGACTATGTGAAAAAACTAAATCGACGCAAACCGGTGATCTTCTGTGGCGATGTCAATTGCGCGCATCAAGAAATTGATTTGGCAAACCCTAAATCCAATCGCAAAAATGCCGGTTTCACCGACGAAGAACGAGGCGGTTTGGACAACATGGTCAAAGCCGGCTTTGTCGATTCGTTCCGTCAATTCAACGCCGATCCAGGCAACTACACTTGGTGGACCTATCGAATGAACGCCCGTGAGAAGAACGTCGGCTGGCGTTTGGATTACTTCTGGGTCGCTAAAAAGTTTTGGGACCGAATCGAAGGTGCCAAAATTCGCTGTGAAATATTGGGTTCCGATCACTGTCCGGTCGAACTGACTCTCAAAGCATAAGGAAATAGATGATGAAACGATTTCTGACAGGAATGATCGCGATCCTTGCCAGTCTGCAATCGGTCGTCTTGGCCGAGCAGCCGAAATTGGATGACGAATTGCGTTGGTGGAAGGGAAACTTGCACACCCACTCGTTGTGGAGTGATGGAGACCAGTTCCCGGAAATGATTGCCGACTGGTACCGCGACCATGATTATCAGTTCTTGGCGCTGACCGACCACAACGTGTTGAGCGAAGGCATGCGTTGGATGGATCTGGAAAAAGTGATCGCTCGCAGCGACGATGGCGTCGTTGACCGTTATCGCGAGCGATTCGGCGATCACTGGGTGCAAACTCGCGAGTCGCCAACAACCGGGCAGATGGAAATCAGGCTGAAACCGTTGAACGAGTTTCGCCATTTACTGGAGCAACCGCGTGAGTTTCTGCTGATTCAAGCGGAAGAGATCAGTGACCGAGCCGAAGGCAGACCGGTTCACATCAATGCCACGAACATCGCCGATGTGTTGGCGCCGGCGGGTGGCGAAACGGTTCGTGAAGCGATGCAGAACAACTTGCGTCTGATTTTGGAGCATGAAAAATCCCACGGTCGCGAAGTGTTGCCGCACATCAATCATCCCAATTTCGGGTACGCGATGACCGCAGAGGACCTGGCCGCTGTTATCAGCGAGCAATTCTTTGAAGTCTACAACGGTCACCCCGGTGTCAATCAGCTGGGCGACAAAGACCATCCGGGCATCGAGCAGATGTGGGACATGGTCAACGCGATCCGTTGCGGTGAGGCGAACGTCCCGCCAATGATGGGAATCGGGACAGACGATTCACACGAGTATCACGGCAAACGAGGCGCTCGACCGGGGCGTGGTTGGGTGATGGTCCGCAGCCGGTTCCTAACGGCCGAACATTTGATCGCTGCGATGAAACGCGGCGATTTCTATGCGTCCAGTGGCGTGTCATTGCAGTCGGTCGACTTTGATGCTGAATCAGGGACGCTGGCCGTCAAGATCGATGCTCAAAATGGCGCGACCTATCGAACCGATTTTATTGCCACTCTACGCGCCGACGGATCGGATGCGGATTCAGACCGGATCGGCGTGACCGTCGCGTCGCACACGGGCGACTCAGCAACGTACACGATGACCGGCAAGGAATTGTACGTCCGCGCGTTGGTGACCAGTGACCAAGACCACCACGATCCATCGTTTGAAAACCAAAAGCAACAGGCTTGGACGCAGCCGGTCGGTTGGAAAAAGTCGAACTAAGCACGGAGTAGAAGCTCTAACGGGCAGTGTTCCCGTAGCTGATCCCGCCAGGGTTCAGTCGGCCACGCGTGCGGGGAAATCTGAACCGTGGCCGGTCCAGCTACGGTTGCCAGGCGCGAGTGTCGTCACTGATCGTTCGGCTGAACGCTAGCGTTTTTTATTGCCTGGTGGACGTTTCCGTTTGCTCGGGCGTTCGACGGGTTGTTCCGGTTCTTGCGGATTGACCTGAGCCATTAGTTTTTCCGCCAATGTCAGCTTTGGTTTTCCGCTGCCTGCTCGGGAGGACTTGGATGTTGCCACCGCGTCGATCACGTCGCCATCGCTGTCCAATTCCAAATCAAAGTGTTTGCCCTTGGGCAGCGTCTTTTTGACCAACAGGCGTTCGCCGATACCCCACAGGCTGCTGGCGATGAAGTAGATGCACAAACCGGCAGGGACACGGAAAAAGAACAGGCCCATGAACAGGGTCATGAACGTCATGACCTTTTGCGTCATGGCGGTCTGTTCGTCCGTCGCCGGCGGCATGAACAACTTTTGCTGGGTGATAAACAGCACGACCACAAACAGTGGCAGGATATTCAGATAGGGTCCCAGCCAGCCTGTTCCGCGTCCGGAAAAGAATTCCGGCATCCAGTCGCCCCAATACAGCAATTGGTCGGGAGCGGCCAGGTTGGACGCCCAGCCGTTGGGAGAGAACAGCGGTTTTTGCCGCAGATCGATGTCAACCGATAGGGCGCGGTACAGGCCCATGAAGATTGGCAGCTGCAAGAACATCGGCAGGCAACCTGCGAGCGGATTAAAACCGACGCGTTTTTGTAGTGCCTGTTGAGCCTTGAGACGGCCTTCCATGTCGTCTTTGTATTTTTCCGCGATCTTCTTCATCTCTGGCGCCAGCTCTTGCATCCGCTGGGCATTGACGGCCGCATTGCGGCTGAGCGGGAACATCAGCCCGCGAACGATCACGGTCAACAGGACGATTGCGATCCCATAGTTCTGCACGATGCTTTGCAACACGTGCAGCAACCCCGACAGGATGCTGGAGAAGAACGAGAACCAGCCGTAGTAGACAAAGTCACCGATGCCGTATTGGTTCAACAACTCCGGTTCCTTTGGACCGGCAAACATCCGCAATGACTGGCGGATCGATTCGCCCGGGGCAATGCTGGCGGGACTGCTATTTAAAAAGAACGAAACGTTGATCGCCCGTTCTTTGTTGGCTTTGATCTTGGCTTCGTCGGCCACGATCATTGCGCTGGCGCGGTCGAATTGATTCAGCAACGCTTCGCCATCTGCGGGGATGTAGGAAACCGCGAAATACTGGGCGTCGACACCGATGTAGCTGAGCTGTCGCGCTGCTGCGTCGCTGTCCGCAGCAAACAGCCCATAATTTGGTTCTTCCGGCGTTTTGCGAGTTTCCTTCAGCAACGTCATGCCACTGATCAGTTCATGCCCGTCGGCAGCGGTTCGGTAGACCACGTCGCGGGCCGCCGCTCCGCTAAAGTTGGGGCTGATCTTGGTGCTGTACCACCAGCCTTCGTCGGTCAACCCGTTGGGGCCTTCCAGGCGATAGGCCAGTTGCTGTGGCGTGTCACCCAGATTGATGACTTCCATGTCCATATCGACGATGTAGCTGCTGGGCTCGATCGTGAACGAGCGAACCATGCGAACCGGTTGGCCGCCCAGCTTCTGCATCGCTTTGGCACCCAGGTTGGTTTCGAAGCGAATTGATTGGCTGCCGTTGTCACCGGAGGTCACGTTGGCGGTCCAAGTCTGGTTTTCCGGTAAGGGCAGCGAATCGAGCGCCCGTTTTCCCGTCGAGATGCCTTTGCGGCCGACTTGGGCGAGCGTCATCAGACTGGACAGCCGGGACAGGTTGCCGACGATTTGATCGTCGCCGCCGTCTTTGGCCAGCCGAATCAGATCCAGCGGATGCTCGGTCAGCGTGACGTCAAATAACAGTGGTGCAGCGGCCGCATCGGCGTTTTCGCCGCGCACGACTTCGACGACCACTGAATCACCAGGTTTGGTTTCCCGCAGCGCCTCGGCAATCTCCTGCTCGGATTGCACCGGGGCACCCGCCACGGCGATGATCACATCACCGACTTGGATGCCGGTTTGGCCGTCGGCTGTGGTGGCAGTGGTCGCCGGTGATCCGGGGCCGATCACATTGACATGCAAGCCATCGATTCGCTCGCTGGCAGTGCCGGCAAAATAGCCTAGATAGCCACTACGGGTGTCGACGCGGCGATAGGCAAATGATCCATCTTCCTCACGGGCGGTCAATTCAATCCGCTCGATCGCGGCGCCACGATTTCGGAAATAGATCAGTAATTGATGTTCGTCAGCCGGGTTCATCGAACCCAGCGTGTACCACTCGGTGGTTTGCGTCGTCGAATCGCCCGCATCGTCCTCTGCGTCTTCTGGTTGATCCGGTTTGTCACCGCTGGGCAAATCCGCAGCCAACTTCTCACCCTCAGCCGATTCGTCGGCTGGTTGAGCGATTTCATCGGCGGGTGGGACGTTCGGTGGCGGCTGCGGCGGGACGACCAGCGTTCGCAGCGAGAGGTAGAAAAAAAGAAATGCCGCCGAAGCGACAACGAACGTGTAGGTGCGGCGATCCACGATCGATCCGGTTGATGCGGGGAAATACGGGCTGATCCACCGGGGCGACGGGTGTGTCGGGGAATCGCCACGAGTTTATTCGGTGGGTTCATGGGGAGCGCATCGATGGCGCTCCGCTGCGGTATTCTTGCCGCCCAACAGAATCTTGGGAAGCACTAGGGCCGACTGGCGATCTCGGCGGCGGGAACCACGCCCAAATACGCCATCATGTCGCTGATTTCAGTCAACGTCAGTTCGTCGATCAGCCCACTTGGCATGATACTGCTGGTATCGGGCAGGATTTGGTCCACATCGCCCGGCCGCACCATGGAGATATTGTTGCGTGCGTCACGCACGACCAGGGTCCCGTCGGACTGCTCGCTGACCATTCCGATCAAGACTTTTCCTTCCAGCGTCAAGATTTTTTTGCTGGAGTACTGGTCGCTGACCACGTGAGCGGGATACAGGATCGATTCGACGATTTCGCGTTTGGTGAATCGGCGGGCGATCCCGGACATGTCCGGGCCGATCGATTCGCCATGATTGCCGAATCGGTGGCACTGGGCACAGTTGGCCTTGTTGAACGCCAGTTTGCCGCGTTCCGCATCACCCACACGCCCTTTGTCACTGTTCAAATAACTGACCAGTTGTTCAAAATCCCAGCGAGACTCGTCGGCTTGAGGTGGCACGGCGGCGGGGCGATCGGGGTACACCGTGGCATACCATTTTTGCCAGGGCTGCATGGATTTTTCTGCACCCGTGGGGCGTTCCATCCCCGTCCAATGTTCCAGCAATCGCTCGACGTCTTCGTAGGATCGATCGGCTTCATCGGCTCGCACACCCAACAGAATCAACTGTCGGAGCGCCATCGGGTCGTCGGTTGCGACGTCGACCTTGATCAGTGCGCGGACCACTTCTTCGCCGGCATCGGCGTCGACAATGTTCAAGCTGCGAACCAGGTAGTCCCAGTTTTCGCCTTCGGGATGAACCGACAGTGCCATTGCCAGTACGGCGCGTCGCTGCGGTTCGTCTCGCCACAATTCACGCAGATAGTCGCCGGCCTCGGGTTCTTCCGAACTGGCCAACAGGGCGATGATTCCCGTCCGCAGGCGGCGTTGCACGTCGCGAACCTCTGTCTGATCTCGAATTCGTCGATCCAGATTCAACAACGTCGTGGTCGTTTTGGCATCGATCGGTCGCTCGATTTTGTAAATCGCCGCCAACGCCGCGTTTTGCCAGACATGTCCCTGTTCCAGGATGGCGTGCAAATCGTCGACCGACAGCGTCGATGCAAAGTCTCGGGTGACATTGGTCATGTACATCGGCAACGATCCGGCGGTGGATCGATTGGCCGCTTTTTCAAAGAACTTCAGAATTGCGAAACGCTGTTTTGCATTCCAGCCTTTGGACATCGATTGCAAGCACATCGCCACCAACGTGCGACTCTCGTGCGGTGCATCGGATTCCAAGTACTCGATGGCGCGATCGGCTAGCGAATCGGACCCGAAATAGCTGGCCAATCGAATGACTTCGTGATTAATACGCGGTTCACCTGCTGGGAATTCTTCGGCGATTTGGCGACCGAGCGCGGCAACTTTTTCTGGATCTACACCACTGCGGTGCAATGTCACTTGGCACAATCGCAGCACATCGATGAAGTCGGCATCGCTTAGGAAACCGTTCATCATCTCGCTGGAACGCTCCAAGACGGCGATCGCGGTGGCCTCGCTTTGATCGGTCGAAACCAACGCCAACATGCCCACGATAGCGATCCGCGTGTCTTCGGTGCTGAGCACTTCGTTGCGGAAACGTTCGTTGGGGATTCGTTCTAATAATCGACGGCCGACAAAGGCCAACGTGCGGTCGCCCGATCCGACCACTGCCAGCAAGGCTTTGGTGTCGGTTGGGATCACGTTACCACGTAACATTGATTCACAGGCGGCGCGTTGCACGACTGGTGCATCGTCCTCTAGTAAGACTTGCAGGCGTTTTTTACCTCGCGGTCCCGGTTTGCGACCAAGCATCAGCGCAGCTTTGGCACGCACCAATTCGCTTTCGGCTTCGCTCAGTTCCAGCAACAGGTCTTCGCTGGGGATCGGGCCGAACAATTGCATCAATGTCATCGCGCGGACGCGATAATCCGGTGGGTTGTCGTCGCTGTAGGCCACGCCGGCAACAAGCTGGTTCCATTGATCACCGAGTTCCCGTTTGATCGACGCGATTTTTTGCCGTGACCAAGCCGCTTCGACTTGGGGTTGCCGAACCGCTGCTGCGATGCCCGTGCCCAGTTTCTTCATCCGATCCGGGATATCGCCTTTGTAGATCACGCGGTACACACCGCCGGCGGTTGATCGACCACCGGTACAGAAATACAGCGCGCCGTCGGCACCCACTTCCAGGTCGGTGACGTTCAGCGGTTGGCCTTGCAAAAACACTTCGCTATCAGCGACGTAGCTGGCGCCACGCGGTTTGATGCGAACGTTCAGGATCTTGCCTTCGCTCCAGTCGGCCAGAAACAGTGTGTTTTGGTAGCGTACGGGAAAGGCGTAATGTTCGTAACAGACGCTGCCGGTCGGGCTGCCGCGTCCGGTGTCCAACGTGTCGGGCAGTCGGTCGAAGTAGTACTCGGGCCATTTTGCCCAGCCGGTTCGCCAGCCAAATTCACCGCCTTCGGTCACGTCAAAAACAGCGTTGGGTCGATACCACGCGGTGTCGACGTCGGCTTCCATGTCCGCATCGTGCACAAACATCGCACCGCCGGAGTGGAACACAATGTCATAGGGGTTGCGCAGTCCACCGGCGACTTTCTCGACAACACTGCCGTCGGTGTTGGTGCGAATGATCGTGCCACCGGGGGCTTTGATACCGCGGCCGTGTCCAGCCGGATCTTCATAGCGCGGCAACAAATCGCCTTCGTACGGGTCGCGATAGGTTTCGCCATCGCCGATTTTTCCGCTGACCTGAACGTGGCTGCCGACGGCGACATAGATCATGCCATCGGGGCCAAGCCGCAAACCATGGGCGCCGTGTTCGCCCAGTTTGGCGGGTTTCCCATTGGCGTCAACAAATTCGACGATCGCTTCGACTTCTTCCAATGTTCCGTTGCGATCTTTGTCGGTCAACTTGTACAGCGCCGCGCCTTTGGGGCCTTCGGCGGTCACAAACACTTGGCCGTTGAGAGCCAGAATGCCTTGACAGGAACTGACCTGTTCACAATAGGTGCGTACAGTTTCTGGGATGCCGTCGTCGTTATCGTCATAGGCCAGCAACAGTGGTCCGTTTTCCTGCGAGATCAACAGGTGGCCAAACTCGTTGAACGTCATCGCGATCACGGAACCGATTTTTTCGTCCGCCAGAATGCGTTGCACTCCGAATCCCTTTTGGATTTGAAAGCGTTCTCGTTGCTGGGTTTGAGGGGCTGAATGGTCGGCTGCGTCCGCATCTTGGGCGACGATCGAATTTCCAACTGAATCGCTGAGATCGTCTTGCGGCGTCGGGCGGGGCATTGCTGGTGGGGCGTCTGCCAATTGGTCCGCAGCCGTTTCGGCGCGGTCCCACGGCACGGTGTCACCAAGCGGGCCGAACGACGCAGCGGTTCCCCACAGCCGATCGTTAAAGACAACGGTTTCCCACAATTCGCTGTGGGTGGTGCTGGTTTTCCACGAGGGGTCGGAACTGAATGTAAACCATTCGTCGCTGTTGTTCGGACGCACGGCCACGCGAGCGGCCAGCGCTGCGGTGTCGCCTTGGCGGTTGGTGACTTCGATTGCCACCATGTTGCGGCCGACGATGAAATACTCGCTGACGTCGTATTCATCCACGGTTCGCGACGATTGGCCGGCACCGACGCTGTGACCGTTGATGAACAGTTTGTATTGGTCGTCGGCGGCGATTTCGACCTTCACTTCCGCGGCAACCCTCAGGTTGATCGGCTTGCGAAAATAGCATCGGCTGCCAACCGAGATCGATTGCTGTGCGCTGGTGCCGTTCGCCCAGATCCATTCGGCTTCACCCGCCGCTGTATTGCCAGGTGACAGGAATATCGTCATACCAGCAACAAGCATTGCCGCAGTCAGGTTGCCGAGCAAACGGCCCACCGAAACGTGGCAACACCGCGACGAAGCCAGGTGTTTTCTGGTTGACTGATCTACACAAGCTGGTTTTTCGATCCAACTGCCGTCCATGGCGCAATCATTTTGTGGAGGAGGTCGATAAAATACTGTGGCAACGTAGGCAGATCCGGCCGTTCGTTGCAAGAGCAAGTTGTCGGCCGAAACGCATCGAGCACCTGATCTGGATTGCCACGGTGGGCGTCGAGCGATAATTTCCCAGTCCGACTACGATTCTTCACCCTCGACTCCTACACCGGCCGTATTTTCTTATGAGCGATTGGATTCCCGTCAAACAAGCTCGAATGGCCGAATCGGTCGGCCCCAATTGTGAGATCCGTGGCTGGGTGCGAACCCGTCGTGATAGCAAAGGGGGCTTTAGCTTTTTAGAAATCAACGATGGTTCGTCATTGGGGAATGTCCAAGTCGTCGCGCCAGGAGAACTGTCGAACTACGCCAGCGAAGTCCAGAAACTGACCGTCGGCTGCAGCGTGGTGGTGCGAGGCGAATTGCAATCGTCTCCGGCAAAAGGCCAAGCGACGGAATTACATGCCAACGAAATCCGTGTGTTGGGATGGGCTGATCCGGAACACTATCCGCTGCAAAAGAAACGCCACTCGTTTGAGAAACTGCGTGAGTGGGCGCACCTGCGGACGCGTACCAACACGCTTGGTGCGGTGATGCGTGTTCGCGACCAAATCAGCCAATCGATTCATCAGTTCTTTCACGAGAACGGTTTTTTTTATGTCAACACGCCGATCATTACCGCCAGCGATTGCGAAGGCGCCGGCGAGATGTTCCGTGTCACCACCTTGGATCTAGAACGGCTAGCCAAATCCGGCGGCCCGGTCAATTTCTCGTTCGATTTTTTTGACAAGCCGACGTTTTTGACTGTGAGCGGTCAACTGGAAGCCGAGACCTATGCGACGTCACTGGGGCGGGTTTATACATTCGGGCCAACGTTCCGCGCCGAAAACAGCAACACCAGTCGGCATCTGGCTGAATTCTGGATGGTCGAACCCGAGGCTTCGTTCTTTGATCTCTCTGACAACATGCAGTTGGCAGAGAAGTTTCTGAAGCAAGTCTTTGGCGATGTGTTGGAACATTGCGGCGAAGACATGGAGTTCTTTGACCTGCGGATCGAGAAAGGAAAGATCGATCAGATTCGTGGCGTGATCGACAAACCGTTCCAGCACATGACCTATACCGATGCGATCAAAGTCCTGGAGACCTGCGGTGAATCGTTCGATTATCAAATCCAGTGGGGGAGCGACCTGCAAGCCGAACACGAGCGTTTTTTGACCGAAAAACACGTCGGTGGTCCGCTGATTTTGACGGATTATCCGTCCACCATCAAACCGTTTTACATGCGCGTCAGTGATGACGGGAAAACCGTCGCGGCAATGGATGTGCTGGTGCCCGGCGTCGGCGAGATCATCGGCGGTAGCCAGCGGGAAGAGCGGCTGGATGTGTTGCAGCGGCGGATGGCCGAGCAATCCCTCAGCGATGATGACTACTGGTGGTACACCGATTTGCGCAAATACGGAACGGTGCCACACGCCGGGTTCGGGCTGGGACTGGAACGGGCGGTGCAATACGTCACCGGGATGGCCAACATTCGTGACGTGATCCCGTTTCCACGGACACCCGGCAGCGCCGAATTCTAGTGCGCTCTTTATTCCAAGCCGACCAATTCACACAGGTGGGCTTGGGCGACCGGTTGTGGGCAACTCCACACCAAGAAAAAGAACGCTTGTTGGCACCAGCGGCCGACCGGATGATCAATCATCAGCCCAGCGCCTTTGGCCGTTGTCATCGCCGCGCTGGTGGTCCGTTGCACCAATCCATTGGCAGTGGAACGAATGGATGCCGAGTCACAGGCCGATTGTCCGGCGGCCGCAGCCAGAATCAATTCTCGTAGCGATTGATGTTCGACTGAAAACCGATCGACGATCGCTCGCAGGTGTTCACGCTGTTCCGATTCCGACCGCAAGTAGTTGAGCGCGGCGGTGGACAAGCCGAGCGCCAGCGCGGACGTTTGCAACCCACCGGCTCCCGTGGGCGCGGTTTGCGACTGGCCGACGGCGGTCAGCACGTCGGCTTTCGGCCCGCTGATGATCATCGCGTCGGCAACAAAGACATCGTCCAGAATGACCTGATCGGTGCAACTGGCTGTCATCGCGATCATTTCGGCGCCCGGTCCGCAATCAACGCCGGGATCATCGGGAGTGATCAGCGCCAGCAGTTCGCTCTGATCGTCCAGTGAGGCGCCGACCACAATCTGGTCGACGTGGCGGGCACCAGTCACCCAAGGAATGGTACCGGTCAGGCGATAGCCTCCATCGACCCGCTGAGCCAGCACCGCGGGGCGATTCAGATGGCGTCGGCTGGTTGTCAAATGACTGATCCCGACCGAAGCAATTTGGTCACCGGACAACAAATGGCCAAGCCGCTGCCGACTGGATGGGTTGTTGGCGGCATGATCTGCATTCAACAACCGTTTGATCGCACCTAAGTGTTGGGTGATCACAAACGTGGTCAACAGATCCGCCGTCGCCAGTTCCATCATCGTTTCCAACTGACGCTGCGGACTCCAACCGGAATCGGAATCAGGGTCCGTCGCCAGCCCACTTAGCCCACGGAATAGTCCGCTGCGGCCACACAGGACCAACGAGTCGCTGGGCCAATCATTGACCGTGCGCCACCGCGCGGCATCACGGGCAAGCGTTTGAAACGTCGTGTCGAGGGGGTGAGGTGGCACGGTGATCGATTTCTCAGCAGTCAGACGAAAGAGCGTTCGGTTGATCGCCGTCGGTTGATGCGGCAATTCGCGTTTGGTTGCACGACTGCCCCAATCGGGATCTAGCGGAGTCTAGTCGGGGCGTTGCCAAAGGCGACGGCAAACAGAGTCACCCGATGGAGTAAATTATTGCAGCAATGCCAAGTCACGCAGGAATGGCATTCGAGATGCGACATCAAAAAGGGAACCAATGAATACGGCCTCTATGATCCAATCACTGTATCCCGAGGATGCCCACCGGGTTGAATCAGGGGTTCAGGCACTGCTGACCAAGTATCAATTCAAGGTTGCAACTTCCCAGCGTCTGTCGCAACGCGATGCCATCATGATCACATATGGAGATGCGTTTGTCGACGATGATGGCCCGCCACTGGATTGTTTGCGGCGGTTCGCAATCGCACAGTTGGGCGATGCTGTCAGTGCCATTCATCTGCTGCCCTGTTTTCCATACACGTCGGACGACGGGTTCAGTGTTCAAGACTACTACCGGATCAATCCAGCTCTGGGTGGCTGGGACGATGTCCAGGCGATCGGCGAATCCTATCAGTTAATGTTTGACGCGGTGGTCAATCACATTTCGCAACATTCACAATGGTTTCAATCCTTTCTAGCGGGTGATCCAAAGTACGACGACTACTTTCTGGTCGCCGATCCCAGCGCGGACTATTCCAGTGTCACACGGCCACGAGCGCTGCCGCTGTTGCATCCCTACCAACGTGGTGACCAGACGGTTTCTGTATGGACGACGTTTTCGCAGGACCAGGTTGACCTGAATTTCCACAGCGCCGACGTCTTTGTCCAGGTGTTGGACGTGTTGCTGTTCTATGTGTCGCGTGGCGCCCGCTATATCCGTCTGGACGCGATTGCGTTCATTTGGAAACAACTGGGAACGTCGTGCATGCATTTGCCGCAGACGCACCAGATCATCCAACTCTACCGGCACTTCATCCAACAGATCGCGCCCCACGTCGTGATCATCACGGAAACGAACGTGCCCCATCATGAAAACGTT
Source organism: Stieleria tagensis (assembly GCF_024129865.1). GTDB lineage: Bacteria > Planctomycetota > Planctomycetia > Pirellulales > Pirellulaceae > Stieleria > Stieleria tagensis. The sequence goes on along the minus strand of NZ_JAMYFE010000031.1, from coordinate 2,068 downwards.
TCCTATTTCGGCGACGGATACAACGAAGCCCATCTGGTTTACAACTTCACACTGCCACCGCTGTTGATGCACTCGTTGCACAAGCAAGACGTGACGGTGTTGACGCAGTGGGCACAGAGCTTGGACCTGCCCAGCGACCAAGTTTGTTTCTTTAATTTTACGGCCAGCCATGATGGCGTTGGCGTTCGTCCGCTGCAGGGCATCGTGCCTGACGACGACGTCGAACAGTTGGCGGCGATCGCTCGAGAACACGGCGGGTTTGTCTCGATGCGTGACAACGGTGATGGGACACAGTCGCCTTACGAGATCAATTGCAATTACTTTGATTTTGCAACCTCGCCGCAGCAGTCCGATGCGCTGCGCGTGCAACGTTTCTTGCTGACACAATCGGTGATGCTCGCGATGCCTGGGGTCCCAGGGATCTACTATCATTCCCTGGTTGGATCGCAGAATGACCGCCAAGCCGCGATCGACTCAGGCATCAATCGTCGCATCAACCGACAAAAACTGAACTACACAAAATTGAAACAGGAACTTGCCGTTGCAGGATCGATTCGCCACAGTGTCTTTACACGCTACAAACAGATGTTGAGTGTTCGATCAGAGCAACCGGCGTTTGATCCCTATGGACCCGCCGAGTACGAACAGCATGGCAGTGTGTTTTTGGTAAAACGTGGCATTGGCGATGACCGGGTAATGACGCTCCATAACTTTTCCGATCAACCCGCGACGGTACAAGGGATCGATGCCGGCGCGGTGGATCTGCTGACCGGAATACCGGTCGCCGGCGATTCGGTTTCATTGCAACCGTTTGAATTCCGGTGGCTGAAATGAACATCCTGATTATTCCAGACAAGTTCAAAGGATCGTTGAGCGGGGCTGAAGTCATCGCCGCGATTGCTGAGGGCATCCGCGCCGTCGACGATCACATCAAAGTTCACCACATCATCGCTTCGGATGGTGGCGACGGATTTTTGCATTCGATCGAAAACAATCATCCCTGCCTCGATTCGATTGCCTGCCAGACAACCGATCCGCTGGGACGTGAAATTCAATCGAAGTACCTTTTCGATGCCCAGGCAAACTGTGCCTATGTTGAAATGGCCAAGGCATCCGGCATGGAGTTGTTGTCGGCGGCGGAACGCAACCCGATGCTGACTTCCACGCGGGGCACCGGCGTCTTGATCGCCGACGCGATCGCCCGCGGCGCCGAAACAATCTTCGTTGGTTTGGGCGGCAGTGCCACCAACGATGGCGGCGTCGGCATCGCTGCTGCACTTGGTTATCGGTTCATCGACCCGCAAGGCACTGAAATTGATCCGGTTGGTGGACAACTGCAGCAGATCGCGTCGATCGATGCGAGTGGTCGATTACCCGCTCTGGATCACGTTCGCGTCGTTGCCATCAACGACGTTGCCAACCCACTGTTGGGTGATGAAGGGGCCGCTGCCGTCTATGCACCACAGAAAGGCGCCGATGAAGACATGGTCGCGCAGTTGGAGTTGGGGTTGGCCAACTTGGACCAAGTGGTGCAGCGAGATTTGGGCATCGCGGCGGCCGATGTCGCTGGCGCCGGCGCGGCCGGAGGCACCGGGTATGGATTGAAAGTGTTTTTGCAGGCGGAGTATCAATCCGGGATTGAATTTGTCCTTTCACTCACCGGGACCGAACGTTTGTTGGCCGGGGGGGCGGTCGATTTGATCATCACGGGTGAAGGACGGATTGACGACCAAACCGCCTACGGAAAATTGGTGCACGGTGTTTCGGTTGTCGGCGAAAAATACGGCGTCCCGGTCGCCGCAGTTTGTGGTCAGTTGGCGATGCAGCAAAAAACGATCCACGATTTGGGTTTGCGCCGTGTGATTCAGATCCACGATCCAGAACGTGATCTGGAGTTCACCATCCAGAACGCCAAGTCACTGTTAGTGGACGCGGCCAGCCAGCTCATTCGCCCATTTCAAAGTTCGCAATAGCGGCGCTGCGTTACAGCAAACGTGAGTGAAGAGATCGAAGTCGCAATTTGCCGATCCATTTGAGCTGAAAAGCCAGTTGCGCTTTTACGGTAACC
>NZ_JAMYFE010000030.1 GCF_024129865.1 Stieleria tagensis | reverse complement strand
GCGCAACTTCAAAGCTCACGCTTCGGGTTACCAAAATCCAGTGCCTGACGCGAAAACGCTGGCTTCTAAACTGACGCGTCGCGTTTGCAGTCGATCGCCACCTCACTCAGCGGCTTCGACAGGCCAGCCCTGGGCCCACTGCAAACGGAATTGCGATTGATTGAAATCGACAACCGCTTGCCGATAGGCTTGCTGGGCCGACTCCAGTGCCTGCACGGACTGCAACACTTCCAGCGGCAATCCTTCGCCATCGCGAATGCGTTTGAAATTGCGGTCGTAGGAACCTTGGGCTGATTCGATCGCGCGCCGGGTCACATCAATCTGTTGGCGGCGAAATCGGACTTGGACACAGGCTTCGGAAACCTCTCTGGCGACCTGATCCATCATCCGCACTGTTTCAAATTTGGCCTGCTGAACTCGGGCCGATGATGCACGGCGGGCGGCTTGTTCACCGACACCCAAATTGCGAATCTCCCAAGACATCAACGCGTCCAGATCGTAGCGGCTGTCAATGTTGTCCAGGTTATTGCCCAGCCCGCCACCGAACCCGCCGGTGCTGAAACCTAGCAAGATGCTGGGGACGAACGGCGCATACTTTTCACGTTCGTATGCGTCGCAGGCCGCGGCGACCAAGGCTTGGGATTCTTTCAATTCCGGGCGCATCGCCAGGCCGGTTCCAATCAACGTGGCCGGGTCGTCAGTTGTGGAACTCAGCTCCAGTGGCAACACCGTGATGTCCGTCGGCACGATTTCGTCGCGGCTATTGAGACTGACCGCTTGGGCCAGTCGCGCCGAGGCGACCGAGATCTGTTCGCGCGCTGCGAGCAATCGATTTTCCGTCAGTGTCACTTCGGTTTGCATTCGATCGGCATCGGCCAGTAGCCCTTGGCCGGCTTCGGCAAAGTCACGGGTGACTTTGGACAACTCCATGGCCCGCGCCTGTGATTCTTCCAAGACACGTAAATTCTGGTGAGCGTCCAATAGATCCAGATACGCCAGCGCGGCCTGTAGCATCTGTCGATTCACAGTCGCAGAGGCAGCATGGCCCGCTGCCCAAGCAGTCTTCTGAGCGCGTCGCGGCAGGAAAATTGCATCTGCCAAGTGGAACTGAGCGACCAATCCGGGCCGCGGCGTGGTGCCGGCGCCAACCGCACCGCTGCCCAAACCATACTGGAATGAATTTCGGTTGACGTCCACGATGTCGCCGTCACTGGCTTGATAGTTTCCGTCATGGCGATCAAAACTGAACCCCGCGCCGATTGACGGCAACCACAACGCCTGGGCGCTTTCGAGCTGCGCATAGGCCTCCTGCACACGCCACTGGGCCTGGCCGACGGCGGGGTGTTGGCCGCCAACCATCGCCAATGCACTGGGCAGATTCAAGTTAATCGCCCCGGGGGCCGGTTCGATCGGTTGTTCGATCGGTACCGGCGGCTGCACGGTGGGTGCCTGCAGGTCCGGTGACTGGACCGTTTCGGTGGCGATCAAATCGGCCACCGTTTGGCTGGAGGGATCGGCCGTCTGGGTATGAGCGGCGGTTGTCAATTTTGCGATTGACGCGGTCGAATTGACAAGCAAGATTTCGTCGTTCGACTTTTCGATCGACGCGGCGGTGTCTGAAACCACGTAATTGCCCGTTGGCGCGGCGACTGGGGCCGGATTGGGGCGCCGCAAAACCGAGGCTGGCCCCCCGGCGCATCCGATGCAACCGATTAGTCCGAGAGTGATGAGTCGCCTGGCCATTCCGCCGTCCTTCGGTTCTGCTGCTTGTCGCGTTGAACACCGTCGCTCTAAACACAACGATCCTACCGGTCATGCTTCGGCAATCAGCACGACCGATAGTGACGCCTGTTCCTGTTGGATTGTCTAAAAACGGCCGGGGCGACCTGAAACGTCCTTATTGTGCGAACTATGATGCACAGCACTGTCGGCCAAACTTGAACATTGGTAACGACTGTAACGATCAAGTCGGTCGTGACAGCCTGATTCGCATTCCCACCTGATGGAACTCTTTCCGATGACTCGATGGCGCCCTTCCACCTTTGGATATGCCCTGCTGGCCGGCGGATTTCTGTGCTGCGGTTGTGCCCGTGATGCAGCGGTCACAACCGAGCGGAACGCCCCGCGAACGGTCGCTGTCAAAACGGTTGCGGTGGCTCAATCAGAGGTTCAGCGAACCACCATGCAACCCGCCTCGGTCCACCCGCTGTTCCGATCGGAACTGCGCGCCAGAGCAACGGGTTTCGTCACCAAAATCAATGCCGACATCGGCGACATCGTCAAAGCAGGTGATCCGTTAGCGGTGATTGATGTGCCAGAGCTGGAAAAACAACACGAGATCATTCAGGCACGCATCAAACGCTTGCAGGCCGAGGAGAAACGCGACCAGTCAGGTGTCCGCTTGGCACAGGCCCGTGTGGAATCCGCCCGCGCCAGTCTAGAGGAAGCCAAGAGCAATCTCAGTTCCGCAGACGCCTCACTTGCCGCCGCCGAATCGGAATTCAACCGTACCCAAGATCTGGTGCAACGCGGATCCCTGCAAGATCGCATGTTGGACGAATCGCGACAAAAACGCGACAGTCAAAAAGCTGTCAAGCAATCCTTGTCATCGGCGATCGATTCGGCCGCTGCCGAAGTCGGCGTGGCGCAAGCCCAGCTGGACGCTGCCCGGTCCGACTTGGACGCCGCGGTTGCTGAAACCGAAATTGCCCGTCGCCAACTCGAAGAGATGGAGGTCCAGATCGAATTTGCCACGATTCGTGCGCCGATCGACGGCATCGTCACCCAACGCGGCATTGAACCCGGCGATCTGGTGGGCAAATCGTCCGAATCGTCGCAAGATCGTCCGCTGTTTATCGTCAGCCAAACCGACAGACTGCGGATCAAAATCCCGGTTCCTGAAACCGATGCCGCCGGCATCAATCCCGGCGACCAAGTCACGCTGACCTTTCCCTCGTTCACCGGTGAACCGCCAATCGTCCTACCGGTCACGCGGCGTTCGGGAAGTTTAGACCCCAGCACACGCACGATGATGGTGGAAGTCGAAATGGACAATCACGATGGCAAACTGCTGCCAGGCATGTTCGGCCAAGCCACGATCACCCAATTGGCCAAGGTCGCGGCCAACATGCTGCCGGCCAGAGCGATTCGGTTCAGCGAAGACGGTAAAGCTTATGTGTATGTCGTTAGTAGCGAAGACACGGTCTCGGTCGCCGATGTCAGCACAGGGATCGACAACGGGCATTCCATCGAAGTCGTCTCGGGACTGGAACCAGGACAAGTGGTGATTGATGCGCATCTGAAACGATTTGTCGACGGCCAAAAAGTCGTTGTATTGGCGAACTAACCACTGACATTCCTGAGAACACCACCCACCTTGATCGTCGAACTGCGGCGACTGACCGACACCAGAGAATCTGCCTGATGGGACTGATCAATTTTTCGCTCTCCAACCGCTTTGCCGTGCTGGCCGGCACGATCGCGCTGTGCGTGCTTGGCGCCGCGGTGATCCCCGGCATCACGATGGACATCTTGCCGGACTTTAAGAAACCGGTCGTGGTCAGCTTCTTTTCCTATCCCGGTCTGCCGACGATGGACATGGAAAAATCGGTGACCTCGCGCGTCGAGCGAGCTTTGACGCTAGCCGGAAAAATTGAGCATCAGGAATCTCGCACTGTGCCCGGCGCGGCGGTGATCAAAGTTTTCTTTCAGCCCGGTGCTGATCCCAGTTCGGCGATGAACGACATCGTCAACTTGGAAGCCAGTGACATGTTTCATTTGCCTCCTGGCATCGAATGGCCCTTCACGCTGCGTAGTGAACCAGCCAACCTGCCGGTCGTTCTGGCCGCGATTTCCGGTGAAGGGTTGACCGAGTCCGAGCTGTATTCGATCGGTTACTACGCCGTGCGAAACAAGATGGGCGGATTAAAAGGGGTTCAGATTCCACACCCCTTTGGCGGCAAGTTTCGGCAGATGATGGTGTACGTCGATCCGGCAAAGCTACAGGCCTATCACGTCAGCGCGACCGATGTGGTCGAGGCGATGCAAAAATCTAATTTGGTACTTGCGGCCGGTTCGGCGCGTGTCGGCGGCACCGACTATCTGATCCATCCACTCAATACCTTGCCAACGGTCGAAGACATCGAAGCCATCCCGATCAGCGTTCGCGACGATCGGCCGGTCTTCATCCGTGATGTCGGCCGTGTCGTCGATGACGCGGCATTGCAATACAACATTGTTCGCGTCAATGGAAAACGCAGCGTCTATTGCCCGTTATTGCGAGAGCCCGGTGAAAACACCATTAGTGTCGTCGACCGGATTTATGAAGGCATCGCCAGCGAAATCCCCAAGATGAAAGAGCGGGGCGATATCCCGGAGGCCACCGAAGTCACGCTGGTTTCGGACCAATCCAGCTACATCCGCAAAGCCCTCTCGAGTTTGCTGTCCCAAATCGGTTTGGGATCGGTCTTTGTCGCCATCGTGGTGTTGGTGTTCCTTCGTCGTTTGCTTCCCACCGTGATCATCGTTGCAATGATCGTGTTGGCAATTCTGATCGGTGCCTTGGGGTTTGCTTTTTCCGGACAAACCATCAACGTGATGACCCTGGGCGGGATTGCATTGGCGATCGGAACCGTCGTCGACGCGGGGATCGTGGTGGTCGAAAACGTGATCCGCCACCAACGCATGGGCAAGTCTCCGCTCGACGCAGCTCGCCAAGGCACCAGCGAAGTTTCCGGCGCGATTCTGGCCGGCACCGTCACCACACTCGCCGTGTTTTTGCCGGCGGTCTTTTTGACCGGGATGATCAAGTATCTGTTCACACCGCTTTCGTTGGCGGCAACGCTGACGATCGGTGCGTCGTACATCCTGGCGCTGACCGTTGTGCCGGCCTACTGCGCGACCTTCATTCGCGAAAAAGTTCGTCGCGGGCAACAGGACTCGGACCCTGAACTGACATCGGACGCCCAGACCGTCAAACCACGTGGGCTGTACGGTCGCCTGATGGATGTCGCCCTGAAGATTCCGTCGCTGGTTTCCATCGTGATCATTGCCTGTGTCGGTGCATCATTCTTGCTGTTGCCACATATCGGCACCGAATTGTTTCCCACGGTAGACTCCGGATCGTTCGAGATTCGTTTAAAGACACTGCCGGGGACGGAACTGGTCGAAACGGAGAAATTGGTTGCTCGGATCGAAGACACCGTCAAGTCCGTGATTCCTGAGGAACAGATCGAAACTCTGATCGCCAACATCGGTCTGCCCGTGGGAAAAGGCGCCGGGTTTTCGACCGTTCTCAGTTCCAATTCGGGCCCCGACACGGCCTACCTGATCGTCAATCTGAAACAGCAAGGTCGTTTGACCAATACCACCACGTACATCAACCGATTGCGTGAGAAATTGGCGGTGGACTATCCGATGGAGGAATTCCTGTTTGTTTCTGGTGGCATCGTCAACATGGCGCTCAACGAAGGCGTGCCGACGCCGATCAGTGTCCAAGTCTCCGCAGGAACTTTGCCGCAATGCCGTGACGCAGCCGAACGCATTGTCGAAGCCGTTCGCCCGATCGCCGGCACCGCCGACGTGCAAATCGCCCAGTCGCTGGACTATCCGCAATTTGATGTCCAAGTCGATCGCACGCGTGCCAAATACCTGGGCGTCGATCAGGAACAGGTCGCGAAAACGGTGTTGACGGCGCTCGGATCGAGCGTCGGCTATTCACCGACCATCTGGATCGATCCCAAAACCGGCGTCGACTTCTTTATGGGCGTGCAATACGAATCCAATACCTTCGAATCGCTGGACGAGGTTCGCAACATCCCTATCTCGCTGGACACCGCCGAGGGACCGATCACTATTCCGTTGTCGAACATCGCGACGGTCAAACGGGTGAACATCCCCGGTGAGATCTCGCACTACAACATCTCCCGCGTGAACGACGTGCATGTCAACGTCGTCAACCGCGACCTGGGTTCGGTGGCTGCTGACATCGAATCGGTTCTGGCCGAAATGGAATTCGCAAATGGCGTTTCCGTGACCCTGCGTGGTCCGGTCGAAAAAATGAGTCGCGGCATGAACCTGCTGGGAATTGGTTTGATCGTTGCCACACTGCTGGTCTATCTGGTGCTGATGGCGCAGTTCCGATCCTTTGTCGATCCGTTGATCATCATGCTGGCGGTTCCGCTAGGAATCGGTGGCGTGTTGGTCGTGCTGTTTTTGACCGGCACCTACATCAATATCCAGTCGCTGATGGGTACCCTGATGATGATCGGAGTGGTTGTTAATAATTCGATTCTGTTGGTCGAGTTCGCCAACCGACGTTTGGCGGAGGGATTCTCACCGCACGACGCAGCGCTCTCCGCCGCACAAGTCCGTCTGCGACCCATCCTGATGACATCGTTGACGCTGATTGCATCCATGTTGCCGCTGTCGTTTCAACTGGCGCCGGGCAATGAGGCGATGATTCCACTGGCTCGCGCCTTGATGGGCGGCATGATCGCCAGCACCCTGCTGACGCTAGTGCTGGTGCCTTGCGTTTATTCGTTGGTACACCGCAAGCGATCGGCGACTTCGCGATCAGCGGCCCTGTGATCGGCGGCCCTGCGATAGGCGGCCCTGTGATCGGCGGCCCTGTGATCGGCGGCCTTGCGATAGGCGGCCCCGGCTTGAACGTAATGCTCTGCGGCATGACGAATCATTTCGTCGTGCCGCTGTTTGACTGGTCCGCGAACAACGGCGGGCATCCCGGTGACCATCGATCCGGGCGGGATTTGAGCGCCTTCGGTCACCACTGCGCCGGCCGCAATCACACTGCCGCGGCCGATTTTTGCGCCGTTTAAAACCACGGCGCGCATTCCGACTAACACATCATCTTCGATCGTGGCTCCGTGCACGATCGCGGCATGGCCGATTGTGACGCGATCCCCAATCACACAGGGGACTCCGGGATCGGCATGCAGAACACTCATGTCTTGAATGTTCGACTGCTGCCCGATCTGAATTCGTTCGGTGTCGCCGCGGACCACTGCCCCAAACCAAACTGACGATTCGTCGCCGATCGACACATCGCCCAGCACCGTGGCGTTGGCAGCAATAAAGGCAGATGCGGCGATTTGATCCGCACGAAACTCAAGCTGGAAATCCGTCATCGCTGGTCCTCTCGCGATCATGAAATCCGCAACTATAACGTCTTTCAGAACTCGACATCACGGCAGTTCGATATCCAATCCATGGTTGAATCGGTTGGTGAAGTTCGCGAGGGCAACCGTTCCAGCCAGCGACACCAATTGTTTGTCATCCAAAAACCCTTTCAACTTGTCGACCACGGCTTTGTCGACGTTCGCTGTCTTGGTCAACTGCTCGGCGTAGGCCAGTACCGCTTGCTCTTGTTCATCAAATGCATCGCTGCCCGCATAGTCGGTGATTTGTTGCAACTGCTTGTCCGTCGCGCCGGCTTTCTTTGCCGCTTTGCCATGATAAGTCGAACAGTATTCACAACCATTGATCTGTGATGAAATCAGATAGGCCAGTTCGCGGAACTTTTCGGGCAAATCGTTACGAATACCATCGTTGATCTGGGTCACGCCGCCCAATAGATCGCTCTGGTAGGCCAGAGTATGAAACAGGTTCAATGGTTTACCGAACTTTTCGGTCAGCTTCTTAAGAATCGGTTGCGAACCCGAGGGAGCTTTGTCGGTCGGCAGTGGTTTCACGAAAGGCATGTTGAATGTCTCCTGTCTGCGGCAAAAAAGGGGGAATGCAACAGAGCGTGCAGATCACATGCCAGAGTGGCCCGCCGGGACAAGTTCGACCTGACTATTCATCGATGATTGGTGTAGCGTCCACTGACGCCCGATCAACGGTGGGCGGGTCGTTGAACGGCAAACCACCGCAGTGATCGAAAAGCGTTCGCAGAGCAATGCACCGCTGGTTTCAAGTCTTGCCTCAGATCTTGATCTGTTGGTAGGCGGCTTTGATCACCCCTTGGGTGTATTCGCGTTCCAATCGACGCACTGTGAAATGAGCGCGCGCCAGATCTTGGTAGTGATCAATGAAGTAGCTGTTGATCAGCGCGCCGCCCAAGGCGCCGATCACGGGGATCGCTTGCGCGCCAACTTTTTCACTGACGACGACGCCGAAGCGTTTGGAGATCATCCCTAGTAATTTCACGAGCGGCGGACCGGCGGTGTCGGAAACGCCGTGTTTTAACACGTACTTGGATGCATCAGCGACCTGTTTGGAAAGTGCGGCACGGACTGCGAAGTAGCCAATTTCGGTGTCATCATCGATCTCACTTTGGTCCGATCCGCCATCGATCGCAAACACTTCCAGGCACGCCAATCGCGTCTTCACATCCGTCAGATCCTCGCCCTGGCTGCGGGCAATGTCGGCGATGCTACGCAAGATCAGAACGGTTGAAACCGGCAACTCCAGCGCAACGGTGGCCATCCCGAACGCACCACCGGCGGCACCTGAGAGTCCGGCCAAAAATTTGTGTGTCAGCAATTTCGGTTGACCGTCTTCGGTCTGTTCACCGATCGTGCGCAGGGCCACGCTGAGTGCTGCCTGTAGCGATTTGTCGATCGCGGTATGAATCGCGGTTTCGGCCACACCGGGTAACAGTTTGATCGATGCCGTGATCGGGGCGCCAACCAGTTCCGTCAGCCGATCCGCCAATCCGTGGTGCTCTAAGGTTTGCTTGGCTTCTTTCAATTCTGCCAAGACGTCTGGGGGAATCTCTGTCGGGGTTTGGGAAGGAATCATTTCATGTGTCATGAATCTGGCTTGTTGTGCTGGCAGGATGTCAACGGAAACTTTTAACGGTAAGCATCTTCCGCAAGATGCACCCCACGTGCCAGATGACTCCCTGGCTGACCGGTAAAAAGAAAATGACGGTCAACCGGATCGTAACGAATCCGATTGCCGTCATCATTTTGAATCATCCCAAGGCCGGTGGAATGCGACCGGAACGGATCGGCAGCGGCCAAGTGACCTACGGCGATCTGCTGAATCCGGTGCTCAAACGCATTCGCGCCAGCAGTGGTAGCTAGTCTTTGAAATCGGTGTCGGCGGCTTGCATCTTGTCGGCCTCCGCCAACGCGGCCTCGTAGGCATCGATCGCTTCTTGATCCGCATTGCCGACAATATTGGAGGGTTCCGAAGATCCACATCCTGCGACGACCAAGCAAAACAACATCATCCAGTACTTCATTTCTTTGACCTTACCTACATATGAATTTCTAAACATTGATGTTCGCCGCGACAGCGGCGAACATCGCCTCAATTGATTCTACTGATTCAATTGTTCGTCAATCACTTCACCAGCGGCTCGTGAGCCCAACGCACCCCACAATCCATACGGACTGCGGCTACCCGGCGGCGGCGAACCGGCCCGGTGGGACACCTGTGGTGTGTATCGGTCACCCGCTTCGATCGAATCGGTGATAAAGATCACTGCACCATCGCCCATCAAAACATGCACACCACCTTGGTGGCGGCTCGAGGGTGGCGAAACCACGTCGCGGTGGTCACGCCCATCGGAACACAGCAAGGAGTTGGGTGAAAGCACCGTGGTCATTTGAGAATAGGGTGGCATCATGTCGTGCCAGCGGAATCCGCGTCCCCACAAGACGTTGGGATCCACTCCTGCCAACCAAAATCGTGGCCGTTCCGGGTCTAATTGTGGCTCGGCAAAAGACGGGTTCAAGCGACACTCGTTTTTTTCCGACGGTGCGGCGAAGGGTGCGTACCGCGGCAATGCGGTGCGACTGTCCATGTCACCCAAATCCGTGGCGATCTCACCACACATGATCGTGTTGGATAAACCATCCAAACAGTCGCGAAATCGCATTTGGCGGGTGTTCACGAACATCCCGCGCTGGGACCCGTTGGACTGGTTGGCATGCCCGGTGTCCACCGAATAGGGAAACGTCACTGTGGGATCGGTGTCGATTTCATCCACGTTTAGATACGGATCTCGTGAGTGCACGGCTGAATCGCCGGCACAGGCTGCATAGTTGGTTCGTCCCAGCGATGGCAGTCCGACGCCAGGGTCACTCGGGCAACGCAGCATCGGAATCTCAGTCGCATAGGGCGGATACTGAACTCGGTCCGGGTGAGGCCCCATCGGTGGCCAAGGCGGACTATGGACCGACCCATCGGAGTTAAAACCGTGTGGATTGGAGATCTGATCCCACAGTCCCTGCTGCTCCATGAACGGCACCAGTCCCACCAAGAAAGATAACCGACGATTGGCTGAAATTTCGCGACCGGGCATCGTGTCCCAAATATCGCGTCCACCCGGCACGTAAGTTCCCGATCCATGAATCGGCAACTGTTTATATGCCGAGTGATAGTTGTGGATCGCCAAACCCACCTGTTTGAAATTATTGCTGCAGCTCATTCGCCGCGCGGCTTCACGAGCCGCTTGGACCGCTGGTAACAGCAGCCCCACCAAGATGCCAATAATGGCAATCACCACCAGCAATTCGACCAGCGTAAACGCCCGTCGCCTCTGGTTGAACAAGTTCAGTTGCATCATCAGTCCCTGCAAAGAAGAAAAATGTCTTGCGCCAAATCAACGAACGTACAAACGGCGCACTACTGGGGGGTATATTAAAACCCGCCCAGTGGTGTCCGGTTACGAAGATTTCTCAATCGAGAGACAATTTTTCTCAATGCTCAATCGGGTCGGCGATGTTTTCTCCGAGAAAACTGGGGGAAACGCTCGGCACTGGCGTGCCGAGCGTCCGTTTTTAGAGCTCTACTGATTCAATTGTTCTTGAATCACTTCACCGGCAGCGCGGGACCCCAGCGAGCCCCACAGTCCAAACGGACTGCGACTGCCCGGAACCGGTGAACCGGCACGGTGCGAAACTTGTGGCGCATATTTGTCTCCGGCTTCGATCGAATCCGTGATGAAGATCACGGCACCGTCGCCCATCAGCACGTGCACGCCACCCTGGTGTCGGCTGGACGCGGGCGTGACGACGTCACGCGAATCGCTCCGTTCCGAACACAATTGCGAGTTCGGTGACAGAACCGTCGTCATTTGTGAATAATTAGGCATCATGTCGTGCCAGCGGAAACCACGCCCCCACAGCACGTTCGTCGCCGCTCCCGGTGCCCAGAAACGTGGCCGTTCTGGATCCAGTTGCGGCTCGGCGAACGAGGGATTCAAACGACATTCATTTTTCTCCGACGGTGCCCCCCAAGGCGCATTGTTCGGCAGCATCGTTCGGCTGTCGCTATCGCCCAAATCGGTGGCAATTTCGCCACACATCACCGTGTTAGACAAACCGTCCATGCAATCGCGGAACCGCATCTGCCGCGTGTTGACGAACATCCCCCGCTGGGAACCATTGGATTGGTTGGCATGCCCTAGATCCACTGAGTAGGGAAACGTCACCGCCGCGTCTTCGCCTTTCTCGTCGACATTCAAATACGGGTCCCGCGAATGAACCGCCGAGTCGCCAGCGCAGGCGGCATAGTTGGTTCGGCCGAGCGCTGGCAAGCCGACACCCGGGTCACTGGGGCAGCGCAGCATCGGGATCTCCGTCGTGTACGGCGGATATTGAATCTGGTCTGGGTGTGGCCCCATCGCTTGCCACGGCGGAGTCTTGACCGATCCATCGGCATTAAACCCATGGGGATTGGAAATCTGGTCCCATAAACCTTGTTGCTCCAGAAACGGCATCAAGCCCACAAGGAACGACAGGCGACGGTTCGCAGAAATAGTACGGCCGGGTTCCGCGTCCCAAATGTCGCGTCCGCCCGGCATGTAAGTTCCTGTCCCGTGGGTCGGCAACTGTTTGAATCCAGAATGATAGTTGTGGATCCCTAGCCCCAACTGTTTGAAGTTGTTACTGCAGCTCATTCGCCGCGCGGCTTCGCGAGCCGCCTGGACCGCTGGTAGCAGCAGCCCGACCAGAATGCCGATGATGGCAATCACCACCAGCAATTCGACCAGCGTGAACGCTCGTCGGTTCTGGTTGTATGCAACAGCTCGCATTTCAATTTCCTAACGTAAGAGACCTAGACCTTTTGCCAAAACAGCAAAACGGTAATGCATTAACAATGGTGATCAATTGAACCGTTCGGCCGATCTCGGGTATCGAAAAATCCCGCTCGCCTTGACAAATTAAGCCTGCATCACCGATCGCCGGCGAGACGAATCCGGCTGTAAGAAAGAGTGCCGAAAAAACGACCGCCGAGAAGCAACTTTGCGAGGAATTTTTCTCTCCAAGTTGTCTCGCCGTACTGGCAAGTCAGCGCCACCTTTGTTGAGCAGCGCAATACCATCTCGCAAGTCTCCAATCATCCGGCACGCGCTAGCGTCCGGTTCCTCGGACCTGAATCAACAAAGCCGGTGTGCGAGGGATTTAGAGTGTTAACGAGATCCTTCGCTGGCGCAGCGGGTTGCCAACAGCCAATGCCCCACGCGACAGCTCCACTTCAACACTCACGCGATCGGTTGTGATCAGAACACACGAATAACAAACGTGCTGTTCCTGCCATTGAACCTGCCGTCGGCTGCACGCTTGGAGTGCAGTTCATGACGACGCTGCTACGAATGGGAGCGTCATCCATGCAGATCGATTCAGCCCTGGGCCGCCGATGAAAACCGCCCAGAAAATTTTCAAACATTGCAGGGGTTTTCACAGCGATCACTAAGGTTGCTCGCGTCATCGTTAGCCAACAACAGGGCCATCGTGTTGTTCCGTTGATGATGCTTTGGACTCGGGCGCCACTGACCGTTGCCGCTAAATCACGGCGGGTGGAATGCTCCCCTCCCCGGCGTTCGGAACAAGCGTTGCTTCAGGGACTCGGCGAGCGATCGAGAGCGATTCGTCTTTCTTCGGCTGACGGCGATGACTGCGTCAACGCGGTCCGCCGCACAGGAACGACTCCACTCTCATCGTCGACTTAACAAACAGACCCATTCGGATGACCCAATCCCTTAGGAATCAAGTGTGAAACGTTCAGACGCGAGAAATGGCTTTACGCTAGTTGAACTGTTGGTTGTGATCGCCATTATCGGCATCATGGTGGGACTGTTGTTGCCGGCCGTTCAAGCCGCACGCGAAGCGGCTCGCCGGATGCAATGCTCCAACAACATGAAACAGCTAGGCCTGGCACTGCAAAATTACCATAGCGCCTATAAACAGTTCCCGGCCGGTGCCGTTTGGTTCGAAGGCTACTCCGGAGGGGCGCCCAACGGCACCCGCACCGTTAGTGCCGCGATTTTCCTGATGCCATTTATGGAAATGACAGCTCTGTACGAAGGGTTCGTGAACGACGCAAAACAAGCGCCTCCTGGTTCATCGCCTTGGGAAAGCGAGACCCTTCGAAATGCGGGGCCCCAGTCGTCTTTTATCTGCCCGTCGGCGGCAAATGCAGACACCCCGGAATACAACAACATTTCGAAAAACACCTATGTGTTCTCGGTCGGTGACGAAATGTGGCACAACGCCCGCACCAACTCGCAAGAGGCGAGCACAATCGCTAGGGGAGACTATCGCAGCATTTTTCTCCCCGCGCTGCCAGAGAAGTTCAACGAAACCAGACGTCGTTTCCGCGACATCCTGGATGGAACCGCTAATACGATCGCAATGAGCGAAGTCGCTGCGACGCCGCGCGGATTTGCGACGGTCAAAGGCGACGTGGCGGCATTCAATGGCATTTACAACGGCGGCACCGGCAAACCAGGACCCTGTTTAACAGTGCCGCTCAATGCAAATAACCCCTACGAATATGAAACCGGCGCCGATTGCTGGCGTGGTTTGATCCTGGGGGATGGTCGCACGATCAATAACAAGTTCACGACGACGCTGCCGCCCAACGCACCGTCTTGCGCCTACGGTGGAAACAACAACAGTTGGGGAACGTACTCGCCATCCAGCCAACACCAGGGCGGGGTGCAAACGCTGATGTTTGACGGCTCGGTTCGATTCATCACGGACTCGATTGACAGCGGTGACGTCAATGCCGCGCAAGTCACCACCGGCAACAGCCCCTATGGCATCTGGGGCGCCATGGGTTCGCCACAGGGCAAGGAAGTCACCGAACTGGAATAGCCTGCCGTCAAAAAACGACTTCGAGGGTCACAAGTTGTCACCGCGGTGACATTTCATCACTTCACCAATTAGTTCACATGCCCATCAGAGGCAATTACAGGCATCAGAATGAGTAACAGCAAGCGTTCAACATTTCGACTTTCACTTGCCCTTGGAATCTTGGGAGCCGCGCTGGCAGGGTGTGGATCTGGCGGCACCCCGGATGGTTTACCAGAACTACATCCCCTGACACTGTCGGTCAATCAGGGCGGAGCGCCGATCGAAGGAGTCAGCGTTCAAATGATTCCAGAAAACCCCTCCAACAGCCGCTGGGCTTGTGGCGGCGCAACAGACGCCACGGGCAAAGTCATTGTCAAGACACTGGGGAGATTCGAAGGAGCACCCGCGGGAAATTACAAAGTCACGTTTTTCAAAACGTTTGTTGAAGACATGAATCCCGGGGTGGCAGCTGACGACCCCAGCAGTTCAAAAGTTTACAACTCGTACTTGCTAATCGATCCGAAATTTGGATCGACTGAAACAACGCCAATCGAAGTCAACGTGGCTGGCGGCGAGACAACAGTGCCGCCGATCGAATTGGGGCCGGCCGTCAAAATTAAGCAAGCAAACATGTAGCATCTCGCTCTCGCAAAAGAGAACTCAGATCCAATCGACCAAGCCCGCCGCTCCTGGGAGACGCAATGTTTCCGACGATCGGGGGCGCGCGTGCTGTCGTGTTGACGCTTGCCAAACTGTAACCTCGGCGCCACTAGCGAAAATTCCTGCGTCGACTTCGGCCTGCTGATCACAGGTAGGTGTCGATCAAATCGATTGGATTCCAGAAAATCGCGTCCTAGCGTGATGCACCGTGTCGCCGGCTCTTTTCTTTGCAACACAACGAGCGATCCGCTGGCGGTTCATGATCGCTATCCACGCCAGCGGATAGCCCTTCATCGCCAAGCACTCTAAAGAGCGCCACACACACTCTCTCTGGCCGCTTAAACGTCTGCTGCTCCCGCAAGATCAGATCGTTGATTCAGTCAACGCGCGTCAACTTGGGTTGTCGCCGCGCAAACTGGGGTTGACGCTTCACGCACGAAAGCTGGCGGATCGATGGCGAATTCGTTGCTTTGGGTGTTTGGTCTGGGCATTGCATGATTGAGATTCAGCGCATTCACCCTGGCGCAATTCCAATTCGCGATCGATGGACGGACGAAACGCTCGCTATCAACGTTGCTTCCACGCCCAACGGAGACTCGTGCCATGATTCAACACCTAATCTCCCAGCCGAATTCGGTCAAGACTCACATCAATCGAAGTTCGCCATCATCCAGTGAACGACACGCCTTGTCGCAAAATTCGATTCGCCGCAACGACAAACTGTGCGACGACGAGGAATGGCAGATTCTAAAGCTTGCGTTGATCATGTTCGCGTGTCTGATCCTGCCTGGGTTTGCGATATTGCTGTATCTCGTTTTCAACTTTTGGCAAATGACCTGATTGAAGGATTGGATGAATCACTTAGAAACACCAAATACCGAGCGTTCTCTTCTGCTGCCAATGCGTCCGATTGACAGATGGATGCGCCCGATCGCTCGCTTCCTGCACATCGAAGCGACAAGTGGTCTGGTATTGGTCGTTTGTACGATGATTGCGTTGATCGCGGCAAGCTCACGCTGGGCTGGTCCATACATAGCGTTCTGGCAAACCTCAATCACGATCGGTTTTGGTGATTTTCAATTTGATCATTCGCTACGTCATGTCATCAACGATGGTTTGATGGCGATCTTCTTTTTTGTGATTGGACTGGAGGTCAAACGCGAGCTCGTCCATGGATCGCTGTCAAATCTGCGGCAAGCCTCGCTGCCGATCGCCGCCGCGATCGGCGGCATGATCGTTCCCGCAGGTTTGTACCTGTCAATACAATATGGCCAGCCAGGGATGCGTGGCTGGGGAATCCCGATGGCGACCGACATCGCGTTTGTCGTCGGTTCGTTGGCATTACTCGGTTCACGGGTACCGCATAGTTTGCGAATATTGTTGCTGTCGCTAGCGATTGTCGATGACATCGGCGCGATCCTCGTCATCGCGATCGGTTACACCGAATCGCTGGACGGGCGATACCTGATGCTTGCAGCGGGCGCGATTGCGGTCGTGCATCTTTTTTCGCAAATCGGTGTTCGCAGATTTCCGCCGTACATTGTGATCGGCGCGATTGCCTGGCTGGCCCTCCACGAATCCGGTGTTCACGCCACGTTGATCGGTGTCGTCTTGGGTTTGATGACTCCGGCGAGACCGGTGTTGGTGCCGGAGCGGTTTCGTGAGTATCTGCACGAGAAGCAGGAGGTGTTCAGCGAACAACATTGGGATCGGCGCAGCCATCGTGCCGGCGTAGTACAAGAGGTTCAACGACTCACGCGCGAAACGGTTTCGCCGCTGGAGTATCTGGAGATGAGGCTTCATCCGTGGACGGCGTATGTCATCATGCCACTTTTCGCGCTTGCCAACGCAGGTGTGCTGATTGAACCTGCAAACCTGAGCGATTCAGTCGCAGTCGCCGTCGTTTTGGGGTTGGTTGTCGGCAAACCGGTCGGAATTGTTTTATTCAGTTGGTTGGTCGTCCGTACGGGCATTGCTAAATTGCCCCAAGGGGTTAGCTGGCCGGTGCTGATGGCAGGGAGCTGCTTAGCCGGAATAGGGTTCACGATGGCATTGTTCATTGACGGACTCGCGTTCGGAACCGAAGGACTTGACACTGCCAAGACGGGGATTCTGGTCGGCTCGGCAATCAGCGCTGTCGCCGGGATCAGTCTGTTGCTATGGGCGCTACCAAATCGGACAGTGATACATTCACCAAAGTGAGCGTTCGCAGGAGGTTGGCGATCACGACCTAACCCGCAATCAAGCGGCAGCGGAACTCACGGGAATTTTTTCGAGAGCGGGGGCTGGCGGTGGTATCATGCAGGCGTCTCGCTGATGCATCACCCCTCTGTGAAGAAAGATCGAATCCCTTATGAATCAAATTTTGGTCGGAAGCCAACTCTCTTATACGGTTAAGTCGCCGACGACGTTTTTGTTCAACATTTCCGTCGCGCAAAATCGACACCAATCAACGACCAGCGAATCGATCGAAATCCTTCCGTTTCACAAGATCGACGAGTGCGCCGTTGGGGCACTGGGGAATCGCCTGTTTCGAGTGTCCGCAATGCCCGGTGAGATGACGGTTCAGTACCGTGCCACAGTGGAACTGCATGCCGAAGAAGTCAATGCAGCTGATTTGAATGAAGTCGACTACCAAGACTTACCCGCGGATGTCTTGGCATACCTCAACCCAAGCCGCTACTGCGAATCAGATAAATTGTATCGATTTGCTGGCGAAGAATTTGGCGACTTGGTCCCCGGCTATTCTCGCGTGACGGCGATTTGCAATTGGGTATTCGACCAAATCACGTACGTTCCTGGTACGACCGGTCCGACGACCACCGCCTGCGATGTCTTGTTACAGCGGACCGGCGTTTGTCGTGACTATGCGCACGTTGCGATCAGCCTGTGTCGAGCGATGGGCATCCCGGCACGCTACGTTTCCGGTTATGCAGCAAATCTTCAGCCAGCTGACTTTCATGGTTTTTTCGAAGCCTACTTTGATGGCCGCTGGTTTCTATTCGACGCCACGCGGCTGGCGCCGATCGGAGGTTTTGTCCGCATCGGAACCGGTCGCGATGCAGCGGATGTCGCATTTGCAACGATCCGCGGTGACGTCGAAAGCACTGAGGTTGGCGTGTGGGCCAACCAGCAACAAGGCGGTGATCCATTGCTTGACTCGGACAACGTGCAAACGGCAATCAGTTCCTCTTAGGGCTTTGATTGATCAACCCGCCGAATGGCTCGGCATCGAACCGATTGTTGGCCACGTGCGTCTACGAATCAGAACACTCACGCTCAACGCCTGCGTTCGAAAATCCATCCCTTTCGCCAGAAGAACAGCAGCATCCCCACCGTGACGACCAGCATTGCGATCCACAGAATTGCATAGGAGTACTGGTACTTTAATTCTGGCATGTGCTCGAAATTCATTCCGTAGATGCCAGCCATAAAGGTCAGCGGAATGAAGATGCTCGCCATGATCGTCAGCACTTTCATCACTTCGTTGGTCCGGTTGGCGACCGACGACAAATAAGTGTTCATCAGTCCGGTGACCATTTCGCGATACATTTCCGCCACTTCCGAAGTCTGGATGCAATGGTCATAGGTGTCACGAAGGTAGACGCCGACCTCTTCGGAAATCAACTTGTGATCGCCGCGAACGAGTTCGTTGATGGCTTCGCGCTGCGGCCAAATCGCGCGACGCAAATTGATCAATTGATTCTTCAGCCGGTTGAGTTCCCCCAGCACGGCCGGTGACGGGTTGTCGATCACGGAACTCTCAAGCGCCTCCAAGCGATCTCCCACGACTTCCAGAACCGGGTAGTAGGCGTCGATGATCGTGTCTGCGATCACATAGGCCAAGTAGTCGGCGCCACGCTTGCGAATCAGCCCCTTGTTGGCAACCAGTCGCTTGCGAACCGGGTCCAGGATGTCACCATATTTTTCCTGAAACGTGATCAAGTAATCCTTGGCGATCACCATGCTGACTTGTTCCATATCAACCGTTGGCTCGCCTCGATCGTCATCCTCGCCCATCCGCACCATCCGTACGATGACCAGCAATTGATCGTCGTAGGGCTCGCTCTTGGGACGCTGTGGGACGTTGACGATGTCTTCCAGCAGCAAGGGATGTAAGTTGAAGATCGTTCCCAGTTTTCGCATGATCGTTCGATCGCCAAAGCCTTGAATATCGACCCAAGTCATTTCCTGGTCGTTGAAGGCCTCGGTCAATTCATCGACCGTGTCGACGGTCGCGGTCCGGTGCGTTGTCCCGGAATAATGGATCGATGAAATCCTGGGCGGCGGTGCTTCTTTTGGAATGACCAACGTGCCCGGGCGCGCACCGACTTTGGTGTGCTTCTTGAAAAATTGTTTCGCGTTCAATCGTCTGCCCGTTGTTTCGAGGGATAAGATTGGCCAAGGATGCGAGATTCTGGAATCTTAGGGCTGTACTTCACCAAAATAGGTTGCCAGAACATCATCCCATTTTGGGGCGGATGTTTGCCGCAATAAGACTTGATTGATTGGCTCGCGCAACGGACTGTCGCTTGGCAGGGCAAACGCATAGTGTTGCCGCTCGAACGAGCCTGGCAACACAAACGCTTCCCCGGAATGGTTCTGATAGGTTTGGTATTTCAGGATCGCCGCATCGTAGACAACCGCGTCGCAGTTGTTCGCCACCAAACTAGCCAACGCGGAATCCACGTCAGGATGCTTGGCGAACCGGATGTGTCGAGAACGCAGGTAGTCCGCCGAGGTGGATCCGTCCACTGTCGCGACTTTTGCCCGGGATAAATCCGAGGGGCCGCTGATTCTGGCTCGCAACTCGGTCAGCGTCAGAGCAGACGTCACCGCTGCGGTGAACCCGGCGATGATAAACAATCCCGCGAACATCCATATCAACCCAATCGTGCGGCCCCCAAGTGTCCGTGGGACTTTGTCGCCGTAGCCGACCGTGGTCAGCGTCACAGCAGCCCACCACATTCCGGCGGCGATTCCTTTCACCCACCCCTTGTCGAACTGTTCACGGTTGTATTTTCGTTCAAACAGATAAATCCCGACTGCACTGACCAGCATCGCCAGCAGCAAACCAGCCACGATCCGCAAGAAGGTCTTGGACAGAACGGCGTCGATGATTCCCGACCAACCTGATCGCCGTTGTTTCGCTGCGACGGCGATCCCAAGCCCTGACGTATGAAACGAATGTGTAAAGTCCATTCGTTTCTCGCGGTCATAATTCATCGTGATTGCGGCAGCGGCGAGGGTCACCTCGGAGTGCTCGACGGCATCGAGCATTTCGGTCAGCGACATTTCTTTGAACTCGAGGTTGATCTGCTGATCGGATTCGCGCTCGAGTTCGGCCTTCACTTCCCGGAGCAGGTCGATACTGATTCCGATCCACTGGCCGTTCTCGTTGCGCATCGCAAACGGTGGCACTTCACGGGTGGCCACCACCAGCGTGCTAGGAAGTTCCGATTGACCCCACGTCGATTCCGCAGACACTTCGTCTTGGCTGATGGCCCGAGAGTTCATTCCCCACAGGCAGATGACGAACACGATGATCGGCCAGCAAGAAAAGAACCGCTTCACTTCATTCTCCCAAGTATCGGTAAACCAGCGCGTCCCACGCATCGCTCTCGCGATATCGCAGAAGTTCTTCGTTGAGCGACTTTCGCAGTCCACTTCCAGGCTGCAGCGCGATGGCGTATTCCTGAACATTGAACAAAGCCGGCAAGACCTCAATGCGATTGCCAAATTCCTCGCTCGTCAAATACTTCAACAATGCAGCGTCATAGACCACTGCATCCGCCTTGCCATCGTCGACCGACCGGATGGCCTCGCCAAGTGTGTCGTAACCGCGGAAGAAAATTCGACGCTGCCGCAGGTAGTCCGCACTCGTGCTAGAGGTCACCGTTGCGACTCGGACATGGTGTAGATCCGTGACCCGCGTGATCCCGGTGTCCAGTTGTTGAACGGTCAATACCGATGTGATGACGCCTGTCAGGATTGATAGAACGAGGATGCTAGAAAACATCGCTAGTGCTGCAAGAATACGTCCCATCGCACTGACGGGAACGATTCCCTTGTGCCCAAGCAATAGCACCATTGACCACCAGACACCCATTCCAATGCCCTGCCGGCGTGGGCCGCTAAACATCGTGGTGTTCCTCTTCCGTTCGAACAACCAAAACAGCAAACCGCAAACCAAAATGACGCCAACCATGACCGATACCGTTTGGACCAATCGACTGGAGACAATGCGGCGCAACAGGATCGAAGGACTGCTACTGACACGCTTGCCAACGGCAATCCCCAGACCGGTCGAAAAATGAGGGTGACAGAAATCAACGCGTTCATGTCGGGCCGACGTCACACTGATCGCCGCGACCGCCGCATCAAGTTCACCTGACTCTAACTTCTCAAGCATCTGATCGAGCGTGAGCTCCTGGAATTCAAACTCCAGGTTCAATTCGTCTGTCAGGTGTTTCCACAGTTCGATGCTAATCCCATTCCACGATCCGTCAGCGTTCTTGATCGCAAAGGGAGGGCTCTGCTTCGTTCCGACCTTCAGGACGACCCTGTCGGTGTTCGCCACTGCATGATCGCCACCCACGCCCGACGTCTGTTGCGCTGGAAGAACGGCGCACTCACAAATCGACACGAACGACAGGAACGCGAAAATGCCAAACGTTGATGCGCCTTTTGTGGCAATGATTGGCGACTCCTTTCAAACAGAAAACGTGTCTCGTAACGATGGTTGACACTATTGTAGCCGATTGGCTATCGGCCGCCCTACCAGGCCAGACTCCGCACTCGAGATGTCTTGCAGTGTTTTTTTAAGTGGTGTTCCTAACCAACATGACCTGATTTGACGTCAAACGGCATGTCGTGCGAGTCGTCACGCTGCGTCGCGGTGTTCCTCGAATTTTTCGTCCTGACCCAATTGAAGGCCTAGGTCCGCCGCACCGGACATCGAACGGATGTGGAGATCACGCTGCGGGAATGCAATCTCGATCTTTGCCGCTCGGAACGCCTGGTCGATCGATGTGTGCAGTTCGTGAATGACTTGCAAGCGGTTCTCAAGCGACGGCAAAAAGGCTCGAAGCACCAGATTCAGCGAGTTGTCACCGAATCCTTCGAATGTCGCAAGCGCCGCGGGATCTTTCAACACGATCGGATGGTCATTGGCTGCTTTGAGCAACAATTCGCGTGCTTGTTCCGTATCCGAACCGTACGCCAATCCGACTTCGACAACGATACGATTGACTTTGTCGGACAACGTCCAGTTCAGTAGACGACCGGTGATAAACTCTTTGTTGGGTACCACATATTCCTTGCGGTCCCAATTGGTGATGGATGTCGCTCGAATTCGAATTCGCGAAACAACACCGGTCACGTCATCGACCGTGACGATGTCGCCGACTCGTATCGGACGCTCCAACAAGATGATCAAACCGGCGACAAAGTTCGCAAACATTTCCTGTAATCCGAACGCCAAACCGAATGTCAACGCCGTGGCCAGCCACTGGATTTGTGACCATTGCAGGCCGATGGTGGAACACATGGCGATCGTCCCGACCATCACGATCCCATAGCTGACCAGGGTGGTGATGGCGTATCTGACCGACGCATCGAGCGGTAACTGTTGTAGGACCGACATCTCTAACAGGCCGGGTCCGTTTCGGAACAGGATGATCGTGACGACTACAATCAGGATGGCAAGTGCGAGATCCGCAATCGTTACCGAGCTCGCTGGCGTATCATCTGCCGCGCTGTCGGTCGATGCAGTGGATGCTGGCGTGGTTCCCGCTGCATCGGCCATCGGCGACATTGGCAGTTGGGAAACGCTTGTGGCGGCCACGGCATTTGAATTGCCCCAAAGCGAATAGTTTCCGACCATGCTAAGAGCCGGTAAGACCTGAATCCAAATCATCCACAATCCGACCACGGTCACCGCCATCATGCCGGAACTAATCAGGTTGCGTGATTGCAAGCTGTGGGCGGAGATGTCGGCTTGTTTACTTTCTGTCACAATGCCGGCGACCGGGTGAGACTCGCCACCGGTTTCGCCGGCCAATTTGGCTGCGGCGGCGCGCTCGCGCGCTTGTTCCATGCTCAGATGACGGCGGCGCAGCAACAGCATTCGATACAAGATCGAACGCATCACAACGAGCGTCGCAACAAACATGCAGGTGGCAAACAATCTCCAAAACAGGGTTTGTGCCGTGTAGAAGTAACCGGCCGCGGCAAGGGCCGCCAATGACATTGGCAACGCCACGCCGGTCAAGGGAAACATGTACTTCACTTTGGCCACAAAACTCGATGGGTTCGCCGAGAAATATTCGCGTAGCGAACCGGTCGGACGCAACAGCCGAAACGCCGTGAACCCGAGAACGCTCATCCCTAGAATGAATGCAATCCGTTGCAGGTCGCCGCGTTCGTGAACCCCGTCGCTTGATGCGAGTGTGACGGTGACGAAGGCGATCGGCAAAGCCATGACGGCACAACGTCGAAGTTCCCGTCGAAAGACGCTTGTCGTTTGGACCGGCCAACGAAAGTGAGACTCACCGATACCCTTGTGTCGACATGCCTGACGTATCAATTCGATCGAGGCCCACAGGATGCCGACAATCTTGGTTGCTTGGCCAACGGCCGCCGTGAATTCGGAATCTCCGGCGCATTTGTTCAAACGCCAACCGATGAACAGGCACGCCAACGGCAAACCGAGCGAGACAATGCCGGTCAACCACAGTCCACGTAACGTCGGCGCAATCGAACGACAATTTGCTTTCTCGGCGGACTCGCCGACAGTGGTGATTGTCCGGCGGATCGAGCGGCCTTGGAACACCAACAGTCCGATCAGTGAAAAGCACAAAACGTACAAAACGGCATAGCGTTTGACGTCGCTAGCCAACAGCGCCAGTGCTTCCTTCCACTTCCCTGTCGAAATCAACCATCTGTCGGATTCTTGGATTTCGATGCCACTGGTGATTGCCGGACCACTGCGAATCCACAGCACGCGCTGGTCGATGTAGTTCTCGTATTCCGCTTCCAACTTGATGATTTGTTGGTCGACCGTGTCGAGTTCGATCAGAGTGTCAAAATATTGGCCCGTGCTGCGAACCAGATCATCCAGGTACTCGCGTTTTCGCGTCAGCAAATCGCCCGCGGCGGCTTTGAGAAAGGCGACGTTTCGCGATGAGTCCTGATTGGCGTCCGCCAAGATTCGTTCGATCGCTTTATCGGCTTCGGCAAGCTCTTGCTGGTCCTCTTCATATTCGAACAATTGATATTGCGTGTCGTTGATCAATTTTTGACGTTCTGCGACGGCCAGCACGCGTTCGCCGACATCGGGTAGAGTCGTCATCTGTTTGCGCAGCAATGCTCCGACGGAACTGGTCAGCCCGACCGAATCAACTTTCTTTTTGGTTTGAGCGAATTGGCGGAGCAGGTCCTCGTGCGTTTCGGTCGACGACGTCAGATTTGCATTTGTTTCCGCAAGCGCTTCGGCGATCGCCTTGGAGTTTTCAGCGAGCTGTTGATTTTGCTCGGCGAAAACTTTCAGCGCCGGATCCGCCGAGATGGCTTCTCGTCGAGCCTGGCGGACAGCTTCCTCAGCCGCAGCTTCGCGGGCCGTATTGATCTGCTGCTGCAGCAACGCGACAAGCTTCTCGGTGTAGACGATGTTCGCGCTGGCTACTTCCATTCGCATCCGGACTAAGTTGGCGGCTTCTTCGGCATCAAACTTTGCCAGTTCGGCCTCCAACGCCGGCTTTTCTTTTTCCAACGTCATTCGACGTGTCAGCAGACGTGCGATCAACGATTCGCTTTGCGGCGTCAATTCGACACCTGCCAATGTTTTTAGTTGTGATGCCGCATCGGCAACCTTCTCTTGAATGACAGCCAAGCGGGCGCGAATCTCTTTTCGCCGTGGCGCCCGAGACTGCAGGTCGGCTTCCGCGTCTTGGCGGGCTTTCTTGAATCCTGAAAGTTGCAACTCGGTCGCTGGCAACAGTTGCTCCATTTCTGGAAGCGGCAGCCCCGGCTTGGACGTTGGTTTCTTGTCCTTGAGTTCGGCCAGTTGCTTTTTCAGGTCTTCGGCGCGACTGGTTACGGTTTCACCGTCGGCAATAAACGCTTTCAAGCGGGCGTCACTGTCCGCGGCAGTTTGCAGATTCTTGATCGCAGCTCGAAAATTTTCATTGGCCTGGACTTTCACTTCAGCAGTGACGCCGGCCGTTTGGTCCAACTCGGCAATTTCACGTTCGATTTGCTCGATGCTGGTTGGGTGTCCGGTGGTGACCTCGTAAGCGACCGTTTGCACCACGGTTTGCTGCGGTGGGTCGGCGGTTGCGTTCCCGACTGCCGTGAACGCAACGAACAGGGTTAAAACGACGAAAAACAGCGTCGTTGTTCGCTTCCGAGTATTCAACTTTGGCCTCCAGCCGTTTTCATCAATCCGTCCGTGATGACCTCATTTTTGAAGTCACGCTGATGCTACTGAGCGTGCCAAGAATGATGCAAGACAGTTGTGCTAGACAACGGAGCATCGCTGACGCGTTTGGAAACCAGCGCTTTCGTGATTCACTCGGCCGCCCCCGGGAGGTGGTGCAGCTTCGCCCACGGCTTTGAGCTAGCACGAGCAGGCCTGTCACCGCAGCGGCAGGCCAGCGGCCGCAACCGTGGAAAACCGTGTGGCGAAGATTTTGACTCTGGTAGCGGTCTTTTTACGCCAACGGCGTTAAACAGCGTAGCCTAGGGTCAGGTCTTGTGAGTGCAGCGAGCAAACCGCCACCCTAGGTTGCGAGCTCCAAGATTTCCTTTGAAAGCAAACGAACGTCGCGGGCGGCCAATCACTCTCCAGTGACTTGCTAGCGAATCAGCCTCTTCACACAACTGTGTGGTGGCGATCAACGAAAATCCGAAAACTTTACGTTTTCCACTCAACCATTTGGGGAATTGCCAGATAACGCAGTGTAGAAACCAACCGCCTACGGAGTGTCTCCGATGCCAAGTCCTCTTCAATTCATGCAACGCTACCGGCAGTTGCAGGTGAACGTCATCGAAGATGACGATGTCGCACAAATGTGCCGCGAGGTCCCCAGAACCATCTCGGTGCGTAAGTATTTCATGATGAACTGGAGGGAGGGAACTGACCAGCGCACGGATTTTAACTTTATGACTCGCGGCGGTCGGCGTCATCGCTGGTATCAGTCGCACAAAGAACAGATCAAGACCGCGGCGATGGGCAAGGGGTCGCCGTCGGACTACGAACGGGCGCTGGAATGGGCGGTGATCTCTGGCAAGATTGCCTCGCCGACTCAGGTCAACATTCAAACGTTCTGCGACAACCGACTGGGCATCGACTGTTCCGGTTTTGCGACGAATTATCTGATCGCATGTGGAAAGAAACCGAACACACCATCGACCGCTCGCAATACGAACGCCGCCTCGTATTTTTCGGCTGCCAACGCGGTCAATGATCCGAATGACGTCCGCCAGGGTGATTTGCTGGTCTGGATGGAAGGCAATTCGGTCAAACGCGGACCGGGTCACATTGCGGTGGTGCAATCGTACGTCGCGCAATCGACGCCGGGTGGTAACATGCGAGTGTGCGAAGCAACCGGGGCAGCCGCCGCGAACCCGAAACTGTTGGATTCGATGTATGAGGTGGAGGAGATTCTGGATCCCCAGCGGGGGCGATCGACGATGATTCTGGTTGTCAAACGCCATGGACACTCGGGAAGCCGTGTTGCTGTGATCCGACCGTGAACTCTGCGATTGGGATTGGATCACCCCGCTCGAAACCACTCCGTTTACTTCCCGCCAATCCGACGCAAGGAATCATGTGAATCGTCCCCTTTTCGAGAGACTCGCTTGCGAGGACACGCCGCTTGGTCCGCTTTGTCTTCGCCGGCGTGAATTACTTTCTCAACCCGGAACCATCGTCACCGAAGTGACGTTGAACCACGAGTTCCTGATGAGCAGCTTGAACACGGATTCCGAGCGTGCCATTTCCAATCGCGCCGTTGAAATCCATGGCGGTACCCAGCTCACCGCGATCGTCGGCGGACTGGGACTCGGCTACACCGCGCACGAACTGACCAAGCATTCCGAGGTGGCTTCGGTCGATGTTGTGGAATTTTTACAACCGGTGATCGATTGGCTATTCTTTGCCATGGACCCACAGGCAAATTAAGCAAACAGCTGATTTTGCCAGCGTTTTCAGTTCGCCGAAAGTGTTTTATCGGCGCCGCTGAACTGAAACGAATACAAGTCAGCATCCTTGATCACGACCCGCAATCGAATGGGTTTGCCAGAAAGCGGCGACACATCGCTCCCGTGCTTCCAGGTCACCACACGTTGTGTCTCATTGCCGATTTGTTCAATTGCTGCGGAGAGGGCAAAACCGGGGATCGGTTTCCCCGAGGCATCTTGAATTTCCACACGAATGCTGCCGGCAGCGGACGTTCCAAAGTTGATCGACAGCTCTCGACCGGTAAACGTCACCACTTTCGTCACCAGCTCGCCGCCGCTAAACGGGGCCTGGGCCGACGCGAATCCATCCACTCGCATCGAGTACCGATGCAGGTGCGCGGTCGGTTGTGCATAGTCCTGGTTTAGGTAGACCGACATCTCGGTGGCGCCCGTCTGCACAATATTCAGAGCAGGATAGTTTGTTCTGGACACCCAGTTTTGCGCACCGATGCCGGGACGAACGAATCCCTCCAGGAACGTTCGGTCATAGAAATGCCCACCGCGCGAAGTCATCAAGACGGCGTCTGAAGTATCTTTGAAGTACTGGGGAGAAACGTTGATTGCTTTAGCTTGCACTTCGGAAAGCACTTGACGCCCCGGCATGAAGCGAGCTGCAACCGAGACGTACAGATGTGGAGCACGGAAATAGGGATGTGTTTGGTTGGTGTAGAGATGTTCGATCGGAGCTTCACCGCCGTGGTGCCGGTATTCCATCAACGTCGGGGGTGACCAGTTCACAAAGTCGTCGCTGGTTGTTCGGCAGATGCGGCGGATCCCGTCCGCGAAGACTCGGAAGTAACACAGGTACTTGTTTTCCGACGTAGACCAAAACGCGAGGTTCTGTGAATCAAACATGTAGTCGTACGGAACCATGGATGTGGTCATCACTGGTTCCTCACGCATCCTCTGCCAATGAATGCCATCGGCCGATGCCATCGCGATCAAACCGCTTGCCATCGTACCGCCGATTGCCTTGAATCGTTCCTCTGCTGGTACGCCCGGACGATCATCAAGCATTGGGCAGAAGTTGTGGGTGACCGGCGCCGCATCAGCCAGCACGATGTTGTTCTTTGTGCTGCCCTGGAACTCATAGAGATTCAATTCGGGCTTTGTCCAGCTGACTCCGTCACTGGATTCGGCATAGCAATAGGATTCACCCGAATTGCCGTCCGCTCCGCCGACGGGGCTGCCACGATAATACAACCGATACAGATCGCCTTCCTTGATCACCGTGCAGTATCCACAAAATGGACCTTCCCACGGTTTGTCGAATGGCATCACGATGCCTTCGTCTCGCGGCCGATTCAGCACCAAGCGAACGTTGTCGAGTTTGTCGATCAACAGATGGTCGACAAACAATTCACGACGACTGCCGATATCGATCACGTCGTCACCGGCCCGTAGTGACGATCTACAATTGATTGTCCAGGACGCGAGTAACAGTCCAGCAACAACGATCAAACCACGCATCATCGAACAACCTTTTTTAAGATTCCGATCGCCAAGTCCTCGCCTCATTCAATCGCAGCGCGGCGCAGAAAAAAGGTGAGACGACGGTCAATTTCCGCTTGCAACAATTGGGTCAGCGGGTACCGCCAGGCATTCTAGCGTCCATTGCCCAGCGACACTCAGTTCCGCTAATTGCACATACCAGTAGACCTGGTTTTCTGAGCGACGATTGGAGTTGGGTGAGTGTCGTCTGGGTTTTTATTCGCCCACCGAATTTATTCCGGTTGGTTGTGTTCGTTGTCGAGGTAGAGATCCAAACGATTCTGCGATGTCATCTTGGCGTTCTTGATCGACAATTCGTCATCGGTTTCTAGCGATCGAAGGCGAAGATCGACGGTCTCGCCGGGGAAATGCCCCAGTTGCCAAAAGACTTCGACCAGGTCTTCGCTCAATCGTTTCTTCCACTTTTTGCCATAGCGATCTCGCGTTTTCTTTGCCAGTTCCTCCATTGGAAATTGGTCGATGCCTAGCAGTTCATATTGTTTGGAATCGAAGGTCACAACGACACGATCATCCTCAATTTCCATTCGAGTGAACGGAGAGATCTTCGGCGGTTCTGTCTGCTCAACGCCAAGCGTTGGTTTCAGGCTGGGATACGCTCGGTGGCATTGTTTGCAATTGTTCGCTTCTGGCTTGTTGGTTGTCGGGCAGTAGGGCAAGTAAAAATAAAGTCGTTGTTGATCGCGCGGATCAAGTTGCAGATACGTTTGGATGCTGCGAGGTTCTTCGCGAAGCACCCGGTGAATAGCCACCAGGTCGGCAAAGTCGTCTGCGTTGACGCGAGGTTGATCTGCCGAGACCAAGCGTTTTTGCAGTTCATCCCGGATCGACTTTAGTTTTTCGAGTGCGGCAGGCGACGAGTCGGCTAGGTTAATCCAGTCGGAGAGCAGGAACGAGCGCCGAACCGCGGACCAAGACGGTTCGGCTTGTACGCCGTGCTGCCAACACCACAGAATTTTTTCAAGCGCGGCCTCGTGTCTACCATTCCTCGTGTCTTCCACCGCGGCCTGTCGAACATCGCTAGGATCGCGGTTCTGATCATCCGACGTTGATTCACGTTTCATCTCGATGCGTGCCACCCACTGGCCTCCCGCCTCGATTGTGACTTGGTTGTGATCCAGCTTGATCGATGCGTCTTCAGCATTCAGTTCGATCGAATACTCTCCGGCACGTAGCCGGGCGGTTGCCCCGGCTTGAGAGACCGTCAATTCGTCGACCACCTTGCCATTTTGCCGAATCACAATCGGCACTTGGTTGTCAGCGTTGCTTTCGATTCGCAGCGTACCCTTGCTGGTTTCCAGATAGACGACCGCACCGGCAAAGGCAAACAAGGCCAGCACGGCGGTGGCGACCAACCAGCGAGGCAGACGGCCGATGCCTGAACCGTTGTCGGTTGCCATCGACACCGAATGGTTCGTGGAGCCCGCGACGAATGCCGCGGGCAGTTCCGCGGGCAGTGCGGGACGATTCACCCCATCCGGTTGCTGCAAGTGGGCGTGCCAGTCCTGGAATACCGCTGCGACTTCGGCTGCGGTTTGGTAACGATCATCGGGCGATTTCGAGAGCAATTTGGTGACGATCCGCTCCAACCACTCAGGGACTTCGGCGTTGACGCTTTGCAAAGAACGCGGCTGGTCGTTGACGATTCGGTTCAGGACGCCCATCGTGGTTTCGGCACGAAAGGGGCTGCGGCCGGTGAGCATGAAGTAGATCAGACTGCCGAGTGAGAACAGGTCGCTGCGATGGTCGATCGCATCGCCATGTGCTTGTTCAGGCGACATGTATTGAGGCGTGCCGGCGATCACACCGCTGCGCGTCATGCTGGCATCATCGACGGCTCGAGCGAGACCAAAGTCAGTGATTTGAACACGTTCAACGCCATTCTCTAGCAGCACGTTGGCGGGTTTGATGTCGCGGTGAACCAATCCTTGGTCATGGGCGGCTGCCAAGCCTTCGGCGATTTGAGCCGCGATACGAACCGTTTCGATGACGCTCAGTGGCCCCGAGTCACGCACCCGAGCATCAACGCTTTTCCCTTCGACGACTGGCATGACCAGATAGGGAATGCCATGGTGTTCGTCGACGGTTTGAATCGGGACGACATGTGGATGCACGACGGCCGCGGCGCTTTTAGCTTCTCGCGAGAATCGTTTGCGGGCCGCGGCACTGCTGGCCAACTCCGGCGCGAGCACTTTGATCGCGGAATGACGGTTGAGCGACGTGTCGTAGCCTCGCATCACCACGCCCATGCCGCCACGACCAAGAATTTCCATGATCTCGTAGCGGGCGAAGCGACCGAGCGATCCGGCGTGATCGGTGGACTGCAGGATGGAAGAACAGTTGTCTTCCACCATTGGTTGACTGGACCACGCCGTTGGTGAGAGCGGCTCAACGCCCAGCAACCGTGTCGCTTGATCCCAATCGAAGTTTGCTTGGGCAAGCGTTTCGAGTTCCGCCTGGCACTGCGAGCATGTCTCGATATGGGATTGGATTTCTTCCGGCTCAGCCGACGGGTCTTCGTCAAGAAACGCTTGCAATTGACTGCGGTCATAGTGAAAACGAGCGATCATCGGAACCAACCTCTTTTTTCAATCGGGCCATGACGCGACAACGGGCAACGCGCACAGAGCCTTCGGATTTCCCCAGTTGCTTTGCAGCCGCCGAGATGGACAGGTTTTCAATGGCGGTCAACCAGAATGACTGCCACACGGTTTCGGAGAATTGATCGCGAAGGTGGTCACAGGCTCTCAGCAACTGCTCTCGTTTGACTTCCACATCCCAGAGCGTCGCGGTGTCCTGGGATGCGTCACGCTGCTCCAATGCTTGACGCACCTGGCTATCGCCTGAGCCAATATTCAGCTGGGGCTGCCGTAGCCGATCGACCGCGGTGTCTCGAGCCAGTTTGCGGAGCCAGCCGCGAAACGAACCCGCCGCAGCGCAGTCAAACGATTCGACTTTGCGGCTAACGATCGCAAACACTTCCTGCGTGATGTCTTCGGCGTCGGCATCTTGCAGCCCACGCGCTCGAGCCACGCGATAGATGATGTCGTGGTACAGACGCACGAACTCATTCCAAGCTTGCTCACAAGTGGGATCGGCAAGCTTGCCAATGAAAGTCGGACGTGTTTCTGGACCTTGCAAATCAATGTTCTCCTACCAGCAACCCGAGCGTAGGAGTCCATTGTTACAGGGAAATCAAAAACTTTCTTGTTTTCACCTTCCAACCGACCCAGGCGATTCCCTTGAGAGAGTCGCGGCGATGGAGCGGCACGGATGGTTCGGTGGAGCCACAAAAAAAGGACTCTGGCCAAACGACCAAAGTCCTTTTCTCGCAATGAGTACCGAAGGAGGGACTCGAACCCTCACTGGATTGCTCCAACTGGATTTTGAATCCGGTGCGGGGAGGGCGGCAAAGCATTACGGAGAAAGACTTTGCGGCAAGACCGTTTTGCTTGTTGCAACGCCCGTTGTAACACGGAGCCTCGGAGGCGGATTGCCCGCTCCCAGCGGGCAACCCGCCTCCGAGGCCTGCTCGCACAAGGAAAATGGCTGCTGGCCAAGGCTCAGCGTTCTTTGTCCGGGCTGTCCGGGTAGTTTTCCTTTTCTTCTCCCCCAAAGAACGACTCCCGCCGTGCCCGGAACTGTCCTACCACTATCTGGCAAGTCCGGTGCTAAACGATTCATTGTAAGATCTGCAAGGCGAACGTGGTGGGGTCAACCGTGTCACTATATCGCTGACTTCTTAGATCAGGATTCAAGACTATGGATACATTTGCCCTTTACTGTGACGAATCCGGAAACTCGGGCCCTAACTACATTGATAAAGATCAGCCATTTTACGTTTTGGCAGGGTGGTTTATCCCAGAATCGTCTTTGGTGTCAGTATCCGTGGAGCTTGAGAAAATCCGCGCGGAATACGTTCCTGACAACCACGTGGGCAAGACGCCTCTTGATGCTGGCGAAGCTAAATCAACGACACTTCTTCGAACAAACCGAGGGCTGCGACGACTGACATCATTGTTTGAATTCATGGGGCGCAGCGGATGCCTTCCCATTTTTCTGGTCGCCGAGAAGAGATACTGTGTCGCCGCCAAGATGGTGGAAACCTTTTTGGATCCCGATACCAATGAAAAGTTCGCGATGCGGTTCACCGGTGACACGGTCACCAAGAATGAAATCGCGAACACGCTCTATGACCAGTTGTCACAGGGAATTCTTGACGATTTTGCGAACGTCTATCGAAATCCGTCAACAGACTCCTTGCGTGAGATCCTGGATCGAATCTGCGACTCAGTGAGGTCGGGTATCAATTCGGAACTGGCCGATGCTCTCGCAGGCGCTTTGCCGCGAATAGATGAGATCGCGCGACCAGAAATTGAGTCCGCCAAACTCTGGAACGGAGCTGCTGGCACGCTAAACCTCCCGTGCCTTGTCAGCTTTCTAATGCTCGTTGAACACAATGCGCAGAACTGTTCTGTGAATATTTCTAAGCTTGTTCACGATGAACAGGCTCACTACCAAGCAGGCTACGAAGCTGTTTTTGACATGTTCTTGACGGCAAAAGACAGTGCGATTTCCCTTCCGCATACAGACGTAAGCATCGCAAAAATTAAGAACATTCCAATGTTTGAGATCGCCACTAGAGTTAACCCGATCATGCAATCCGCGGACTTCTTGGCTGGAACCGTTAACTACCTATTCAAAAAGATCACGAACGGCACCGACTTAACAGACGTCGAACGCAATCTAGCTGAATTCGTCCTTCCTGCGCTGGTCTTACCTGATAATCCAAAGTTAACGTGGCCGATTCTATCGCAACGGACGATGACCAAGAGTTTTGCGGCGATACGAGGGCTTCTTGGCGATGAGTCGGTGTCTGACACGCAATCAAGTGCACGACGCCCTATCGTTCCTGAGATGCCAGTCTTTCCCGTCGTCGATGGCGATACGAAGCCTCACAACGGGCAACGCGTCAAAATTGATCTCCCATTATTTGTTCCAATAGGCGACAAGACGGACTCTCCGCTGTTTATCCGATCGTTTGAAGACAACGCTGAACATGGTTGTTTCGTTACATTGTTCACACGGGAGCAAACCGCAGAGGAATTTCTCTCTGCGTGCCGTGATGAATCTTGGACGGAATCATTCCATGTAGAACGGTTTGACGTACCACAGCTTACGCAAATTTTGGAGCTGCTGGACTTCTATGCCAAGCACACAGATCTCGTATACGTTTTTGATTCGCCGTTGCTGGAGCCTAAGCCAACAAGCGTTAAACACCTACGGGAAGGCTTGTCTCAAGTGATGTCGAGAATCGAGCGAGCCTTTTTGTCTGGCGCAGGCGACCTGATCTTCCAACGACACCAACATGGTGACGTTGAGTTTGCTTCGCTACTTGCATCGTCCGGGCAATACGTTGCTCGAGTACTTCCTGACGGCAATCTTTACACCGGCGAAAGCCGAGAAGAAGTCGTGCAGAACCTGCTTGACGGCGAGGAACTTTCGAAATGATCCTCAAACTATGCGGCGAGGCGGCCAGTCAGTCTGGGTAGTCGTTCAATTGAAGGTTTTACACGCATACCATAATCATGTGATGGAGGCATATATCAGGAGCGTGGGCACGCTCGTGTTGAGATGTGCGGTGTGCTCGCGACGCAAACTCAGGCGGCGACTCTAGTTTCTGTTTCAAGCGTTTTTCAATTCCAGCGAAAACGGTTTCGGCGTCGTCGCACAACAAGTAACCGATCATTGCCCCGACGTCCACGAAAGGACTAGCGATTCCCGTCACGAACTTATCGTTGACATCATTCATATAGCGGTAGAGCTCACCTTTAGTTGGCAACACCTTCGCCTCGACAGCCAAGGCCCATCGCTGATTCGATGAAGTCGCTACAAAGGCGATGTCATTCGATGGCGGTTGCGCAGATGCCTCGGATCGCGATTCCATTTCCGGCCATTCATGATGGGGTGTGAATGAAGCGAACCCATCGGTTTCTCTCGCGTAGAGAACAATTATCTGTTGGTGGTGGTGCCTGACCAAATCTCTCTCCAATTGCTCCAACGGTTGCCGCATGTCGATTCCTGAAAGATAGTCAGAATACAACACGTCAAAGGCACGCCAAATCCAATTAAGTGCCTGGACGGTAATCTCGCCAGCCCATTGAATTGCCAATTCGTGACTATCCGGATCGTTCGGCCAAACGATCTCGCTGAAGGTTGGGTTGCGCGTCACTTATTCTTACCCGCCAACTGTGCAGCGTTGACGATCGACGCGGCAAGATCGTCGGCATCTCGCATTGCTTGTGTCTGAGTCCAGTAGCGATATTCATCTGGTTTGATGATCGTTAAGTTCTGCACATATCCTTCGCTTCCAGTGGATGAATGGAGCAGAAATGCCACCCGCTGAAACCCAATGCCGGATGCACTGGAAGCGCGTCCCTTCTTCTTCAATACATCGCGATGAAACTCGGAAAGCTGATCCAGCAACCCGCTAGCAGATGCTTCTTCGTGTTTTACAAGTGGACGCTGCTTCTTTCCGAGATGAATGGTAATCATGCGACAGGGCAGCAATCCACCACCATTGGGCTCGCGATACACGGTCGCTGAAACATGCTTTGCTCTGCCAAACGTACTCTTCATCACTTTGATGAATGTTTCAGCGAACTGATTGAGCTCCAGCGTATCGCCGTGTCGATGCGTTGGCTGACGCGACGGGCCTGGAGTCTTCCGAATCGCATCGTGCAAACTCAGATTCAGGAACTCATCGATGATTATTTGATCGGCTTTGGTCAGTGAAAGCGCAGAGCGAACTGCTTCGTCGATTTGTTCAAAGGAGTCGAACTGATGAATGTCCGCCGATAATTCGGGCAGCGGTAAATTTAGCAACTCTTTCACCGGAACTTCTGTAATGTAGTGTCCGAGCCGACTGCTCGTCATAAACAGAAAGTACGTAGCGAAAAGACTGTTGTAAGCAAGGCACGCGGCGTCGATATGGTTTGCGTTCGTTGTCATGTCACGAACAGTCACATACGTCTTCTTGCATACAAGTCCCCATTCTGGGTCGCTCGAGCGAACACGTGCAGCCCGAAAACGATTGCGAGAAGAAACAAAACTACCTTTGATCAGGAGTTGCGGGTTCTTGAATGCAGAGAAGTCAG
The DNA here is from genome assembly GCF_024129865.1 of Stieleria tagensis. Taxonomy (GTDB): domain Bacteria; phylum Planctomycetota; class Planctomycetia; order Pirellulales; family Pirellulaceae; genus Stieleria; species Stieleria tagensis. The sequence continues at coordinate 148,771 of NZ_JAMYFE010000030.1, read as the reverse complement.
TGGAGTAATTGTCGGTAACCAGTGGCTCGTCCCAAGGTTCGCTCTGATTCGCGTCCATTTCCAAAAACACATCGTCGGGGAAATTCGCTTCATCAAAATATCTTTTACCCCGCAATTCCTCCTCCACTCTTTGGCGACTTCGTCCAGGAATCACGCCAAGACATGTCTTCACCTCTCCCGACCTCTTTAACTTCGCCAGCGTTGAATAGCGTTTCAAGCGTCGAATCAATTGCAAATCACGCTGTCCACCCAAGGCTAACACCGACCAAATCAACGGATCGTTTGCAGCCTCCAAGTGTGTAATTCGATTGACATCGCTTGGTTCGATCGTAACGACGACAGATGAATCAGCCAGACGCAATGGCTTTGGAGTAAAGTAGTAGAACTGGGAATCAGGCTTCGGTTGGTTGCGACCAGCAACCATTACACAGGATGGACCGATCACATCCGCAAACATTTCGCGCCGAAGTGCTGACAGGTTGGTGACTTCCTCAACGGTGAAAGACTCAAAGAGCTTCTTTCGTATTTGAAGCGCTGGATTGCCACGCTGATAAAGCCAAGGCGGAGCTGGCTGAACCATAGCTACTCGACCTGAGCTTTTGACTAACTGCAATCCCTTCGAGATGAACAAAGGACCTATGTCGAGATTTGATATCGTCCAGTCGTTTTGTTCTGCCCAAGCTTCGGCCCGAGACATCTCGACCACCTTTTCTTTTCGGCGCCCGGATGCCGGACGAACAACCGCGATCGATTCCGACGTGTCGCGTGTTGACCCCTCACCCCATGGTGGGTTGCCGATTACGAGATCGTAGGATTTCGCATCGACCGCAGTGTTCAACCCTGCGGCGTCTTCGTTAAAGAAATCCGCCTGGAATAGTCGTGTACCTCTTAAACGCGGGAACACTTTTTCACGCGTCACGTAATGCTTGGGGTCGATCGCGTCTGCCATCGCAAGGTACAGACTAAAGCACGCAACCCGTATCGCATCGGGATTGATGTCGACACCAACGAAGTTGTTGGCAAGTATCGGCTTCAAGTCACTGACTAACGGATCACGTCCGTTCTTTTGACGCCAACGATGAATCAATCGCTGGAACGCCTTAACCAAAAAAATACCTGACCCACAAGCTGGGTCAAGAATCTGCAGGTCCCATTTCTTTCCTTTCCATGGCAAGACAGCATCTAGGACGTAGTCGACAAGTTGAGGCTTTGTGTAGTATGCCTTGTTCGCAAGACGATCCTCATTCAAAAATTCTTCGTAAACGCTGCTGATGAATTCTAGCGGGATCGTGTCGAACGAATAACTTGGCCACAGCAGAAGTTGACGATCCGTCGTGTCGACTGTTCCCGATACCATATCCGCCAACAACTTAAGATGATCGTCCGATACTACATCTTTTTCTGTCCGCCAAGCCGCATCTCTTTCAGCGTCGGTTTGGTCTGCTTTTCCGGGAAAAAGGTCGCCGTTAAAACGTCCATCCATCCAGCGAAACAGAGCGTAGGTTTCTTCCTTGTCCGACAGAATCGACCCTAGATTCGCGTGAACACGCGACAACGCTCCTTCGCATCGGTTCGACAGCATCGTTTTACTGAAGAACGGATTGCCACGACTGTCTTTGCGGTGGAATAAAAACTGCGTGAATATGATTCGAGCAAGAAGGTCGTGGCAGAAATCACGTGGTAGTGATTGCGCCAAGAGCTCGCCACGAACATGCTTCAAATTCTTCAGCAGAAGCGAATCCGCGCGCCCATCCATCGGAAACTGGCTTGGTAGTTGGCTTTGCAAGCTGCCTGTAATCAAGCTTACCCAGTGGAGAAGCTGGCGAATGCGTTCTTGATCCGAACTCGGAGACCCGCCTGTGTTCCCATCATCATTGTGTTCGCAAACTATTAGCGATGACTCGTCTTGCTGCGGGTCTTGTAAGCAAGACCACGCCATCAAACGATGCGGCTCCAATGTTACAAGTATTGAAGCTCGCGAAAAATTCCATGCAAGCCGTTGAGCTTCGCGAAGAGCTTCGTCGCTCGCTCCTGATGGGAACTCGCACACGATTGCAAGCGGCGAGACGCTCGTATCACCAAACGGCTCAGTAGTGAGAATTCCGGTATTTACCTCAATCGACGGAAAATCCCGAGATAACGATTTCCCGATTTTCTGTTTCGCAGTCTGCGCACAGACGCTCGCACCTTCGCCCGTAGGGTCAAGGATTAGCTTTGGGGTCGGCCATCCCAGCCACTCTGCAGCTTGTTTAAGAAGCACACCATTGCCAACGAAATTGCATCACTCGTGTTGTTGCGGACGCCCGCGACAACTCTCCAAATTCTAGCGAAATGAGGAACTGAACGGGAGACGGTTGCAATTGTGTTCCTGAAGATGTGGAGCGTTGTCGATATTTGACGATATATGCAGGCAACCGGCTTCGCAGCTCGCCAGCTGCCACCGTGTTTGTGTGGCAGCAAGGACTAAACGCTAAACAGATTGCCAGCATGCACCGGCGGCCGACGCCGGAGCGAGGTTTTGGCGTGTCTTGCAACGAAAAAAACTGGGGGATTCCTAGCCGTTGGTTTGATGCGCAGACCCCGAGCAAAACTACTCCGGACCAATCACGGCTGTTTTGGCGAGCGGCGTGGTTGGGAATGCACCGAGTATTTCAAAACACATGATCGATGAATCGAAAGATTCAAGCGGCTGGAGGGGGCGTCTCTCGGACTACGCCCCTCCGGTCGTTCGCCTTGTTTCCCTATTCACTGGAACAAGGTCAATGACGAATGATCCTCTCTCCGGTCGCTCTGACCAATCCGGCCACAGCGCCGCGTGCGAACTTGCCAACATGGGCTTTCGCGTTTTCCCGTACTACCCTCTGCTCGACACGACTTGCTCGTGTCCGGGTGAGTGTCATTCACCAGGAAAGCATCCGCGAATTTCTCGATACCTTGATCTAGCGACCACAGATCTAGAACAGCTCGGAAAGTGGTGGCACCGCTGGCCCGATGCGGGGGTAGGAATCTGCCCGGACAATCAACTCATTCTGGATATTGACGGACCAAGCGGGCACGCCAGTCTTGAAGCAATGCAGCGAGAGCATGGAATGAAACTGCCGCCGACGTTCACGTGTGTTTCGGGCAGCAAGGAGCCACACCACTATCACCTCTACTTCCGCTTGTCAGATGGAACGCGAGTTCTGAACAAACCATTGTGCCAATTCAAGGGGCTCGAAGCGTTTCAATGCATTGACGTTAGATCTCGTCGCGGACAAGTCGCGGCACCCGGCACACTTCACCGCGACGGGAATTACTACCAATGGGATTGCAGCGGCTTGTACCGATCACTCGGGAAACCCGATCGAGTGACAGATCTTCCGGAGGCTCCCGCTTGGCTTCTTTCGGCTTTGGGAGGCGTGCTGATTTCTGAGTCGCCACGGCACCTCTCAGTTCAAGGGAAGCCAAAGGAAATGCCTTCGCGTGGTTACGGAGACATGAACCTGCCACCGGAAAGCAACGATTGGTATCTCAACGTTATCCGAAAGCGGTGGCCTATCGTCCGAGCGGGGCAAAGGAATTGTCTGCAAGTCAAGCCAGTTGCCTACCTAATAGCAAAGGGCATCCCGAGTGATCGAATCCGCGAGATCATGAATGCTTGGTTGAATGGGTTTGAGGGGGTATTCAGCAGTTCAAGCGAGCAAATCATCAATGAACTCGACGACTGTATCCTCCGAACCGAACGTGATTTTGAAGAAGGAAAGATCCACTCCATTACGGACCATTCCAGCAAAGCATCTACCAAGAAAATGCATCCGGCTCTCGAAGGCCTTCTTCAATCCACTGAAGAGCTAGAAAAATTATTGGCTCCAGAAGCAGAGAAACACTCCAACGAGTTGAGTGTTTCCCAGCTATCCGAAAAGGTCGAATGGTCCACGGGCAATCGAGGCTTGCCGTTTGTGCTTGCCGTCATGCTTCACTATCAATACCGCGTGGCGCAGTTCGGCGAGACTGAAACGATCCTCATGACGCATCTTCAGTTGCAAGAGATCCTTGAGAAGCGATTCCTGCTCAAGATCCATCGGAAGCAGCTTTATCAGCTGGCGGACCAATTCATCTCCCGCAAGGATCAACACGGCAAAGAAAAACGGGCCAGCGTCTTCGAACTCTTGAAGCAGACCAAACGTGGCTACACCGGGAAGCCAAGCGAGTATCACGTCACAGGACTGCCACCGCTGTCGTGACAAGGACAAATTTCATTCGCCAATGTACGGGCGAACAATCTTGTGAGGGAAATTTCTCGTGTGATCCAATTTTGTTACACGCTTCGGGACACCCGTTTCGAAAGCTGCAACACCTAATTGGAGAAACCATGAAGACCGCAACCATGACTACCGTCGGTGAACGTGTCACCAAATCAATCCTGAACACGATCCACTATCACCTCGCCGATCCCGACTTCGATCAAGACGAGGGAGAGATCAAGCTCATCGATCAAGACGAATCCTGCCTGTACTTCGGACTTTTTGAAGCGGATGAGGAGACCGGCAACCTCTCTGGCGAACCGTCCATCATATGGACCGTTGAAGTCTTCGCCGACGTTGAAGGAGGACGATGATCATGAAAAGATTCATCGCCTACTATCGCGTCAGCACCGACCGCCAAGGTCGATCCGGTCTTGGACTCGAAGCCCAAACCGCCTCGGTTCGTGACTACGTCACAAGCCAGGGGGAACTCATCTCCGAGTACACCGAAGTCGAAACCGGCAAACGAGCCGACCGACCGCAACTTGCAAAGGCTCTTGCCCACGCACGACGGATCAATGGGACGCTGGTCATCGCCAAGCTTGATCGGCTCGCCCGAAACGTAGCGTTCACCGCAACACTGATGGAAGCCGGGACCGACTTCCTCGCGGTCGACAACCCGACAGCAAACAAACTGACAATTCACGTTCTCGCGGCAGTCGCCGAGGACGAGGCACGACGGATCTCCGAGCGAACGAAAGCGGCCCTGAAAGCCTACAAGGCCAGGGGCGGCAAGCTTGGGTCCAACCATCCCAAGTGCCGTCCGTTGTCACAGGAAGCCGCAAAACGCGGGCAACGGGCAGGCGTTGCCGCTAACCAAAGGCTTGCCCGCGATGCCTATGTCGATTTGGCTCCGCACCTCCGAGAGCTTCGGGAAGCTGGCAAGTCGTACCGCCAGATTGCATTGGCTCTCGACGCCGAAGGGCACACGACCCGGCATGGACGCAAGTGGAACCCAGTCCAGGTGAAACGAGTCCTCGATCGAAGCCGCAAGGAGGGTCAATCATGAGAGCCCAAGTTGTCACTTTCCATCCCGACGCCGTCAGCGGCATGACGTTGATGGACGACGGCACACTTTGCCTCTGGAGCGAAGGACGGTCATCAAGCATCGACGTTTTCAAAGACGGGAAAGGGAGGGACACGACCGTCGACGCGGACGAGCCCCTCATCACCGTAATCGACGGAGACGAGGACACAGAGTACCGCGACATGACGCCTTTCGAAGTTGCGGTTTACGACGCACTCCGAGGCGTGGCATGGTCTTGCGGCGGAGCAACGTGATGAAACCGGTAACGCTCTATCACGACGACGACGTCACGTGTTGCTTGTCGTTCGACGATGGCACATGGCTCTTTTGGCGTGAAGACTCACCGATGATCATTGCTTTCCCCGGCACAGAACCGGAACCGTACGAGGAAGGTTCCGTCCCCGAGATCGAAGAGCTGATGAATGATCCTTCCGCATTGTATGCCGTGTTAGATGAGCGGATGGACGACACGCGGGAACGCTACGTCAGAATGGTCCTCGGCCTCGATTGAGCTCCTCGTCCTGAATACACCTTCGATGCCGGACGCTTCAATTGCGACTGATGGGCGAGTCGCGTCTCAAGTAGCTGCAGGTGATCAATAGCGCGTCTTCGACGCGCTATTGATCACCTGCATGCCACGTTACGCACGAGCAAATGGATCACTCGGGGGACACAGGGTCGTTATGACTGTTTCCAAACGGCTTCGTCCGTTTTCCAACGCGATCCGACCATACTCAGTGGTATTGGTAGAGGGGGGAGGGAGAAATCAGATTTCCTACCCCCAATTCTATATCCCCTATTGGGAATAGGCATTTCTGGACCTGACCGGTAAATCAGACGGGGCTCTGCCAGTACATTGGGTTCCCCTACGTGCAGGTATTGTGGTGAGGACGTCGAAAGAGAAACCGAAAGTCAGCATTCGGCCAAGTCGCGGTGAGCAAACAAACCGTGAAAGTCTACCGACGCAGGGCGGGTTCGCCGCAGTGCCCGCAGGGATCACCGCCTGGATTCTCGACGCCGCAAACCTCGCAAAAACGGCGATCGCCCGGCCCCAGCATCCGGCACACTTCATTCGGCTGATTCTGGCACCATCTCTGCCCATTCAAATCGCTGGCCTGTCCTCCGCAGTCGCGGCAGAAGTTGGACCGTGGGTAAATTGGTCGAGGTGTAGCCATCAAGAAATTCTCTTTTTTTGGGAACCACCAGAGTTTAACGAATTCCGGGATTGTCGTCGCATTGAGCGAGAGAAATCTCTGCGGGTGGGACCTAGATCCCATGCCGACGGCTGAGTGACAGACAGATTCACGGTAGAATAGGCATCCCTGGGCATTCGTTCGCCAAGTTCGAGGAGCAGCCAGCTCGGAGTACCGATCTCAATTCAACTTCGTCAGCGAAGAACGATTCGTCACCAGGGACCCTACGCAATGGAACCAAACATCCTGGAACGGAGAACTGAAGATCGATGAAGCCATCTGGACAGGGGCTGCGGCTTACAGACGCAGAGAAGCAAGACATCATCCGACACCTGGATTCCGGCAAGCCACTACCGGACAAGTATCGGTTCTTGTTGTTCGAAGACAAACGTGAAGTCGAATTGGTTTGGAATGGCAAGACCAACGAGGTGTGCAATGTCGTTCTGCCGTTTCAGACGATCGAGCAGGTCGATGAACCGCGAGCGGAAAGCGAAGCCGACGCGGTCGCCGAGTCCGGGGCCGATTATCAACCGACGCTATTCAGCTTGGACGAACGAGGTCGCCAGCTACGCGGCTGGACTAACAAACTGATCTGGGGCGACAACAAGTTGGTCCTCTCGTCGCTTAAAAGCGGTCCGATGCGAGAGGAGAAGTCCGTATTCAACCGCATCGTGGGCGACAGCCACTTGGAGTTGGAGTTCGCCGCATTTCTAGAGGGCTGTGACGACGTAACTTCCTTTGCCAAGAATTACTTCGCTGTCCACTTCAAGTTGGATTACGTCAACGCCAGCGGCAACATCTCCAACTACTACCCCGACTTCATCGTTCGTCTTGTCGACGGTCGCGTGTTGATCATCGAGACCAAGGGGCTTGAAGACCTGGATGTTCCATTGAAGATGGCTCGCTTGAAACAGTGGTGCCAAGACATCAACGCGGTATCCAACGAGACCAAGTTCGATTTTGTCTTTGTCGATGAGGAGGGCTTTCGGAAGTTTTCTCCGATCTCGTGTGAGCAGTTGCTAAAGAGTTTTACAGATTATAAGTGACGGCTTTTGTTTCATCGCGTACTTGCTTGGCCTAATGCCCAGTTCGGAGAAAGCGAATCGGATCAGCCAGTCGACCGACTGGGCGATGTCGCCTGCACAGCACCCCATGCCGTGTTTAGGTTACTGCCGGGCATACGGTCTTGGATTAGCGGATCTGACCGGCAAACCTGGGTGAACGGACTCACGAGTGGCTAGCGCCTCGCCTTGCGTCGGCGCTGCGGAACGCAGTGCCGACGCAAGGCGAGGCCGACCAATGTATTCTGCGGCAGGCCCGTCTGTTCGGCACCGACGACAATCGCTTCGAGGGTGGCGTCCGAGAGTGGAAGCCGCAAAGGTCGCCGCTTCCCCGTGGGTTTGCCGAGTCCAAGCTGGACCAGCGATTTGATGATCCGTGGCAGTTGCTTGTCAATCGCGGAAGCCAATAGCTCTTCGTTCGTCGTACCGTCTCGCTCGCGTTTTTCGACGAAACGCAAACGAGTTTGATCGGCAAGGGTGTACACGCGGTAGGATTTGTCGGACATCGAATCGCTCGGGACGTAGTGACGGCACGGTTCTCCACCATTGGAATTCTGCCTGCCCCGCCCAGCAATATGTCCACCTGCCAGTCCGTTTTCGCGACCGTGGACTGGGGCGGAGTTGCGTCATCGATCTCAAATGGAAAAAAATTATTGACTTGACATGAGCTTCCCGGTATGCTTTCTCCATAGGCAGATCTTGGCCGGCGGTGATTTGACAGAGCCGCTCGTCCAAGAGCTACAGAGAGATCCATCTGACAGAGTACGGCGTGAACCCCGTTACCTGATCTTGATGCGACTCACTTTTTCGGTCTGCCCTTTCATTTCAGAAGTGATCCAACCCGAGACACTTCCGCAACTGCGGGAGAGGTCTGTCTTGTCGACACTTCGCTGCTCCTGTGTTGCGAAAGCGTTTCACACAGGATTGCTCAAATGGGCATTTTTGATCGGGTTGATCGTGCACCCAAGACCGAAGCACGCAAATCTGTCTTCTCAATCGCCGAAATCCAAGCCTTGTTGGCACCATGGTGCCTGACCAAGATTCTTGGAAAGTTTCCTTTCAACGCTGCTATGGCGTTCGAAGAGATCCCCGATTTTCAAGATCGTGGCATCAAAAAGGCGAATGCGATCGGCGATGCTCTAGGGCATCGAGGCTTCGGATTCTATCGTGAGCAGCCGAGTCGCAAGCACTGTCTCGCGTCATTCGACAACGCATCGCTGGTGCTGCAGTGGCACTCCGACCATGAGTCGCTTGCGGCTGAAGTCGGTTACGCAACTGCTCGCGATCTAAAGCTCGCGTTGTTGCGATTGGAATTCGAGGACCTGGACTCGGACGATCAGTCCGAGACGGCAGCCGAATTAGGTTTTGATTCTGTGGACGAGTTGGTCAACGCGATGAAAAGCGTCGACGGACCGTCCCTGAAATAGCTTCACTACGAGAAAGGCCGGACCCGCTCCATGCGGGTCCGGCCTTTCGTTTTCTAGGAGGCTATTTCATGCCCAAATTAAACAAAAAAGATCAACCCAAGTCCCCGGAGATTGTTCGGGAGTTTTTGGAAAGACACATAGTCACGAGCTATCGGGGCGAGTTTCATCTCTACAACGGTAAGTTTTATGAACTGATGTCGAAGGGAAGCTTTAGAAGCCTGGTCGCTACCTTCATTGTGGGCCGATTCGGTTCCGATGCAGCAACGCATCGGATGACAACGGAGTGTGTCGGCCTGCTGGCCGATTTGACACACCTCGAAATCAAGTCTCAGCCAACTTGGCTCAGTGATGCGTCTGGAGAGATTGCCAGTGTGCTTGTCGTGGACAACGGTGTGCTTGACGCATCACCGATGTATGACGGTGGTGATCCTCGTCTCGTTCCGCATACGCCAGATTTGTTTGCTACATCGAAAACCGAACTAACTTACGAACCAAAAGCAAAATGCTCCAAGTTCGATGAGTTTCTGGATTGGTTTGCGTGTGGCGATAGCGGTCTCGTGCTGCTGATCCTGCAGTTTATGGCGTACGTCGTGTTGCGGCGACTCGATCTGCAACGCTTTGTCGTGCTTCGAGGTTCTGGATCAAATGGGAAATCAGTTCTGCTGAAAACCCTGCAACATTTGGCAGGGGCGTTGAATTGTTCGGCACTCAGTATCGAACGGCTTGGAGGTAGGTTCAACCTTGCTGCACTAACAGACAAGTCGGTGAATGTTGCGGCAGATGCAAACGAGATCACCAAGGTTGCCGAAGGCAATTTGAAAATGTTGGTGGACGGATCTGAACTCACGTTCGAACGGAAGCATCAAGACCCGTACAACGCTGTCTGCTTCACGAGGCTGATCTTCGCGTGCAACGTCTTTCCTCGGTTTCGCGATCGATCGGACGGCCTCTGGCGGCGACTGCTGGTAATTCCGTGCATAGCGCGTGTCACCGGAGGTGACGTGCGGCGTGGCATCGAGCAGACGTTCAACATGGCTGGCGTGTTGAATCGGGTGTTGGAAGCTGGGGCGAAACTTATCGCCGACGGTGATTTCTCAATTCCTCAATGCGTCATTGACGCGAACGACCGCGAGAGATTCGAAGCCAACCCGGCGATGACGTTTCTACGAGAGCATCTTGTGGAAGAAGCCGAAGCATTTTGTGGCACCGATGAACTATATGCCGTGTACGGTTCGTGGTGCGAATCGTGCGGATACAAACCGCTCCACAAGATCAACTTCGGCAAAGAAGTCGCGGCGTTTTCGCGTCAGCTTGTGGCTGCTGGTTTGGCAAGGACTGGCAAAAGCAAGGACCGACCGCGTCGGAACGGGTACTGGGGATACGCCCTTGCACCGTACGGGAAGGACGATTACGTCGACCAACGCAATTTGCAGCGACAGCAAGCGATCAAGGACACTGCCAAATCCGCCGAGCGAGAGGCTCGCAACACGGAGTTGGCTAAATCGTTCGGTGAGCACGATCGTGAGCTGATCGATGAAGTTCGTGAAATGGCTGGCGACCCTCCGCTCGTAAATGACGCCGACCAGGAGGAGGCCGCCGATGAGTGACTCGATTCCTAGTGTCGACGATCTGCCTCCGCTGCTGATCGACATCAAGCAGGTGGCCAAGCTTCTTGGTGTGTCGGCGAAATCCGTTCAAAGGATGAGGGACATGGGCAATCTGCCTAAGCCTAAAAAACTCGGACGCAGTATCCGTTGGCGTTACGAAGACATTCGCAAGTTTGTCGAGCGGCTTTGATTTGAAGCCCAAATTCTTGTGGGGCAAAAATCGGGCGATTCCACTGTCCGGTTTTTGCCCCCAATTCCCCCCTTTCATTTCCCAACATTTCGGAACAATAGCATGCCCTCAGTTTCAATTTTCAAGCCAACCGTAACCCGCAATGGCGAATCCACAAAGAGTGGTGTTTGGTGGATGGCTTGGCGTGACGAGCATACCGGCAAACCGATACGCAAGTCGACCAAAGCCCGCGACAAAAGTGTTGCCAAACAGATAGCACGCGAGACAGAACGCAACCTTGCCCTGGACCCGTATGGGCTGGTGGTCAAGAAATCGAAACCAGTTCGCTGGTGCGATTTGCGAGACGAGTTTGTCGAGCATTCAAAATTGGCAAATCGCCCGGCGACCGCCGATGCCTACGCAATGTCACTGAAACAGTTCGACCCAGTGGTCGTTCAAAAGAACGTCCATGAAATTGACATCGCGATTCTTCAGAATTTTGTCCAGGCTCGTCGGAAGATGATGACAAAAGGAGTGCCGATCTCAGTTGCGACGGTCAATAAGGATTTGCGGGCCGTCCGTGCGGCACTGAATTTCGCACGCGAGCGTGGATATATTGAATCCTGCCCAAGCTTCAAATCAGTGACACTTCGCGAAGATCGCCCATCGCCAGTTGTGATTCCGAAAGCCGACAGAGACAAAATCTATGCGGCCTTGGAAGCAGACGGCCTCGAACTTCGCGTCCGTCCGAAGCAGTGGTGGTTCGTCCTGTTGGTGATTATCGAAGCATTGGGCGTGCGCCGCAAAGAGGCGTTAGCCATCACGTGGCGAGACGTCGATTTTGAACGCGGTGAAATCACCATCCAAGCAGCGACGAGTAAAGGTCGGAGACATCGAACGTTGCCGATGAATGAAAAGCTCGTGGGTGTGCTTCGTCAGCATCAGCCGTGCGAAGCCGAGATCGATCCTGACGCACACTTGCTGCCGTGGGATAAAAAGTCACTCCGTTCGCTTTACGATGACTGGCACGCCATCGTCGCCAAGGCTGACCTTTTATCGAAAAAGAAGGTCTTGCCGAAGCACTTCCGTAGCACGTGTGGCAGCGAGTTGATCGAAGCCGGGGCACCGACCGTGGTGGTGAAGGATTTTTTGGGACACGCTTCGGTAACTACGACCGAATCGTTCTACATCAACACGGGGTCAAGCCTTCGAGCCGCATCAGAGGCGAGAGAGAAGAGGGACAACGAGCAACGCGACAGCCGGAAAGAACCGGATTCGTTGTAACGCCTGTTGCAACGCGGGGAGTCCATTGATGTCCGCTTGTGGCCGCCGGTGGCCTCTCGACTGACATCGCGGCAGCGATGGCATTAAGCGAACCGAATGGTTCGCGGTTTTGAAGAAACCTTCCCGAGACCACTCGTGGCCATTTCTGACCACGAGTGACCGGGAAGTACCGAAGGAGGGACTCGAACCCTCACTGGATTGCTCCAACTGGATTTTGAATCCAGCGCGTCTGCCAATTCCGCCACTTCGGCCTGGGTCGGTCGCGGCGGCATCGTGTGCCGGCGACCTGTCAGGTGAGAGATTATTCAACACAGATAGGGTTCGTGCAAGCCGCTGTGTGGGCGAGTTTTTTGACCGCCCCACCGGCTCCCGCTCGCCCCCCGATACAATTCACTTCGCCGCGTCAACTTGCCACCACTCCCTCAGAGCGACAGAATGGAGCAAGGCGACTGCCCGTCAGCTCGATGAGCGGGAAAATTTGCTGCTAAGGCAGATTGCTGTGGAATAGTTTCGGAGCGGTTTCTGCGGGGCTGGTTTTTCCCCCTCTCAGGGTTTTCTGCAGGGCATGCGCGCCTGGAAGATGTGTTTCCTGGGCCCTGTAGGCAGAGGATTGCCGATTCCCGCCCGACCGTTTCCCCAACCGACAAAGGAGTTGTCTGCGATGACGATTGCTGATGAACTAGCCCGACTGCAGGAGCTTCGCGACCGCGGAGCGTTGACCGAACCGGAATTCGAAGAGGCCAAGCGCAAGGCGCTGGCCGGTGATTCGCAACCGCCACGCGACTTGTTCGGCAGCGGCGTGGTGCCCGGGCAAATTCATGGCGTCAACGAAGAAACCTGGTGCACGCTGATGCATCTGTCGCAATTGCTGGTCGTCTCGGGACTGGGGATCATCGCGCCGATCGTGATGTGGATCATCAGCAAAGACCAGTCAGACTTGGCCCGCCGACATGGCAATCGGATGATGAACTGGTTGCTCAGCAGTCTGATCTACTTGGCCATCGCCGGTGCGCTGTGTTTTGTGTTGATCGGATTCCCGCTGGTGCTGCTGATGGTCGTGCTGGACTTTGTGCTGCCGATCATCGCCGCTGTCAAAGCCAATCAGGGCATCCTGTGGTCCTACCCGATGGCGATCCGCTTCTTCGACGAAGACTAACAGTCCGCCAGGTGAAACCTGGCGATTGCCCCCATCACTACAACCACAACTTCATCCGCCCGTCCAACATACCGGGCAGCGCTCGCGCGACCATTGTTTTGACTTGCTTGTCGTGATACCGCGTGCTGAGGTGGCCGGCGATGACCAATTCGTTTTCGAACCGATCGGCTCGCTTGCGATAATCGTCCACATGCATGTGTCCATGTTTGTGGATCATCTCTTTACGATGCTCCGGGGCGACAAAGGTCAATTCGCTGACCAGCACCTTGGCCTGAAAGAATTCCGGGTTGTTGTCCAATCCAGGCGGTGACGTATCGCCGGTGTAGGCGAACACGGGCACCCGATGTTCGGTCGTGATCTCCGTTCCGCCCAGTTTCAACTCGCGAATCTCCGGGCCAGAAAGTTCGGTGAACTCGGGTTTCAATTTGTGTCGCCGCTGATAGACGACGAAGCCCAGGGAGGTGATCGTGTGACGTGTCGGCACGGCGACCACCAAGTACTCGCGGCCACATTCGATTTCGTCGCCGGCGTTCAGCCCGACCAATTCGCAGGGCATCGCGCCACGGTCCAGCCGACGGAACTGTTGCAGCATGTCCCAGGCGTCATCGACCGCCGAATCCGGCAGGTAGATCACCGGCGGATCCATTTTCATCATTCGCCGGCGAGAAACGTACGACGGCAACGATGCAATGTGATCCAGGTGGGCGTGCGAGATGAACAGGGTCGGCGTGCCCATGAAATCCCAGGGTTGGGCACCGACGTCGAACAGCAGCTTCAATTCATTGACCCGCCAACAGGTCTGTACCGCCGCGCGAGAATATCCCTCGATCGTAAGTCCGTCGTGGTGATGTGAGATCAGGGGAATATTTTCGACCATCGTGTTGAGTCAACGTTCTCTGGGCTGGATGTGCAGTTTGTCAGCGGTGGCCCGGATCTTCAACGAAGCTTTGTCCAGGATCAAGCGGACGAGTTGCCAAAGCGTCTGGTCGACAGCCGAAAACGAGACCATTTGCTTGAGCGCCGGGTTCGCAGCCGGAGCGAATTCGAACGCCACTCCGGCGCGATCGGCCAGCCCCTTCAAGACCGCGCCGACAGGCTGATTGCGAACATTCATGGTGAACGTCCGCGTGTCCGATTCGAGTCGCTGCAGCGGATCGGTCGCAGCATGGGCGGCAACGTTTGCGGCATCATCGCTCGCGCCGTTGTCGGCCGCGACCAGCAATTGCTCGCAATACCATTGATGGCTGCTCGGCAAACCGTCCAACAGCACGTCACCGCGATTGTTTTTTAATTCCGCATCGGGATCGATCTTTGACAACGATTCTCGCAGCGAGGATTGGCCGGCAAATCGGTACGCACGACGGAACGGGCGGTCGATCAGCGAGGTATCCGAGAGCGAAACAAATTGTCCAACGATCAATTTGGTGGCGATGCGTGGCGAAATCTGGTGCCATCGATTGGCAGGCCACAAGTCATGCGGCAACGCCTCGGCAGGCCCACTGCTGGCGACACTGCTGGCCTCACTGCGAGGCGGATCAGCGGAGTGTCCAGCTACGATTTCCAGGGCCTCGGTGGGCGTTGTCAGCATCGGCCAATCCACGTCGATCGGGTCATCGCTGGCCGGTGCGGCAGCCCCGCGGTGACCCGATGGGGCCGTTGATCCATAAATTTCCTGGCAGATCGCTGCCACCCAGGCGGGCCGACCGATCAGGATGCAATTGCCCAGCGGATAACAAACACAGTCCGCTGAACGGGCGATGGCGAGCACCGAGGCGTAGCGGGTCGGGCCAAGCGAGCCGGGAGAAACTGCGCGATCTGGGTTAACTTTGCGATCAAGCCAGTAATTAAGATGGCGTTGGGGCGTGCCTGCCGGAGCGGTCACGCTTTGGATCGCGAGGCGCAATGACACTCCGTCAACCAGTCCACTATGCGGTTCTGTCAGCCGCTGAACGAAATCGCTGCGGCTGTCCAGCCGGTCTGGCGCCCAGGAGGTGGCCGCGGCCGTGCCAGCTGGCCGAGTTTGCGCCGCTGCGGTGTTCGCCACCAGCAGAACCAGTGCGATGGCCAGTGCCGGAGATCTCCGGCCAGGGTGACGGCGAGCGGTCTGGGCGGTGTTGATCGGCATTTGACTGACTGCGACGGAGGGGGGATCTGGCGATGGGGTTAGTTGTGAAGCACTCCGAAGCGAATTAGACTCATTCGAAGAGTTGCCCCAAGATCCGCAATGCCTAGTATACACGCGACCTGCACCACGCTTTCCACCTTCGACGGACGCCACTGTGACTTCACCTCTTGTGCGAACGACCCGTTTGGCAACTGCCTATCGTCGCCTGCTATCGAGCGCCGACGCACCGCAGTATGCCGCCACGGTCAACGAGCACTATTCGCCGACGACCCTGGCAACCCTGCTGGTGCGTGGGGACGTCGAACTGCGCCGCGCTTCGGCAATGGCGTTGGGACTATTGGGAAACAGCCGATCAATCGAACCGCTCGGGCGTGCCTTGAATGACCCTGACCGCGGCGTGCGACTCGTTGCCGACGACTCTTTCCGCGGGCTGTTGCTGCGAGATTCCGCGCCGACGCATCACCAGCAGTTGCTCAAAGTGATGCACCTGACCGATGGCGGCGAGTTTGCTGCGGCATTGGCCCCGTCGATGATTTTGTCGGAGCAGGCCCCGATGTATGCCGAGGCCCATTTCCAACGAGCGTGCTGTTGGCACGGTTTGGACGATCACGCCAAAGCCGCACAGGCTTACGTTGATTGCCTGTGGCGATGCCGGTTTCACTACACGGCTTGGCAGGGATTGGCCCGTTGCCAAATCATGGCCGGACAGTACCGCGGCGCACTGAATTCGTTGCAGCGCTGTTTGCAGATCGTGCCGGATTTGGAAAGCGCGCGTTTGCAGTTGCGTGCCCTGCGTCGGCGGATGCGTCGCAGCGACGTCTAATCAGCCAATGAAGCCGCACTCGCGTGCGTGTGATCGCCTTATGAGTTCCTACAACGACCTGTTTGTGGCGACGATCGCCTTGATCGGTTCTGCATTGGCCGCCGCGATCGGCGTCGGGCCGTGGCAGCCACCGTACCATCTGCGAACGTTCGCGGGGATTGTCGACCGCTATGGCAAAACGACCGCCCGCGCTGTTTGGCTGCTGATTGCGGTGGTGTCGTTGCTGGCCGGGATCGCGATCGCCAACGGAATGCGTCCCGGATATGCCAAACCTGGCCCACGCCTGATCGACGGCGGCACCAACGCCGTCAAATAGGTCATCGACATGCCTGCCCTGAACTAGACGCCGGGGTTGGCTTCTTGGATCGCATGGTCCATCACTTCGATCGACGAATCGATGTAGCGTTCGAAGTTCTTTTCGAAGTGCACCATCGTTTCTTTGTCGGTAAAGAAGTACATGCGGTTATGAACCGGGTCGATGACGCCCCATTCACGTTTGCCGGGCACGATCTTTTTCTCTTCGAAGAATCGCACCACATCGATTTCATTCAGCATCGGTGTGTACGGGATCGGGTCAGCCAGGAACGTTTCCATCGCCGGCTTGTTGGCGAATAGATACAGCTTGCCCAAGTGGATCACGCCCAGTTCCGGTTTGCCGGCCACCCATTCGCTGTTGTTCACGACCGAGACCGGGCAATAGCCTTGAATCGCAAGGTCAGCTTTGCCAGCGGCAGTGGTCTTGGCCGGACCAGTCGTGCCAGCACTGCTTGTGTCAGCACTCGGCGTTGGGTTTTCCGATGCAGCAACTGCGTCGGCTGGCGACAATGTCATATCGTTGGTACGAGCACCTGCAAGCGAAGCATTGGTACCCTGGGATGCCGCGGTGGTTTTTGCTCCGGGCAATACAAATTGATTGTCTCGAGAGGCCCCTTGGTGGGGCGCCGTCTTGGCCACGGCGGATGCTCCCGGACCGGGGATTTGCACCGGCAGCGACTCGGTGGTTGCTGCAGTGACCGTGTTGCCGGCGGGAAGCATGTTGTTGGCGGGCAATTCGAAACCCGCATTGGGTGACGAGCTGGCAACGGCAGCGGCCGGATTGGTGGTCACAGCGGGTGCAGTCATGCCGGCAGCGGCGCTGGGTGCCGCAGCTGGAGCGGCCGAGTGTTGGCCGCTGGCCAACATCGTTTTTTCGTGGGTGTAACCCAGATGCGTGTCGTTGAGCATGGCGATGTAACGATCGGGCTGCTGGGGGCTAACCGAGTGGGACAGCGCCTTTCCGTCGGTCGTGACGATCACATCGGTTGGGTATTTTGTCACCTTGAACATCTGCGCCAACTTGGAATTCTGTGCCCCGTGTACTTTGACCGGGATGTAATTCTGGTTGATGGCCTTGGCGACAGAATCGCTGCGAAACGCACCGGCTTCCAAGCGTTCGCAATAAACGCAATTGTCAGTGTAGAAGTGCAGCAGCAGCAGTTTCCCCTGCTGCTTGGCTTTGGTGTGAGCATCGCGAAGCTTGCTCTCCCAGGCAATTTGGGCACTGGATGTTGTTGCCCCAAGGCTGGAAAGCGTAAGGACAAGAAGGTAGATCGCGGCGTGTCGCATCCTGCGTTCCTGTATCGATCCGGAAAGATTGGCGTAGGTGAAAGGCATCAAAACAACGCCTTGTCAAACTTGATCGGCTAGCCGTAGCTTGCCGCTTAAGCCGAAAGTACAGAATAGGCTGACCTTGACGCCAGAGCGGAGTTGGTTAGCTCAATTGCGGCGCTGAAGCGGGCGCCGCTCTTAAGATACCCGACCCCCCATTCTAGCGTAGTGATTCAGGCTTCGCTTGACACCGCCAGACACTCAGCTATATTTCACCGTAACGTTGGACGGCGGCAATCAGTGGCCCGTGTGTCACCTGGGCTGTACGTCCTCCGCCTACACAATTCAATGCGTCGCTCCACGACGACTCTGAGATCTGGCTTTTTTAAAAGCCGAATAGGTTGATTCGCCTTTTTCTCTCCGATCGGTTTGCTTGACAGCCAGCCATTGAACGCGAGCAGAAACTTGACGGTTCCCGGCGATGATTTTATCCAGACGTCTGGCTAGCGAAAACGGAAAGGAATGGACCTCTCTGCGACCAGTTTCGCAGCGTTTCCTAGATACCTAAACCCTGAAAGATCGCACCAGTAGATCGCACCAGCCAGAGGAAATGGCAGCTTGCAAGGCGACCGGTGTCGCCCGTGACAGTTCGATCCCATTCGTATGCTTGGGCATCCACCGCTAGAAACCCTGACAGGATTTCCCACAGCGACCGATGCGCAGACCAGAGAGCAGTTTTTAGTTCCGATGAATTTCGGATTCGTCGACACCGTGTTGTCGACTCACAAGACAAGTTGGTTTGGCCCCTCGCGGAATAATCTCCGCAGCTTCGCGAAGCGGGTCCTTTATCGTTCCATCCTGCGGATTCTTCAAATGAGAGCCGGCTCACCGCGGTTAACGCACGACTGAATGCCGGCCCTCTCTGGACAACACATGGCGAAAAAGAAACGGTCCCCGCGTCGCGGCCCAAGCTCCAACGGACAATCCGGTGGCGGCGGAGGCAATGGTGGTGGCGGAGGCAATAGTGGTGGCAGCAAGCCTCGCTCAAGACGGCGACGTCGTGGCGGTGGCGGAGGCGGCGGTAACGGCGGGCAAAACCAAATCGATCGCGAGCCAGCCGATATCCCCAGCGACGCGCCGCTCGAAGAGTGCGATGGGATCTTGGAATTGCATCCCAACGGCTACGGATTCCTCCGTAGCAGAGACAACAACTACTCCCGCGAACGCAGCGATCCGTTTGTTCCGGGGACCATGATCGAACGCTTCGGTCTGCGTCAGGGCGTCTTCATCAAAGCCATGATGCAACAGGCCAAACGACAGCAAGGACCGCGGATCCGCGAAATTTTGGATGTCGATGGTATCGCACCCGATGCCTACCCCGATGTCAAAGCGTTTGAGACGCTGACGCCAATCAACCCCGAAGAATGGTTGAAACTGGAATGCGGCCAACGCCCGGTTACCAACCGCGTGATCGACCTGCTCTCACCGCTGGGTAAAGGACAGCGAGCCCTTATTGTGGCTCCGCCCCGCAGCGGCAAGACGATCATGCTGCAAGACATTGCCAACGGAATTGCCACCAATCACCCCGATCTCAAAATGATCGTGTTGCTGATTGACGAGCGTCCCGAAGAAGTCACCGATATGAAGCGTAATATCGCTGGCGGTGAAGTCGTTGCTAGCAGTTTGGACATGGACGTTGAAAGTCACGTCCGTCTGAGCCAATTGGTGATCGACCGCGCACGCCGGCTAGCCGAATTGGGCCAAGACGTCTTTTTGATGCTCGACTCGATCACCCGCTTGGCACGCGCTTTCAACAAATGGGTAGGCCGCGGCGGACGCGGGGGTGCCACCATGTCCGGTGGTCTGGACATCAAAGCGATGGACATCCCCAAGAAATTATTTGCCACCGCCCGCGCCTTCCAAGAAGGCGGTTCGCTGACCATCGTCGGCACGGCGCTGGTGGACACCAACAGCCGAATGGATGACGCGATTTTCCAAGAGTTCAAAGGCACCGGTAATATGGAACTGGTGCTCGACCGACGCTTGGCCGATCGACGCGTCTGGCCGGCAATCGACATCAGCCAATCGGGAACACGTCGCGAAGAACTGCTTCATGACGAAGAAACCTATGAAGCGGTGACGATGCTGCGGCGAACACTCTCCAGCATGCATCCCTGTGATGCGATGGAACAACTGACCAAACAGCTCGGTCGTTTCGAAAGTAACGATGAATTCATCAAGCTGATCAGCGGCGCCAAGACGTCTCTCTAACCAGGCGTATCAGATCTAGCGTGATCGGCACTCAACAGAGTAAACTGCCGGTCAGCTGATCGGAGGATAAGCGAATTGGTGAGCGGCCTCACTGGAACTGAGGTACCCCGTAAGGGGCTGCGGGTTCGAGTCCCGTGTCCTCCGCTAAATAGAAAACGCCCCGCGAAACCTTGTGTTTTGCAGGGCGTTTTTTTTGTTCCGGAGTCGAAAGACTCGGCTCTACGACTGAAGTTTCGCTGCCTCAATGAGAGCTTCGACTTCCAAGACTTGCTCGTGCGGCACGCGATTACGCCGATATTTATTCGACAGGACTTCGTGCAGGCTCTCGAGATCTTCCAGCGGAATGACCGGAAACGTGGTCCACTCCGTTTCCGACTTCAGCCGGGACCGAAGCTGCCATTTTCCGCCGTGCCTGGAGGCGGTGACCAGACGAGTCTCACCCTCGTCGGTGTTCTCGCGCCATTCGTGTTTCTTCATGATTCTCGGAGCCTGAAGGGTCTGAGCCCCAAAATGC
Source organism: Stieleria tagensis (assembly GCF_024129865.1). Lineage (GTDB taxonomy): Bacteria > Planctomycetota > Planctomycetia > Pirellulales > Pirellulaceae > Stieleria > Stieleria tagensis. The sequence goes on along the minus strand of NZ_JAMYFE010000030.1, from coordinate 128,244 downwards.
ATCGTTCTCGTCCGCAGCACCCTCCCTGGCAGTCAAAAATCGTACCAATCCGGCGATTCACTCGCTAGCCACTCTCGCAGCCAACTCTTCTAAAGTGCCCTCACCGATCAAAGCTTTCGCGCGTGGAAGATAGGTGCCGCCAGCTTGCGGAATGGGCAGCGTTGTGAACAAACTCTTGGGGGGACTGGTGAGCCGGGTGACCGCATCCTGAGCCGATTCGTCAGGTTGAATCCGAACCGTGGAGTTGAGCTGTTTTTCACCGTATTGGTAGCTTCGATTGTAAATCGGTTTTCCGTCCAACAGCATCTGGCTGGTGACAGTTGCGGGAAGATAAGTTGCCTCGGCATCCCGGCTGACTTTCAAAAAATCTTTGAGCCTGATTTTGACAGGCGATCCAATCGTGCTGCTAAGTCGAATCTGAAGCATGCCGTTTGCACCGAGCGTGTACCCACGATGTTTGAGTGAGCTTTGAAGATGCTCTTTCACTTCCTGGGTGTGGTGTTTCAGCCCTGTGACATCCACGGTGGCGACCGCGTCCTGAGGAATCTTGATTGCATTTGATGTGTCAATCGACGCCGCACCGGCCAGTTGCTCGGGCCTCATTCGCACCCAATCAAGTGTGGCGGTCGTCCCGGATCCCGACAAAAAACCGATCGTATTCTCGTCGAACTGCAGTAACGGTTGACGATCAAACGGAAAGCTCCAAATTGGCAACCCGCTTTCTAGATCGACGATGCTTCCACCTGTCAAAACCAAGTATCGCTGTCCGATCCATGCCAGTCCCATTTCCCCGCTGTTCCCACTGGTCAGCCCGTAGGAATGTATGACTTCGCCACTGGACAGATCGTAAACCTGGCCACGTCCTACACCGGTCACAGCAAGCCGTGATCCCTGGGGATCGAATGACAAATTAATCACCCTCCAACCATCGGTCTGAAAACGATGGGTCGCCTGATAGGTCTCCGTATCAAATACAACAATTGTGTCTTGGCCGACTTTGGCAGCGACATGCTTTCCATGCCCGCTAAGCGTGCAGCCATGCCCGTTGGAAAACCGCGCCAAAATCGTTTGCTTCTGCAGATCCCAAAGCTGGATCTCTGCACTTGTTTCAATCAACAAACGGTTCGCGGGCAGATGATGCTGCTGTGCGATGCTATCCGAATAGGGTAGCCACGCGTGATTCGCGGATCCCTTGATGGTCGTTTCGTCTGGATTCAGCGGGACGCGCATGAAAGCAGCGGTGCCGTATTTACTGAGAAAGATCGCGGACTGTGCATTCTCGGTGATTCCCGCGAAATTCCAGCTAGTCAGGATGTTCCAGCGGGGAAGTGATCCATCCAATGGGACCACGGTCACGGTGTGCGCAGCCGACGCGAAATTAACAGGATCGATTGCGACATATTGCATGGCTGAATCGAACCTCGCTTGCATTGGGTTTCCAATTCGTTCTCCCGTGACAGAGATCGGTTTTGGCAGTGGAATTGATTTCCCATAGTTTGGAATCGGATCTGGGTTGAACGGAACGTTTGCAACGGGTGCGGTTTGCAAGTCAATCACCGCTGCCGCCGCACGCAATTGGTTCAAGTCGGGCAATACCGGAACCGCTTCTGCCTTCGTCGAGTTCATTCCACCGGCACCGGTTGGGGAGGGATCGACTGCGGGCGTCTCCTGTGACGACTTGGTTGCAACCGATTCATTGTCGATCACCGCTCGCAATCGAAGCTTGTCTACGGTGACCCATTTGTTCCAACTCTCGGACCACTTGTCGAACGTGATGAAGTACTTGCCGGGTTGGACGTTTAGTATTTCTCCTGGATGCCAGGCTCCGGTGGAGAAGATGTCGACTTTGGTGCCGATGGGAAAATCACCGACCATCGCCTTGTATTTCTGGTAGGCCTCGTGGAGGTACTTTTGATCGCGCTCGCTTAGTTTGGCGATTTCGATGGTGATTTCCTGGCCGTCAGTTTTCTGCAACTTGACATGCGTCTCATTCAGGTTGGTGATCGTCGCTTTGATCCGGAACTCGCCCGATAGATCGGTAAAGAATCGCTGCGAGGGGCCTTGCGCGATTGCCATCAAGGGAATCATCGATGCAAAAACGAACACGCGAATCGAAATCTTCAGCGTATTGGCAGCACCAGCCGTTGCGGGGCGATTCGTGTCGCCGCGACAGGTGGTTGCGAAACAAAGTGGTGAAATGATTCGATTCAGTGATTTCATTTTCCAGGACTCCTTTGAATGAACGGCCCATGGCAAATCATCTGGCGAGATTCGTCGTGCCGTGGACCAAAATCATAGCTGAAATAACAGGCCGGATTGGCATGCTGTTTGCCTCCTTGATCGGAGCAACTCCGATCGTCTCTCACAGCAACCAACGACCCGCACAAACCGGACTCACCGATGAAAGGAAAACTCACCGCGGCCTGTGCCTTTGCCGCCGCTCAATTTTTTGTAGTGAACTCAGTCGCAAATGCTCAGCAATCGAAAACTCCGCCATCGCTTCCGGATCAGACGTACATGCCCGTGGTGATTGAAAAGCCATTCGCTGAAACGATGATGCAGGATGCTGGTCAAAAAGAATCTGTGATGCAGCAGCAGAACCGGCTGCTCGAATCTCGCTACGACTTGAGTGACAACGCATCTGAACTGATGATGTCGGGCGGTCGCAAAGCAGTGCAGCGGGCAGTCCGCGTGAGACTACCCGATGGTCTTTCTTGGACCGAGTTGGCCGAGATGACACCAGCGGCGATCAAGCAAAAGAATTTATTTCCGATGGGTTTTCGCCCACTTCCGCACACCAAGCATGCAGTCGGCGGACAGGTTTTCCCGGAGGATCAGATCAAAGCGATTCAAGACGCAGAATCACGGAGTCTGGAACGGTTTGACGTCGATTTCGACTTGCCAACGCACCTGACGCCAGAATTTCCGCCCCCTATCTTTTTGTCAACACGGCCCGACCTGGGCGATGTTTCGCAGGGCAACGTGTTGTCGATCAAGAACTACTACAGTTTGATGAAAGGCAAACTGACTCCCGTCCAACTGGAAGGTTTGCGGTTGCTGCTAACGCCGTTTCCACAGCAGCAATTTAACCAGACGGAGGATCGTAAAGTGAAGGATCCCAGTTTGGGAGTCGCCTGTCTTGATTGCCACACCAACGGGCACACGAATGCCGCGTTCCATCTGAATCCTGACACGCGACCGCAGGCGGCGCGTTTTCGGTTGGACACCGTCAGCCTGCGCGGCATGTTCAACCAGCAGATTCATGGATCGAAACGTTCGTTGCGCAGCGTCGAAGACTTTACCGAGTTCGAACAGCGCACCGCCTACTTTGATGGTGACCACGTGATCGCCGCCAAAAAGGGTGTGCACCTGCCTAACCGCTCCGATGCCGTTGCCATGATGGCTCAGATGCAGAACATGCTGGACTTTCCATTGGCGCCAAAATTAGATGAATTCGGCAAGCTGATTCCAGAGAAAGCGACCGAGTTGGAACTGCAAGGGCAGGAAGTGTTTTTCGGAAAAGGTCGCTGCGCTGAATGCCACGAACCGCCCTTCTATCTAGACAACAAGATGCACGATTTGCATTTGGAACGGTTCTATGCACCGGAAAAAATTCAGGGGCAATACAACATCGCAGACGGCCCGATTAAGACATTCACTTTGCGTGGCATCAAAGACTCGCCACCGTATCACCACGACGGTCGCCTATTGACTCTGGAGGACACGGTCGAATTCTTCAACCTGGTCACTCAAGTGAAATTAGGTGACAACGAAAAACAGGCGCTCGTCGCCTTCCTGCGCTGCCTGTAGTGCCGATCAGCCCGTGCCCCTTTTGGCCACCACGCGCCGAGCGAGTGGCACGGGTTGTTCTGTCCTTGGAGAACTTGCTCTGAAAATTTGCGCCATCTCCCGCGAATAAACGTGCCGTTGATTTCGGTCGACGATTTCCCTGTTACACTTTTTGTCGCTGTCGCCAAGCCAAAAGACCAGCTGGATCGGATTCCAGGGACATCAGGCAGTGCTGTCGGACGAATCGTTGCGCACGTTTTAATTTCATGGGAACCAAATCATGCTCCAGCGCAAATGTTTACATGAGTCACTAGCTGTGTCGAACATCGCCTTGATGTTCATTGCAGTGTGGACTCTCGTTTCGCCGTCGATTCTGCTGGCCCAAACCCAGGACCAGGCACAGAAAGTTCGTTTAGGAGCAAAGCTCGCTGAACTACGGCGGAAACATGACGTGCCGGCGATGGCAGTGGCGGTCGTGAATAAACAAGGGCTGGTGGAAGCCGAATGCTCGGGAGATCGAAAGCGCGGTCAATCAGACAAGGTTGAATTGACGGACCGATTTGCGATTGCTTCCAACACCAAATCGATGACCGCGACGTTGGCGGCTGTGTTGGTGGAAGCTGGGAAAATCGATTGGACAACAAGCATTGGCGAAGTTTGGCCGGCGGCCACGGATGACCATATTCACCCGCAGCTGAAAGCTGCCACGCTCGACGATCTGTTGTCTCATCAAAGCGGTTTACCGGCCAACATCAGCGACAGCTCGGCACAGGAGTGGCCCAGTTTCTTTCGCGAAGAGATCGCCCCTGCATTGGAACGACGTCGAATGCTCAGGATCGTGCTTCCTAAACCGCCCACGAATCCTCGCGGTCAATTCTTGTACTCGAATTTGGGTTACGCGGTTGCGGCCGCCATGCTTGAGACGCGCGCGGGCGAATCCTACGAATCGCTGATGAAAAAACATGTGCTCGGCCCGCTACAAATGCAATCCGCCGATTTCCGCTCTCTGGAATCAGCCAAACGACTGACACCGCCGATGTTGTGGGGGCACCAAGCCGATGGCACGCCGATCGATCCCCGATTGCCGGGGGCGGAGAACCCAACGGTTTACGCCTCGTGCGGAACGATCCACGTCTCGATTGAAGACTATGCGAAGTACGCGCGGTGGCATTTGGCCGGTCAGCCGACTCCGGTGCTGAAAACACGCGATGCATTCGATCATCTGCACAAGCCGCTTGTCGATTCGGCCCCTGGCGAACAGTACGCCTGCGGCTGGATTTGCGCGCAAACTCCGCTCGGTCCGGGATGGAACCACGCGGGAAGCAACACAAACTCGTTTGCACTGATTTGGATTGTTCCCGAATCGGACTTCGCAGCTGTCGTTTGCACCAACTCTGGTCAACCGCAATCGTTTGCCGCGTGCAACGACATGATGAATCATCTCTTTACAACGCATGCACCGGACGCAGGGAAGGTGACTCCGGAACGTCTGGTAGGCCGATACCAGCTCGCCCCGACTTTTATTTTCGACGTGAGCTATAAAAACGGACGGATGATGGTTGGGATCACAAACCAGCCGACGCAGGAGGTGTTCGCAGATTCGCCGACAAAATGGTCTTACCGTTCGGTCGACGCCACGCTGGAGTTTCATCTTCGATCCAAAGGATCTGCTTACGCACTGACACTCCATCAGAACGGAGCCGCACAACGGGCCAAACGGATCCGCGACTAGCGATCAGGAATCACCGCTTTCGAGGGTCTGGCGAAACGACCGCCATTTTGCGATGCGACGACTGAAATTTTCGACACGCTTGCTACTGTTGGTCGTGGCCTTGGCCGCAATCGGTTTGATGTTCGTTCGTGATCGGATCAACCATTACGAGCGTGTCGCGCGCGATGTCGAATCGTTGAAGCGAATGCATTTCGTCGTGGACATGGAGACTGGAAGCGACCACTTCTTTGCCCGTTTTGCTCCAGAATTTGAGGGGTTCCCAACCTACATTCGCCTCTATGCAGATCCGTTGGCTTCCCAAGAGACAGACGAGGTGCTTGAAATTCTGAAACGCAATCCGTCCATTGAGAAACTGATGGTCCACGTGACCATCAGCGAGAAGGATGCAGCCAGGTTGCTGCCATTGCGGTTGCAGAGCCTGGGGATCTCCCAGACAGCAATCGGTGACAGACTAAACGTAAAAGCATCACCAACTCTCGAGTGGCTCTCTTTTCACCGCACCCGCCTAAACGACAACAGTCTACAGTCGCTCGGCCCGTTGCCTTTGCTAAAACATCTTGACCTGACACGTACCCGAGTCTCGGACAGGTCGATCGAGTACCTGGCTAAACAACCATCGCTTAAAAATGTCATTCTGCGGCGATGCAAGGTGACCGCCGAGGGAGCGGAGAGGCTTCGTCATCTACGGCCGGATATGAAGGTCCGGTGGGAACCGCTCACTCGGCGAAAGTAAACGACTGGTGCGTCCAGATTTAAATGACGCACCGCTAGCTACCTATCAACGGCTGATGAATCATCCGGTTTAGGCGGCGGGCGACGCTCGTTTCTGAGCGGTGCTTGGCTGAGCGAGATCGATCATCACGGCGGCCGATTGTCGACGGAACTGGTTGAATCGATTTCGAAAGTAAGACCATGCCAAACGTGCGGTCAATTGATTGGGGCGAAAGAATGCGGTCACCCGGTAACGCACGCGGTCGTCGGCAAATCGCACCAGCTGGAAACGTTCTTCGCCTTGCTCGGGGTGCGCCGGCAACGTTCCAAATGAATAACCAAATCGGCAGTCGCTCGACGAGCATTCGTCGATGACGTCGATAATCCGGCACGCCGCCAAGGCCCACAATCCCATCACGTTGGCTCGAATGGCGATGTCGTTTCCAGCCACAATCGCCGTCGTTGATGGCACGGCTTCCACCCAACCGACACGAAAGTGCTGCCACGACTGCATCGCAGAGCGCGCGGCTTGGAAACATTGTTCCCCGCGCCCGAGTTCAACTTCAAAGCGATCGTAGTCATAGCCGCGCGGAAATCCGCCGGACGTGCGTCCCACGTCAGGGTAATTGAAATCCAGCTTGGATTGCCGCGCTAAAAACTTGGCAACGGTTGCCGCCGATGGCTTGATTATTGACAGCATTCAAACCCACTCAACTGATCGATACCTGTTTGTGATTTCAGAGTTCGTTTGACGAAAATTCAGAGCAAAACGCATGCCGTAATCTAGACGAGGGATCGAGGAGAATACCGCGTAAAAAATCATTTCGCCCCCGTCTGTCGGGCCGTCTGGTTGCAGCCCTGTGTGCGTTGGGCCGAACCGACTGCGTTTGGAAGTTAGCGTTTTCGATGACAGCCAACGGGCGTTGCCCCCATGCAATATCATGCAACGTTCCCAACCCCTCTGCCGACCCACGAGACTTGAGCTGCCCCGCCATGACCATTCGAAATGACCGATTCTTTGCCGCTGGTTTTATGGTTCTGATGCTGACGATTGGGGTGTGTGGATCCAGCGTCTTGCGGGCCGAGCGGCCGAACGTGGTGATGCTGCTGGCCGATGATTTGGGTTACCAAGATGTGGGCTGCTACGGGGGGCCGGTGCAAACGCCGAACATCGACGCACTTGCGATCGGTGGAACACGATTCAGCGATTTCTATTCGGGATGCGCTGTGTGCTCGCCGTCACGAGCAACCTTGATGACCGGTCGGCATCACATTCGCGCAGGGGTCTACAGTTGGATCGATGACAAAAGCCAGAAGTCCCACTTGTTGTTGCGCGAAACGACGCTTGCCGAACAGTTGCGGTCAGCCGGATATTCGACCGCACACGTCGGCAAATGGCACCTCGGTTTGCCCACTGAAACAGTCGACAAACCGACACCCGATCAGCACGGATTCGATCATTGGTTTGCGACCTGGAACAATGCGTCGCCCAGCCATCGCAATCCTGACAACTTCATTCGCAACGGAAAACCAGTCGGCCAACTGCAGGGCTATGCCTGTCAGCTAGTTGTCGACGAAGCGGTGGCTTGGTTGGATCAACGTGAGACGGCCAAAAATGAAACGCCTTTTTTTCTGAATGTCTGGTTCCATGAACCGCATGCTCCCATCGCAGCCCCCGAACAGATCACCAACCGCTATGGCGCCACCGATGACAAAGCCGCCATCTATTCCGGCACGATCGACAACACCGATCGTGCGATTGGTCGATTGCTGCAACGCTTGGATGAATTGGATGTGCGAAAAAACACTCTGATCATTTATGCGTCCGACAACGGCAGCTACCGTGATGACCGAACCGGCGGTCTACGCGGTCGCAAGGGCGTCAATTGGGAGGGCGGAATCCGGGTGCCAGGCATCTTCCATTGGCCTGGTGTGATCCAGCAGGATCAAGTTGTCGATCAACCCGCCGGGCTGGTCGACGTGCTACCAACACTTTGTGGGTTGCTGGACATTGCCCCTGTGAGTGAACTGCCTTTGGACGGCAGCGATTTAACGCCTCTATTGACCGGACATCCAGAAGCATTCAAACGCCATCAACCGCTGTTCTGGCATCTGCAAAAATCTCGTCCGATCGTGGCGATGCGTGACGGTGATTACTCTCTGGTCGCTGAACCCGACTATGAATTGTCGACCAGCAATCTGTTTGTCGAAAGCTGGATCCCTAAGATTCGCAGCGGCGGCTACCAAAATTTCCAGTTGTTCAATCTGCGGGACGATCCCAATCAAACGACGAACATCGCGGACGAGAACCCCGAGCTGCTGGGCAAGATGAAGTTCGAATTGCTGCGGATCAATCGCAGCGTGATGTCCGACGGAATCGATTGGTCGTCGCAGTGATTTAAAACGCTCCCCCGCCGCCCATGCCGCCTCCCATTCCGCCGCCACCACTGCGATCAAAACGAAGTCCGTCTTGAATTTGCTGCTGCACATCGTTGCTGACGATTGGCTGCGTGCGATCGGATTCCACCGTGTAGTGATAGTCGTGGTCATAGGCATCACTGCCGAAGCGTTTGGCGGGAACGGTCAGATCCCAGCGCAAGATTCCGGTCGGCCGCCGCATTCGCAGGTACTTGGCATCATCGGAAAGCGGTCCGAGTGAATTCCCGTCGGCAATCACATTCACCGCCGCCGAGTCATCCGAGATGGGGACACGGTCATACAACCGGATCGCAATTTCGGTTGCGTTGTAATTCGACACGACCAAACGGTAGGAAAGCTTGGTCAGCCGGTTGCCACCCTGAATCGCTTCTTCTCGGTTCAACAACTCCCGGCGTGTTCGCACTTGCCGATCGGCTCCTAAACCGACCGTCAATTCTCCCCCAGCCGCTGTCGGTGGCAGTGTGGTCTGGCCAACGAACTGACCATCCAGAAAAACCATTGCTTCGCCACCGACCAAACTTTGCCCCGTCTGATTTTCGAGCACGGCTTCGCGATGGGCAAAGCTGCTTAGCAGTGGCGTGACCACTCGGTAGATCGGGCTCGACATCTGGGTATGAAAAATCATGACCGTCTGTTGCTCGGATTGATCGGCGATCCGCAGCCGCCCGGGCACTTGGTAGGTCTCGTCGGCCAGATTGCTGATGGCATCGTCGGCCATTTCGCGTTGCACACCCTGTCGCTGGTTGATCTCTGACACCTGACGAGCGGCTGCCTGTGTGTTGAGTGCGACGTTGCGCTGCCACAGTGCCGCATCTTCCCAACCCGGCAGTGCGTCAAAAGGCGCAGACAAAGGATTGAAATCGATTGATTGTTCGGTTGTTGCAGCACTGGAATGCGCTGTCGTCACCCGCAATGGGACCAAAAGCGGACTGGCTGCTTGCAGATTCGGCACGCCGGTACAGAACGACAATTGAACGTCTTGCCAATCTTCTCCACTGTGCTGCGACACGACGCCTTGAAGTTGAACGTCAAACTTGTCTTGCCCTGCTGGATCCGAGGTGGCCTGTACTGTGTAGCGAGGTTCCCAGGACACGTCATCCACCCAGTAGCTGACACGCAGGCGTCCGCCCCGGGGGGCCGTCACGCTCAAAACGGCATCAAACGTTGGGCGTGTAGCGGATTCTTGCAGCGATTCGGTTTGCTCAAATTGCTGTTGTTGCCGCTGTTGAGTTTGCTGTAAATCCCGGCGTGCGAGATGCAGTTCCTCTGCCAACTTGCGCCGTCGCTGCATCACAAAGTCTGATAATTCGGTGATAGTGGCGACGTCCAGCTTGGATTGATTCAAGCTTTGATTTGTTTTTTCACTCGAGAAGGTCACCAATCGTTCGAGTGTTTCCAAGTCTTGCTCGATGACCGCCACTTTGTGCGCCGCGTCTTGCATCGCAGTCATTTCAGATTGTCGTTTCTGCTGTCGCGGATCAGGCTGGTCCGAGCTTTGTTCAGGCCGGTGGGGAACCACTTGCAACGAATGCACGCTGATCGACGAATCGGATTCCCATTGCAGCGAACGGTCACGATACGTCGGTGGCAGACCGCTGATGTGAATGGTTTGCAGATCGGGATCGGGATTCAATTTCAACTCCCGCGTCACGTTGGCTTGCTGTCGAAACACCGTCACCGACGTGACCTTGCTGTCGACCGGTGTTCCGAGCGGAATCTCATTGGCGGCAAAAGTCGGGCCACTGACAAGCAAGTAGCCGGCCACACTCAGTGAACCCAAGACAATGGTTCGGCCAAGACAACAACGAATATCCAATGACATATTTGACACCTAGAAGCTTGTCGGACTGTTGCAAAACGATACATGCGATGTGCATCACTTCACTGCGATCGAGAGTGTGATCGCAGTGTTTTGCCGGTCTAATCGATGAAACGCATTCGGCATACCAATTGCGTTGTCATCGACCGTCTTCGAGTTCAAAAAAGTGTCCGCAGGAACTGTTTCTGATGTTCAACTCGCAATGGAATCAACGCCCCCACCGGCAATCGAACCTTCGCTTCAGAGGCGTGTGTCCAGTCGTGTTGGTTTTATTTTTGATAGCGGGATCTGTCCGAGTCACGGCGCAATCGCCATTCAGACTTGGGCAGTGGCTGGACTATGACAGTTCCGTTTCGGGTGATGTGACCAAACCAGGTGGTGCGGTGGTGTCGTTTCCCTGTGACCCGCTGATGACCGCTCGGCAGGAACATCAAATCATGCAGGTGCTACAACGTGAATGCCAGCCCGACTGGAACCCAGGAACGACCATTAAAGAACTGGCGGAATCACTCAGTCAGCATCTTCCTGTCTCGATTGATCAACGGAGTCTGGAAGAGATCGGACTGGACATCGACGTAGAAATTGATTCCGTCAGATTGTTCGATGTGGGCGCCTTGGACCCTCACGCTGCGACGTCTGAGAAGCAGAAATGGTGGCAGCAAACTGGCACAATACATGCAAATCAAAAACCGCGTGGCGTGATGTTGGTCACTGCTGTCATGGAACGACTGCATTCAGTCGACCTGACCCTGCAGATTTGCGACGGTCGGCTGACGATTCTGACCCTCGAATATGCCGAATCAAGGCCGGTCACGCGCGTCTACGATGTCACACCGATTTCGACCGATGACCAATCTCTGGCCGAATTGATCATACGGATGATTGATCCTGCTGGCTGGGAAAAACTCGGCGGAGAATCGACGATTCAACCGATCGCAGTTCGAGGTCGACGGTGGTTGTTGGTCTCGACGATGACGACGACACATTGGAAAGTCCAACGTCTGCTTGATCGAATCAACCGCTAACAGACGGGACGATTCAAATGGTTCTCCCGGATCTGGCAATGTTATTGATGGAGTTGCTCGTCGATGGTTTCGTTTTGCGCACGCGTTCCCAATGCGCCCCACAGACCATAGGGACTGGGGCTACCGGCGGCCCGAGGTCCACTGCCATCGTAGATCACTGTGCCCTGATCGCTGTCACCGGATTCGATGGAGTCGGTCATGAAGACCACCGCGCCGTCACCCATGACCACATGCCCGCCGCCCTGATGACGACTGGACATCGACAACATCCCGATGCCAGGTTCTGTCGGTGACGAATCGGCGCTGGCCAGACAACTTTCGCGGTTCGGTGGCAAGATCGTGTTGAAACCACTGTAGATTGGCGCGCCGTCGGCCCAGCGGGCGCCACGTTTTTGACCGTCACCGCCCAACGAAGATGGCCCACCCTGGGCGTTAGACAACCAGAATCTGGGACGCTGGGGATCAATTTGACTTTGACAGGTTTGCGGAGCGTCGTGAATCACTGCCCAAGGATTTCCATAGGATGCCGCAGTTCGATTGTCGCCATCAGCCAGATCTGTCGCGATCTCACCTGCCATGATGGTGTTGCTCAGCCCGTCCAACACATCGTCAAAACGCATCACTTGGCGAGGTATGAAAAAGCCACGTCCTGAAACGCCAACTTGATCTGTTCGGTCGGTCAGCCATTGCCGGCTGGTTTCATCCCAACGTGTGGCTCCGGTGTTCAACCAATCGGTGGCGTCCCCCAGACACAACGCCACGTTGGTTCGCCCCAGCGAAGGACTTCCTTGGCCCGGATCGGAGGGACAGCGAAAGAGAGGAATGTCGGATTGCCAGGGGACGAACTCAGCCGTCCAGGGCGGAGGTCCCATGGGTGCAAATCGGCTGCCACGATGACCGGGCGAACCGCCCGCTTGGATGGATTCCCACATTGATTGTTGTTCGACAAAGGGCAGCAGGCCGACCAGAACGCTTAACCGATACTGATTTGTAAACGATTGACGACCACGATTAGGATTTGAACCGAATGCATACGTTCCGCCCATTTGCATCGGCAGTTGTTGATAGGCCGAGTGATAGTTGTGGATCCCCAGCCCCACCTCGCGCAGGTTGTTGGAGCAACTCATCCGCCGCGCCGCTTCGCCAGAACTGCGCACCGCAGGCATCAGCAATCCGACCAACACGCCGATCACGACGATCACCACCAAAAGTTCGACCAATGTGAATCCGAATCGGACGGTGTTGCGGTGCATGATCAGTTCTCTGGGGATGGGTAGACATCAAACGGGGGTTCGGCACACGAATTTTCATGACGCGGAGGGTGAACCAGTTCGTAAATCGCCAACGGCACCAGCCAGCTGGCCCAGGCGTTGATTCGATAGGTCCATTCCGATTCCAAATCGGTGACGATCATCAGTCCGGCCACGATTCTTAGCAGCAGCGGCGACCACAGCAGGATGTAACATCGCTGTGCCCAGCGTTGGTGATCCAAAAATCGTCTGGACCGCGCTGTCGCGGCGGCGGCCACCACTGTGACGGCTAACAGCAGCGACTGAGCCATAAACCCAATCTCAGCGATCGGTCCGGCATAGGCCTGGAGTGCCATCACCAAACCGCTGGGAACCACGATCAACAGCACCAGTATCAATTGCGTCTTGCCCAGCCAGCGATGGATAACGGACCAGCCCGGCCTGCCACCGCTAAGAAGCAGAACGGTACCCAGCAGCAAACTGGTCGGCCCGCTGGCCAAATGGGCGTAAAACGCGGCCCGATAGATTCCCACAAACGTGTAGCGGCGACCGCTCAAGAACGGCGAGGCATCGAAGTCAGCTGGGAAATACCAGCGGTATTGATACAGAATCGCCAAGAAAACTTTTAGTGACAGGATCACCGCGGCGCACACGGCGATCTGCTTCAAGCGCAAACGCAATCGCGGCGCAGAACCGTCGACCGAGCGTGGACGTGGGGGATCGGTAGAGGAAGCGATCTGGTCCACCGAACTTCCGGCAGGGCCGGTCCTTCCATCGTGGATTCGTTGATTCAGACGACAAGTTGACAAGCGGTCACACTATCAATTGTACGCGAACGCGGCAAAGTGGTTCGGCGGGGGATCGAGTGCATCGGTTTCCCAACAATTTAGCCACAATCGTCCTGCAACAAATCGCGATCGATTGTTACGTTTGATGACGTCCGTTGCTGTATTCCGGCTCGCGTGTCGGCAACCTGGCGACGGGGTCACTTCCAATCCATTTCAGTTCAATATGAACCAACCCAATTCTCCGCTGCACAGTCATCCCCAACACGTCTCATTGAGCGAATCAGTCGAACCGCCAGAGCCCGATTTTGATGTATCGGAGTTCGAGCGCAATTTGGTCGTCCGACCGATGCGGATTGATGATTACGAAGCATTGGTTCAAATCCAACGGCGTTGTTTCGTTGACATGGAACCCTGGGGCCTCGACCAGATCCAAAGCCAACTCAAGCATTTTCCGGAAGGCCAAATCGTCATTGAATTCGATGGGCGTTTGGTCGCCAGCAGCAGCAGTTTGATGCTGGACTATGACGACGATCTGGAGTGGTGCAATTGGAAAAAAACCGCGGATTCGGGGTACATCCGCAATCACCGACCCGGCGGTGACACACTGTACGGGATCGAGATCATGGTCGATCCAGATTTCCGCGGGATGCGATTGTCACGTCGCTTGTACGATGCCAGAAAGGAGTTGTGCCGGACCCGCAACGTCGAACAAATGATCATCGGCGGACGCATTCCCGGATACCATCGGCATGCCGACCAGATGAAAGCGTCCGAGTACGTCGATCGGGTGATCAACAAATCGATCTACGATTCCGTGTTGACCGCCCAGATCGCCAACGGATTTTCACTGCAGGGGTTGCTGGAAAATTACTTGCCGTCGGACACTGAAAGTTGTGGTTATGCGACGTTCTTGGAATGGCGCAATCTGGATTACACGCCCCGAGGCAAGCGGCGGCACCGGCGGACGGTGCGTCCGGTTCGCATCGGTGCGGTGCAGTACCAGATGCGCTCGATTGCCGACTTTGACGAGTTCGCCCGACAGATCAGTTACTTCGTCGATGTCGCCGGCGACTACAAATGCGATTTCTTGCTGTTTCCCGAATTGTTCACGACCCAGTTGTTGTCGATCATGCCCTCGCTGCGGCCCGGCGCGGCGGCACGAGAATTGGCCGCCTACACCCCGCAGTTGCTGGAGTTGTTTGCCGACCTAGCGGTCAAGTTTGACACGAACATCGTCGCCGGATCCCACTTCGTCGTCGAAGACGATCGGCTGTACAACATCGCGTTCCTGTTTCACCGCGATGGCCGAATCGATCGTCAGTACAAGCTGCACATCACGCCCAGCGAGCGGCATTGGTGGGGCGTCGAAGGTGGTCCGTCGTTGGAGGTGTTTGATACCGATTGTGGCAAAATCTCGATCCAAGTCTGCTATGACTGCGAGTTTCCCGAACTGGGTCGAATGGCAGCCCAGCGTGGTGCCGACATTATCTTTGTGCCCTTCAACACCGACACCCGCAGCGGCTACCTACGGGTGCGAACCTGTGCTGCGGCGCGGTGCGTGGAAAACGATGTCTACGTAGCCATTGCCGGGTGCACGGGGAACCTGCCGTTTGTCGAAAACGCCGACATTCACTATGCCCAATCCGCGATCTTCACACCCTGCGATGTGACGTTCGCTCGCGACGGAATTGGTGCCGAAGCCAACGCCAACATCGAAACCGTGATCATCCACGACGTCGATTTGGAATTGCTGCGCCGCCATCGCGAGCGAGGTAGCGTTACCAATTGGAAAGACCGCCGCACGGATTTATACGAAGTCAAATCATTGCGAACGCAACCCTGAGACCGCCAATCGTAGGCCAGGTGCAACCTGGCGCGTGTGGCGATAGAAATCGCGATGCTGCGCGAGGGATTGTTTCCTAGCGCGACGCGTGAGTATTGAAGTCGCGCTTTCGCCAGCCCGGAGGGCGATACACGAAATGCCGGCGGCATGAGCCGCCGGAGTAGCGTGGATTTTGTTCCCAGCCCGGAAGGGCGGCACATGGTTTCACGCAGCGCGGAATCATTGTGTCGCCCTGCGGGCTATGGGGTTCATCTCCTTCAGTGTCCGGCGACTGACGTCGCCGGCAGTCATTTTGTCGCCCGCCGGGCTTTAAAAAGCGCTGGCTTCAAAACGCTTCAGCAACGGATTCTGCGATGATCACGCACTGATTTCATCGCGGACGCGTTCCAGCAGGGCCTTGGTCTTTTTGATCCCGTCGAAGGAATCACCGCCGCCTTCGAATTCGATGCCGACATCGCCCGAGAAATTGAATTTTGGGTCGCAAACAATGTTCAGCATTCGTTTGTAGTCGATGCTGGTCTCATTGCCATCCTCGTCAAAGGCATGGGTTTTTGCACTGGCGCCTTTGGCATAGGGCATCAATTCATAGGTACCCAGATAGCGGTCGTACTCCAGCGGTCCTGTCACCGGGCCCGACGCATTGTTTCTGCCACGGCCACCGGCGACGTTTCTAAAATTGCCGAAATCCGGCAAGGTGCCGCAGCGTGGGTGGTCGACCTTTTCCATCACACCGGCCAACCAGCGGCCGTGGCTGGACAAGCCACCATGGTTTTCGACGATCACATTCAAATCATAGGTGTCACCGATCTCGCACAGGCGGCGCAACCCGTCGGCAGCCAATTCCATCTGTTCATGGTACCCCAGTTTGTCGTCCGAGCGCGCGTTGACGCGAATCGAATGACACCCCAGTGCTTGGGCCCACTCCAACCATTTGATGTGGTTTCGTACGGACGTGATGCGACGTTTGGTGTCCGGGTCACCCAAGTTGCCTTCGCCGTCACACATGATCAACACACTACGCACACCTTCGTCATCGGCACGCTTTTTGAGTTCTTGCAAATAGCCAGGCTTGTGAACCGCGTCGGCGTAAAACTGATTGACGTATTCGATGGCGTTGATGCCAAATTCCTGCTTGGCAATTTTAGCAAAGTCTTGGGGATCGAGTTTCTGCGTTTCAGCGCCACGCTGCCGGCCAAGAAATCCAAAAAATTGTCGGTTCAACGACCACTGGGCCAACGAGATCTCGAACAGCGGTTTCGCGGCGTCCTGTTGAGCAAACGAGGGACGGGCCAATGCGACACCGGCCGTGGTCAGCGCGGCGCCGCGCAAAAATTGTCGACGTGCAATCAAATCAATCATCTTCGTTGTCTCGTGGTATTGGTGGGTCGCGGGGCGCTGGGGCGATCAAGATGTCGGATCGACCGAGCGATCCACAACATTCAAACCCGACTGGTTTTTCGGGAAGGCAATATCGTTAGCCACCGCGATTGCCGTCGCAACCATTTTGTGCGGTTACGCGTCGGTTTTACGAAAATCGACCGCGTTGTGAGAGAAAGCGGATCGCAACAGCCGTCCAACGAAGGTTTGGCGGGCGTTGATAGCGAGGCCTAGTTGTGATTGTGATCACCCATCAATTCCGATAGCGGCAATCGCTGCAGACGAGCATACAGTTGGTCTGTCGGCAGCGGGCGCTCGGCCGTCACAGCCAATGCCGCCGCAATTTTTTGCCACTGATCATCCAGTGCCTGCAATTCCGCTGGTTCGATGCTACCGTTTTTATCGGCGTCGATCTGCTTCCAGCCCAAGCACACGGCGATCGCACGAGTTTGTTGGTCCAATCGGCTACTTGCGCTCGCGAGCGCTTCGCCCAGCGAAACACTGCCGTCTCGATCGGTATCCATCCGGGAAACGAATCGTGGCAGTTTGGTGGCAACGGGCGTGTCCGCAGAGCCGTCCGTTTCGCTGGCCGTGGCGACCGCATACTCTTGTGCCGAAACCAATCCGTCGCCATCGGCATCCCGTTTGACCCAATCGGTCAGTTGCCGTGAAAGCTCTCTGGCAACCGGTTCGCTCAGTTCGCTGCGTTGCAGTTTGCGATCGCGATCGGTGTCCAGCGAAACTAGGAAAGCGGCATCCAGACTGACGCTGGAAGCCCGGCCACCACCGTGTCCACCGCCACCGTGCCCACCACCACCGTGCCCGCCGCCGCGGTTTCCACCGCCGCCGCCCATTCGGCTGCGTAGTTCTTCCCAGGCGGTGGCGTATTCTTCAAAGGTCACTTTGCCATCGTTGCTGGCAGGTTGACCTTGCATGTAGCCGTTGATTTCATCTTTTTCCCAAACGCCGTCGCGGATGGTGTCACGCGCATCAAACCGCTGTCGGGTTTCTTCGACGGACGTTGGTGGAGCGTGTCCTCCACCGCCGTCACTGTCGCCTCGGCCCGCGCTGCCAGCGTCGCCACCACGACTACCGCGGGCTGCACCGCCCCGACCGCGACCACCACCGCCGGCTTGCTGGCCTCCGGCACCACGTCCTGCACCTCCGCGTCCCCGTCCGCCGGAGGCGTCAGATTGGGAAACAGTCCCGTATCCAAAACCACGCAGCACCGCCACGACTTCTAACAGCGATGCAGAATCCGATCCGTTAGACAGCTGATTGAAACCGTCCCACAGGTTGTCGGAAATTGCATCGGCATGCGATTCCAATTCCACCACTAGCGGCTTGGGGATATCCAACGCAGTCTTTGGCGATGCGTCGTTCGCGGTAGCGGCAAGGCTGGCAGAGAGCGGCAGGACGAGCATGCCAACGAAACGTATGATTGAACGCATCAAAAAGACTCCGGGCTGAAAAAATATGATTGAACAGAAACCGCTGGCTGAATCGAGTGACCAGGCTGCGATTGGCGTCAGGGCCGGGCGAGAATGGCCACGCTGGACTTAACTGGGGCGGATAAAGTGGTCTTTGGCGCTACGTTCAGCGAGGATTCAGCAGCAGGCTCCGCTGCGGCGCTCCCGCGTCCCCCACGGCCTCCTCCACCACCCCCACGACCACTTCCGAGTGTGAGTTGGTCGTGCATCCCGATCGCCATGATGGCTGCAAAGACAACGCTGGCGACCAGCACGCCGCCGCCCAAGATGCGTGTTCGTTTGACCTGCCACCACATGAACAAACCGGAAATGCCCCAGAACACCATCGAGACAAACATGGCATCGACCAACAGCGCCCAGACCCAGCGAATGTCGTAGTCGGGCGAGTACATCCGGGCCAGGTGCAATCGCTGCAAGAAGGATTTGGTTTCAATTGTCGGCCGCTCGTCCTCGCGCAAACTGCTGATCCCGCCACCGGCCAGACTGTAGGTCACGATGCAGGGCACCCCGTCGGCTTCGGCTGAAAACACGACACTGGCCGATCGCCGGCCGGAGAACGCCTCACCGGATTCGAGCCCCAACTTTTCCAGTAACACGGGAACTTGATCTTGAGCATCTGACAGCGCGTTGGTCGGTAGATTGACACTGCGGATCGCCGCGATCGGATTGGGTTTCAATTCCTGTTGCTCGGCATCCGAATCGACGGTGACAAAGCTGGTGCGAATTTCGCCGTTGCCTGTGACCGGATTGATCGAAACTTGATGCGTCGATTTGTCCGCGTTCACCGTGTAGCTTAGGAAACCGGTGAAACGGGGCTGACGCGACTGAGTCAAGCTGATTTCGGGGCCGCCGA
Organism: Stieleria tagensis; assembly: GCF_024129865.1. GTDB lineage: Bacteria > Planctomycetota > Planctomycetia > Pirellulales > Pirellulaceae > Stieleria > Stieleria tagensis. Next base: position 109,128 of record NZ_JAMYFE010000030.1, on the reverse strand, counting down.
TCATGAACGACTCCAGATTCATCTCGTCCACGACCGACTGCGCGGTCTCGGCCGCCGTGGGCAAATTGCCCAGCAAATCGCTATCGACGTCCGCTGCGACAAACGCGGTCACCTGATCGCCGGTGAACATTCGCGGATGATTGAAGAACCAACCTGTGAATCCATACAGCAACACCCAGGGAAACATAAAAATTCCCGAGTACAGGTGCACGCGGCGAATCATCATCAACGTCGAGCGACCCATTTTCCCAGCCAGAGTCTTCTTCTTTGGCTTGCGTTTGGGTTTGGTCGCCGGCGGGACAGTGGTTGACGAGATTGTCTGGTCGGTGTCAGCAGGCGGGTCGATCGTGGTCGCCATGGTCTTGGTTCACTTGAAAAAGGACGCGAACAATGCGCTAAAATCTTGATTGAATAGGCGACTCAGATTTCGCCAATCACTTCCCGTCCCTTGGTTGTCCAAAGCGAACGGTATGTTTCCAGTTCGATACTGTCGGTGATGAAGTGGACGCTTCCATCAGCCATCGAAATCATCACGCCGCCGGTGTGATTGCTGCGCGGACCGGTCGCTTGGTAGGCGCGAATGCTGAGGTCGGGCAGCGGATGGTTGGGCGTGTACCAACCGTTGATCGAACCACCACTGCTGCCGAATCCAGAAATCCAATTGGCCCCCCGGGTACCACTCCAACTGGTTTGCGAGGCAACAAAGGTCAACGGGTCTGTCGCCATCACCGAATCGCGAAACGCTCTCATGTCTTCGACGTCACGTCCCGATCCATTGGCGACAAACTTGTGGGACACTTGATAGGGCACCGTGGATTGGTCGAAACCGTCGCCTTTGAGCGTTTCAGCCAACACGATCGTGGTCGAGGTGCCATCGAGAATGTCACGAAAGCGTGTGGACGAATTGCGCCAAAACAATCCGTCGGTTTTGTCGCCATAGTCGACGAAGTTGTCCGTGCCCGTGCCGACGTTGACGGCATAATTCAGTCCGGCATGCTCCCATTCATAGCTGTTGCGCCCACGTGTGTAGACCACCACTTTTTTGGCTTCCACATCGTCACTGGGACAGATGAAGAACGGAACGACTGTGGCCGCAGCCTGGTCGTTCGGCGAGTTGAATCCTTCGGCCGACGCGGCGCGACCCAGTCCGGCGCCATAGTTGATCAAATCATGCAGCCCCGATTGCTCCGCGTAAGGAAGTAACTGTGATTGAACGCTCCAGCCGTTGTCGATGGCGTCACCAATGCCAGGAAACCGCTTGAATGCGGAATGGTAGTTCTGTAAGGCCAACGACACCTGTTTCATGTTGTTGCTGCAACTCATCCGCCGCGCAGCACTACGAGCCGCTTGCACCGCCGGCAATAACAAGCCGACCAAAATTCCGATGATCGCGATCACCACCAGCAGTTCCACCAAAGTGAAACCGCTTGTTCGAGCCTGAAACGTTCGGCGACCAGCTGGGCGGTCAAGTTGATCGCTCAATGCGTTGTAAAAAAGAGGGCAAGACACAGTGGGGGGGCTCCAGAGTCGGACACACGGGGAACAACAGTGGTGTTCAACGTGAACACGACCTGTCGGAACCGAACGTGGCTGGCTGAGGAATGACACTGCCGCGAGAAACGGCAGGAAACCCTGCTGGCTTGCTTCGTTCGCAATTACCTGCTGTTGCGAATCAATCTCAACAGGAGTATGTTGAACGGATCGCTGCGACGCAAGAGGGTCGCGACACAAAGTCCAGAAGTCTCTTTACCGCAGATGGTTTGCCCCCGAAATGATTGGCCACGACGACGAAAAACCCGCCGGGCAATCGCCTGAGTCCGCGGTTTCGCTGCCGAAAATCATTCGGTTCGAAGAACTCGCGCGCTGTGGCAACGAGGTTTGGATCGAATTTGATGGGCAACTCTACCGGTTGCGGCGTACCCGTCAGGGGAAATTGATCCTGACCAAATAGTAGGCCGGGATACCGTTGGAGTTCACGCTTTAGCGCGTCGGTCACAATCGATGTTTCCCAACGACCCAAGCGCAACGTCAAAGCTGACGCGTCGCGTTTGCGATGAGGGCGCGACCGCGTTCAGTTCGCAGCGGCCAAATTCTGTTGAATCAATCGCACCAGAGTGTCTGACGATTCAACCGCACCGACGGTGGTTGACGACGGAAACATCAACTTGGGGATCGTTCCCGCACCGGCTTTCTTGTACAGCGCCACGTGTTTCGAGATGTAGTCGCTGGGGGTATTGCTGTTGAGCATCGACTGTAGCTTTTGACCGTCGACAGTGGCCATGGCTTTGGACAACGCCTGAGAGTACGACGGCTTTGTCTCGAACAACCAATTGTGGAACGATGGGAATTCGTCTCGTTGGACCGCCCAGACTGCAACCGCCAGCTTGGCGATGGAACAGGCTTCCGCATGACTGGCGTGGGTAGCGGTCACGGTCGGGTTGCATTTTCGATCCAAGGGCACAGGCAACATGATCACCGCCAGTCGATCGCCCATCCGTTGCCGTGCCGATTCCATCGCCGCGTGCGTCCGCTGGCAATGCGGACAGGTGTAATCGAACAGTTCGACGAAAACCATCTCGGCGTCGGGTTTGCCGACAATCGGCCAAGAGTCGGTTTGCAGCTTGATGTTGTTTAACACCCGCACGGTTTGTGGTGCGGCCGCTTGAGGCGCGGGGTCGGCGCTTCCGCTGTCCGCTGTCGTTTGCTGCGCACCGACCGTGACTTGGCCAAGCAACAGCGATGCCGGGTTGGCGATCGCAGCGATCAGCGTTTCGGTTTCCAGCCACAGTTGCGAGGTCTGGAAATCAGCCGGCACTGCGGGAGCCTCAAACAACTCGGTCGCGGCCTCGGGGGCTTCGAACATCATCGATTCCTCGGTGCCCGACTCACCCGCTTGCGTGGGGGGACTGTCGTAACGAATGGTTTCAAATGTCTGCGGAGCCGCGTTCAAGCTTTGCAGCCCGACCAATCCGACGACCGAGACCAACGCTGCGATGGCGGCACCCTTCAGCCGGGGCGCGGTGACCGGGCGTGTGAGCAATACCATTACCGCCAGTGCGATTCCGCAACTATGTGCGACCAAACAGTACGGGCACAGATGCTGCAACCAGAACACCTGCAGACCTATGAACCAGATCGCTGCCGCCGCTGCGGCGAGTGCGGCAAATGAAATCCCGGTCCAACGCCACTCATTCCCCCGCCAGCTGGTCGGCCGAAACAGCAGTAGGCTGATGATGGTCAAATGCGTCGCCATGGCCGGCAAACTAACCGGCACCGACAGCACGGTCGACCAGCGACTGTGCAGAACATGCCCGCAATCAAAGACACTGCCACCGCCGCAACCGGCTACCGGCGACGACGTCAGCGAAGCCCAAGCGAGGTAGCCGCTGGTTGCCAGAGCCAGCGTGCTGCAGACCAGCATCGCCCACCAAGCCGCACGATTCACGGTCGGGTTGCCGGTGGCAATCGCAGTGCCGTGATCGGCGTCCATCCCACCTCGTCGCGAAAGAGACCAGTTGGAATCGGTTAGATGATGCAGATTGCTGGTGGACATGGGGGTCGTTCCGGGTTGTATGGTCCGGGCTAAATGAGAGGGCAGAGTGAAATACTCAGCGAGATGATGGCTTCAAAGCGCATGGCGTGCCGAACCCGCGAAAAAAGCGAATCATCCGATTTTCCCCCTCAAACTCTATTCTAACTGCTTGGCAATTGAACAACCAACGACCACGCTGATTCAATCCGCGCCAATTGCGAAAAAGATGTTGTTGGTTTGCCGGTCAGGACAGCGGCGTTGGTGGCCGGGGTCACCGGGACAACCCTTTCGAGCTTCTCCGATGGGCCGCGAGCCGGGCCCGCTGCCGCAAATGGCATGATGTTTGCATTAACTAAAAAATGTTTGTATCAGTCAGAAGTGACTTCGGGCGAGTCGCTCGAGCAGAGCCAAGCAAGGGCAGTGGTTACTAGCCGATCAGCAAAGTGGCCCCTACAACGACACATCAGGAGAACTTCCCCCCCCCTCGGATCATTCATGGAACTTTCAGAAGATGCGGTCCCGGACCACGCGGACTGTCAGGATCAAGATAACGAATCAGATTGCGATCAATTCCACGTCGTCGGCGTGGGCGCATCGGCGGGCGGACTCGAGGCGATTGAGACATTCTTTGAACACATGCCCGTCGATAGCGGGATGGCGTTCGTCGTGGTGCAGCATCTTTCGCCGGACTTCAAAAGTCACATGGACGAACTGATTGCGAGAAAAACTCAGATCCCTGTTCAGCAGGTCGACAACGCCACACCGCTGAAACCGAACCGCATCTATCTGCTGCCGGCCAAGATGGAAATGGAAGTCCGAGACGGCAAATTGATGCTGTCACATCGCGACGCCAAGCGTTCACTTTCGCGACCGATTGATCTGTTTTTCAATTCGCTCGCCGAAGATGTAGGTGATTGTGGAATCGGGATTGTTCTGTCAGGAACGGGCAGTGATGGTTCACTCGGTCTCAAAGCAATCCATGATGCCGGCGGTTTGGTGATGGCCCAAGACGAACTTTCGGCGAAGTTTGACGGCATGCCGCTGAGTGCCCAGGCGACCGGAATCGTTGATGTCGTGTTGCCGCCCCAGGAGATGCCCGACGCATTGATGCGCTACACAGTCGAAAGTGTCCCCAGAGACAAACTGGCAAACGTCGATTTGGTATTTGAATCGGCCAGCGGGCTTGAGCAGATCTTTGTCTTGCTCGATCAAAAATTTGGAATCGATTTCTCGGAGTACAAATCCAGCACCGTTGGCCGAAGGATTCAGCGGCGGATGGATCTGACCGCGATCAACCAATTGGAGCAATATGTCCAGCGGCTAACGAATGATTCACATGAGCTGGACACGCTGTACCGAGACTTGTTGATCGGTGTCACGCGATTCTTCCGCGATGACGACGCTTATGAAACGCTGGCATCACACGTCATTCCCCAACTGTTTGCCCGCGAAAACGAAGGCCGTGAACTACGGATCTGGGTGGCCGGCTGTGCGTCTGGTGAAGAAGCCTACTCGGTCGCAATGCTACTGGACGAAGAGCGTCGCCGCAGCCAATCCGACGTGGACTTTAAATTGTTTGCCACCGACGCCCATCCCGCCTCCATTCAAAACGCCGCCAGGGGCCTCTTTGCCGAACAAGCGGTGCTGGAGCTCAGTGATGAACGTCGCAATCGCTACTTTCGCCGCGAATCGGATGGCTACCAAGTGGTTCCCGAACTGCGCAAGTCGATCGTTTTCGCGACTCACAACTTGATCAAGGATGCTCCCTTCACGCAGATGGATTTGGTGTCCTGTCGAAACATGTTGATCTATCTGCAACCGGCTGCGCAGTCCAAAGCGCTGTCGCTGTTCCACTTCGCATTGAAACCCGGGGGAACGCTTTGGCTGGGGCCCAGTGAGTCAACGGGCGACCTGAGCGACGAATTCAATGTGATCGATCCACACTGGCGGCTTTACAGCAAACGCCGGAACACCCGGATGCCGGTCGGCACCCCGATGTTGAGCAATCCGCGAACTGAAAAGATGCCGCGGCTGTCATTCCTGCGATCTCCCGTCCGCGCCGAACGTGTCGACCGGAAACTGGTCGGCGACTACGACGAATTATTGGACCAGAAACTGGGACGCAGCTTATTGGTTAGCCGCAGCGGTGAAATCCTACATGTCTTCGGTGGAGCAGAAAAATACTTGCGGTTCGTGACCGGACGCCCCTCCGTCCAGGTGTTGGACTCCATCGACGAACGATTGAAGGCATCGCTTTCGGCGGCGCTGCATCATGCCACCCGCAAAGGCGCGACAGTGCGCTATGCCTCGATCCCCTATCCCAACGAAGATGGATTTGAACAACTGGAAATTCAAGTCGAACCGGTGGGCGACTTCGAAACCGGGTCGGGCAACATGCTGGTTCAATTTCGTTCGGTCGGCCCCTCGCCGCCTCCGACCACCGAACAAACCGAAACCGAAATCTCTGAAATCAAAATCGGTCAAGTTGCCGCGTTGGAATCCGAACTGCGATTCTCTCAGGAAAATCTGCAGGCGACCATCGAGGAAATGGAAACCTCGAACGAGGAATTGCAGGCATCCAACGAAGAATTGGTTGCCTCCAACGAGGAACTGCAAAGCACCAATGAAGAACTTCATTCGGTCAACGAAGAACTGTACACCGTCAATGCCGAACACCAGCGCCGTGTCGAGGAATTGGCTGAATCCAACGCTGACATGGACAACCTGTTGGCGATCACCCGAGTCGGCGTCCTGTTCTTGGATAGCCAACTTCGTCTCCGCCGGTTCACTCCGGCGATCGCCGAACTGCTGGATCTAAGCCCGCTGGACTTGGGGCGATCGATCGACGATTTTGCACATCGATTGAATCACGACTCACTGCACGACGATCTGAAATCGGTGCTCCGGTCCGATCAGATGGTCGAGACAAAAATGACGGACAAAGATGGCAGTCCCCATTTGATGCGGATCGTGCCCTACCGTTCCGGTGACAGTACCCGTGGGGTGGTGCTAACGCTGATCGATATCTCGTCATTGGCAGAAGCAGAGTTACAACTGCGGATGCATCACTTGGCGATGGAAGCGACATTGAACGGGATCGTCATCACCGATCCCAACCAAGCCGACAATCCGATCACGTATGCGAACCCCGGATTCAGTCAATTGACGGGATACGAGCGGGAAGATGTGATCGGGCGCAACTGCAGATTCTTGCAAGGCGAACTGACCGATCCCGACACGGTGAAACAAATCCACCAAGCCGTTCGTGCAGGTTCGGCTTGCCGGGCGACGATCCTGAATTACCGAAAGGACGGCACGTCGTTTTGGAATGATCTGCAAATCACGCCGGTGTTCGACGAGAACCGCGAACTCACCAGCCTCGTCGGGGTGCAGCAAGATGTCACCGATCGCATCAAAGTCCAGCGCGCACTGCAAGAAGCGAACTTGGAAACCCAACGCGCCAGCGAAGCCAAGAGTGCGTTCATGGCCAATATGAGCCATGAACTCAGGACACCGATGACAGCCGTGCTGGGCTTTGCCGACATGCTGGCCAAAGAGTTGGCTGATGAAATCCATCTGGAAAAAGTCAACACGATCAAACGCAATGGTGAATACCTGCTGACGCTTTTGAACGACATCCTGGATCTTTCCAAGATCGAAGCCGGACAGCTCGAGATCGCCAAGGACGAACTCTCGGTCGAAGAAATCATTTCCGATGTCCAGGAACTGATGGATGTCAGATCATCCCAAGAGGGGATCCCGTTAGAATTTCAGTGGGCGGCCCAGATCCCAAAAACCGTCACCGGCGACAAAACACGGATCCGTCAAATCCTGGTCAATCTGATCGGGAACGCATTGAAGTTCACCGATTCGGGCCAAGTGCGGGTCCACGTCGATGCAGCCAGCGATGGCGAACAGGGGCACTGCATTCAGTTCGCGGTGCACGACACGGGGATCGGGATTCACTCGAGTCATTTGGAGGAACTGTTTACCCCGTTCAGTCAATCGGGAATCGAACGTCGTCGACGTTTCGGCGGCACCGGGTTGGGGTTAAGTATCTGTAAACGGTTGGCCAACGGGATGGGCGGAACCATTTCGGTCGCGAGCAAATTGGGTGTCGGCAGCACGTTCACGTTTTCATTGCCTTTGACCGAATCTCAGTTCAAGGGTTTGACGCCGATCGACAAAGAACTGACGACAAATCAACAGCCGGCGCCGCGCAAACACGATTGGCCGGAGATCGACGCCCGCATCCTGCTGGCTGACGATCGCCGCGACATCTGGCGGATCGGCAAGTACTTTTTGGAAAAAGCAGGCGCTGTGGTGACGGTCGTGGAAGACGGTTTGCAGGCGGTCGAAGAAACCAAGCGTGCGGTCAACGAAGACCGAATGTTTGACCTGATCATCATGGACATGCAGATGCCGGTGATGACCGGCCCCGAAGCGATCGCGGAGATCCGTCAACTCGGTTTCGAGTTGCCGATCATCGCGCTGACGGCCGATGTGATGGCCGGCGAGCGCGAAGCCTGTTTGGCGATGGGGTGCAACGATTATCTGCCCAAACCGATTGATGCCCGGCAATTGCTCACCACCGTCGCGAAACACTTGCCAAAGCAAAAGTAGCCCGCCCGGACCGAGCCGTCGATTTCTACGGGTCGCGAACGATCGCAGCGGCCCGTTCGCAGGATGAATCGTTCGCAGGATGACTCGTTCGCACCCAATGCGACCAACCGCCGATCGCAACGCTGCAAAACGGGGTCACTTGGCAAGCTTAACATTGGCGGCCGCATAGGCCTGGTGCCCTGTCGAATCGCCCGGTAACACCGGGTGCTGGTGCGTTGGCAAAAATGCCGCGTGTTCGGCTAAGACGTTCTTGTATTCGGGACGCGACGCCAAATTGGTCCATTCATGGGGATCGTTTTCCAGGTCATACAACTCACGCGATCCATCGTGGTATTGAATGAATCGATAACGCGCCGAGCGGATCGCAAAATTGCCGCGGCCGAAACTGGTGATCGCCGGATGCTGCCAATCACTGGACGGATCTTTCATCAGCGGAACCAGACTCTGGCCCTGCTGTTCTTCGTCAACCGGTAATCCGGTCAGTTCCAAGAGGGTGGGAAAGACATCTAGCAATTCCACCGGCTGGGCGCTGCGCTGATTGGCTTTGAATCCCGGTGCGGAGACGATGATCGGGACGCGCGTCCCGTCTTCCCATAGCGATCGTTTGGCCCAGCGTTGTTTCTCGCCCAGATGAAATCCATGGTCGGAAAAGAGCACGACGATGGTATTGTCCGCGTATTCGCTGGACTGCAATGCGTCGAGAACGATACCCAAGCAATGGTCGGCGAAGGTCACCGATGCCAAATAGGCCTGGACGGCGTGGTCCCACTGGCCCGAATCGACCATCCACTGGTGCGTCGGCGAAACATGTTTCAGATTGGTCAGATCGATCGCGTACTGACTGAGGTCTGCGCGATCGTCCTCGCGGACCAAGGGCAACTGAATCCCGGCGCGCGGATGCAAATCGAACCACTTCTGGGGCGCGTACATGGGAACGTGGGGGCGATAAAAACCCACGCCCATGAAAAATGGCTTTGTATGTTTGGCCTGCAATTGCTCGGCCGCCCAGGTTGCCGCCTTGATGTCCGGCATCTGGTCGTCACTTTCCGGGTAGACTCCCCAGTCCCACAGTGGATGCCCGTGCGGCTGAGAGATTTTCTTTTCCGGCCTGGGTCCGAAACCGCCCGATGGTTGGTATTTTTGAAAGAAACGTTTGTCACCGGTGTGAAATAGCTTTCCTGTTGCCAGTGTCTCATAGCCGTTGGCGGCAAACACCTCTGGCATCGTTTTGACATCCTTTAAAGCAGGTGCCTGTTTCAAGTCGGGCGAAAGAAAATAGATACCGGTCGAATGCGGGTAGCGACCGGTCATCATGCTGGCCCGCGACGGGTTACAGACCGGCGACTGACAATGGGCGTTTTCAAACAATGTCCCAGTGCCGGCCAGTCGATCGATATTGGGCGTCAAAGCTTGTGGGTGCCCCTGTAAACAACCAACCCAATCGTTCAGATCATCAATCGAAATCAGCAACACATTGGGCTTGTTTTCGGCAAACGCGGTCACGCCCATCAGGGCGATGCTACAGAGCAAAACGAGCGGTCGAATCATGATGAAAACAGGATGGGGGGTCATTTCAGATTAAACGCGTCGCACAATTCGTCGATCACGGACTTGGGCATCACTGACACTTTGCCGATCGCATTGGCATTGATCACCGCTTCGGCGGTTGATTCCAACACTTCCAAACGATCAAAGGCATCCAACACACTGGATCCGGTCACCAGCACCCCGTCGTTTTCCAAAATCGCGGCAGGGTTGGTTTGCGAGACGACATCGGCGATTCCTCCGTCGTTCCCATACTGGACGCCGTACGCGGCGCGTTGGACATCGCGTAAGAACACGTAGCTTTCTGGAATCGTGCGCACATCCAGCGGAACCTCCGTCGCGCTGAACGCGGTCGCATTGACCGGATGAGCAAACACGATGGCCTGAACATGCGGGTGTTTTTGATAGATCGCTTGGTGGGCTCGCGCCGCTCGACTGGCCAGTTTTCCGCTTTCACGCTGGTCGCCGTTGACCAACACAAAATCATCCGGTGCCAGCAACTCTCGGTCGCGCTGTGTCGGCGTGATCAAGAAGGTCTCGCTGTCGACACGCGCCGAAAAACTACCTTCGGTGCTGATCAACAATCGTTGCCGGCAACCGCGGCGAACAAAATCGCACAACTGGCGACGGAGTTCTTGTTCGCCGGCCGACGCGACACCAGGGTCGTAGGACTGGAAATCAACCCCGCGCTGGGCAGCTTGTTGCAATTGTTGGTCGTCCAACACACGGACCTCGCCCAACTGTTTCGCCTTGATCAGTGTTTTACCTACAAATTCGAACGCTTCGAATCGTTCAAACGCCGATGCCAGACTTTCGCCGCCAACGACGACTCCATGGTTTTCCAAGATCACACTGTCACAAGACTTGGCAAACGTCTCAGCGATACTCTGGCCCAGGGCATCACTGCCGGGGCAGGCATAGGGAGCAAACCCGACTTTTCCACAAACACTGTGAGCTTGGTGGAACAATCGCGTGTTCGGTGTCTGTCGACAAATGCTGAACGCCACCAATGCCACCGGGTGGGCGTGGACAATCGCTTGGATGTCGGGCCGAGCGGCATAAATCGCTTTGTGAAACGGAAACTCCGACGAAGGCGGATGAAGGCCCTCGACGGTCCCATCGGCACGCACACAGACGATGTCCTTGCGCGTCAAATTGCCTTTGTCGACGCGAGCCGGCGAAATCCAGATATCACCCGCACCATCGCGAATCGAGAGATTTCCGCCCGACGTCGTCGTCATACGATAGCGGTAAATCCGATCCATCGTCCGCATGATTTCGTCGCGCGGATGAACGACATTTCGACACTGATTCATCTTGTTGTTTCCGAGTCGGACTTACAGAGGGCGTACGACGGATGTGCTGCGGTAATAGTCCATCAGAGTTTCGACCGACAGCACGCCGCCGCCCATTCCGCTCTTATTGACTCCACCATAGGGCACGCCGTGGGCAAACACGTTGTGGGCATTGATCCAACTATTGCCGGCCACCATCGCTTCGGCGACTCGCGCGGCTCGGTCATTGTCTTTGGTCCAGACGCTGTTGGCTAAACCATAGTCGGTGTCGTTGGCCATCGCGATCGCCTGCTCCTCGGAATCAAATTTTGCCAAGTAAGCGACCGGTCCAAAAATCTCTTCGCGAGCGGCAACGTTTTCCAAATCGCCGGCCAACAGCGCCGGATTGACGTAGTTCCCAGTGAACCCATCCACCGTCGCCGGGCCTCCGCCGTATAAACACTCTGCGCCAGCGGCTTGGCCTTTTTCCTGATAGCCCAGCACTCGCTGGCATTGTTTGGGATTCACCACCGGTCCCATTTGACTCTGCGGATCCAGTGGGTGTCCGATCTGCACCTGCTTCATCTGCTCAATGCAGTGGGCGACAAATTCGTCGTAGATGTCTTCCTGGATCAGCCAACGCGTGGCATCACAACAGACCTGGCCGCTGTGGAAGGTGATCGCACCGACCAAGGCTTCTGCGGTTGCTTTGACATCGACATCGTCGAACACAACCGCGGCACCTTTGCCGCCCAGTTCCAGTTTGACCGGAACCAAATTACGTCCGCAAGCTTCACCGACCAATTGACCGACCTCCGGTGAACCGGTGAACGACATGCGTTTGATCTTGGCATTGGCTGACAGGGCGGCACCGGCGACGGCACCCCGCCCCGTGACGACATTGATCACACCGTCGGGAACGCCGACTTCGGTTGCCAACTGAGCCAAATAGAGTGCCGAGAGCGAAGTGTCTTCGGCCGGTTTGATGACCACGGTGTTGCCGGCGGCCAGTGCAGGTGAGATTCCCCAGCCGATCAACAGGAATGGGAAATTCCAAGGAAAGATAAATGCACACGCTCCCCAAGGCTGCTTGAACGTCCAGGCATCATGTCCGGGCACGTCCAGTTTGGTTCGCAGTTCAACCTTGTCTGCCAGGCCGACGAAATAACGCAACGTGTCCACAAAATTCTGGACGTCGCCAGCCGCCTGGGCTTGGATCTTGCCCGCATCAAGTGCTTCGATCTGCGCAATGATCGGCTTGTGCTGCTCGACGGCGTCGGCCAGGCGCAACAGGATTTTGCTGCGTTCGCCTTGGGACAATTTTGCCCACGCCGGAAAGGCATCGCTAGCGATATCAACGGCTCGGTCGATCTCAGCCGCATTCAGATCGTGGATTTCCGCAAGCGTCTGACCGGAACCCGGATCGATCGTGGCAATCAATTCGCCTGACCCCGACGGGAATTCCTGGCCGCCAACAAAACTGGCAAACGGACTCTTGTTCAAAAAAGCTTCGACTTCGGGAAGCAATTCAACTTGACTGGTCAGGCTCATTTCTGGGGTCCTTGGGAGGGGGGGATATGGCGAACCGTTGATCCGCTCTACTTTGCCAATTGATACACGGAAATCGACTCGATCATCATTTCGCCGACATCAGCATACTGGTCGTAGGTCGCGAAGGGATCGAATCGTAGCTTCTTTACGGGGCCGTTGCCGGGAATTGCAAACAGATACGCGTTGACAGTGTTGGTGGCCGCCAAGGGGCGTTTGGTCTGTTGTGTGCCGTTGAACCCGCGCCCCGGCAACGCCCAATAGAACTGACTGGTGGCTCCCTTGGACGGCATCGCGACCAGTTCGATCACCAGCCTGCCCGCTGCCTCGTGATCCAATCGAACGGCCAGCTGAGAATCGTTACCGCTGGCGACTAGAAACACCTTGCCGTCGCGTTGCTTGATCTGGACGCCTTTTCGATCGGTCCACTGGGCGACCTCCGCCGGCTGACTAAAATCCCAGCTCGCAATTTTCTTTGCAGCGGTCAAATCGATCCCGTCCGGATTGACCGAATGGTCGGCAGGCGGGGACGTTTTGAACGCCACCGCTGACGTGGGGATCCCGCTGGTCGCAGAGAAGGCGTAACTTCCCGATTCAACCGCAAGCACCGCCAGTTTGTCTTCGTGGTGAAGCAAACTGACATGGGGATTCCCTTCTATCGATTTTCCACTTTCGGTGATACTGGTCGCATCCGTCGTCGGCAAGCAGACTTTCGCCGTCGTGTTGGCCGGGATGGAGACGTTCAAATGGAACACACCATCGTCAATTTTCCAGTCACTTCGAATCGTGCCGTGAATCGATTCATACGATGCATTGACCCAGTCGATCGCGGGTTGCATGGCATTGCTGCCGGGTGCCGGTGGATTGGGGCAAATCAAGATTTTCTTGAAACCGGGCCCATCGGATTGAATCCCGGCCAACGTCGCAAACATCCATTCGCAAACTGCACCAAAGGCGTAATGCGAAAACGAATTCATGGCGGCGTTGTGACGGCCAAAGGCGTCTTCTTTGGTGTAGCTGTCCCAGCGTTCCCAGATCGTCGTCGCTCCGTTGGCGATTTCATAACCCCAGGACGGAAACTCGCGCGACTGCAACAAGAACGCGGCCAAATCGTTTTGGCCGGATGCAGAGAGCACCGGTAACAACGGGCGTGTCCCCAGGAAACCGGTCGCCATGTGATTGCCGTTCTCATTCAGCATCTTTGCCAGATGACGACCGGTTGATTCGCGTTTGTCGGCCGGAATCAAGTCTGCGAACAAGGCGAGCGCCTGTGCCGTTTGCGTGTTGATGTTCACACTACCGTCGTCGCGTAGATACTTCGCTTGAAAAGCCGCTTTTGTCTTTTCAAACTGGCTGCGGTACGCCGCAGCTTCTGCACCGCGTCCTGTCGCATCGGCCATCTCGGACATCATCTTGGCAGAGATCGCAAAGTAGATCGTGTCAACATAATCGAGCGGTGTGTCGGCGCCTTGCGCCAACCAGTCGCCCCAAGCGTTCCCGTGCGTCACACCCAAATCATTGACACTGGTGCGTTTGCGCCAGTCCATGAAACGGGTCATCGGTTGCCAGCAATCTTCGATCACCTGTGTATCGCCATAGAACTGCCAGATCGTCCACGGGCAAATCACGCCGGCGTCGGCCCAGGCGGTGCCAAAATCCCAGCCGTGTTGAAAGGGAAACGGGGCGTAACCGGGGAACGCGCCGCTGGGACGCTGTGATTCCATCAACTCGCGCAGCCATTTGGTGTAAAACGCACCGATGTCGGCATTGTAAGCAGCCGTTGCGACATAGGCCTGGGCGTCGCCGGTCCAGCCCATTCGCTCGTCGCGTTGAGGGCAATCGGTGGGCAGGTCCAGGAAATTTGCCCGCTGCGTCCAGACAACGTTCTTGAACAATTGGTTGACCATCGCATCACTGCACTCGAACGTGCTGGTCATTGGCGTGTCGCTGTGCAGCACCAGCCCGGTGACAGCGTCCAGTCCTGGATCGCCCGGACAGTTCGCCAGTTCGACAAATTGAAACCCATGAAAGGTGAATCTCGGCTCATAGGTCTCGCCGTCCGGATCACCCTTGCAGGTGTAAAAATCAGTGGCGCGTGCCTTGCGAAGGTTTTCGGTCATCAAGCTGCCGTCGGGATGCAGCATTTCCCCATAACGAATCTGAATTCGCTGGCCGGCAGGGCCGTTGACTCGCAAACGTATGCTGCCGGCAAAGTTCTGCCCGAGATCAAACATGAACGTGCCCTCGCGGCGCTGGGTTACCTTCTTCGCCGGGATCTGTTCGGTCACACGAACTGGAACACCAGGAAACGCTTCCAGCTTGGGACGCTGAAAACCCAATTTCGTTTCGGCCCCTAAATTACGGACTCCCTGACCCGGTTTTTCCGGATTGCGACGTTGATAGAAGGTCGCCGTCGGATTGCCGTTGTCGGTGGCCAAAATCGCTGACTGCCAATTGCGATCATCAAAATCAACCGTCGCCCAACCGGGCATTTCTCGACGCGCATCATAGGCCTCGCCCATCAGCAAATCAGCCTCTTGAATCGGGCCGTTGCCGGTCACTTTCCAAGTTGCATCGGTGCCGACAACCTGCCTCGAGCCGTCGGTGTACTCGATTTCCAACTGTGTCATTAGTGACGGGGTTTTACCGTAGATTGCGCGGCCGGTTTTTTCGGTTCCCATTCCGGTCAGCAATCCAAATCCCACGTACCCGCTGTACCAACCGTCTGCGACCCAGGCCCCGATCGCATTGTCCCCGGTTTGCATCAGGTCCGTCACGTCATAGGTGTTGTAGTAGGCGCGTTGGCGATAATCCGTCCAACCGGGGGTGAACCGGGCATCACCAACTCGTCGACCATTGATGTGCAGTTCATAGATCCCGAGCGCGGTCGCATAGACCGTCGCACGCTGAATTTGCTTGGGGGCTGCAAATTGTTTGCGATACTGCCGCGCCGCCGGCAGGTAAAGTGTTTCGACATCCGTATGAATGGGCGCTGAGTCGCGATAGCTAATGTAGTCCGCCGTCCAATCGGATTCATTCAACAGCGCCATCGACCAGTGCGCTGGCTGGCTGGACACTGGCTGGCTGGGCACAGAACTGTCGTCACTTCCATTCCAGACCTGGACCTTCCAAAAACACTGTTGTCTCGAACGGAGCGGTTTACCAGCGTACTGGACGAACAACGTTTGATCGGATTCGATTTTGCCTGAATCCCACAGGTCCGCTTGGTCCTTGTTCAGCTTGTCGGCTGACGATGCAACAAGAATCCGATAGGCGGATTGGTGTTCACCACGGGCCGCTGACTCGACACGCCAGCTTAAACGTGGTGTGGTGATGTCGATGCCGATCGGGTCGTCCAGGTACTCACATCGCAGGTGCGTCGGTTCCAATGCAACGGCATGCGCAGAGACCAGTAGACCGGTGATAATCAGAACGGAGCAAGTGGAAGCGAATTTCATAAGTTCAACAAATGACTGGTTGTATCGAGTGGCTGACTGAGATTCGAGCCGGCACTAAATGTCAACTTCTGCGGCATCGACCGGCAACTTTCGACTCATCCAAACCGGCGTGGCGATGAACCATCCAATCGTGCCGACCAGAGCGGTGATCTTCACCGTTTCCAATCCGATCAGACCCGCAAAATGAAGGAGGCAGGGAAGGATCACACAACAGAGCGAAATCAAGGAGGCAGCTTTAGCGATCGCGTACATTTCAAAGCCCTGGGTTGGATGGATCGGTAACGGACTCAGTCGCTTGCAACACGGATGGTTTCTGTGTGAATTTGCTAATCACCAAATACAACAGCCCACAAGCGACCCAGCAGGGAATCACCGCATAGGCGGCGAACAAGCCTTTCCAAAAGATCAGATACAAGCCGACGGCAACGGGTAATAACCAAGCGACCATCACAGCCACGTTGACCTGCGTTCCGCTATGAGTCGCATATTCATCGCGCAGTCCGAATTTTTTCATCAGGTAGTAATCAACAAAGATCACCGCCCCCATCGGCCCCAGCACCGTGCCGTAGGTGCCAACGAATCCGAGCAACTGGGCAGACAAGTTCGGGAAGGCTCCGGCGATGGTTGCCACTGCACCGGCAACCAACGTCATCGCCGTGCGCGAGGTCTTGGGCAGCACTCCTTGAAACGCTAACCCGGCGCGATAGATCGTTGGATTCGCAGTCGTCCATCCGGCGATCACCACACAAATGATCCCTGCCCAACCGAGCGATGCGAATGCAAGCTGGCCGGGGTTGGCGACAACGGTTCCTGGCAATCCGACATCTTCTGCACCCTCGGCAACCGTCTGCAGTGCCAAATCAGGTTGCAATTTGATCAGCGCGGCCAACAACAGCGCGGCGGCGATCCAGGCCATGTAGTGACCGAGAAACATGCCGATCGCCGGCGCCCAGCCGGATGCTTTGTGCCGTGCGAAGCGAAAGATTGATAGATCAGCCATCCCAAAGTGCATCGCACCATTGCACAACCAAGCAAACACCACAATCTGCCAAAACCCAAACGATTGTTCGCCGTCATGCGATTGCACGAATGTCACCGCATCGCTCCAAAACCGTCCCTCGGTCAAGGCCGCCAGGTTGGTCGCATCGAGCTGCGCCAGGGACACAATTCCACAGGCCGCAAACACCGCGATCATCCACGGCGCTGCAATGTTGGCGACACGGGCGACGCGTTCATAACCGCCAGCGGCAACCACTGCGATCACGATACCGACGATGGCCACCAGCATCGTGAACGATGGATTGCTGAGACCAAACATGTTGCTCGGCACATCAAACGAAATATCAAATGGCACGCCCACGGCCGAGGCCGAAACGGTGACCATCGCACCAGCCAGAAAACAGAACAACAGACCATTGATCAAATTGTAAAACTTGACCAACGAACCACCGGCGATCCGTTCGAGTTGGTAGTACAGCGTCAGCCGTTTGGCCATCGCAATCGGCACAACTAAAAATCGCCAGGTCAGGACTGCCAGGAAGTTGCCTAGCAGCAACCCCAGCAGCAAATCGGCAAGACTGGCGCCGGCAGCCAGAAAGAGCGGCCCGATCATGAATTCGGTGCCGGCGGCATGTTCCCCGGCATACATCCCCCAGAATTTCCCTGAACCCAACAGCGCCGAATCCGGCACCGGTTGACGCTCAAATTCTCCGCCTGCACTGGATGTTTTTTCCGTCATTGGTGAACTGGTTGATGAGAGCTGGATGATTAAAAAAAAGCCCGACCGCGTACTAGACGATCGCCGAATGATTGCTGCGCTGCGACAAGGTTGCCTGTTCGTATTGGCGGACTCTCTGCAACCACTCGGCTCCGACGGGAACGCCACTGGATTGGCAGTAGTGATCCCAAACGGCTCCCAATGGCATCGTCTTCTGTTCTTCCATCAACACCAGGCGCGCGGTGTAGTCGCCCTCGCGTTCTAGCTGCTGGAGTGTTTCGGTGGGCTCCAACAAAGCTGCCAAGGCGGCTTTCAAAGTGTTCCGAGTGCCGATCGCCCAGGCGGCGACACGATTGATGCTGGCGTCAAAGAAATCCAGACCGATATGAACACGATCCAGATAATCGCCACGAATGATCTCTTGCATGATCGCTTGCAATTCATCGCTATAGGTCACCACATGGTCGCTATCCCAACGCACACCGCGGCTGACGTGAAGCAGCAATTCCGGAACGTACATCAGCACCGACGAGATTTTGTCCGAAATCACTTCGGTGGGATGAAAGTGACCGGCATCCAAGCACAGCACTTTGTTTCGCGAAATCGCATATCCCATGTAGAACTCGTGGGAACCAACGACGTAGCTTTCGCTGCCGATGCCAAACAGTTTGCACTCGACCGCATCGAGCGTGTGCTCCGGCGACAGATTCTCCGCAAAGATCTCGTCGAGTGATGCCGCCAGTCGTTCCCGAGGTGCTTTGCGACATGCCGGTGAATCCTTGTATCCGTCCGGCACCCAAAAATTATCCAGACAGGGATTGCCCTGCGCCTTGCCCATTGCCGCTGCGATGCGTCGACAGGCGATGCCGTGATCGATCCAAAACTGGCGGATGCCTGAATCGGGATGCGCCAACGTAAATCCGTCGGCTGCATTGGCGTGAGAAAAATAGCTGGGGTTGAAATCCAAACTCACGCCTTGGCTGCGAGACCAATCGATCCAGCCTTGAAAGTGCTCGATTCCGATCTGATCGCGATCGACCGGCCCATCAAATTCGCCATACAATGCGTGCAAGTTCAGTCGATGCTTGCCTGGGATCAACGAATAGGCGAGTTCCAAATCGCTCCGCAGTTCCGCCGGCGTGCGAGCCCGTCCGGGATAATTGCCGGTGACAGCCAGCCCGTTGCCCAGCGCCCCCTGGTCTCCCTCGAAGCCCGAAACGTCATCGCCCTGCCAACAGTGAACTGAGATCGCGATGTCATGCATCCGCTGCAGAGCAGCGTCCACATTCACGCCGATCGCTTGGTATTGCTCCTTGGCAAGCTGAAAAGCTGACTCGATCGAGGCCGGTTTTGTCATGGGATTACGCTGGCAACAGGGGCATGCAAATCTTCCTTCAGGCAACCTACCGTCGCCTTGATGTCCGCAACATACCCCAGCGGCCCATCTAAAACCTTGACGATCGTGTCCCTGACTAGCACAATAGTGCCAAAACGCAGGCACTGACGACCCTGGCAGTGACGACGCCCCCGGCATTCCAATCTCCGGCCCCATTCTGTTGATCCGCAAACTTCGCAAGCAGGACTGGTTTCACGAGGACGGGTTCCCGATCGTTGTGGAGCGACGCGACCCACAGCAACCCTTTGGCCTGCATTCGCACGAATTCTCTGAAATCGTGATCATCACCGGTGGCAAGGGTGTGCACCTGACGGGCGAAGATTCGTATGAACTGGTCACCGGTGACACATTTGTGATTGGCGGCGAGCGACCACACGACTACTTGAACATGGATCGACTGCGTCTGATCAATGTGATGTTCGATGCCAACGAGCTGCCGATGAATTTCAGCGACCTAAACTCGCTGTCGGGATACCACGCGCTGTTCACATTGGAACCGGCCTGGCGAAAGCGGCACATGTTCAATAGCCGATTGCAACTGACCCCCGTGGAACTGATCGAAGCGGTCCGTCTGGCCGATCAACTGGAAGCGGAATTGGACGATCGCGCCGCGGGGTTTGGCGTGATGGCCACGACCACACTATTGCAATTGGTGACATTCCTGTCGCGCTGCTATAGCCGATCTCGCAACCCGCAAAGCAAATCGCTGTTGCGAATTGCCGAAGCGATCACACACCTTGAACGTCACTATTCCGATCCGATCACACTGGATGAGTTAATCGAGATTTCTGGCATGTCGCGCCGCAATTTCATTCGCACCTTTGAATCGATCATGGGATCCCCACCGATCAAGTATCTGATCCGCCTGAGAATACGACGTGCCTGTCAATTGCTACAGCAAACCGACGACAGTATCACCCGCATCGCATTGGCGGTCGGATTCAGCGACAGCAACTATTTCAGTCGACAATTTCGACTGGTGACAGGATCGTCCCCACGGGACGTCCGCAAACAAAACGCCTAGCCATCGGCAAGGTCATTGAGCATGGTGGCTGATCCCGCCGGCGTTCAGACAGTCTGAACCCTGGCGGGATCAGTTACGATACTCCTGACAACCACAATGTTTTCCCTCTGCCGCAACCACAACTACAAAGTCGCAATGATGCAGATCACCCAGCAATTCGGCACATTGGTCGCGTTCGTTCTGTTTACGCTGGTTGCCGCCACCCATGCGCCGGCCACCGACACAGTCGAATTCCTGAACGGGTCAAAACTCAGTGGCACGATCAAATCGATTCGCAAAGCCGACAAAGAATTCGATTTTGAAACGTCCGTGGGCAACCGAACGTTTTCCAGGGTCTATCCGTTCCACAAAGTCCACGCGGTCACCTACCAGGGAACCCGATACGAACTGACCCCCTTGGCGGGCGCCACCGAGTCGGCCGACGCAACGCCCACCACGCGATCGAAATCTGAGGTCTTGGCACTGATCGCTGCGGCTGGGCAATCACCGCCGGAGTGGTTCGATTCGACTGAGCTGGACTATCCTGAATCACTTGACCTTGCTTGGCCACTGCAGCCGCCCAAAGGCCCCTGGCAAGCGCACAAAAACATGGGGCAATACATTTGGTCGGTCATCAACGAAAACCCCAGTCGTTGGCACTCCGGCATCAAACTGATCCATCACTTGCTGACACTGCACAAGGATAACCCTCAGTTGTTGAAGCGTGACATGAATGCGCTCGGATCAGCCTATTTCCGTTTGATGCAGGACTATCCGCGGGCGGCATTCTGGTACCAGAAAGGCAAACCAACGGCTGCCACCCAAGACGGTGTGCACCTTGCGGAATGTTATTGGCGATTGGGCAATCGCGCGATGGCGCTGCAGATGCTGCAAAGCCGCAGCCTGAACTTAAACGCCATCAAATTGCTCGGTGACATGGGGCAAATCGATCAAGCACTGAAACTGACCGCGGTCTATCAGCGTAGCAATGCCAACAATCAAGCCAACCTGCTAGCCGGCGACGCATTACGGAAAGCGGGAAAACTGGACCAAGCGATCGAGTACTACCAACGCGTCATTGATTCTGACAATCACCGCAACGAGGAATACGAACAGCGAGCGAAAGCGCGTGCGCAAGAAAGCATCGACACGATTCGCTTGTATGACCAAGCCGATGTCTCGACGGCCGCCGATGGGACCTACACCGACAGCAGCACGGGTTACAACGGAAAATTGGTGGTCGAAGTCACGGTCGAGTCAGGGGAACTCAAAACGGTCAAAATCACTGACCACAAAGAAAAACAGTTCTATTCATCGCTGACCGATACTCCGGCGCAATTGATTCAAAACCAAAGCGTTCAGGGCGTGGATGGAACCAGTGGGGCGACCATCACCTCCCAAGCCATCGTCAACGCAACCGCCAAAGCGCTGGCCAAGGCAAAACCATGAAACAGACCGGTTTAGCCATCGGGTTTGGCGGGCTTGCAGTGGCAATCCTGCTGGCGGTCTCACAAGATCACACCCTCGCGGCAACTGGGCTGGAAACAGGCTGGATGGTCGCAACCGCACTGGTGCTGTTGGTCGCGGCGATTTTGATCCTGCTGACTCGCTTTGATCGTGGTTCAGCGGCGTTGCTGCGACTCGATTGGTTTTCGCCCACATTACGACGACTCAAACCCGGCCAATTTGCATCTCAATCATTGCCCGGTCGCCTGTTGCGGCGCATCACGCCTCGTCGCTGGCAATCCGATCGGGCCTCGAAACAGCGCGGAGTGATTCGGAAATCACTGCGGCGATTGGGTTTGTCTTGGTTGGCATCCCCACTGCGTCGCATCGTCCAAACGGTTTGTTTGCTCACGTTTGTCGTGCTTTTCTTTTATGTCTGTTGGCCCTACAACGCCCAGCCAGCTGCTGCCGGTCGTCAATCAACTGACTGGACGTTCCTGGCAATCGCGTCACAGTCCAGCCACCTTGATTTCGCAGGCGAGTTCGCTGGCCCCTGGCAGCCCTCTCCCAGCGACACGGTTTATGTCGGGGGTGACAGTCGCCCCGCCCAGCCGTTTTCTGTCATCAGCGTTTCGCCGCATCAAATTCGCTTGCAACCGCAAGGCGAACTGACGGCCGAACGGTTGGATGCGTTTGTCACCGCCGACTACCGTTGGACGCTCAGCCAAACCGATCCCAATGCTTGGCCGTCACACTATGCCGACAACCTGGCCGCCAAGGAAATCATTCCCGCCGAAACCTTTTTGGTCATCGACCCGTTGGTCAGCTTGTCGACCGCAATCGCATCACGCAGTTGGGTCTGGTCACTGGCGTCTGCGGCGATCATCTTGATTGTTTGCATTCTTATCCCACGTGGGTTTTGCGGCTATCTGTGCCCGCTGGGAACGACCATCGATTTGTTTGACTGGGCGGTCGGTCGACGAATCACACGTTTCCGCGTGCCGGGCGACGGTTGGTGGGTTCACATCAAATACTACCTGCTGGCCGGCACGTTGTTGTGCGCCGTGTTTGGTGTTCTGGTTTCGGGTTTCTTTTCGGCAATTCCCGTCATCACACGGGGGATGCTATTCCTAGTCGATCCGCTGCAATCCGGACTGCTGCGCGGCTGGCATTTGGTGCCGGGGTTCAACATCGGCCAACTGTTTTCGATCGTGTTGTTTCTGTCGGTACTGGGGCTAGGGTTCTTTCGCCCCCGTTTTTGGTGCAAGTATGTTTGCCCCAGCGGGGCTGTGTTTTCACTGGGTAACCTATTTCGGGCAACCGAACGCAAAGTCGAATCGTCGTGTATTAACTGCAACAAGTGCGTGGAGATTTGTCCGTTCGACGCCATCAAACCTGACTTCACCACTCGCACCTCCGATTGCACGATGTGCCAATCCTGTGGTGGTGTTTGTCCGACGCATGCGATCAAATTCGTTGAACGTTGGAACGTGGTTGAATTGAAAGTCGAAAATGATCCGCCCACCGGTGAAACCGCGATCGGACGCAGAGGGTTTTTGTCGCTGGCCGGCGGTACGGCGGCGGCGGTCGCCGGCAGCGTGGGCATCACAGCGGCGACAAAAACGTTTGGTGCCCGACTTGACGCCCCCGATGCGTTCTTGCCCGTTCGTCCGCCGGGAAGCGTCCCCGAGCAAGAGTTTTTAGAGATGTGCATTCGCTGCGGCGAGTGTTTCAAGGCTTGTCCCAACAACGTGCTACAACCCGAGGCGTTTCAGCAGGGACTGGAAGGCTTGTGGACTCCGATGGTCAACGCCGATTGGGCCGGTTGTGAATCGAGTTGCAACGCTTGTGGGCAAGTCTGTCCGACGGGAGCGATTCGAGCGTTGCCATTGGCCGAGAAAAAGGCCGCTCGGATGGGGCTGGCAATCGTCAATGAATCGACCTGCCTGCCCTTTGCCGGCAGCGAGGCGTGTGACCTGTGCGTGCAAGAGTGCAACGCGGCGGGCTACCACGCCATTGAATACACTCAGGTCGGGACCCAAGTCGATGATAGCGGAGCGCCGATCGAAGGCACCGGCTATTCAGCCCCTGTCGTGTTGGCCGACAAGTGTGTCGGTTGTGGACTCTGTCAAACGCGCTGCAATGCGATCAATGTCAAAGAAAAAGGGTTGTTGACCAAGTCTGCGATCATTGTCGAAGCCGGCCCTGGCAAGGAAGATCGGTTGATGTCTGGTTCTTACATCCAGCTGCACGAATTGAAGGCGCCGCCGGCGGACAGCATTCAGCCCTCCGGTGAATACTTTGTACCCGATGCCGAAGACGTCCCTGACACAATCGATATTCCTGCCGGCGACGACAATCCGTTTGGTGTCCCTGCCGATCCACCGGCACCGAGCGCCACAGTGGATGACGACCCGTTCGGAACGCTGGGGTTATAACGAGTCATCGCCAATTCAAAGTGCAAACGACATTTTCCGCTGATCCGATCAACCGAAACGCGCTAGAGCGTTTGGTTCATCGCTGATTCATCACATAACCGACGAAGCTGTTAGCTAATACTCAACGGCTGATTCAGAGATCACATGAACACATTCTTCCATTCCATTTTCCTGGTTCTGCTGACAACCGTCGTGAACCAGATTGCCGCCGAAAAGGACGTCCCGACACAAAACGGCGTTCCAGTGATCCGCACGATCGAGGGTTGGACGGTGAAGGTGGATCCCACTGTTTTTAAACCCGAACATTCGAGCAAGGGCCAACGGGCATTGCAGGCACTGGGAAACCATTTGCAACGCGTCACCTATCTGTTGCCTGATGATGTACTGAACGAGCTGCGTGAAATCCCCATCTGGGTTGATCGTGACGGAAAAGGAAAGTCGTTGGTCTACCATCCCAGTGCCGATTGGCTTGCCGACAACGGATACAACCCTGCGATGGCGAAACACGTTCATGTGCCAAAAATTGATCTGCTGCTTTCCCGCCAACAGTGGGCCAAACATCCCTATGCCATCATGCACGAACTTGCGCACGCCTATCACGATCAAGTGCTCGGCTGGGACGATGCAGAAATCAAAGCCCTCTACGAATTGGCTGAAAACTCGGGTTCGTACGATCATGTGCTTGATCACGCCCACCGACAGGTCCGTCACTACGGAATGAATAATCACAAAGAGTACTTCGCAGAATCAACCGAAGCCTATTTAGGGGTCAACGACTTTTACCCATTTGTCCGAGCCGAATTGAAGCAACATGACCCACGCATGTTCGATCTACAATCGAAAATCTGGGGCCCGCTTCCGTAACTCTCCACACTCCCTCTCTCCTTTCACCCCGTCTACTCACTCCCCCCGTCTCTGATGCCAAACCAAAAAAACAGTGCGTGGCTGATCGTTATCCTGGCCACACTCAGCACCTCACTTGTGGCGACCACAGCCGTCGCCCAGGAAATCACCCACGGCTTTCTAGCCTGCGGGCAAAACACCTACATCGTCGATGGCCAGGGCAATAGAACCTGGACCTACCCTCACGCGACGCGCGATGGGTATGTATTGCCGAACGACAATCGAGTGCTGACACTCAATAAAGGCAAACGATACGCCGGGGGCGCTGTGATCGAAGTCACACCCGATGGATCCGAAACGCTGATCTGGAAAGGAACCCAGGCGGAGGTCAACGGCGCCCAGCCGACGGCGTCCGGGACGTTTGTGATCACCGAGGCCGGATCCCATCCGCGACTTCTGGAAGTCGATCGCGAGGGGAAAATTCTGGTCGAATTCCCGCTGCAGTGCCAAACCGAAAACTTTCATTTACAGACCCGAATGGCCCGCAAATTAGACGACGGCACCTATTTGGTCCCTCATCTATTGGACTTTGCGGTGCGAAACTACGACCGCGAGGGCAAGGTAATCAGCAGCATCGACACGTCGATCAAGAATGATCCGAATCGAGACATTCACTCTTGGCCCTTCACCGCAATTCGTCACGGCCAGGGCCACACGCTCGTCTGTGGCACCAACGGCAATCGTGTCTTTGACTTCGGCGCCGACGGGAACAAAGTCTGGGAATTGACCAATCAAGATCTTCCAGGCGAGTGGCTGCAAGACCCTTGTGGTGGCCAAGTCTTGCCCAACGGAAACATTGTCATTGCCTCATACGCAGGTGGCCGCAAAGACGTTGATGCGCCCAAGTTGATCGAAGTCAATCAGAACAAAGAAGTGGTCTGGACCTACAGTGATGGTAAGAAAGTCGGCATCCACCACTTCCAAATTTTGGACACCAACGGAGTGAAACTCACGTCTCAGCCACTGAAATAATCGGCCAGCCCAACCCACCAAACGCCGTAGCGGATCCCGCCAGGGCTCAGTCAGTCTGAATCCTGGCGGATCCAGCTACGGGGCAACACGTCCTGTCACATTGGGCTCTATCCGAATAACGGCAGCGGTTGATAATCCTTGCCAAGAATGGCGGTCGGATCGGCCCCCAGCCATGACTGCAAGACTGATGCGTAGACCTGGCGAAAATCGAATTCGTGTTTCAGATCGCCGTCCTGCAAATCGGTCAGATCGGGACGCTTGCCCACGATGCCAGCTTTGACTCCGCCACCGCATAAAAACATCGGCCCCGCAGCGCCGTGGTCGGTTCCTTCGCTGGCGTTTTCAGACACGCGACGACCGAACTCGCTGAACGTCATCACACAGACCCGCTTGCCGTGGTCATGGGCATCCAGATCGCGAATCAGCGCAGTCACAGCATCGCTCCATTGACGTAGCAAAATGCTGTGGGTCTCAGTCTGCTGGGCGTGTGTGTCAAATCCATCGTGTTGAATGTAATACACTCGTGTCGTCAGCCCGGCGTCGATCAATTGAGCGACGACACGTAGCTTGTTGCCCAGTTCCGTCTTGGGGTACGTGACATCGCTGCGGTAACCTGCTGCGGCTTCGCTCACTCGCTGGCTTGCGGCGATCGCTGACGTCGTACTGGACTGCAAGAAATCAAGCAATTCGTTGTCCTGGGTTGGTTTGACCGGCCGATTTGTTTGCAGCAATTCCCGAAGTGCCTGCTTGTCGTTGCCATGCAATTGAAACTCGGCGAGCGTCTTGACGGTTGGCACACGGATACTGGTCGATGCGATCGCGGCGGGTTGTGATTCATGTCCCAGATGCAGTGCGGGAACATCGCCGCCGGCGGATTCCGGTTGTTGATCCATGAACCGACCCAGCCAACCGTCGGGGCGTGGTTCATTTTTGCGACGGCAGGTGTGCCAGATGTCCATCGACTCGAAATGCGAACGATTCGGTCGTTCATAGCCGACACCACGAACGGCCACAAACTGTCCGTCTTGCAGCAGGTCGTGCATCCCTCGGATCGACGGATGTAAACCCGTGTCGTCATCCAACTTCAACACGTCGCTGATCGGGATCGCCAATTTGGGCCGTGCCGATCGATAGTGATCGTCGGCATATGGAACAACGGTGTTCAAGCCATCGTTGCCACCGGACAGCTGAACCACAACCAGGATTCGTTCCTGTTCTTGGTTGCCGGCCGTTGCCGCGTCCGCGAAACACGCGGGCATCGCAGCCCCCACGCCGATCGCGGCGGCACCACCGATCGAAGACTGCAAGAATCGTCGTCGACTTTGATTCATTGAAACGAGCATCGGAAAACAGCCAATGATGGGTTAGGCGAGTTGACAAATCGGCAGTGAGGTCAAAGCGTGCAATATCGCCCGCATTTGCCGCTCCGTGTCACCAGAAATGGATTCCACCGATTCCTGAATTTGAATCCGTGTGGCGTCATCCAATGGCACAGACAATAAACACTGTTCGAAATAGCGAATTGCTTGATCAGGCGTTTGCACCTCACGGCGGTCCAGACATTCCGATAGGCTGCCGCCGTCGAACCGAGTCGCCTCATTTTCAAGAATGTCCGCGATCAAATTCGCGCGGCCAAGAAGCGTCGACGAATTGATCCAGGCCCGACCACCATCCCAGCCTTTGACGTTGGGCGGATAGAACAAACCCTGGCCGATATTCTTCAACCCACGACCAACCAATTGGGTATTGGTCGTCGCGTGGAGGCTGCGGAGCATCCCCATCACCAGTTCGACCGGTGACTTGATTCGACAAGCCACGGAGTTCGACGAGAAAAAGAGATTGCTTCCCAGGATCCGCTCGACCACCGGAGCGATTTGCAAATCACTTTCTCGAAACAGGTTTGCCAGTGGTTGTAGCAAGGCGTCCGTTGGACTGCGTTCTTCACTGACAAAGAAACGGTACAACTTGCGTGCGATAAACGTCTGCGTTGCCGGTTGTTCCAAGACGATTCGAACGCCATCATCGCCGTCAAAGTCACCGCGTTGCTGCAGCACTGACTTAATGCCGGAATCATGTTGGTAGCGATTCTTGCGAAACTTCTTGTTCTTGATCTCCCAACCGGTGAAACAGCGTGCCAGTTCCAGCACGTCCGTTTCGCCATAGTTGCCTTCACCTAAACAGAACAACTCCATCAATTCACGCGCAAAATTTTCGTTCGGATGGGCTTTGCGATTCTTCGCCGAATCCAGGTAGATCAGCATCGCCGGATCGGCTGAGATCTGATGAACGAGCCTGCCAAAGTCTCCCAGAGCGTGCTCGCGCAGCAATTGATTTTGATTCCACATCATCCTCGCATCGTTGACTTTCTCCGCCCCGGTCGCAAAGTGACCGTGCCAGAACAAAGTCATCTTCTCAAGCAACTGATTCGGCGTGTACAGCAGTCGATAAACCCATGCTGCGGACAACTTCGCAGGGTCACCCCCGGCCAATGTCGCTTCGGCCAGCGAGTCTGCGGTGGAACGAAAGTCGGGGGTTTCTTGATTGTTGGAGATCAATTCGCTGACGACTTCCGCCGGAGTCCGCATCACCGCTTGGTCGATACGAGCAAGGTCGGCACCGAATCCGGATCGACGATACAGATGCGCCGCCAGCGATCGGTCCCAAGGTCGCTGAGATGTCGGCTCAAACGGTTGCCAGGCCCAGTCCGGATCGATCGTTTGCATTTCGTTCACGGCTGTGCCTCGACGTCCGATTTCACATCGATGATCAAATTGATTGCCATCTGTGAATCCGATACGAGCAAGTTCATGTGAACGTCGCGGAAGAATTCGATCAGTTTCAATAGCAATCCGATCTCACCTTCGGCCGCTTCCTTGCTATGTCCTTTTTCGAGCATGTTATTTGCGACCAGTTGCGACCGATTCGCCTGCAAAATGTCTTGCAGCACCCCCGCTTCGATCTCGGCACGTGTATTCAAACCACTTGTGATCGTGCCTGGCGGATCGTCCTTTGATTCAACCAATGCCCGCGCGAGCGCCGTTGAACTCGACACAATGAATCGATCGCCGGCGAAGGCCAGCGTGGGCGAAAAATTGAATTGAATCGGCGCATCCAACCGTTCTCGTTCGTCACGATCGGGCAGATAGCGGCTCGTGATCAATTGAGCATCGCCAACCGTCTCCATTCCTAAATCCAATTGTGGCTGACCATTCTGGGCACCGACGACGTTCAGAAAACCAACGAAACTTTGGAACACTCGACGTAAATCGGGCTGTGTTTGGGCTGGGTTTTTCATGCGGAACTGTAACGCAAACGCGGGCAATTTGATCGCCGGTCGCGGCAAGATGTCAGTGAACTCCTGTGCGATTCCAACGATCTGCACGTCACTTTTGAGCGAACCCAATATGTCTTCGCCAAAGTCACGGCCAGAGAAAATCGTTGTCAGTGTCGTGTCGGCGACGACCAACTGCTCGCTGGCTTGATCGGACAGTAAATCGCCCGACCGCAGCCACATCTGCGACAGATCACGGTGCGTCGACAACGCAAACAATTGGTTTGGCATCGCCAGCAGTGGGGGAGCAGTGGCAAGCCCTGGTGCCCCGAAAAAGTATTCGCGAGGCGGTTCCCAGTCGCGTTGGTGGGGTGTTGCCAGTTGCAACGCTAGCGAATCGCCACTGAGATGTAACTGTGCGGTGGCATAATGTGTTTGCCGAAGATTTGACAACACGCCCCCCAACAACATTTCGGCCACAACATTGTCGACCTTTTCCTTGAAAACATCTTTCGCGACACCGGCATCACGCAATCGATTGACATCTAAGAAAGCCGACACAAGACGGCCATCTGATTCACTCGCTGAAAGTTCCTTGGCCGCATTCGCATAGGTCGCGTTGGTCTGTAACGAATCGCTGTCACGATCAATGTATTGGTCGATGATCGATTTACCCAACTCCGCATTGTTGGTCAATAAAAGCCAGTCGTGCATCCGCACCATCCGCAATTTGTCGCCGACCAATTCGGCGTTGAATCCACGGTAGTCGCCTTGCCGGACGGCGGCACCTTGCAACTGTCGCAGGGCTAGCACAAAACCGCGGAAACGTTCCAACAGGTCTGCGTCGGATGATTGAACCAAGATTGCCAGTCCGCCATCGACAGAATCCAAGGCAACCGTGATGCCGCGATCCGTCAGCGTCGCCAAAGCGTCTTGCCAAGGTTGCCCCATACTTGTCTCGAAGACGCCAATCCCGACTCGCAATTGTTGGGTTGCGTCTGACTCCATCAGCACACGATACGCATCCATCGCTTCGAGCTTGGACCGCAGCGGATGGTTCAGTACCGTTTTCAAGCTGCCGCGGACGCCCGAAAACTCGGCACAAGCTACGATCGTTTGGGGCAACAGTTCCGCTGCATTACAATCAGCACCCGGCGGTGGTTCGGCAGCCGCAGCAGGCGGCCACGCAGTGCAGCCGGCAACAAACAGCAGGAAACCT
Organism: Stieleria tagensis; assembly: GCF_024129865.1. GTDB lineage: Bacteria > Planctomycetota > Planctomycetia > Pirellulales > Pirellulaceae > Stieleria > Stieleria tagensis. Next base: position 78,783 of record NZ_JAMYFE010000030.1, on the reverse strand, counting down.
ACCGCATGAATCGAAGAAGTTGATCGGTTGCTCATGAAAACATTATTGACGGTGGTGGTCGGGTGATGTTGTTATTTTATTCGCATTTTCGATCATCATCTTTGTATCGTTCCGTATCGATCACCGGTCTAGCGCAAACGCGTTTGGGCAGACATCGCGTTGCCGTCCGATCGCTGGTGCGATGATTAAAACGTCCGCCATCCACAAACAAAGCTTCCAGATGCACATGTTCCTTTTCAAGACGTCCGCCCACGACCGAGGATCGACCGGGTGTCGCCCAACGGCTGGGCTAGCAGTTGCGGCACTGACGGTGCTTTTATTACACGGCATTTGTCCGACGCATTTGCATGCCAATTCATCGCAGCATCCGAACATTGTTTTTGTCTTGGCTGATGACTTGGGGTACGGCGACATCGGTTGTTACAACCCTGATTCCAACATTCCCACACCCCATCTGGATCGACTTGCGAGTCAAGGCATTCGCTTCACCGACGCCCATAGCCCTTGCACCGTTTGCACGCCGACCCGCTACAGCCTGATGACCGGCCAGATGGCGTTTCGGATTCCCAACGGTGGACGCGTCTTTAGCGGTGCCGGTGGCCCCTCGTTGATTGCCGACGATCGTTTGACGTTGCCAGAACTGCTGCAACACAACGGTTACACCACCGCATGTTTTGGCAAATGGCACATCGGCCTGACCTTTTTCGATCACTCTGGTATGCCAATTCATGATGGGGGTCCGGACGCTGTGAATCGAATCGACTATTCGCGGCGAATCAAGGGCGGGCCGATCGACCATGGATTCGATCGTTTCTTTGGCACCGCTTGCTGCCCGACCACCGACTGGCTGTACGCCTTTATTGACGGAGATCGCATTCCTGTGCCACCGGTCGAGAAACTGGATCGGTCGACGCTGCCCCAGCATCCCTATTCCAACGACAATCGCCCTGGGATGGTTGCCCCCGATTTTGATCTAGAAGAAGTCGACATCCAATTTCTCCAGAAGAGCCAGCGGTTCCTGGAACGGCATGTTCAGGAAACTCCCGACAAGCCGTTTTTCCTGCTGCACTCCACCCAAGCCGTGCACCTGCCCTCGTTTCCTGGTGATCAATTCAAAGGCAAAACCGATTCCGGTCCGCACGGAGATTTCATTTTTGAACTCGACTACGTCGTCGGCGAACTGATGAAGACTTTGGATTCCCTGGGCATCGCTGACAATACGGTGGTGATGTTCTCCAGTGACAACGGACCCGAAGTGCCGACGGTGTATCACATGCGACACGATCACAATCATGATGGTGCGCGTCCCTGGCGTGGGGTCAAACGTGACAACTGGGAAGGCGGACATCGGGTTCCGCTCCTGGTTCGTTGGCCCGGCCACATCGCAGCCAATACGACTTCCGATCAACTGACGTCATTGACCGACGTGTTTGCCACGGTCGCCGATATCGTTGGTGCAACAATTCCGAACAGTGCTGCCGAAGACAGTTTCAGCCTGTTGCCGGAATTGCTCGGACAACAGGGCAGCCAGCCGATCCGCCCCTATCTGCTGCAGCAAGGTTTCGGCGGCAAAAAGTACCTGGCAATCCGTCAAGGCAAATGGATGTATCTGGCCCATCAGGGTTCCGGTGGCAACAACTACGCCAAACACAAACTGTTGCAGGAATATCAGTTGCCAAACAATGCTCCCCAGGCACCAGGGCAACTGTACGATTTGGAATCCGACCCCGGCGAAACCCGCAACCTGTACCACGAATACCCCGCGATCGTGAACAAACTGCAACAACAACTCGATTCGACGCTGGAAAGCGGACGCAGCGCACCACCACGTCAGCCAAATCGTCGGCGGTGAATCATCCAACCGTTCCGACAGATCGGCTCCACTGGACAGATAGGTGCTGGCTGCAGCCGATGATTACAATTGATAAAGGCACCCTTTCAACCCAGATGAGACCAATATGGCCATTTCACGTCGCACGATTCTGCAGGGACTAGGCGGGGCATTGGCGTTGCCGACCCTCGAATCAGACTTGAATGCTTCGGGGGCAACCAATGGCGGCGGTCCGCCCCTGCGATTTTTGGTCGTCGGAAACCCGCTGGGAATGCATCCTGACAATTTTTTCCCTCCAGACTTTGGCAAGGATTTTACGCTCTCGCCGACACTGAAACCGCTGGAGTGGGCCAAAGACCGATTCACCGTGTTCTCGCACACCGACCACGGGATGAAGAGTGGTCATGGTCGTGAGTTGGCATTTTTGAGCGGGGTGCTGCCAGAAAACAGTCACGCCTTCGCGGAAAAGAACATGTCGCTGGATCAAGTGATCGCACGGCAGATTGGCGGCGACGTTCGCTATCCATCGATTCATGCCGCGTTGCAAACCGGGATTCGTATGGTTTGGAATGCCAACGGCGTGGAGCTGAAACCCTATACCGATCCACAGAAATTGTTTGATCATCTGTTCCTGAATCTGTCGGAAAAAGAAAAGCAGACTCAGCGGCAAACCATCGCCCGCAACGGCAGCATCTTGGACGCAGTGGGTCAACAGTTTGCTGGTGTCGCAGCCAGCGCCGGCGCGGCAGACCGCGAACGTCTGGATCAGTTCGCGACATCGATTCGGGAACTGGAACGGCGATTCGACACCCGCCAACAGTGGGTCGGACGGGACAAACCCAAATTTGATATCTCTCAGCACCTCGACGGCGAGGCCACAGTCATCAATCGCTACAACGCCATTTTTGACATGGTCGCCTATGCCTTTCAAACCGATTTGACTCGTGTCGCTACGGTCGCTTTTCCCAATGAACTCGGCTACACCGATATTCATGGTGTCAATCGCGGCTACCACGCCTGTACGCATAACGGCAAAGACGAACAAATTGTATCGGAACTGGTTGCGATCGAGACCTTTCAGATGGAGCAACTGTCTCGATTCATGAACCAAATCGACAAGATCGACGAACCCGGCGGTGACGGTTCTATGCTGGATCACACTGTGATCTTGTTTGGCAGCGGCATGGGCTACGGCGGCACACACTCTAACCGTGACTTGCCAATCCTGGTCGCCGGCGGCGGTTTCAATCACCTGGGACACGTCGATACCCGCAATGCCGCGGGCGAGAACATGTCGCTATGCAATCTGTATGTCACATTGATGCAGCGATTCGGTGTTGAACGCGATTCATTCAACCTAAGCACAGGGGCGTTCGATCTTAACCATGCTTAGACCCAATCACAAACTCGTTCTGTTGATTGCCATGGTCGTTGCGACCGTGTCCGCCAACGCCGCTGAAATAGAACTCTTGCAACAGCACTGTGGAAAATGCCATAGCGGCGATGATCCCGAAGGCGACTTCCATCTGGATTTGCTCGGCAGCGCTGTGACGAAACAAAACCAGCAGTGGTGGCAAACGAGCATGGACTCTGTCTCGCTAGGTGACATGCCACCGGGCGAAGGAACGGATGTGACCGACGTGCAACGTGTTGAGATCGCCAAATTCATCCGCAAGACGTTACTGGCTTACGAGCATCCGACCGATAGCAAAGCTCACAATGCGCCACGCCGGCTGAACAATCGTGAATTTGCCAATAGCATTAGTGATGCGCTTGGCATCGAAGACCCCGGCACCCATTTTCCGCTGGGCAATCTGCTCGGCGATACCTTGCATGAAGGTTTCGACACCAACGGCGATGCGCTTGGAATCAGCGAGTATCACCTTGAGCAATACATCGAATCCGTTCGCAAAATCATCCAGGCAACAGTGCTCTCGGGCAACCAAACACCGGCCAAGCACTACAACGTCCTCGCGGATTCGTTGCGTATGACGTCGCTAAACCAAAACACCAATCGGAAAGAGATCGCGACCCGCAACCGGGATAGTCTGGAATTTCGCGACATGCGACTGCGGATGTATTTTGAAAACTTCCAATCCGTGCCGACGACCGGATACTACCGCCTGAAAATTCGCGCCACCGGCGTCGATCGCGGTTATTACGATTCCCAACAGACCGGTATCTACGATGGCGATCCGATTCGGCTGGCCATTCATTTCGGCGATCGTGTCAAAACCTATGACTTGCCGGACAACGACATCAAAGAAATCGTGCTTGAAGAGTGGCTGGCCGAAGGCACTCGAATCGAGTTGTCCTATCCGACCGACGGGTTGCGAGAGCGAGGAAACGGAAACTTCAAATTCCAACAGGCAATCGCGCACGATTACATCAAAGAACACGACCCGGAACTCTACCGACACGTGGTGAACGAGCTTGTCCCCCGTTCCAAATTTCGCAGCGATTCGCCCGGCCACTGGAGTCATTGGGTCGACTATTGGCGTGGTCCACGCCCTCGCGTTTACGATGCCGAAATCGAAGGCCCGATCTATCGGTCTTGGCCGCCGGAACGCCACGTCGCTTTGATAGGGGATTCACCGATCGCGGCCAACGCCGAAGCGATCTTAAAACCGATTGCAGAGCGAGCCTGGCGCCGCCAAGTCCGCAGCGGTGAACTGGACCCGATCGTGCAACTGGTGACCATGCGTCAGCCAGAACTGGGTGATTTGGATGCGATCAAAGAAGGCATGGTCGCGATCTTCGTCTCGCCGTCGTTCTTGCTGATCAATCCAGAAAACGAGACGCCATCGGATCGATTCGCGACAAAGCTGGCGTTTTTCCTTTCAAGCACGATTCCGCAGCAGCGTCTCCGCGACGCGATCGAAGCCGGGATCTGTGATCGATACGAAGGCGTTCTCGAACTGGTCAACGGTTACTTGGCCGGTGAAAGCGGGAACGCGTTCTTGGAAGAATTCCCGCATGCGTGGTTGCAATTGGATCGAATCAACTTCATGGCTCCGGATCCTGATCGCTACCCGTACTATCATCGCAAGAGCGTCAGCGATGACATGATCGCCGAGGCGAAACAGTTTTTTCGTCATGCGATCGAAACCAACATGCCACTGCCGGAGTTATTGACGGCAAACTATTCGTTCATCAATGCAGACTTGGCAACCATTTACGGCGTCAAAGGGGTTCCCGACGATTCCCAACTTCGCAAGTATGTTTTTGAAGATGGACGCCGCGGCGGACTGTTGGGCATGGGGGCGTTTCTGACATTGACGGCCGACAGCCTGGGCACCTCGCCCATCCATCGCGCGGTATACGTTTTGGAAAACTTCATGGGAATCAAACCTTCGCCACCGCCCGGCGATGTCGAGATTACGGAGCCAGATGTTCGGCAAGCGAAAACGATCAAAGAAATCTTGGGTGCCCATATCGCCCAAGAAACCTGTGCCTCGTGCCACCGAAGTATCGACCCGTACGGATACGCCTTCGAAAACTTTGATCCCGTCGGCCAATGGCGCGACCATTATGTACGGATGGGAGTGGAAGCACCAAGCGAATCCAAAGCGAGGAAGAAGAAACCAAATTCACGCCAATTCCAATCTTTGCCGATCGACGCATCGGCAACGTTTCGTAACGGCAAGAACTACCAGGACATCGTCGGCTTTCGCCAATTGATGAAGACCAAGGCAAACCAAGAACAATTCGTACGCTGCTTCATCGAAAAACTGCTGATCTATGCCAATGGCGCGGAACCAGAAAACGCCGCCGAGGTGGAGCGGATTGTTGTCGCGTCAGCGGAGCACGACTATCGAATTGTCGACACGATTGCCGCCGTCATCGACAGCCCACTATTCCGAGAGCAATAACGGGCCCAATGGTGACGATACCATGGAAGGGCGGTGAACCGTTTCTCGATCAGGATGGATTCGGGCGCACCGTCGGTCGTCCACTGGCCCATCCCGATCGGGATTTCCGGAACAACGGCAGCGGTAACACGCAGGGAACGCGACGCGTCAGCGAGAATCGATTTGCGGTGAGGACCATTTGCATTGATCTTGCCGCGTCTGATTCATCGCTTTATACACATTGATTGGACGGAGCTGGACAGCGAAATTCTGCTGGGCGATCCGACATTCGCTGTGCTTTCTCAGTTTGATCATGCCCCTATCGATTTCGCCGTTACTCCCCGTGTTAGCAGTCGGATTGTTGCTGCTCTCATGCATCGGGTGCGAGCGATCGAGGCGACCCGAAGCCGGAGAATCGCCGTCTCAGGCAAGTCAGACTGGGCTGGGGACAGAATCAGATCATCTTTCGGCGACGGCTGGGGCGCTGTTCGCCGATGTCAGCCGTGCCAGCGGGCTGCAATTTCAACACGTCTCCGGACGTTCGCTGCAATATCGTTTTTACGAAATTGTCGGCAGCGGCGCGGCATTCTTCGACTACGACAATGACGGCGATTTAGATGTGTATTTCGTCCAGAGCCACCAGTGGGACGAAACCAACGCTCTGCCGTCGCCCCAACGCCCACTGATCAGTGACCGACTGTTTCGCAACGATTCACCGCAGGGTGACCCGGACGGCCAACTGCGATTCACGGACGTCACAGCGACGAGTGGGATTTCCGGGGCCGTCGGCTACGGGCAGGGCGTTGCCTGTGGCGACTATGACAACGACGGGGACGTCGATTTGTACGTGACGAATTTTGGTCCCAACCAACTTTGGATGAACAACGGCGACGGAACGTTTACTGATGCGACCAAGTCAACCGGCACCCAGGTCGATCGCTGGAGCAGCAGTGCTGCCTTCGTTGACTATGACCGGGACGGTTGGCTCGATCTATACGTCTGCAACTACGTCGAGTATTCCTTTCAAACCGACAAACCCTGTTTCGGGGCCAACGGCACGCGAGACTATTGCGGCCCCAACAGTTTTCGAGGGGAACCGGACCGACTGTTTCGAAACAATGGCCGTGGCGGATTCACCGATGTCTCGGCTGCCGTCGGAATCGCGTCCCTCGATGGCGCCGGATTGGGAGTGGTTTGTGCTGATTTCGACGGCGACCGCTGGACGGATATTTATGTCACCAATGACGGCATGCCCAATCGACTTTGGACCAATCAGTGCGATGGAACATTCAAAGATTCCTCGCTGCTGTCCGGCTGTGCCTACAACGGAACGGGGGCAGCCGAAGCCGGGATGGGAGTTGATGCCGCCGACTGCGACGGCGATGGCGACGAAGATTTGTTTATGGCGCATCTGACCAACGAAACCAACACGCTGTACTTGAATGACGGACGCGGCGGTTTCTCGGACCGCACCAACATGTCCAACCTGGGCGCGATCAGCCAAACGATGACCGGATTCGGGGCGGGCTGGATCGACTATGACAATGACAGTCGGTTGGATGTGCTGGTAGTCAATGGGACCGTCAAACGAGAAAATTCGGCCATCTCCTCACATGATCCTTATCCACGTGGCCAACCCAATCAGTTGTTTCGCAACGAAGGAAAGTCTTTTCAAGACGTCGGCGATCGAGTTTGCGACACATTCGTACTGCAGGAAATGAGTCGTGGGCTTGCGCTGGGCGACATCGACAGTGACGGCGATACAGATTTCTTGGTGATCAACAACGAGGGCCAGGCCAGACTTTATCGCAATCAACTCGGTCACCAGAATGCTTGGCTGGGATTGCGATTGGTCGATGCCGACGCCACGCGAAATCAATTGGGTGCCGTCGCGCAGTTGGAACTGGAAAACGGCACTATCGTCCGCAGGCGTGTGCGCCGCGATGGCGGCTACTGCTCCTCTCATGATCCACGCGTCTTGTTCGGCATTCCACAAGGGATTCAACCGGTCGCTTTGGAAGTCATTTGGCCAGACGGCACCAGGGAACATTTTTTGCCGCCAGATCTCGGCCGCTACACGGAATTGAGACAAGGATCTGGGCAAGGGGATTCATCATGAACGATCATTTTCGCTGCTGCACCTGCGTGGTGTATTTGGTTTCCCTGCTCGTTCTTGGCGGATGCAGTCCCAATACTGATCCGGCAGGGGATGCGCCATCCAAATTCATCGGTACAGATCGACTGCCACAGGTCGACACAGCCGCATTCGAAACCGCGGTGGCGGATCAGATCATCGAAGCGGAACGGAAAATTGAAACCGTGGATCCCTCAGAACTGGGCGACTGGTTCGGTCAACTTGGAATGATGTACCAGTGTCTAGAGGTCAATTGGGCGGCAGAAGAGTGTTACGTTTCTGCGTCTCAGGCGTCTGAAACCGATTTCCGCTGGCCCTACCTCCTGGCCCACCTTGCCAGTGCAGAGGGGGATCACGACAGAGCGAACCAACTGCTCTTGAAGTCACTGGAGCTGTTGGAATCAGATGACGGCGAAAACCACGAAGCCAAGATCATCACACGTTGCTGGCTCGGTGAAACCGCGATTGCGACTGGCCAATTGGATGTCGCCGTAAATCGGTTCGAAGAGGTGCTCGCCAGCGATGATTCGCGAGCTTTCGCGCACTACAGTCTGGGGCGTATCGCCGAGCAACGCGATCAATTGGAAACAGCCCGCAAACACCTTGAGCGAGCCGATCAACTACAGCCGCAAGTCGCCAGCATTGAGTACCTGCTGGGAACCGTCTACCGCAAACTGGGACAGACTGCGCGTGCCCAAGGACTGATGGAATCCAGTGCGGAAAACCGCCGCCCGTTTACTCCAGCAGATCCGTTGCTATGGCAGGTTCAGCTTTCATTGAAAAGCCATCGTCGATATCAATTCATCGGAGACCAAAATTTCAAGGTTGGTCGGTATCAAGTCGCAGCCGAATTCTACGGTAGGGCTTTGGAACTGGATGCCGAGAACGACGCATTGGCGCAAACGCACTGCAACCTTGGAAGCGCGCTCAGCAAACTGGATAAACATTCCGATGCGGTGCAACACTGGAAAATCGCCGCGGCACTTTGCCCGGAACACACTCCCACGCTTTTGAATCTCGCCGAGTTTGCCGCAGTAACGCAACAGGAACCAAAAGCGATTGAAATCTATCGATCAATCATCGCCAGACTGCCCGAACAGCGGAAAGCAAGACGGAAACTCGCGGATCTGCTGCTTGCGATGGGACGATTCGACGAGGCTGAGACGGAATACCAACAATTGTTGCGCATCGACCCAGGGAACCGTCAATCGATTTTGGCAACGATCGAAAATCTTCAACGGATGACGATCGATTCACCCGCGATTCCCGCCGACGGCACCGTGACTGCCGCCGTCCCATCGGAACCGCGGCAATCACTGGATCGATGATCGTTCATCACCAAGCGAACGACACTCCACCGCGACCGGTGTGCTGATCGAGTTCCGAAGAGAACTGGGAACCATAGTCGGCAAAGAGTGAGAGTCCGTACCCCGTGGCATAGCTGATCCCCACGTTCATGTCGATATAGTCGCGGCCGAGTTCTGGGCCTTGGAACACCAGTGGGCCAGCCGACCCGGCCAGTCCGGCGTTGATGATTTGGTTGTCATCGGCAAACTCGTGAGCGTAGGCGATTCGGTAGAACGGTGAAAACGTTCCGCTGCCAGCCACCGGCATCGATCGCAGGAAGCTCAGACCTAACATGCCGCGTGCCGAGTTGACGTTGTCATCGGCGACCTGCAAGTTAGCCGATCCCGCACCGGCTTCGCTGAATCCATCCGCGGAAATTCCGACGTACTGAAACGCGGCGTGTGGCTGGATCGTCGTTTGTCCCCTGTGAATGTTTCTTCCCAGTTCGAACAAGCTTGTGAAGGTGTCACTGTCTGTCTCGCCAACGGCAGTCCCAGTCGTCGTCGATCGGCGGGTACTGTAGTCGCCGTTGCTATAGCCCATGATGCCTGTGAGATATCCGTGGCTTCTAATCCGACGAGAGCCATAGAATGCGATTCCCAGCGAGTCTAATTCCACACCGGAGGTATCCGATTGCCCGTTGCTTCCGTAGTAGTTTCCGGCAATCCCGACGAGTGTGCTGCAGTCAATGTTTCGTTCGGCTCCGAACGCTACGCCGGAGAAGTCGTAATCAAACCCGTGATCGAGTCCGCCTTGAGCGCCGTAGCCCGTGACCCAAGCTCGCGTCTTTCTGGCGTCGGTCCGCAGGGGATTGACCAATACGTACTGCGGCGAACTGCAATGATGCCTCAAAGATTGTCCACGAGAGGCGTTCTCAGGAGTTGATGGTGCGGTCGAAACAAGCCGGATCTGGGGTGCCGGCGTGGGGCTTGACGACGCATAAGATGGACTTGCAAAACGGCTTCCAACAGCCCCGACACCACCTCGCAGCCGATTCGCCAACAGACCGAGGAATTGACCGGTTGCCTGGATTTCGATCATCGAACCGCTTGCCAGGATTTCGGCTCCCGACGTATCCCCCGATGCCGATGCGAAAAACAATTGCCAGACATTCAACGTTCCAGAATCACCTCCAAACGTATCGTCAATTGTCAGCGTCCAGTTCCCCAGTGCGTTCTCGCCATTGAACGCCGACAGTGGTTCAGCCGGACGGTAGGTCCCATTGGCAATAGGACTCGAACCCGGTGGGAACGCGGTCGCGGCATCGTCGTCAAACAAGTAACCGCCGTTCTGAGCGTCCACACTCCCCCCAGAGCCGGCAAATAGTTGGACGTTCGTCCCGTTGGGTGATGTGACGGTGCCAGTCAGGTCGCCTTGGAAAGTGTGGTTGTAGTCAACATTCACGTCCAGATTCGAAATCACAATGGAATCTGGCACCGTGATCGATGAAATTGTCGTCCCCGAAGTCCCCGAAGGCGGAATTGCCAGTGGCGTGTCAGACGAGGAATAGGTCTGGGCCGACAAGTTGTTTGCGCAAACGCCCAGCATGACCCATCCCAAAATTCGCGAGAGACGAACTTTTTTCATCAACCAATCCTCATCCGTGAAAGACCGTCTATCGAAATTTAAATTCGGTGAAGCGAAACGCTGACGCTTCGCCGCCACTTCACATCTCGCATCGGTATTAGTGCTAACCCGTACAGACCTTTCTCTCTCGTGCCAGAACAATCGGAATAATCGGCCAGTTGAATGTCCAGTGAATCCACTGCCGGCGCACCACGCAAATGGCGAACGGAAGTTCGCCCACCTGATATATTCAGGCGGTTAACAGCACGAGAGACGTCCTTATTTTTCGTGTCTGTCGTTTCGTTCGTGCCCATCGCCTGTTGTGTCGCGGGACATTGCCATGCTGCATTCTCGATTCTCTCGTTTGGCACTCTTGACGCTGGCCGCGCTATGGTGCGGCAACGATTGCCAGACGCGTGCGGATCGGCCAAACATCCTGTGGATCTATGTCGACGACATGAGCGATTGGCTGGGGTGCTATGGCGACCCCATCGCCCAAACGCCGAACATCGACAGCTTGGCCCAGACCGGCGTGGTGTTTGAAAACGCGTTTATGCCGGCCCCGGTTTGTTCAACCACACGATCAGCTTTGATCACCGGCACGATGCAAACAACACTCGGGTTGCATCAACATCGGACGATGATCAAGAAACCGCTGCCTGACGGTGTGTTGACCGTGCCGGAGTTATTTCGTCGTGCCGGCTATCTGACGTTCAATGAAGCAAAGGACGATTACAACTTCCAACGCGAACGCGACTTGATGTACTCGCCGGAGTTCAATCGACCTGATCGCAAACAAGTCAACTCGCACATGATCGGTCGTGATGTTTCCTGGTTGAAACAATTGCAGGGCAAACCGTTCTTTGGACAAATCCAATTGAAGGGCGGTAAAACAGGCGGTGAAACGGGTTCAAAATATCCAGCTCCTAGCCGCGTGCGTGAAGACCAGGTCAATGTGCCGCCGCAGTATCCCGACCACCCTGTTTTTCGAAATGCGATCGCCCGGCACTACGAACAAATCGCCGAAACCGACGCCCAGGTCGGCGCGATCATCGCAGGACTAAAAGCATACGATTTGTGGGACAACACAGCCGTTTTTTTCTTCACCGATCACGGCAGTCCACTCCCACGCGCCAAACAGTTTCTCTATGAGGATGGGACCAAGGTGCCGCTGATCGTTCACTGGCCCAGCAGCCCTGATCTTGGCAGGCCGCGAGGCGAGACACGATCCGATCTGGTCAGTGGGATCGATATCACTGCGAGTTCGTTGGGGCTGGCAGGAATTGGGATTCCTGAATTCATGGAAGGACGCGACTTGTTCGCCGACGACTATCGCCCCCGAACCTACGTGATCTCGGCCCGAGACCGGATGGGCAACGCGATCGACCGAATTCGCACCGTCCGATCAAAAGAGTCTCGTTACATCCGCAACTACAAAACCGACCGCGCGCTTTACCAACCGCAGTACCGCGAAAATTACGCATCCTTCACGACCCTTCGCCAGTTGCTCGGCGCAGGAAAGCTTAGCGAGTTGCAGGCGTCGTATCACGATGCGGAAAACCGACCCAGCGAAGAGTTCTATGATTTAACCAACGATCCCCATCAGACCGTCAACTTGGTCAACGACCCGAACTTTGCCAATGTTATCCAGGCGCATCGACGGCACCTCGATCAATGGGAAGACGCGACTGATGACCAAGGACGATATCCGGAAAGCCAGGCTTCGTTGAAGCTGGTGTTCGAGACGGCAAAGGGGAAATGTGTCTCGCCGGAATATGACTTTTTGAAAGTCAAGCGTCCTAACGTGGTGTTTTTCCTGGTCGATGATCTTGGCTCTGGCGAATTGGTTTGCTACGCCAGTAAGTTCCACGAAACGCCAAACATTGATGCGTTGGCAGCGCGAGGAATGCGTTTCACCCATGCCTATTCAGCCGCCACACTTTGTTCCCCCAGCCGTGCGGCACTGTTGACCGGTCGTTCGCCGGCGCGGCTGCACCTGACCGATTGGATTCCCGGTCAGCAGCAAATCAATCGCAAAACCCTTACACCGGATTGGCAAACCTACATCGACCGGGAACGTGTTTTGTTGCCCGAAGCGATGAAGGAACAGGGCTATGCAACTGCTTTCATCGGTAAATGGCACTTGATCCCGCGCCCCAAGCCGACCGAGGTGGATAACGCTGATAAAGTGCAGGAATTGGCGGCGCTCTACCAAGATCATCTACCGACAAACAACGGCTTTGATGAAAACTTTGGCGGTGATCATTCGCCCAACCAGGGACATCGCTTTTTCTATCCGGCCTACCATCGTTTTCCGGGGCTCAAGGGCAAAGGCAGCAAAGACGAGTGCCTTACCGATGTGCTGACCGATTGCGCGGTTGACTTTCTACGGCGCAAGCAACACCAACCCTTCTTTTTGTACTTTTCCTACTACACCGTTCACACGCCGATCACTGGAAAACCTGGCTACGTCGAAAAGTACAAACAGAAGTTGGCTGAAAATCCGAATGCGGATTACTACATGAAAGATCCGGGCAAGGCGGCGATGATCCAAAGTCTGGATGAGAGCGTCGGGCGAGTGATCGAGACGCTCAAATCGATCGATCAATTGGACAACACCCTGATCATCTTCACCGGTGATAACGGCAGTCAAGGTGACGAGTTTGTGCCGAACTTTCGCGGCAACAAAGGCACGGCCTACGAAGGTGGGACGCGGGTCCCGTTGATCGTCGCCGGCCCACACATTCGATCCGGCGTCTCTGATGTCCCTACGATTGGAATGGATTTGTACCCCACGATTCTTTCCTACCTGATAGCGCCTCTGAAGCCCGACGAACACTTAGACGGAATCGATATCGGCCCGGTGCTGACCGGAAGTGGTACGGTTGCCAACCGTCCTTTCTATTGGCACTACCCGCATTACGATGAAACGACGCCCTACAGTTCGGCAATCGTTGATGGTTGGAAAATCATACGCTATGCGGATGACGGGAACGTGGAACTGTATGACCTGAATCATGACCCAACGGAGCAGCACGACGTCGCTGCGGACTATCCCGAAAAAGCCACGGCGATCGAAAAGTCGTTGGATAAATACCTTGCCGAAACCGACGCGCAATTTGCCCTACCCAATCCAGATTTTGACCCCAATCAATTCTCTGGAGGGATTCGCGAGTACAACGCGCTGCGAAGCAAGTGATTCGCCATGCATCAGCCTGAACGGCCGGTTGAGAACGGTTTTGCACCCCAAGAAAAAACATGATCAAACACCTGCTTTTTACATTCTCCCTGACAGCAGCGACACTGCTCGGCACGTCCTTGGCACTGGCCGACGAACTCTCCCAGCCAGCCAGCGCGTCCGCTGACCAACAATCACCGCCGGCATCGGCCGCCCGCGGTAAACCAGGCGGTCAAATTGATCTCAGCCATTGGAAATTGACGCTGCCTGTTGATGCCGACAACACCTACGGCGGCCACGCAAAAGAGATCGAATCAAAACAGCTGGTCGCCGGGTTCAAGGACTCGCATTTCTACACGGACTCGAGTGGTGCGATCGTGTTCTGGTGCCCCGTAAACGGCTCAAGGACTGACAACACAAAATTCGCACGCTGCGAATTGCGTGAGATGCTGGAACCTGGCAATCCAGCGCGAAATTGGGGAATGCCAGGAACACATGTGATGGAAGCGCGTTGTCGCCTGATCGACATTCCAAGCGAACCGAAGGTCGTGATCGGTCAAATCCACAGCTACACCGGCCAGTCCAAACCGCTTGTAAAGCTCCAGTACTATAAAGGCCGGATCGAGGCGCTTGTAAAATTGAGTCCTGACAAGGGCGACGACAAGAAGTTGACGTTCGCCGAGGCCGAACTCAATCGTGACGTGACCTGGTCGATCACGTTGGCCGGCGGTGTGCTTTCGGTGGACGTCAACGGAATGACGCAAACTGAAAACATGGTCCATCACGATGACTCGTGGGCGAACGAGACATTTTATTTCAAAGCCGGTGTGTACCCGCAAGACAACAAAGGGGATTCATCAGAAGGTGCACGTGTGTCGTTTTCAAGTCTACGTGTCAGTCACAGTGCAGACTGACCCTGTGTTGCTGCCCTGGCCACCCATCCGGCACCCATCCCCCACTCATTTCGATCCCAATGAATTTCGCAACTCGCTCCCAAATCGTTCTGGCACTACTCGGCGGTTTACTGATTCCATCGTCGGCCCTGGCGAATCCACCGAATGTGCTGTTCTTGATCGCCGATGACCTGAACACCGCGCTCAGTGGATTTGGGCATCCACAATGCAAGACACCAAATCTGGATCGACTTGCGGACCGAGGCGTGAAGTTTGAAAACATGCATTGCCAGTATCCGGTTTGCGGTGCGTCGCGCGCCTCGATCATGTCGGGACTGTATCCGTACTCCAATCTGACATTGGCGAACCAAGGCAGTCTGCGCGAAAGCATGCCGGATGTCGTGACACTCTCCCAAACCTTTCGCAATGCCGGCTACTACGCAGGCCGAGTCAGTAAGATCTATCACATGGGGATTCCTGGCGAGATCATTGCCGGGACGGCCGAACGCGACGACCCGTTTTCTTGGGAGGAAGCGATCAATATCAAAGCACCGGAACAAAATGCCGCCGGCGAGAAAACCAATTGGTCGCCCAAAGACACTCGATCACAAAACTTTACGAGTGTCATGGCAGTGGGGGGTGACAGCGAACATGCCGATGGCATGGCGGCCGATCGGGCCATCGAGATCCTGGATCGCGTGAAAGACAAACCGTTCTTTCTGGCGGTGGGCTTTGTCCGACCGCATGTGCCCTTGGTCGCACCGAAAACGTATTTCGATCGCTACACTCGCGCCGACATGATCGCCCCGGTCGTGCCTGAGAATGATCTGGATGATGTACCGGAAATCATTCGCGACTACAAACGCAATCGCACCACCTATGGGGTCACGCCGGAATTGCACAAGGGACTGTTGCAGTCCTATTATGCGAGCGTCTCCTATATGGACGCCCAAGTCGGACGCGTGCTTGATGCACTGAATGAAAAGGGATTGCAAGACAACACGATTGTGGTTTTCAGCAGTGACCACGGCTACTTGTTAGGACAGCACCATAAATTTCAAAAACAGCACTTGTTCGAAGAAGCCACACGGGTGCCGTTTATTATCAGCGTGCCTTGGATGAAAGACCAACACGGCCGAGGGACGTTGAAAATCACCGAACTGGTGGATCTGTATCCGACGCTAGCCGATCTAGCTGGTATTCCCGCACCGGATGGCCTCCAGGGAACCAGTTTGAAACCTTTACTGTCCGATACAGAATCGACCGCATGGGCCAAGGACCATGCGTTTACAATCAGCCGCAGTGGTGGAGAATCAATCCGCACCCAAGACTGGCGTTTTACCCAGTGGGGATTTGGCGAGGCCGGGCAAGAGCTTTACGATCTGAAATCGGATCCAGGCGAATTCACCAACCTGGCCGATCGCCCCGAATATGCCAGCGTGGTTCAGACGCTTCGAGACCAATTGCTCAACCGACGTGATGAAGTTGGATTCAGCAAGAACAAAGCCGCTATCACGGGCAAAGGCAAATCCAAAAAGTAGTCGGACTAGCAACTCGACTGTCGTCTTTCGCCACATCACATTCCCATCTCCCACCTGATCAGCCGCCATGAAAACGATCGCGATCCTATCACGCTTTTCAATGCTGGTGCTGTTAATCACTCGGTTTGCAGCGACCGTCGACGCACAACCCACGCCTAGGACACGCGGGCTGGCACCCTCCATCACTCACGCCAACGTGAAATACGGGCCGTACAAGCGAAACGTATTGGATTTGTGGTTGGCCGAAAGCGACCAGCCGACACCTCTGTTGATCTGCATTCACGGCGGCGGTTTCAGCGGCGGTGATAAAAGTCAGTTTCACACATCCAACACGGTCAAAACCATGCTGGACCATGGCGTCTCCGTCGCCACGATCAACTATCGTTTGACCGAGGGCGGCAGAAACCCATACCCGATTCCGATGCATGACGGTGCGCGTGCGGTGCAGTTCTTGCGTTCCAAGGCGGCAGAGTACAACCTAGATAAAAATCGGTTTGCTGCGACGGGCGGTTCCGCTGGTGGGACCATTGCGCTGTGGCTGGGGTTTCATGACGACTTGGCCGATCCCAATAGCGACGATCCGGTGCTTCGCGAATCAACCCGTCTGATCGCATGCGCCCCCGTCGTTGCTCAGCCTTCGGTGCATTTGCCCACATTGCTAAAGTGGTTCGATGTCGAAAGTTTGAAAGAACATCCCGGCGGGCGGCCGCTGTTCGGCCTTCCTCGCGGCGGCGAATTGACGATCACCGAACATCTTGATCGCGCCAGTCGAGACGCATCGCCGATCTCTCATCTGACAAAAGATGATCCGCCTGTTTTCTTCACCGCCGGAGACTACAAAACGATCAACAAAGACATGAACCCCAACGTTTGGGTGCATCACCCGTTGATGGGGGTCAAACTAAAAGAGGCGATGGACGAGATCGGAATCGAATCCCATGTGATGTATCCAGGTGGTCCAGAACTCGAGTCCTATCGCGATCCAATTGAATTCATCCTCAGCAAACTCAAGGCAAAACGCTAGCCCAGACTATTCACGCCATTGGCATCGATCAATGCAAATCGATCGCTGAAAAAGTGTTACGAGAACCTGTCAGAAAACATTCTGCGACAATCAGCAGCCTGGGGTCAGGCCCTGTCCAACCGTCGACCATTTCAACGATGCGGCCGCACCAAAGCCAAGCTTCATCGGTGGCCTGCTCACAACGATTGGCAACTTCACCGAGCAGTCGTTCAAACAGTGCTTCGGGAAGACGCCCGCGTGCCTTGCAGAACTCGGTACGTAAGGCGAGGTCTCCAAGAATGGGTAGAAATTTCTACCGGTAGTGCAAGCAAAACCACTTTCGCACTGCATGTTGTGCCCGTCGCTTAAGTTCGTGCCATTCGGGACTAGTACCTGTTTTATGATCCAAACATTCGACCAAGCGTATCAGTTTATCATCGAGCAAAAAGTTTGCACGGTGTTCGGCAGCAAAGGGTCGTCGTATCCGTCACTCTGGGACAACACCGATCTGTCCGAACAGAAGCCTTCCGCGGGAGGCTGGAGTCCCAAGATCAAGGCGGTTTGGGACTGGAAGACTCGCATTCCGCAGACCTATCCCGATGCGGTGTTCTATGGAAAGATTCCCGGTGGGGATGCCGTGTTGATGGAGATGCAGCATTTTCGCAGCGTCCACTACCCCTGTGCGTATTGCCCGGTCGATCAGTTGGACACGCTTGCACAGCAGGTGTACGAATTGATCCGTTTGGAACCAGCCTACACAGGCCCGCTGCGAAAACGGGCCATCGCGCAGTGGGCGTGTACGAAAAGCCAATTCGATACGGCGCTGAAAAAACTGCAGGTCAGTTTGAACATCGTTCGCTCGAACGACCCCAAGCTGACAAACGATTTCTGGCTACCGATGAGCGAAGTGCATTTGGACCTTCTGCAGAGACACACTGCTGAGTGACCTGAACCGTCGCGATTAGCCCTTACTTTGTCTGCGATTCGCTGCGAACCGGAAGCACCCAATCGGGGCGTGGGAAATGGCAGGTGTAGCCCCCTGGGATTCGTTCCAAATAGTCTTGATGCTCCGGTTCGGCTTCCCAGAAGTCACCGGCCGGTTCGACTTCCGTCACCACCTTGCCCGGCCAGATGCCTGACGCGTTGACGTCTTCAATCGTCTCCAACGCAGTCTGCTTTTGCTGGTCCGTCGTGTAGTAAATCGCCGACCGGTAGGAGGTTCCCTGGTCGTTCCCCTGACGATTTTTCGTTGTTGGGTCATGAATCTGAAAGAAAAATTCCAACAGATTTCGGTAGCTGGTCTTGGCGGGATCAAACGTGATCTCGATCGCTTCGGCGTGTGTGCCGTGATTGCGATAGGTCGCATTGGGTACGTCACCGCCGGTGTAGCCCACTCGAGTTTCCAATATTCCAGGGCGTTTGCGGATCAAGTCCTGCATGCCCCAAAAACAACCACCGGCCAAAATTGCTTGCTCGTTCATCGCCTCTCTCTCTCCAAGTGAAACTTTCGTTCAACGTATTTTGCCAATCGATTCCTGGATCGGTTTCATTGAACGTAGTGGATTCTTGGCATCTTCCCACCTAAAATCCAGTGGCGATAGGATGGATTCTTTCCTGAACTCTCGCTTCGCGGTTGAAACACTCATGAAACTTGGTGCGTCATTCCTGATTCTTGTCGGCTGCATGGCACTGTCCGCCCGCGCGGAACGTGCTCCCAACGTCATTCTGATTTTCGCCGATGACCTGGGGCCGGGCATGCTGGGATGCTATGGCCAAGACATCGTAACAACACCCCACATCGATGCGTTGGCCGCCGACGGAATTCGTTTTACGAACTACTATGGCGGTGTCTATTGTGCGCCATCGCGTTGGAGTC
Organism: Stieleria tagensis; assembly: GCF_024129865.1. Lineage (GTDB taxonomy): Bacteria > Planctomycetota > Planctomycetia > Pirellulales > Pirellulaceae > Stieleria > Stieleria tagensis. The sequence goes on along the minus strand of NZ_JAMYFE010000030.1, from coordinate 59,563 downwards.
TGTTGACCGGAGTGCACGATGGGCGTCGCGGAGGCTGGAACCAGACGCGTGCAGGTTTGCCGATCTATCGCGACGCGGGAAACATCAGCGAAGACGAATACCAGGTGGCGCTCAAGAAGCTGAAGGCGTCGGCAAATCCGATCGCCCCTGATGAAGTCTTTCTGGGCCAGATTGCCCAGCAAGCAGGCCACACGACAGCCCAATTCGGCAAACTTGATCGTGGCTTTCTGACCTGGAATGAACGCGTGCAACGGTTTGGGTGGGATTTCCACGAAGGCTACTATGATCATCAGCGATGCCATGGTTTTTACCCGCCCTACCTGTGGCGAAATGGTGTGCAATTCGATCTGCCGGGCAATTCCGATCCGCATTGCGGAAAGACAACCGAAGGCAGCGACAACGTGGTCGGGGTGGGGGGGCAAACCTATTCACAGAACGTGTTCCTCGAAGGGATTTTGAAATTCATTCGCGAACACAACGACCAGCCATTCTTCTTGTATCACCCGACGCAATTGCCACACGGGCCGGTGGCCATTCCCGAGATCCATCCGGACTTCGTCGATCACCCGACGCTATCGATTCCAGAGAAGGCGTATGCATCGATGGTGAAAATGCTGGACGACCACGTTGGACTGATCATGGCCGAATTGAAGCAACAGGGCCTGGACGAAAACACCATCGTCTTTTTCTGCTCCGACAACGGACACGAGCTCTACTACGGTCCCAAGCCCAGTTACAAGAAACAACTGTTGCCGGACGGAAAACCCGCGAATTTGACCGACCGAAAATGGCGAACGTCGGAGTGTGGTGACGTGTTTGACGGCGCCGGTGGACGGGCCGGACTGAAACGCAGCGGATACCAAGGCGGGATGCAGTGTCCGCTGATCGTGCGTTGGCCGAATCGAATTGCACCGGGCGTTCAAACCGATCTGCTGGCCGCTCACTACGATTTCATGGCCACGCTGGCCGATCTATTGGACGTGCAGAACGCTGCCGGCAAAGACGGCATTTCTTACTTGCCCACGCTATTGTCAAACGAGCAACCGCAAACTCATGATCATGTCATCGTGAACAATCATTTCAATCAGATGGGCCGCGCAGCGATCATCTCGAGCGACGGATGGAAATTGATCGAGGTCGACCGCAAACAAGATCGATTCCAGCTTTACAACATTGCCGACGACAACGAGGAAAGACATGAGGTATCGGCGAAGCATCCCGAAAAGGTTTCGCAACTAAAGGCGGCTCTGCTCAGTGAAATCGACTCGCCCCGCCCCGACTTAAACAACTGACCTGTTCAATTGCGATCGTCTGCTCCAACGGGCGCTGTGCCGGCTGCGTGCATGAAGTTGGCGAGAACAACCAAAGTTGCAAACCACCCAGGACATGACTGTTGGATCCAATCCTCTCGCTACTCTTGATCGTCACGGTCGGCTTTGGCCTGGGCAGACTTTCTATCCGCGGTGTCTCTATCGGCACCTCGACGATCCTGTTTGTCGCGTTGCTTGCCGGACACTTTGGTGCGAAGATCCCAGATGGACTGGGCGAACTAGGACTCGCACTGTTTGTTTACTGTGTCGGGATAGCTGCCGGCCCCACTTTCTTCCGCGGCCTCGCTTCGAATGCGCGTGTGATGGCAACGCTCGGGGCGGTGATGGTGCTGATGGGTGTCATGTCCACTTGGATCTGTGCCAAGCTGTTTAATTTACCGGCTGACATTGCGGCGGGATTGATGGCAGGCGCGATGACCAGCACCCCAGCGTTGGGCGCCGTGAGTGAGGCGGTTGCGGAACCGGACAATGTTGCGGTCGCGTTTGGCGTGTCCTATCCGTTTGGAATCGCGATCATCGTTTTGTTTGTTCAATTGATGCTCAAGCGTGATCCAGATTCAGCGGAGAACATCCAAGAACCAGGCTCGGATGACGTTAGCGACGACAGCGATCGCACGAGCGAAGATGAATTAAATATCGAACACTACGTCGTTGAAATTGCAAACCCTGGGGTTGTCGGGAAGCGTCCCAGCGAGGTCGCCTCCTCGGCGGATTTCCCCTATCAGGTAACGCGTGTTTTCTTGGGCGAACGCTGGCGTCCCACACCAGCGGACTATGTATTCGCGCTCGGCGACCGAGTGATGCTGGTCGGCGATGGCGCGCAAGGGCGAAGCGTTGCAATCACCCTTGGAATACTCGGCGATGCTCACGACGTCGTGCTGGACGGGGACCGTGAGCGCAAGCAAGTTGTTGTCACGTCGTCGGACGTCTACGGCCATACATTGAAACAGCTCCGTTTGCGGTCACGGTTTGGGGTCACAGTGGCTCGCATCCGCCGGTCCAACCACGGGTTTGTTCCCTCGTCGGACACGCGAATCGAGTTCGGTGACACGCTCGTCTTGGTCGGTGAACCAGCCGATCTTGTTCGACTGCAAAAGGTTGCGGGCCATCGCCCCCGAACACTCAACGAAACCGATTTACTTTCGCTGGTGATCGGTCTGTCGATCGGACTAATCGTCGGCAAAATCTCGATCACCTTAGGCGGTGTTTCGGCATCGCTTGGTACCGCTGGCGGTCCGTTATGTGTCGGTTTGATTCTGGGTCACTTTCGCCGCATCGGGTTTGTGACTGGCTCGTTTCCTCCAGCGGCCCAAATTTTGATGACTGAAGGAGGATTAGCGCTTTTCTTGACGAGCGCAGGCGTCCAGGCGGGTGCAAATGTCTGGGCGGTGCTGCAGCAGCAAGGGCCTGTGCTATGTCTCGCTGCCGTCGTGATCGCGGTCCTACCGCTTGCGACTGGGTATCTGATGGCAATTCACGTGTTCAAGTTGTCGCGGCTGAAATCACTTGGTGCAAGCTGTGGTGGGATGACGTCAACACCAGGACTGGCTGCCCTGACCAGTTCCACCGATTCCAGTGAGCCGGTCACTAGCTACATTGCAGCCTACCCGGTCGCGTTGGTGTTGATCACCATCGCAGCCCCACTGTTGGTCGAGCTGCTATAGGGCGCAACGAAAGCCTGCGTGACAATCCGTCGATTCTTAATAGCGATAGTCCGCCCCATCACGGCTCTGCTGGCAACTCGCATCCAATTCGACCAATTGTTTGCGCAGTTGCTCCGCACGCTCAGGAAATTTGTCGGCGAGATCATGTTCTTCGAAGGGGTCATCCGCCAAATTATAGAGGCGGACACGTCCGTTTTTCTTTGCCTCTCGTAAGATCTTCCAATCCTCTGCGATCAACGCTTGACCATCGATTCCTTGGTGCAAGCGTCGGTATCCGAAAAACAATGGCTTGGAGCGCCGCGAAACATCTCCATCAATCACAGGCATCAAATCAATTCCGTCGATCGGGCGGGAATCGCTTTTTCGTTGACCACTGGCATTGAGTGCCGCAATCGTAGGTAGGAAATCAACGGTGCTGCAACGAACATCGGTCGATCCACCCGCCGGAATCACACCCGGCCATTCCACGCAGGCGGGGACCAATACGCCACCCTCGTACATCGTGTGCTTATGACCTTTGAATGGCCCTGCCGATGCAACACCTTTCTTCGCCAGCCCGTCGGATGGGCCGTTGTCGCTACAAAAGAAAACCAAGGTGCGTTTTTCGATCCCCAGCTCACGAAGCTTTGCACGCAGACGACCGATCTGTTCGTCCATCGCGGTGATACAGCCGTAATAGTTCTGGCGTGATTTGCCAAACTTGCGATACAGTTTTTTGAATTCATCGCCCGCGACCACTGGTTCGTGCGGTGCGTGAAACCACACCGTCGCAAAAAATGCCTTTTCAACGTTGGATTCCACAAAGGGAATGACGCGGTCCATGATCACCCGACTGTCGTCACCCGAAAGGTTTTCCTTTGCTTCGATGCCGTTGTGAACATAGGGGAACCCACCCTTCCAAGGTTTTCCTGGTTCGCCGCCCCAACTGTTCCAATCATCGGGTGTGACCGTTGGATTCCAAGTTGGCACCGCGCTGGTGGTCGCAAAATACTCTTCGAAACCATGGTGCGACGGTGGAGAATAGAAGCCTCGAGTGCCCACTTCGTCAGGTTTCACCCAACCAATATGCCACTTGCCAAAGAAGCCGGTTGCATAATCTTGTTTCTGTAGCAATTCCGCGATCGTGTTTTCACCGACCCGCATCCCTCCAGTATGTGCTGCCAGGATTCCGAATCGAAACGGAAATCGACCGGTTAAACAACTGCCGCGCGTGGGTGAACAAAGTGGTGCGGCGGCATAGAACCGATCAAAACGCACTCCCGCAGCGGCCATCGAATCCAGATTCGGAGTTTTGATGTCGTCGTTTCCATTGAAACCCACATCACCCCAGCCCTGATCATCGCTCATCAACAAAATGATGTTGGGCCGAGTCGGATCGTCCGCGCTGGCGTTGGCCATCGAGTTGATGACGAAAATAGTGATGCCGACGAACACGGTGCAAAGATGGCGGGGAATCATACGCTCAACGACTCAGTCAGCTGTTGAAAAGGGTAAAGATCACTACAGACAGCCTAGCGATTGGGCGACGAGTATAGTCAATTCGCGAACCGAGGTCGGTTTCTCGACCGGGTTTGTGCCTGGACAATAGTCATCGCGATCCGGGTGACAAAGACTAAAGCCCTGGCTGTTGCCCACCGCGAACTTTCCCGCTTGGGCCTTGCGCGAATAACAACGAGCCAACGGAATAACGACTCAATAAATGAATCACTTGAACAGGAAGGTGCGACAGCACCCTCCAAAAATTCGTGTATTTTAGAGTGCATCACGATCCTTGTCTTTATTTCTAATATTCGAAGGAAGTGTTCTGCCATGTACCGATTCCTAGCATTTCTAGTCTTATCTGCCGTTTGTGCTCAAGCATTTGCCGCCCCCACCATCGTGTTTGACTTCGAGTCCATTGATTTGCAGGGCAACAGCAATTTCCCAATCACCGGGCCGATATCGCTCACCGAGCAAAATTTGACGATGACGATCAGTCATGAAAATGATCTTGAATTCGCCTTCAACCGGCGGAGCGGTTTGGCGTTCAACGAGAGTTTTGGCTTCCAAGCGTTTAGTACGTTTGGTGATTCGATGGGACAAAGTCGATTCGATCCGGGTGCGTTCATCCTTGATTTTGACACGGCCATCGAATCGATCTCCGTGGATATGGGAGATTTCGGCGTCGAAGCTGACAATCTGCTGATTCAAGGTTTCAGCAGCACGGGAGGAACGGGCCTGATGATCGATGAAGACACCGGATTTGTTCCGGATATCAACGGCTTTCATTTTGATACGGTTCAAATTTCTGGGACCGGAATTCGTTCGGTCCGAATCATTGGGGGCAGCCCAGACGTCCCCAACTCCGTTTTCTACGACAACATTACAGTTGAACTTTCCGCAGTGCCTGAACCGGGCACCGCAGTCTTTCTAATCGCATTGGCTGCAGTGTCCATTCTGACACAGACGCGTCGACGTCGTGCTGCTTGTTGCAGCTAGGTATGGGCTGTCATCGCTTACAGAAGCTCGACAGAGCTAGAGTTTCTTGAGTGGGTGATCTCGATCGGCAAGCGGCAGCGAAACCGACAGGCCACCTCTTCGATGAGACTCGAATACCGAGCAAATCATTTCCACCGTCAGCGCCGCCTCGGTGGCGCTGCAAAGTGGATCACGATCCTCCCTGATCGCGGCAATCAGATCATTTGCGGCAACCACGTGATGCGGCAGATCACGAGAAAGGTTTGCCAAGGGTTCTGGGACGTTGACCCCGCCGCTTGTGATTGGGATCCATGGTGCAGCGTTTGCGGCATCGAATGGGTTGCCCGCGCGCAGGTGAGCCAACGGCAGCGCATCGATATGGAGTGCGATCACTCCTTCGCTGCCGATCAACTGCAATCCGAATCCTTGATTCTGAGTGCCGTCATTTGCGATCGAATCAAAGTAAGCGGTGACTCCGGTTTCCATCTGAAAGCGAGCGTGCAACTCGTTGCCCGCCAACGGCCCAAGCCCCTCATTGCCGTCAACGACGTCGTTGCGAGTCACCTTGCGACCATCACGTAACATCACTGCGGAGCAAGAGAGCGGGCGGCCGCCGAAGTAGGCGACCAAGTTTAGAACGTGCGACCCCAGCACCCACAAATCTTCTGCGCCCCCGCGACGGTCCCCTTTTCCGCGACCTCGGATTTCCAAGAGTCGCCCGATTCGACCTTGCTGAATCAGATCGGAGATTGTCTTCAGCACGGGGTGGTAGCGATTGCGATGAGCGACCGCCAATTTCGTGTTGTGCTGGGTAGCAGCAGCGAGCACTCGATCCGCTTCGGCCGGCGTGCGAACGAATGGCTTTTCCACGTAGATCCCTTTGGCCCCAGATTCGATCGCCGCCAAAATCATGTCTTCGTGCTGATCCGGGTGCCGCGGACATACGGCAACGATGTCAAAGTGGTTGTTCGCCAGCATTTCTCGATAATCGACATGCCCAACCGACGAGTCCAGTTTTAAGCGGTCGAGATGTTTTGCAAGTCCCGACTTGTTGGCATCCGCCAAGCCGACGATTTTTGCCACCGGGACTCTGTTCCAGACGGTGTCCAGGCCATGCCCATAATCGCCGCGACCCGTATGCCCGATCACTGCGACCTTGACCGTACCAGTATCGTCAGCTTTTGAGTCCGCAGCCAACCATCCGGTTGATGCGGCCGATAACGCGGCAAACTGGCGGCGATTCAATCGGGCAGTCGCAAATCCGCTGAGCCTTTGGTCGTGAGTTTGTTTCAACACAATTGTTCCTTTGTTTCGGTGAGCACGATGCGTTCCATCGTAGTCTGGTCGTGAGATCCCGCAGCCGCACTGTGGGAATGACTCTTGATTGCTTCAGTCATTGGGTGATGGGGGTGCTAGCGATTCGACAGGAATGATTGCCAGTTCGGCGGAATTTCGGTTGGCCCCGCGGCCTCCGTTGTTGGAGTAGCCAACATAGAGCTTGCCGTTGTGCTCGACCGCATAGGGGTAGGACAAGGATGCCTTTGCGTGCGATTCGCCTGGGCCGACGTGGATTGCATCGCGGATGCGGTAAGTTCGACAGAACTGAGATTCGTTTGGGGCGGTCACGGTGATCGTCAGTGGCCAACGCCGGTTTTGGTTGCCCGAGGTAGTGTTGCCGATCAAGTACCTTTGTCCGGTGGAAAGGACTCCGGCGTACGGTTTCGAAGCGGCCATCGGCAGATTGCTTTCTTGCATCATTGTCCAGGTGCGTCCGAAGTCATGGCTTGTCGACCACAATGCGATCGGTTTTTGATAACGCGAAACATTCACGACGTCTGAGCCATCGACCAGGACGGTCGATTCGCCCCACATGTTGACGTCCGCCGGTTTGGGGATTGAAACCAGATCCCATTTCAGCAGGTCATTGCCATGGCTGATTGCGACCGCGGCTGGATTGTTTGGTTTGCCAATCCCCTCGACAACCTGCAATCCCGCCATCAACCAGTTGCCGTCTGCCATTGGCTGCGGTTCCTGCATCGGCCAGAAGCCTTCTTCCATCACCGTGCCCTGCTTGGTCCACACCTCCGTCGTTTCGTCCCAAAGGTAAGCTCGCGTGTGAATTTTTCTCATCCGGCCGTTGAATGCGCCATGAAAGGCCCAGAGTTGGCCGCCATGATTTAGAAACACACCATGACTGACCGCATGGTTCGCTTCCTCGCCTTCATCGATCAGTTTGACACTTGACCACGACGCGCCGCCATCGGAGCTGATGCAATAATTTGCCATCTCGGATGCAGTATTCTCTTTGCCGTGATTGTGCCCAAAACTCGCGAATAAACGATCGCCGTGCCACACCAAAGCAATTCCATGTAGCCAGTCGAACTTGTCGGTTTCCGGTTCATGCTGCTTCACCACGGAAAATTCAATGCCAGGAATATCCAGCAATTCCGCCGCCGAAGGCACTGCAACATTGGGATCCCAAAGTGTTTCAACTGGAACCAACTGGATACCATCAACCGCAACGTATCCATCGGATCCCTCATTGGAAATGACAATCTGACCGGACGTGCCTTGCTGGAACTGAAATGTGCCCAGCGATCGCGGCACTTCATCGACCAGTGCCGGCTGTTGCTGGTCAACGGACACCGTTTGGTCACCATCGACACTGCGAACCGTGACTTTGGTTTTTGTCGAGCGGTTCGCGTGCGACGTGTAAAGCAGTCGGACCTCGTAGCGGCCATCGTGAGGAATCACCGGTGTGAATGTCGCTGATTTTTGCCCCCGGTCGGTGTTGCCGTCGTGCCGGTACGACAATCCGATCAACGATGGCTGGCCGGAACTTTGAATCCAATCGCCGGTGAACTTTGCGTCGGTGTCGTCCATTGCGATTCCAGGAAGATCAGCAGCCTTGGTAATCTTTCGCGGCGAAGCATTCCCTTTGTCAAACGTCCATTCCAATACCTGTCCATCAGCCACTAGACGTGACCGCAGTCGGTCATAATCAACTTGCTGGACAGGAACGTCCGCATCGATCGCAAGACATGCGGCCGTGGCGGCTGACTGGCTGGTGACCATCAGCACCGGTTCCATGCGAATACTGGCGAAGGCGGTATGGCTTGCGGAAAGTGCAAAGGTGACGAACAGGTTTTCACATTCCGCTTGCTTTGGCACGATCGCCCCGTAACCAATGTTGTACGGACCGAATCCGCCTCGCCCGCCGGCCACTTTCCCTTCACGAGCAACCACACCGTCCTTGACGATACGACGAATTTCATGAACGTCGGTGCCGTAAGATCCCAGTCCGATGGATTGGGGCGCCGTCGAGCGCCCGAACGTGTGGTGTTCCGTCAGGACCAGATCGCTGACCATGCGTCGGCCTTCGCGGATGTACAGCTGATGCGGCCAGCCACCGTTGTCGGTGAACTCATCCTTCGGCAATCCGAACCGCTTCATTTCGCTCCGCACTTTTGCCGGCACTCGCGAATCAGTCGTCAGAAAATGAAGCAGGCCGCGGTGATAGTTTTCGATCTCCGTTGCAATTTCAGCGCGGCGATCATAGCTGGCTTCGGGCCACTGCCAACTTGCGCCCGGCAAGTTGCCGCCGAAGGTTGCCGTGTTGAAATCCCATTTGGAATTGGGCAGGGGATCGTGCTTGCTGAACCAGCGCAGATCCATGTCATCGCCGTTGGCAACGCAGGCGTCGATAAAGCGTGCGACCAGTTCGTATCGATCTCGGTCGTAGTCCGCTGGCGGTGTGATCGGAATGCGATTCGATTTGTCGGTCGTCAGGCACAGGCGAAAACAATACGCCATCACGCCGGGCGCAGGTTCCCCATCCGTTCCCGGTTCCCCGTCATTGATTAACGGCAGCAGGCCGCTGGCCGGATTGCCCTTGACCATGTAGGGGTCAAGCGGGAAATCGCGGTCCCAAACGCCCTGGCCACCGGGGACGCGACCGTTGGCTTTCGGCTGTCTATGGCCTGTTCTGGGCTGGTACTTGTCGGTGTAGTGAATTCCGTTGTAGTGTTCGCCGTACTTGGCGTTGCCTTCACGCATCAGAGTGAAATGAACGCCTGCGGCTGCCATCAAGTCGCCTTCATACGTCGTGTCGATGAAGATTTTGGCGCGAACCGTATGCCCGTTTTCCGTTTCGATTTCAACGATGCGAGCTCCCTCGTTGCGAACGGATTTCATACGCGTATCACGCAGCACGACGACTCCGGCTTCTTCAACCATCGAATCGAACAACGCTTCGGCAACGTGCGGCTCGATCGAGTAGGCTCCACCGGTTGCCGGGCCGCCGTTGTTCTGGAACGCAATTCCCCAGTCAAGTTCTTTTCCGTAGCTGGCAACCAATCGCGTGAAGTACTCGCGCGTGATCCCGCCGATACTGCGAGGGTCTCCGATATCAACGGCGCTCAGTCCTGCCGCAGTCATGCCACCAAGGTGTCGCCCAGGTTCGATGAGTACGACTCGTTTTCCCATTCTCGCCACCTGTACCGCTGCCAATACGCCGCCGGACGTGCCGCCGTAAACACAGACATCGGTTTCAATGGCGGTTGCGTTCAGCGGCAGGCAGAGGAAACAGCCGAACAGGATGACTGCCGTGACGCGAGAATGGACTGAAACTGGGGCGGGGCACATTGGTTTTTCCTAGCTCGGCGCGTCAGCGACGGAGAGGTGATCGAGACAACGTTCTTGCTGGGCGATCAGTTGGGAAAAGGTCGCAAACCGAGAAGCATCTCTGCTCTTTCGGAGAGCGGTTTGGCAGCGAAGTTTTTGTCGGTGTATTCAGCGAGGCTGCGTTGGACGAGCGAATAGACGCTCTGGCGATCTTGACTGGTGTCGATTTCCACGCACTTGTTTTGACTCTTGAATCTTTCGATGGTCGGCAGCGTTTCCGCCTTGAAGGTGTCAAATCTTAGCTTCAAGCTCTGCGGGTTGTCGTCGGTTCGACCGGTGTACTTTGCGCGGCCCAGAATACGTGATTCAAGAACCGGGTAGGGGCATTCAAAGTACAACATCTTTGGCAGTTCCGCTTCGCGGCCGAAGATCGCGTACCAGCCTTCCAAGTTATCCAGGGAGCGAGGGAATCCATCGAGCAAAAAATTGTTCTTGCCGGTCGTCCGGGTGACGTTCTCCATGGCATTGCTGAGCAACGTCACGGTGATTTCATTGGGCACCAACTTCCCCGCAGCAAGAATCTCGTCGATGGCGGCGCCGGTTGGCCCCCCCGCGTCGCGCGCCGTTCGAAGTAGGTCGCCCGTTGATAGGTGCGTCCAGCCGAGCTGTGACTCGGCAAGTTCGCACATCGTTCCTTTTCCAGCGCCGGGGCCTCCAAGCACAAACACAACGTTCGGTTTGGGACAGGGTTGTCTGGGGTCGTAGTGATGGATGACGACCTTCGGTGCAGGTGCGACTCCCTTTTTATAGACGTGCCATTGCCTATCGGTAGGCGGCAATTCATCGTCGCAGGTCATGTCATAGGCGAGATGCCCATCGAGACGACAGATTCGCCACGATTGGTAGGTGTTGGAGTATGAGAGGGCCGGGCTTCGATCGCATTTGCCATCGGCTCGATCCCATGCCATTTTGCCATTCCAGTAACCCAAACTGGAGACCGTTCCCGATTCCGATTGGGCTGGAGGGGCCGTTGACGGAACGAACAGACCATTCACTTCGGGCAGCCCTGCGCCAGACACCTCCACAAAAAGAGTGTTCGGATTCCGCTCGTTTCTTTGAACCATGATGACTTTCTTATGCGTTCACACGACTCGCCCTTCATCGGCGGACGAATATGACCAGACGAGAAACAGTCTACCAAGCTCAGCTGATCGAAAGTGACTGCGGACGTTGGGAATTGACCGGCGCGCCGATGTCATCGGCCATGATGAAAACGAGGTTCGGGTGTCAAGGCTTTCTGCACCAAGTCTATTGGCAAATGCGCTTGCTCAATTCGCAGGTTGGATTGGCACAAAAACTGGTAGCACAGATGTTCGCTGCCGCACAGGTTCTTGGTTTCCTTCGCCTGATCACCGATCGAAACTCATGAATTCATTTTGGTAGCCCAAAGTGTCGGGTTGCAATCAGAGCGGAACTTCAAAAAACGCGACGTCGGAGGTGCGTTCGGATACCATGAACGGCCCCACCTTCCCCCATTTGGCAGAGAGAACGTTTTCATGCGTCATTTGACCGGATTATTGGCGGCGACCATCGTTTGTACTTGCCTCCCATCCCTTTGCGTTTCTCAAGACAGCACATGGCAAGCGGGCTTTTCTCGAGTGGATGTGACTCCCGCAGAACCCGTTCGCATGGCGGGTTACGGCAGTCGCGATCGCCCCCATGACGGCATCGATACCCCCTTGCACGCCCGATGTATGGCGTTGAAATCCAGCGGTGATGATCAGGTGTCGCTACTGGTCTCGGTGGACACCATCGGACTGCCCGGTTCGCTATCGCGAGAATTAGCCACTGCGATTCGGGAAAAGCATGGGATCGACCGGGAGCGAATCGCGTTGTGCAGCACGCACACGCATGCAGGTCCCGACTTGACCAGTGAATTGACCAACATCTTTGAGGTTGAACTCAGCGAAAACGAGGTTGCGGCGGGCAACCGATATAAAGACACACTGAAAAAGGGAATTCTCGAGTCCGTGGATCTGGCGATCGCCGACTTGGTTCCCGCCAGACTTTCGTACACGATTGGAACGGCAGCCTTTGCGGCCAATCGGCGTGTTCTGAAAGATGGACGATGGTCGACGTTCGGCGTCCAGGCCGACGGCGTCGTCGATCACACCGTTCCTGTGCTAAAGATCTGCAACCAGGACAACGAAGTTCGCGGAATCGTTTTCAACTACGCCTGCCACTGCACGACCATTGGAGCCGACCACTACAAGATCAACGCCGACTGGGCTGGGTATGCTGCGACAAACTTAGAAGCGACCTATGACGGTGCTGTCGCGCTTTGCACGATCGGATGTGGGGCCGATGCGAACCCCGAACCTCGCGGTACGGTCGATGCAGCCAAAGTGCATGGCCTGACACTCGCCGCCGAAGTCACTCGGCTCGTCGCAGGAGAATCCGTGCCAATCGACGCGCCGATCGAGGCTCGATTTGACTATGCGGCCTTGTCGTTTGAATTGCCAACTCAAGAAGAACTCCAGCAGCGGGTTGCCGATCCGAAATCTCGACCGCAAACCAAACGGCATGCCCAAGCACTGCTTGAAACTCTCCAGCGAGATCATCGCCTGCCAGCCACCCATCCGGTTCCCATTCAGTCGTGGCAGTTCGGCGATCGGCTGACAATGGTGTTTCTGGCCGGTGAGGTCGTTGCGGACTACTCCCTGCGTCTCAAAAAGGTTCTCGATGATCCTGCGCTTTGGGTAACGGCCTATGCCAATGATGTTCTGGGCTACATCGCCAGCGAAAAGATGATCGCCGAAGGCGGATACGAGTACGATCGCAGCGGCATCTATTACGGACTTGCTGGACCTTGGGCAAGTGGGACCGAGGACTTGCTGATTCGTCGTGTCGAAGAACTGTTGCGATCGCGCGGTCGATCCAAACCGATTGATGCTGAAGATTCCGCTCGATTGATTCAGTTGACCGAAGGCTATGAAATCGAACTGGTTGCGTCGGAGCCACTCGTTCAAGACCCGATCAACATTGCCTTTGATGCAAAAGGGCAATTGTGGGTCGTTGAAATGGGCGACTATCCCGAAGGCGAAAACGGCGGCACCGTGAAGACGCTTTCAGATACAGACGGTGACGGGATCTATGACAAGGCAACGGAATTCCTGACCGACCTGTCGTTTCCCACCGGTGTGATGCCCTGGGGAGACGGCGTGTTGATCACTGCTGCGCCGGACGTGCTGTACGCCACCGATACCAACGGCGATGGCAAGGCCGACGACATTCAAAAGCTCTACTCCGGATTTCGTCTTGCCAACCCGCAACATCGTGTCAACGGATTCAGCTACGGGCTCGATCATTCCCTGCACCTAGCCGCCGGCGACAATCTGGGAGAATTGACAAGCATCACCGGCGAATCGGTGGACGCTTCGGGGCATGATGTCCAGATATGGCCCGACACCGGCCATATCGCCACCACCAACGGGCGGACTCAGTTCGTTCGCAGTCGAAATGATTGGGGACAGTGGTTTGGAAACGATAACTCTAATCCAATGTTTCACTTTCCTATCGATGATCGATACTTGAGACGAAACCAGCATGTTTCCTATTCGGGTAGCAGCAATCCACTCTTCGATCCTCCGATCGCTCCTCCGGTCTTCGCTGCGACAGCCGCCACCGAGCGTTTTAATGATCTGTTTGCTGCCGGACGGTTCACATCGGCGTGTAGTGCGATCGTCGCACGGTTGCCCACCTTCGACGTCGGCAAAAATGATACGGCATTCATCTGCGAACCGGTTCACAACTTGGTTCACCGCGCTGTCTTGCAACCCGATCGCTCCAGCTACAAAGCATCGCGAGGCCCCCTGGAAACCAATCGTGAGTTTTTGGCTTCGACCGACCCCTGGTTTCGGCCCGTCCGCGCACTGATCGCTCCCGACGATACCCTCTACATCGTGGATATGTATCGTGAAACGATCGAACACCCCGAGTGGATTCCCGACGCTTGGCAAGCACGATTGGATCTGCGAGCGGGATCGGACCGAGGCCGCATCTACCGAATCAAGCCCAGCGATGCGAAACGAAAACCAATGATTCGATTCGATCAGCTCACGACGCAACATCTGGTTCAACAGCTGCAATCTGAAAACGGCGCCCTTCGCGATCTAGTTCAGCAGTGGATTATCGAACGCAATGATCCGTCCGCAATGGACTTGCTTGTCAAATTGGCCCGCGATCAGCAAAGCCCCGAAGCGAGGGTCCACGCGATCTCGGTCTTGGAGCACCAGGGAAAGCTCGACACGGAATTGTTGACTGAGATTCTGAAAGACCCACACCCGGGTGCCTTGATGGTTGCGGTTCGGATTGCCGAGTTACGATTAAAAGCGGAGCCCGAGTTATTAGAGAGCTTGGCAAAAACGGCAACCCACAGTGACCCGCGAGTCGTGCTTCAGACTGCGCTGTCCTTGGGCGAGACGAACGATCCCGATGCAGCAAAAATACTGGCCGCCATTGCAATGAATCAACCGGATCACTGGGTCGCCCGCGCTGTTAGTTCCTCAGCGGTACCCCATGCGAAAGCAATGCTGTCGATCTTGCTGAACCATGATGCCGTTCAGGCCGAAGTTCCCACTCAACTCTTAACGGACCTGATCATCACCGCCCAAGCCAACGGCGTGGATTTTGCATCAGAGTATGCCCAAGCATTTGCGGATCCGAAAGCGGATTTCATGTCACACTTGAATTTGGCGGCCAGCCTGATCAGGGCGACACGATCCAAGCAGTCTGATCAAATCACAACACTGCTCCAGCCGCTCTATGCTCGTGCGATCCAGTTGGCGAATGATGTAACCCAAAGCGAAGACGATCGATGCACCGCACTCAACCTCGTTGGTATCGGGATCAATTCGCCAGACAACGAGACTCAATTTTTACTTGATCTGATCGACCCACAAACGCCCCAGCAGGTGCAGCGCCAAGCGATCGACCGATTGAGCTCGTTTGCCGACGCTCAGGTTTGCGTTGACCTGGCAGCACGTTGGCCCTCGATGTCAAACAGTATCCGCGAACATTGCGTGGCGAAAATGCTGGAACGTCAATTTTGGACGGAACAGCTGTTAACGGCACTGGAGAATAAAACGATTCCGGTTCGAGACATCAGCACAGCAGCACGGCGGCAATTGACGTTCACAGGATCGCGGTCCATGCGAGTCCGTGCCGAACGTGTGACTCGCACCACCGGCAGTGTCGAAAAACAGGCTTTGGTGCGGCAGTATCTCGCCGAACTGGACGACAATCGCGACCCAGCCCAAGGCGCCGTGCTGTTCAAGCAACATTGCGCGGTTTGCCATGTGGCAGATGGGCAGAGACAAGCCGTCGGAGCCAGTTTGGAAAACCTGACCGATCGCAGCGACCTGGCACTCGTGACTGCGATCCTGGATCCCAACCGAGCGGTCGATCCGAAGTATCAAAGCTATGTGGTCATGACAGACGATCAGCGCGTGTTGGTCGGTGCAATCGAAGAAGAAGCCGGGCAAAGCATCACCCTGGCACACGCCAACGGCAGACGAACCACGGTCCGTCGCCAAGAGATCGAGCAGTTTAAAAATTCAGGTGTTTCACTAATGCCCGAAGGCCTGGAAGAGGTCCTCAAGCCAGAGGCACTTAAACACATCCTGGCCCACCTGCAGACGCAACCAGCCAAGTAGTCACAGTCGAATAACAAAAGTGTCGGCCATTTTTTCGTAGTAAGTCAGATGCGTAGCGATTATGTCTGGGGGCGTTCTTGAAGGCACCATTGAAAACACTGAACCGCTTGCTCGATTGAAAAATCATAGAAGACGGTGTGTTCCGACATCGATGGTGTCGATGCAAACTCAACACGATAGTGCATCACCAACGTACAAAAATACAATGTTCTGACCTGTTGGTAATGCTTGACGTTGTGCAACGGATCGGCGGAGCGATCCGCGACAATTTTTTAAAATCAATTTCGAGATCGATGATGAACGAATCCAAAATGACCTGGACAAGAACACGAACATGCTTCGCTGCCTGCATCATTGCGTTGGCTTTGACTCCGGCCGATGCGATGGCGGATCCACATGACTTGATTTGTTGCGGCGCCGAACAGGTCTTTGTCACCACTCTTGAGCGGCCACAAGAAAAAAAGTGGGTTTGGCAAGCGACGCAGTCTCCGTCGATACCGTCAGAATTTCATAAGAGATTTAGGACAACGGATGATTGCAAACCGTATGAAGATGAATTGCTGTTGATCACATCATCAAGTGGCGGTGTGGCGCTGATTGATCGCAGCACAAAAGAAAGTCAATTTTTTGCCGTGTCGAAGAATGCCCACAGCGCCTGCTTGTTGCCCGGTCGCCAGCTTGCGGTTGCGTCGAGCACTGGCGGCGATCAAGTGCAGTTCTTTAATCGCGACGACAATCAAAAGCCTGCTGCCGTGGTGCAGGCCATTCCCTTGCTGGGCGCCCACGGAACCGTTTGGGACGCAAAGCGTCAGTGCCTCTGGGCTCTCGGAGAAAAAGAACTGCTGGCGCTAGTCGCCGATACTAAATCGGCTGCCCAGGAACGCTGGACGGTACGATCACGCACGCCTCTACCAAGCAACGGTGGTCACGATCTTTCGCCCAACCGTGACGGCAAGCAACTGTTCGTCACAACCGACACCCAGGTGCTGAAGTTCGACTGCGACACGCTCGCTTTCGCAGTCGCCGATGGCTTTGGCGACCAAGCAAAGGTCAAGTCAGTGGATCGCAATGTCGCATCCGATCGCATTGTGTTCCACCAAGCGACGGCGGAGAATTGGTGGAGTGACACGATCCGATTTACGGACGGAAAAAAACTGAAGTTAGCCGATGAGCGACTCTACAAAGTCCGCTGGGACACTCCGCTCCGGTCACCAGAGAGCGATTCTCGACAGTGATGCCCAACACGAACCCCATTGTTCGTTCTCAGGTGAAGCTTGATTTCGCGATCAATGGCAAACGGCACTCGTGAATGCAGTCAGATTCATCCAATGAGGAGAGTCCTGGCCGCACAGATCAATTGGCGCAACGTTAGAATGCTGATCAAAACATTTTTCTACCAACACGTTTCTGATATCGGCCATGCTTTAAGTTTTGTGTTATGAGTAAAACCGCGATGACATCTTACGCTCGATTCTTGACTGTTGGCCTGCTGATCGCAGTTGTTTCGGTGTTCCATGCTGGCGGCGGTCAAGCGGCTGATCGTCCCAACATTTTGTTGATCGTCTCGGACGATCAGGGCTACAACGATCTTGGTTTACTCGGCAACGGCATTATCACGCCGGCACTTGACCGGCTGGCAAATGAGGGCACTCGTCTGACGAACTTCTACGTTTCGTGGCCCGCCTGTACGCCGTCGCGGGCCAGTTTGCTGACAGGGCGGTATCCGCAACGCAACGGGATCTATGACATGATCCGCAACGAGGCTCCCGATTACGGCCACCGTTATACACCCGACGAATACGCGGTGACATTTGAACGAATCGGCGGGATGGACGCGCGCGAAGTCATCATTCCGGCCGTGTTGAAACCCGCTGGCTACAAGAGCGGTATCTACGGCAAGTGGGACTTGGGGGCGCTCAAGCGAATGTTACCCACGTCGCGAGGCTTCGATGATTTCTACGGATTCGTCAACACCGGCATCGACTATTTCACGCATGAACGCTACGGCGTTCCCTGTATGGTCCGCAATTTGTCGCCCACCGAAGCAGACAAAGGCACCTATTGCACGTTTCTATTTCAACGAGAGGCGATTCGTTTTCTTCACCAGCATGCCGGCGAAGACCCTTTCTTTCTGTATGTTCCCTTTAACGCGCCGCACAACTCGTCGTCACTTGATCCCAAGATACGTTCTTCGGTCCAAGCACCCGATTCGTTCAAGCAGATGTATCCAGCCGTTGAAGCAGAAACGCGGGTTACGGATAAGTATCGTTACGGGACACCAGCAACTGTCGCGACTTCCCAAGCGAGACGTCGCGACTACCGCGCAGCGGTCACCTGCATGGACGCTGCGATCGGCGACATGCTTGACGTATTAGAAAAGAAACAGATTCTCGATGATACGATCGTGGTCTTTTTCTCTGACAACGGCGGCAGCGGCGGCGCGGACAACTCACCGCTTCGGGGGCACAAAGGGCAAACGTGGGAGGGCGGCATACGAGTTCCCTGCATCGTGCGCTGGCCAGGCGGGGGCGTCAAAGCGGACGCCGTCAACGACGAGTTTTTAACGAGTCTCGAACTGCTGCCGAGTTTTGCCGCTGCGGCGGGCGTCGACGCGCCAACCGGCGTCGTCCTGGATGGATTTGATTGGTGGCCGACGATTCGCGGGGAAACGGCTTCGCCACGCAAAGAAATGTTCTGGAAGCGACGCGGTTTGATCGGCGCGCGTGTCGGCAATTGGAAATGGGTTCAGATGGGTGATAACGGCGGCCTTTTCGACCTGGATGTCGACCCAACTGAAACCAATGACCTATCGGCAAAAAATCCTCAACAATTAAGCCATGTACGCGAGCGATACCAGGCATGGCTCGACGAAATGGATGCTGCAGAGCCACGGGGACCGTTTCGTGACTATTAAAGGTTCCGAGCAATAGGATGATGGGCATGAACGATCAACAACGAGTTTTTGATCAGACAGAATTCAACGTCTCGGTGATCGATGGTTTGCCCTATGCGCAAGGGATGAACGATCAACCCACCGATCCAGAACGTTGTTTTTCACGGCACTTAACTTTCGGATATTCATCAGCCTAAGGTGTTTCAAAGTCGGCGATATGGCAAGGGAACCAGCTAGGTTTTCGACGGGAGTGCAAGATGCACACCCGCATCGCTCGCAAATGGAACCGTCGAACCGATCCCACATTTTCACTTGTTTAAATCAGGCATCATCAAACCATGAAACATGTCATCGCTCTCGTCGTTCTGCTGTGCGTCACTGTGACGGCTTCCGCCGAAGACGTTCGACATCAGCCACTCAAGGATTTGGACGGCTATTTCCCATTCAATCCGCCGGAATCGCTGGAGCAGTGGGAACAACGCAAGGAAGACGTACGGCGACAGATTCTGGTGGCGACCGGTCTTTGGCCGATGCCGACCAAGACCCCTCTCAATCCGGTGGTTCATGGCAAAATCGAGGGCGATGGTTATACGGTGGAGAAAGTCTATTTCGAGAGCGCGCCCGGTTTCTTCGTCACCGGCAATCTGTACCGGCCGACAAACATCCAAGGCAAGGTGCCGGGAGTCATGCTGGCGCACGGTCACCGCAAAGATGCGCGGTTGTACCTGACACCCTCGAACACATTGCGCAGCCAAATCACAGACGGCGCGGAGCGATTCGAGCGAGCCGGACGCAGCACGTACCAATCGCAGTGTCGCCAGCTGGCCATGATGGGTTGTGTGGTTTGGCAGTGGGACATGCTGGGGGATTCGGATTCAATTCAGCTCTCACGTGAACTTGTCCATGGGTTTGCCAAACAGCGGCCGGAGATGAACACGACAAAGGACTGGGGTCTATTCAGCCCGCAGGCCGAAGCGCATTGCCAGAATGTCATGGGTCTGCAAACGCTCAACGCCGTCCGCGGACTGGACTTTTTGCTGAGCCTGCCGGAGGTGGACCCGCAACGTGTCGCCGTCACCGGTGCCAGCGGCGGCGGAACCCAGACGATGATTCTGGCGGCGATCGATGACCGCATCAAACTCTCCTTTCCCGTCGTCATGGTCAGCACCGCGATGCAGGGTGGCTGTACCTGCGAAAACGCGAGCCTGTTGCGTGTGAATACGGGCAACGTCGAGTTCGCCGCTTTGTTCGCGCCAAGACCGCAAGGCATGAACACCGCGGACGACTGGACCAAAGAGTTGGCCACCAAGGGATTCCCTGAACTACAGCAACTCTACGCGGCGTACGGCAAGCGAGATAACGTCTTTCTAAAACGGGGTGAGCACTTTCCACACAACTACAACGCGGTCACTCGCTCCGCTTTCTACACGTTCCTGAACAAGCATTTCAAGCTCGGTTCCCAGGCACCTGTGATCGAACAAGACTTCGATCCACTACCGCCCGAGCAGCTGACCGTCTGGGACGAAAAACATCCCGCACCGAAAGCCGCCGATCCGGATTTTGAACGCAACTTGTTGGCATGGTTTACCGAAGACGCCGAGCAGCAACTCCAATCCGCTGCGGCGACAGCGGAAGGATTGGACAACGTTATCCGCCCGGCCGCTGAGGTTCTGGTCGGTCGCAGCTACGCCGATGCAGGCGACGTGCGCTGGGCACTCAAAGAGCAGCGGGATCGCGGCGACTATGCGCAGCACACCGGGACGCTACTGAATCAGACGCACGGCGAAGAAGTGAACGCCGTCTGGTTGTGTCCAAAACAATGGAATGGTCGTGTCGTGATCTGGATCGATGATTCCGGCAAGTCCGCCGTTTGCAGCGACGACGGTAGTGTGAACCCGGCGGCGATGAAGCTCGTGCAAGCGGGCGCTGCTGTGCTGGGCGCCGATCTGTTGCTGCAGGGTGGCGAAGCGATCAAACAGACTCGTGTCGTTGCCAATCCCCGCGAGTTCGCAGGCTACACGTTCGGCTACAACCCCACCTTGTTTGCGAAGCGGGCCCACGATGTGTTGAGCATCGTGATCTTCCTGCGTCACGCGAACACCGGCCCCTGTCCAAACCCGGATCTTAAAAGCGTTGCCATTGCCGGCTGGAGCGGCGCCGGTCCCATCGTTGCCGTTGCCGGTGGGCTTGCCGGCGATGCGATTGACCGCATGGCCATCGACACCCAAGGGTTTCGTTTTGGTCAGGTACTGGACTATCGTGATCCGATGTTTTTGCCGGGTGGAGCAAAGTATCTGGACCTACCCGGACTGGTCGCACTGCAAGTTCCGCGCCCGCTGTGGCTGTCTGGCGAAAGCCAAACGCCAGCAACGATCAGCGCCGCCTACCAGTCCGCTTCCCATGACAGTGGGCTGGTGAGCTACACCGGCGGAGCCGAAAAACAGCAATCCGCGGCCGCCGATTGGTTGCTAAAGTAAGTGAATTTACTGAGAGGGGAATAGTTTTTCCCCATCCAACCAAGTTGATTGGACTTGTGTTTCTCGGATCTGGTCCTCGCTGCATGCCAACAGGTCGTTGTCGATGATAATGAAATCGGCACGCTTGCCTGGTTCAAGTGATCCGATCTCCTTTTCGGCACGCATCAGCCAAGCGTTGTTGATCGTGTAAAAGCGGATCATTTGTTCGCGCGTCAGCGCCTGTTCGGGGTGGATTGGTTGGTCGTGCCAGCGAGCCGTCCGTGTGACGGCAATCCACATTCCGAGAAATGGATTGTAAGGATTGACGCTGCGCAACGATCCGATCTTTTGCATGTGGTCACTACCGCCACCAGACTTCACACCGGCTTCGAACAGGCTGCGTAGCGGAATAAAGTACTGCAATCGTTCTTCGCCAAACTGAGCGACCAAAGTCCGGGCGTCCAGGTACAACCAGGCCGGTTGCAGGTCCACGCCAATCCCAAGTTCTGCCGCGTCTTCGATCGACTGCTTGCTCATAAAACTGGAATGAGTCAGTGTCGATCGCGTTGGCCCGATCGGAATTTCCTGGTTGACTTTCTTATAAGCTCGCATGAGAGTTTCGACGGCCGCGTCGCCCTGGCAATGGGCCGTGAATGCGAGCTTGCGTTTTGCACAGGCGCCCACCAGTGCTTCGATTCGTTGCTCATCGATGAATTGCATCCCACGATACCGAGGGTCTTCAATGCCATAGATCGTGCTAATGCCCCAGGGTTGATTGAAGAAGGCACTGCCGGTCAACATACCGCCGTCTTCAAAGACTTTGACGCCGATCACCCCAAGTCTTGGATCCGGATCGACACAGAAGGGATCGGACGCAATCGCATCGAGTCTCTCTTCAATTTCTGCAAAGTCGCCTTGCGGATTCAAACTTCGTGACAGCCGCACACGAATTCGCAAACGATTCGATTTCAGCAATCGGGCATACTGCGACCGCGCGGAATCGCTGCAATTGCGATCAATGATACCGGTGATGCCCCAGCGACTATAGTCGTCAAACAACATCTCCAGTCGATCATCACGATCGGACACACTTAGCTTCTTTGCAGACGGATCCGGCTTTGACTCAAAGACCGTTGCTGCTTGTCGTAAAATCCCGTTCGGCTCGCCGGTGGCCGAATCAACCATGACATTGTCGGGATGCTTGGCCGCGAATGCTTTGTCGATGCCGTTTTCTTTTAGCCCCAGCGAATTCGTGCTCCCGTCTGGCCCGGTACGGAACGAGACGGGATGTTCAGGAGCTACTGAGTCCAATTCCGCACGGGTTGGGTAGCGTTGCTCGCGGAGTCGAGTGATAAAGACCTGAGACAAATGAATCCATTCGCCCTTGGGCACCACTTTGGCTCGCCCGCGAACGTAATCCAACACGTCCGCAATCGAATCCATCTGCGGGATTTCATGATCGGCTTCATACGTGCTTGCACTGCTCGGATGGACATGCGAGTCAATCAATCCCGGCAATACCATCCGTCCCTTCAATTCGACGATGCGTGTTTCAGGGCCGATCTTGGATTCGATTTCGGCAGCAGTCCCGATGGCCACAATACGTCCCTGTTGAATCGCCATCGCGTCAACGATTTGAAAATCAGCATCCACGGTAACGATCTTGCCGCCCCGCACCACAAGGTCGGCGTCTTGCGCGAACGCAACGGTTGAAGCCAGCAGTAGCAATGTCGTAGCAGCAAGTCTCATAATGGGGCTCTCAGAATCGCGGCGGTCAGTGGGGCTGCGTCGGGGCCGACGCGCTCGGCGGCTTGTTTGTAGCTGCGTGGCTTGCCGAGACGAGTTCGGCTTGTCGATGGACTTCATTGACAATTTCGTTTTCGATTTTTGGCGACCACGTGGTGGGTAAACCATAATAAACCGTCGCCCCGCCACCTTCATAACCGCCCTCGCCAAGTACCCGTCGCGAGGGAATATAGGCCATCACGTCGTTTGCATAGCTCGCCACCCAGGTTTGAGTGCCTGCTAATTCGTTTTTAAGGCGAATCGCATAATCGACAACCACCTCGCCGCCGAGAGTGACGAACCGAATCTGATCGCCAATCGACCAGACGCTGACGGGATACGGATACGTTTGATTGAGCGGGATGCCGCCATCGATTTGATCGAGCAGCATCGTCGCTCGCGCTTCCTCATATCGATTGCCGGACTTTGAATTCAACTCGATTTCCTCACGCGTTGGCAAGGTATCCAACGG
Organism: Stieleria tagensis; assembly: GCF_024129865.1. Taxonomy (GTDB): domain Bacteria; phylum Planctomycetota; class Planctomycetia; order Pirellulales; family Pirellulaceae; genus Stieleria; species Stieleria tagensis. The sequence goes on along the minus strand of NZ_JAMYFE010000030.1, from coordinate 36,168 downwards.
CAGATCGATCTCAGCGAACGTCGTCCGCAACGCTCCTTCGACCGGGCGCATTTGCGTTGTCATCAAGACCGAATCGACCGCAGTTGCCAATCGTCGGCCGTAGTGCTGCGCCAAGGTGACGTTGCTGCGCGGCAGCGGATTCTGGTCTGCACCGCAACCCGCAAAGAACAATGCGACACATCCGGGATGTTCGTTTTCCAACTCAATTTGAGCGTATCCGGGATAGTCACCCGACCATTGATAGCCGCTGAGGGTTGTCGCGTGGCAGGCGTATCCGAACAAGACGGCGGTCAAGTTTTCATCGGCGTCTCGAACGGCAAGCACAGGAACGTCATGGTCATTGGGGCCTAGCAGTTTGCCGTCGGTTCGCCACTGGGGAGCCATTGCTGCTGGGTTTTCACGGCGATTCACCGCGAACGTCGCCGTGCCGCTTCCCCACGTTAACCCGCTGGGGGCGAGTCGATCGATCGCTTCACCGACCATGGCCACCACTTTCTCTTGAAATGTCGCGACCCAAGCATCGACCGATTGTCGTTGGGGTTCCGCGAGCAACAGGTAGTGCAGTGGCGCAAGATTGTGCCCGACGACGGGACCACTGTGGGTGTGCGAAGTGCAGATGGCGATTTGCTGACGCTGCAGACCGTATTGCGTTTTCAATGAGTCGCAGAGTGCTTGCGAGAGAGTGTGATCAATGCCGACGAGATCCAGCGTCAAGACAACACCGCGATGACCATTAGAGTCCTCCAGCACCAACGCTTTCGCCCATAGTTCGGTCAGCTTGCCATCGGCCGGCCGAGTTCGAGCGGAATATCCCGCCATCCACAGTGATTGCTCTGGCGTGATCATGACTTTCGCTGCTCCAGCCTTCCATGCGGAATTCCGGCCGGGGGCAACGGAGTCATCGCCGAATGCCGATGCTGTTAGAAACAGGAAGGCCGTGGCAACAAAAAGTGCAGTTGGTTTCATTCACTCATTCCAAGTTGGTTCGTTCGTCAACACAAAAGGTGGCAGTCTAATTTGTCTCGCGTAACACTTCGGCCGCTCGCTCATGAAGTGTTGCCAGGGCAGGACCGCACCTACGGCTCATGATTGGAGGGGTAATTTGCACCCGGCAAATGCCGAGTTTACAATGCGGCCGTTTGCGCTGACCAATCAAAGGAGAATCTGTGTCACTTAAAACACTGCGACTGTTTGCATTTTTCTCGGTCTGCCTCTTTGCTTGCCAACCCGCATTTTCTCAGGACGACGGTGCCCCGAGTCTGATGCGGGTCGATACGAAGTCAAACCAGGTTTTGGTTGGGCAGGTCATCGAAAACGCCGCAGATCACGTTCGCTTTTACGATTTGGTCTCAAATGCTGAGATGCGGATCAATAAGAGCGATGTAAAACAGGTCAAAGATCCTTTTTCGCCCGATGATGCAGTGCGTCTAGTTGGGCTTCCACGACTGATGGCTTGGCGAATCGGCCTGCTAACGGATCGTAGGCAGAAAACCGGAAAAGTGGCCAAAGTGACCAACCAAGTCGTTTACCTAACGCTCGGGAAAGGTGACGGGATTCGCAAAGGTTCAGTGTTTTCCGTCTACCGCAACATGGGAGAGATCGTTGATCCAGACACAGGGAAAGTGCTCGCAATAGAGCGGCCCAAAATCTCAGAGCTGGAGACCGTTGAGGTGCACGAGGCTTTCTCCAAGGCGCGAATCACGAGCAGTCTTGAGATTGAATTGCAGGTTGGCGACGAAATCGAATTGAACGACGAAATGACGGTGGCTGTTTGTCCCATTCAAAACGACGATGGCACGCTCTCAACCGCAGGGGTCACTTTGAGCGAAGAGATAACCACTGCGTTGGTACAAGCCAAAATTCGAACGGTCGAACGGGCAAAGCTGGACGATGTCTTGTCCGAGCTTGCGGCCCAAAACACGATCTTGTTTGAATCGAATCAGGCAAGCAAGTTGGGCAAGTTGGCCGGGGCCAATTATGCGGTGGTCGGAAAAATTGTTCCTCGAGGCAACAGTGGGACGGCCTTTGTGAGACTGGTTGATGTCGGCTCTGGTGAGATCGTTCTAGCGGCATCCTCGTTTGTTAGTCTCGCAAATGCATCTCCTGTTCAATCCGGAATTGTGGGCAGTCGATCGAGCGCGAGCGTCGCGACCGCCGGTGGCGTGGCTAAATTGGGGCATAGTATTCGGCTCCCTCATTTTCTTACGACTTCATCTCGTTACGCTCGTACAAGCAACGAGGGAATACGAATCCAGGGATTCGATGAATTCGCCAACGATAAACAGGGGGCCATACGAACCAAAGATGCCGATTTTGTCGGCAAGGACTTTGAGTTCGAAGTCACCTTTGATTTCGGGCCAACGGACTGGCATGCGTCGATCGGGATCGGGTTTGGTCTGGCAGACCGAAGCTATAACGGATTGAAGGACTGTGTTTATTTGCACATCACACCGACCCGAAAGCAAACCGGACACGTCGCGGGACTCGTTGAATTGAATCGTTTCAGGTTAGGTAGTGAGGAAATTGGTGAAGTCGTCGGACCGGGGCCGCATGCTGTCCGAATCATCAAACAAGGCGACGCAGTCACTTTCGTAGTTGATCCGGGAGGTGATGGCCCAACCGACGACGACATTCATACCACGATCTCGAACCTCCGCGACTTTGCGCCCTTTCTGCATTCTAAAAATTCACCCCTGTTTTTCGGTGGCGGCGGAGAGTATCTGAGCGTTTCCTTGAAATAAGCTGGGAACCAAGGAATTCGCAAAACCGCCTTCCTGCGTGCCATCGAAATCCTTCAGTCAATCAGCCAATCCAGGGACGTGACACGCTGCTTACTCCAGTGGAGTCACGGGGCGGTGGCGTACAATCTGGGCTTTAAAATCGCCAAGACTGTACCAATGCATTGGCTTGTTCAAATCGACTTCCGCGACCGCGACGGTTCCCCATCGGGATGCCTGTGCCAGCGGTTTCCCGTTGTGTCCGTAGACGGCCGAGATCATCCAGTCGGCTGTAACATCGGTGTAGGTGCTACTGATGACATAAGTGTGGTTCTCGCAAGCCCGTGCCGCACCGAGCAGTGGATTGCATCCCCACACCGGCCACGCGATGACCTCCGCTCCACGATTGCTCAACTCGCGTGCGACTTCGGGAAAGAAGCCGTCATAGCAGATCATCATGCCGACTTTGCCGAACCGCGTGTCGAAAACCGGATAGTCCTTGCCGGGCATGATGCCTCCTTCGATCTCGCTGCGCGGTAGTGACACCTTTCGGTACTTGCCAACCAGTTCGCCATCGGGGCCGAGCAGTGCCGCGGTGTTGTAGATCAAGTGGCCGTCGCGTTCGAGCAAACCGGCGACGATGTATAGGTCGTGCCGCTTCGCAAGGCTTCCAAAGTATTCTGTCGATGGTCCGGGAATGGTTTCGGCGGATTCAGAATACGCGACACCTTTTCGGTAGTGAGTCAGCGTTTCGGGTAACACGACAAGGTCGGCTTTCTGCTTGGCGGCATCAGCGATCAGCGGTGCGAACAATTCACACTTTTCCCGGTTGGTGGTTCCCCCTTGGGGCCGATAGTGAACGGTCGCGAGTCGAACGATCCTCGGTTCCAGTGGCTCTGTCGCGATCAGGGCCGCGTCGCTCCACGAGACGCTCGAACGGGGCGGTCCCCAGCGGAAGTGCAGTTCGATCACCGCCCGTGTTGCCGTCGAGGGGGCGCGATAGTTTCCAACGATCCTTGTCCAGTCGCCGTCGGTTTCGCCATCGACGGGAAACTCCGGTTCGGACCTCGGTTTCGTAGCAGGCAGTCGTGAAACGGAAACCTGATCACGTTTCGGTCGCTCACCGTCCTTGTCCAACCAAATGACTCTCGCCATTGCCGCGCGACGCACAACGTCGATCCCATCGGTGCGACGCCAGACTGAGAATTGATAATGCCGGCCGCCGTCCACTGCGATCGTTTTCTGCCAATGCCCCATTAGTCCCTCGCGATCGTCTGCGGTGATCGACAGCACACCGTCGCCGTTGTGTCCGCCCTCATTGCTGGACTCGAAAGTGGGACGAATCTCATCTCGCGGCGACGACGCCGTCCAGTCGTCACGGTTTGGCTGTCCGGAAATCACATCGGGTGCGATGAAAACTATCGTTAACGCGGCGAACAGGAAAAGTCGCAAATTGTTTCGCACGGTCTCATTCTCTCTAGGTTGGGAAAACCGATGCCTCAGGCATCCATTCTACGACTTCGCGGCGATCTCTTTGATTTGTTTGGTTGCGATTCCAACGGGACGGTCGAGTGGGACCCCGGCACAGGTCAGCAAGGTGGTTAGTAGGTCGCCTTGGTTTCCTTTCACGTCGGAAAGGAAGCGTCCCGTGTTGATCGAACCGCCTCCACGTCCAGCAATGATAAAGGGCAGGTTTTCTCGTGTGTGCCTGTCGCCGTTTTCTAGCCCAGAACCCCACATCATGATGCAGTTGTCCAGCAGCGTGCCGTCGCCTTCTCGCAACCCGTGCATCTTTTTTACCATGTAGGCAAACTGTTCGATGTTGAACGCGGTGATCGCGGCCACCTTGCCAACTTTCGTTGCGTCATTGTTGTGGTGAGTGGTCGAATGGTGCTGGTCATTGAAGCCGAGTTCGGGATACGACACACCATTGGGAGTCGAGCCAATGTAGGTGCAAACGCGGGTTGTGTCGGTCTGAAATGCCAGCACGTTCAGGTCGCACATGACTTGCATGTATTCACTGCGCCGGTCTCCCTCGGGAATCTTGATCTCGATCGGTGGGGAATCGGATTCATTGCGCCGGCTGGATCGAACCCCCGCCTTCTCCATAGCGGCCTCCTTTTGCCGCAGTTCGATGGCGGCAATCCGTCGTTCCACCGAGCGAACGCTGCCCAAGTACTCGTCCAGTTTTCGCTGGTCGGCGACTGGCAAGGTGCGTCGCAAATCCCGTGCACCGCCTAGGACCAAGTCCAACATGTTTCGGTCTAATGGACTGATCCCTGTCGAAGTGCGCCCGCCGCTCTGTTCCGTTTTGTTAAACAAGCGATTGAGTACGTTGCGCGGATTGGTCTCGGCGGGGACCGCCTGCGTCGGAGAGCGAAAGCTACAGTGGGAGTAATAGGCTTCGTTCAGCCCTGCCTGGTTTTCCTTCCATGTTTGAGGCATCGTGGCAAGCTCCAGCGAGGGCAACGTGGTGAAAGCTCCCAGGGCGACTGCGGCAATTTGATCGGCAGAGATCGAGATACTGATCTCGTCCCGCTTGTCTGGGGCCGGCAACGCTGCCGTCAGCCACGTCGAGAGTTCGAGTGCGTGAGGCGCGCCTTTAAACGGACCGTTGGGAACTCCCGCAATGCCCTTCATCATCAAGCATTGATCCAAAACGGGGCGCAGAGAATCGAGTGCTGGTGGCGGCGACGTCAGGAAGCTCTCTGCATCGGTGGGCCAGAACTGATCCATAATCACGCCATGGGGCATGTACATGAACCCCATTCGGACAGGAAGCTTGGACGCATTCGTTTCGCTTGCTTCCGCCCAGCCCATGGCATCCAAGAGGGGCAAGGCGAGAGCCGTTCCCGCGCCTTTCAGGCACGCGCGACGATCAATGGTTGTGTTCTTGCTCATTGGATTGCCTTTCAGTTGAATTGCATCATCGTTGCACGACGGGCTTCTAGCCCGCCGCTTGAGAATAATTGATTTCTACGGACTGGATGTCCGTCGTACGGTGGTGTGTGCTGCTGCTTGTCTCTCACTCGGTTCGGCGATGCGTGAAGGGGTAACTGGTGACAACCGCTGTGACGAGGGTCTGCATGCGGTAGCCATCCTGAGCGATCTCCTGCATCAACCGATCCACCACGATTTCGTCATAGCCTTCCAGCCCTCGGCATAAGGCGTACGCTAACAGTTTTTCTACCAGATTTCGAGAAAAGTCATCGAGACGTCCGGCGATCATGGCCTTCAACTCTTGTGGGCTCGAAAAACGACTTCCGTCTGGAAGCTCTCCCGAAGCGTCAATCGGCTGCCCGTTATCGTCCTGGTCACGCCAGCGGCCGATTGCATCGAAATTCTCCAGACCAAACCCGATCGGATCGAGTAACCGATGGCAATTGGCGCAGACGGGATCCGTGCGGTGCAGTTCCGTGCGCTCGCGCAGGGTGAGATTGGCAACCGATTGTTGGTCCTGTTTTTCCAATGCCGGGACGTCTGGCGGAGCAGAGGGCACATTGTCCCCGAGTACTTGTTCCAGCACCCACACGCCTCGAATGACGGGACTGGTTCGATCGGGAAAGGACGTCGCCGAAAGAATTCCAGGCATGCCCAAGATCCCCCCTCGATTTTTATCGGTCAAGTCGACTCTGCGCATCTCGGTGCCGGTAACGGTCTTGTCTAGGCCGTAGAGGGAGGCCAGGTTTTCATTGAGGTACGTGTAATCGCTATCGATAAAGCCAGCAATGCTTTGATTCTCGCGAACAATACTCTGAAAAAACAGGCGAGCTTCGTCGTACATTGCCTCGCGCATCGGAGCCGTCATCTCCGGGAATTCAACCGGATCAAACGTCTGGTTGTCCAAATCACCCACTCCTAGCCACTGCGCACCGAAGCCGTCAAACAAGGCTCGTGAACGAGAATCCTCCAGCATGCGTTTGACTTGCTTTTTCAGAATCGTCGGCTCGTGCAGCTTTCCGGAATCAGCCAGCGAAATCAGTTCGTCGTCAGGCATTGTGGCCCATAGCAGATATGACAAACGCGAGGCGAGTTGGTGATCGTCCAGAGGAACGATCTTTGCTTCCGTATCAAATTTTTCCGCTGGAGTGATGAACAAGAATTGGGGAGAAACCAGCATTGCTTTGAGCATCAAACGCAACGCCGCCGGATAAGAGAGTTTATTTTCTTGTCCCAAGTCGAACACGTTCACCAGCACGTTGAGTTCGTCATCCGATGGCGGTCGTCGGTAAACTTTCTTCGCCAACGACTCGGCAACCTTTCGTGCCGCCGCCCGGCGTTCTTCCTTCGACGCGGGAGCCTGACCAGATAACGATCGATCAACTATTGCTGTAGCGGTTCCTGTCTCGTGCGTCGATGAAAATTCGTTCTGCTGTACGTCGGACAGCTTGTTCGACGTTTCTGGCACTCGACTGACCGGAAGTCCGTCGTACGGAAAGACCTGGTTCAGCACTTCTTCGGCGATTGAAAGATAGTGTTCAAGCTGTAGTGGCGAGATTGAATTGAGATAGCCCTCGCCACTGACTTCATCCGGCAAAACATCGGCGACCTTTCGATCGACACCAAACAGATCGTGCAGCGTGTTGCTGTATTCCGTTTTCGTCAATCGTCGAATTACAAACGTTCCAGGATCTTTGGAACTAAGATATTTGACTTTGTCGAGCCACTGCAGGAACATTTGACGTTCTTCATCGCTCGGCTGCTCCAAACCGTCCGGTGGCATGTCGTGTGCCTTCACTCTGGCGGCTGCTTTCTTCCATTTTTCGCTAAAGGCAGCATGCCCCGGAGTATCCAGCGCCGGAGTAAAACTGAGTCCCGCCTCCGTCGGTCGCCTGTTTTGATGGCACTCCAGGCAGTAAGTCTTGATGAACGGAGTGACACGTTTACGAAAAAATTCCTCAGCGTCGGCCTTGTTCTCCACCAACGTTCCATCGTTTGGCGACTGAGCCGAACACGTGCTGGAGCAATCACACAAAATGCCCAGTAACATCAGCGCAGCTGCGCCACGCAAAAATCGTGCTGCCATCATTGTCACGCGCAAGCTCATCTGGCACTCATCTTCGTATCTGTTCATTGTAGTCATTGCAGGTTTAGGCAAGCGGCAGATAACAATGCCGCCTGCTGTACGACGGACATCTTGTCTGTCGCGCCGCTCGCCGGACTGGACTCCGGCGCACGGTCGGAAACTCATTTGTCATTCGTGTTAGGGTCTCTGTAACATCTGGGCGACACGTGTTGCGACGAGATCTCTGGGATGTGGAGAAACCGCTCGGTGGGGAAGCGTCGTCAGAATCACGCAGATCGAATCCGTTGATGGATCGGCCCAACAGATCGTTCCCGTGGATCCAGTGTGCCCAAAAGTTTTGTCACTCAAGTACGGCGTATTGCCGATTTGGCCGAGATCAAATCCCAGCCCGCGTGGTCGAATGTTCGGTGGATTCTGATTCTCAATCATGAGCTTGATGGTTTCCCGCTGAAGGATCTTTCCGGTTGGCTGCAGAAACTCGTGCAGAAATCGAGCGACGTCTTCTGCCGAACCGTGTGCAGCTCCCCAAGGTGCTCCGAGGTTTCTCCAGTACGGGCTGTTCCAGTCCCAAGACTTTGTCGATGGATCGCCTGCGCCCGATTCGGGCGCAGCCCGATCGACCTGGTTCATCACGACATCAGTGATTTTGAATGCCCCGAGCCCCATCGCTGATCGCGTCATCCGCAGCGGTTCGTAGATCTTTGCCTGCGCCAAGTCTGCAATCGAACGACCGCTGATCCGCCGGGCGACTTCCGTGGCCAGCAAAATTGCCATGCTTGAATAGCTGTATTGCGTCCCGGGTTGGAACAGCAGCGGCGTTTTGACCGCCGCCGCAACGAATTCCGACAGCGACGCATGCGACGCGCGCAGACGGCTGTTGTCGGGCAGTTGATCGGGAAGGCCAGAGACATGCGTCATCAACTGGCCGACGGTGATCGTCTCACGCCCATCGCCTTGGAATTCGGGAAGGTACCGCTGCACGCGATCATCCAACCCAAAACGGCCGTCGTCGAAAAGCGTCATCACGGCCGCGATTGAAATCGTTTTTGAAATGGATGCCAGCAGGAACATCGCATCGGTGTCGCGAGCCAGGCCGTAGGTTCGCGAAAAGACGTCCGACCCCTGCTGGACGTACAACGCACTCGATTGAACCTCGCCCTGCTCAGCAGCATTGGCCAGGATTCTGCCAGCGCTTTCAAGCTGCGATTCATCAAGACCAGCACTCGTGCGCCGACAAAGCGTCAGAGCAAATCCAGTTCCTAGAAAAATTCGTCGTTTCACAGCGCGGCCAATCGACTTGCAACTTGTTCGGTCAAAGGAGACACGCAACACAGTCGCCGGGGTGGGCAATTATCGGGTGGGCATGCATCCATGGGCCGAGCGGATTTCCGTTGCCCGTGGATGTTGGTTGGGGGTACCCATCATAGCAGGTCCGCAGCACCGTCGAGCGACGATAGAGTCCGGGCGAAGGACAAGGGCACGTGGCCGCTATCCAGCGATCTTTGCCCGTTGTTAAATTCCAATTTCCGCTGAATCCAGATACCCCGGCGTTTGGCATCGGACGGAGAGAAGGACAAAAGTCTACAATCACTTGCCCGCCAAAACTTGCTCGCCAACTAGAGAGAAGAGAAATCGACAATGAATCGATTGCTGATCACACTGCTATTGCTCACGAATATCTCGTGCCCCACACTGCTTGTAGCGGAGACCGCTACGGAAGCCGATTTGCCAAACGTATTGATTATAGGAGACTCAATATCGATGGCATTTACTCCGTATGTCGTGCAACAGCTCGACGGCAAGGCTGTTGTCAAACATCATAAAGGCAATGCTCAGCACACCGGCACAGGATTGGCCAAGTTAGATCAGTGGATTGGAAACACCCAATGGGATGTCATTCATTTCAACTGGGGGCTATGGGATCTCTGTTATCGCCACCCGGAATCGAAGGTGCAAGGACGCAGAGATAAAGTAAACGGAACTGTCACCACCTCCCTGGAACAGTACGAGACGAATCTTGATGAGCTTGTGTCTCGCCTAAAAAGAACCGATGCAAAATTGATCTGGGCAAATACGACCGTTGTGCCCAAGGAAGAAGCAGGTCGCATTGTGGGCGACGACGTGAAATACAATGAAGTGGCAGCCAAAATCATGAAGAAAAACGGCATCCTCATTAATGATCTTCACTCGCTTACCAAACAGTTTTCTGCGGACGATTTTGCGAGTCCAGGTAATGTCCACTATACACAGGATGGTTACCGAAAGATCGGACAACAGGTCACCGACCATATCCTGAAAGCCCTGAAGGACAAGCAATCAAATCCAGGCGAAAAACCATAGCGGAAGGACGGGAAAAGGCGTCTGAAACCGAAGTGTTCAAGCGTAAAGGCCATTGTGGATCGATCTACGATTGATCGTTCTCATCGAGGAACGATCAGCGACAAGCCGTCCGCAAAGTTTGTGGCGATTCTTCGTCAGCTTGACCACTGCGTTTGGTGCAGCAATTTCTCGTTTAAATCGACGATGCGAATGTCTAGCTCTGCATGCTCGTCGACTTGTTTCGCATCAATGATCGTTAGCGTTGCTTGTTCGAGCTTTGGTCCACCGCCGACAAATTGGGCGATAGGCATGTCATCTGTCGCAACGTCGAGGCGATCGCGGTGCGTGTGTCCTGAAAGCACGGCTTGGAATCCTGCCTCTTCAAGTATTGGCACCCAAAGCTTTGCGCCGAAACCGCTGTAGTACGCATAGCCATCCAGGGTCGTTCCGTCGTTTTGACCTTCCAGGCCTCGCAAGGGAATGTGGCTGGTCACGATTTTGAAGGGAGCCGAACGGATCTGCGGTTGCGTGACGGCTTGCTTTAGCCATGCTGCCTGCTGCTCCCGATAAGGCTCATAGGCAGCGGTTCCAGCAAACACAGGATGTTGGTCGGGTTTGTCTTCGCCGGTGTCGAGTGTGACGATCGCCAGCGGGCCAAACCGCAATGCTTGGTTGTAGGGCAACTCTTGCGATTCTGGACAACCGACCAACGACCGTGCTGCTTCTCTCGCACGCTCGCCACGAACATCGTGATTGCCATTGGAAAACAACAGCGGACGCGTACTCGCCCAACTCAAAGAGAGGTCCTGGCCCGGATTCAATAGAATCTGCTCGGTTACCTTGGGTGCGTTGAAGTCATTGCACGTGTCGCCATTCCAAATCAGTACGTCTGGGTCGAGCTTTTCAATTTTTTCATGAAGGCGTTTGATTGTGGGCAAGTTTTCATGCGTGTCGTTAATGGACACCACCCGCAATTGATCCGCCGTGGGGTCGGGCAATCGCAGTGCATGGATCTGGGTCGTTTGCGTCTCACCGCGTTTCAACTGATAAGCGCTAATGTATTTCAGTGGTTGAACGACGACTCGATAAAAGACCGGTCGGTCTGTGGGTAGCTCGTCCGCATGATTCACACGAACATGCAAGACCTGATCGTCGGCTTGGATCAGGCCATGGCGACTGGCAGTTGCCGTGAAACGCAGGTCCTCCTTTGTGAAGCCATATTCCACCCACGCGGTCGCCAGTCCAGCGACGGCAATGCTGACACCAAAGCCATTTGGACGCGGGTTCTGAACCACCGGCGGGCTGGCGATCAGCGGTTTGTTTGGTCCATCGCTCGCTGCACTCTCCTGTGATTGATTCGGTTGCGCGGCATGGGCGCAAGAAATGGCAAGCGCGCTAGCAGGAACGACTCCGATGAAATCTCGACGGCTGAACATGAGAATCTTCTGGTTGGATTGGCAGGCGGCCAGACGGGAACGTTAAGGAACGGGCGTTGCAAAGCAAATGTAGCGGATAGAATCCGATTTCGACAATTCATGCTGCCAAATCCGAGGTTGAGCTACTGGAGCGAAACTGTCGCAACTGGTCTTTGGTAGTGGGAGCCAACTTCGTCACTGGCTGTCACTTTGTTGCGGGTGTGTCAGTCGTGGTGATTTAACCTCACTGTTTGCTCATGACCGGTGCCAGGTAGATGTCTCGATACGATACGGTGGTGTGATCGCCCTGTAGATAGATTGGACCCGGTGCGGCGGCGTTTGTGTGGATGGCTCCCGCGGTTGGGCCATCGATTGGTTGGTTGTCGATGACCTTCACGCCATTGAGAACAACGGTGATGTGCCGATCGACAAGCGTCAGGTCGTAGGTTTGCCATTGGCCTCCAGGATTTCCCGCATTGACGGACGGCGCGATCGCACCGAAGATCGCGCCCACTCCCTGAATGCCTTGCATTGGGCTGTCGCGATCAACCACCTGCGCCTCGTACATCCCCCGCAAATAGATGCCGCTGTTTCGTGCTTCTTCGACTAGAAATTCGATGTGCAACCAAAAGTCTTCAAACTCGGCTTCTGTGCGCAAATTTGCGTAGGAACCGGTCGGGCTGAAGTCGGTCTTGGTGGTGGTGTTGACTAGCATTCCATCAATCACGCTCCAACCGTTCGTCTTGTCCGACTCGTGTGTTCGCCAACCGGTCAAGTCTTTGCCATTGAAGAGCGAAATCGGATGTCCGAATCGCACCTTTGACAAATCAGGAGCCGATGCGGGCATCGGTGGGACCTTTTTTCCCGTGAACGCATCACGCTGCGAAGTTCCGTCGGCGAGTCGGCGTTCGAGAGTGCCATCGAGTTTTCCATCCTTCAGGCGGATATCCACTTTGGTGATCGAAGTTTGTCCGTTCTTCTTTTTAGGGTTTCTGCGGATCTCAAACTTCAATCGCCCGTCAACCTGCTCGGCTTTGTAGGGGCCGGTTGGGCCGATGTATAAACGCATGTAGACCTGCGGCTGTCCATCCTCTTCGACCACTCGCATCCAGGCGGGCAGGCCGGAATCAAGATCAAGGGACCAATCTCCCTTCAGCTCACTCGGTAGCTCCTCAGCCAGCGACATCGACATCAGAGCGATTGACACGAAAGCACAAAGGGCGAGGCGTGCGTGACGCAGAATGGCAACCGAAATGGTTTGGTGGTTTTGATTCATTGGGACTCTTGATCGGTAGACTTCGGTGAGTGATGGCTCGGCGTTCACGAGATGATTATGTTCCCGCGCAGCCCGTTGTCATCCAGGAACTGAACAATCCGGCCCGCATTTTCGTCGAATGATTCGATCATGAACTTAGCGGAGCGGCGCAAGCCGCCCGGTTTCGCGGGACCGGACGGCCAGCGCCGTGCCGCTACAAAGTAATCCTCTTTTCTTCGTCGCGTGCTCTTCACCCCATTTCTTGAGTGACTGAGGTGTCCTGGGTTTTGGGGGCCACGCTTCTTCTTATTTTCAGCAGGGGACGGTTGATTCAAAACAGCTTGGCGAGAGATAGCCGAGCGATGAGTGAAGTTGAGATGTGTGTGGCCATTGCTCGCTATTAGGTAATTCCGCCACTTTGCCGGAGATTAGCAAAGTGTCTGCAGCTTTTTTGCAAAGCTCTTGTCACGGCCAGCGCATTTCAGGATGAAAAACCGATCCGAAAGACTGGGTTGAGTGATTCGGCATCAGCTATTTTCTCCAAACGCATTGACTCACAGATGGATAGCTGTAAAGTACAGTAAAAAGCTTCGTACGCAACTGAATTGAGTGAGATGTCCTCTTTTAAGAATCGCAGCGTTCGACTCCCGAATCTCGCCTTCGCCGTGCGGATGCTCTTCGCATTGTTCCTTGTCGGAACCGGAATCATGACGATGGGCTTTGGCGTGAATGGGTATCCAGTTGGCGAGCCACCAAGCGAACTCGATCAATTCATGCTCGCGCTTGAGAAAACTGGCTATCTGATCTTTTGGGTTGGGTGTCTCAAGACGGTCGCTGGCACGCTGATGTTCATCCCGCGGACTGCGCCGCTCGCAATCCTGATGGCGCTGCCCTATGCGTTCAATATTTTGCTATACGTGATCTTCTTTGCTCATCAATACCTCGTTGTCGGGCTTCCCGATTTCGCAGCCTGTGCGCTACTGATTTACTGCTATTTTGATTGGTATCGTCCGATCTTTTCTGGGCCGACGGCTTCAATTCAGAACTCTTCCGGAGGCGAACATGCACTTTGACTCAGAATCTTCGCCGGGCTTTGCAATCGGGCGTGTTGCCTATCTGATTCGTTCGGCAATGGCAGCGGTGCTAAAGAGTGCCGGTTGGCCGTTTTCGCCAGAGGAAACGCAGACGCTAATCACTTTGTCAGATGCCGGCCAGCCACTCAGCATGAACGAACTGGCATCGTTGATGATTCGTGATCCAACGACGGTGAAACGCCAGTTGGACCGACTGGTTGAAAAGAAGTTTGTCCAGCGGAGCGAATCGAAGGAAGACGCTCGGATCGTGATGGTCGGATTGACTCGCCGCGGCGAGCAGCAACTTCAAACCGTCCTTCCGCTGCTAGACGACTTGCGAAAGAACACATTGAAGGGCATCTCGAAGTCGGAGCTGGAAGCGACGCAAGACGTTCTGCAAAAGATGCAGAAAAACTTATTGGCAAAAAACTTGTAGCGGAACGGCGCAAGCCGTCCGGTATTGTGACACCGGACGGCTCGCGCCGTTCCGCTAAATATTTAGCACACGATTCAAAGGAATAGTCTTATGAAGAGTCTTATCACTACGCTTTGCCTCTTGGTAGTGTCCGCTGGCGTTGCCAGCGGACAAACGCAGGTCGAGCCCGACACGGCACTTCGGATGCTCCATGCTCAGCAGCAACAGTTCGAGAAGGGAGTTGTCAGAGTTGCGGACAACGTTTACACCGCGGTTGGGTTCCACGGAGCGAACACCTCGATGATCGTCGGCACCGACGGCGTCATCATCGTCGATACTCTTTTCGGTCCGACCAGTGCAGCCAAAGCGGCTGAAGCTTTTCGGCAGTACAGCGACAAGCCGGTCAAGGCGATCATCTACACCCATAGCCATGGCGATCACATTGGCGGAGCCAGTGCCTTTGTTGGCGATGAGAAACCGGACGTTTACGGCACCGAGACCTTTGGTTCCGCCGAAGGCGTCAACAAGGCGGTTGATCCTGTGAAAGCGAAACGAAATGTGCGTCAGTTCGGTCGGAAACTTTCGCCGTCGGAGATTACGAACCGCGGTGTTGCACCGGCGGGGACTGAGGATAGCGACCGCGGCAAGGGATTCCTTCCACCAACCGTCACCGTACCCAGCAGCGGGCTCAAGACAACGATCGCGGGTGTCGACATCGAATTTCATATCGGCCCGGGAGAAACTGACGATGCGATGTTTATCTGGCTCCCGAAGGAAAAGGTGTTGCTGGTGGGCGACAATTTTTACAGCTCCTTTCCAAACCTGTACGCGATTCGTGGCACGGCCTATCGCGACGTGCTGAATTGGTCTGAAAGTGTTGGGAAGATGGCCGCGCTCAAACCACACGCTGTCGTTCCTGGGCACACGATGCCCATCCAGGGACAGGAAGCGGCTACGACGGCACTGAAGGACTACAGCGAAGCGATACGCAGTGTGTACGACCAAACGGTGCGAGGCATCAACGCTGGAAAAGGTCCCGATCAACTCGCTCACGAAGTCAAACTCCCTGAGCATCTGAAAGACAAACCTTACCTGATTGAGTTCTACGGCACCGTGCCGCATGCGGTCCGAGCAATCTATTCAGGCCTGTTGGGCTGGTACGACGGGAACCCGACGACGCTGAGCCCGATGGAACCCAAATTGAAAGCACGCAAGATTGCCCAGCTCGCCGGTGGCACGCAAAAATTGACCGAGCGAATGAATGCAGCATTGGCAGAGCAAGACTATCAATGGGCACTGGAGTTATCGGATCACTTGAAATGGCTCAGCGACGGCGACAGCAAACTGGCCCGCAAGGTGAAGATTCAGGCACTGCGAGGTTTGGCGGCGAGCGAGTACAACGCCCCCAACCGGAACTACTACCTCAGCTACGCCAACGAACTCGAATCCGGCGAGTTGAGCGACCTGTGGTTCTAGTCGCTCGTGCGACAATGGAATTGCCCACAAAAAGTTGACAGTGGGTTGGCAGATGTCAGACTGCTCTGACAGGAGAACCAATCCATGGATAAACGTCGAAACTTCAGCCGGGAATTCAAGCTCGCGGCGGTCAAAAAAGTCATTGAACAAGGCTTGTCATATGCCGCAGTTGCCCGCGATCTCGGCGTTGGGGCTAATCTCATTCGAAATTGGAAGAAGACCTTCGAGGCGGAAGGCACCTTTGACACAGAGATCGCCAGCAGCAGCTCGGTCGAGGCCGAGCTGAAACGGCTCACTAATGTGGCGCGAGTTGCAAGCCACCAATCCTGTTGACCCAGAGACCAAATCAGTCGCCTGACTTCTGAATCAGAGCATTGCTGGGGACTAGAACAGGAGTATTGCGTGCGGAGGTCTAATTGACCGAAGCGATTTTCAACAAAGGGTTCCAAACCGAAGTCGATGCAACCGACAGCAGGAAGAAATCGCTGTTCGTGCGGTCGGTGTGATTCACCTCTGCATTTTCGTGCGCTTCGTCCGTTGTTAACCCAGTTTTTCTGGGTTTGAGTCCCAATCGGGGAGCTTTCTAGTCGCTATTCACACCGAAACCCTCAGTCACGCTTTTGTGGCCGAGGGTTTTATCGTTGGTGGTTTGAATGGATCGTCATCCGGTTCGGATCTCAACCCAACGCGGGCCGGTGCGAAGGTCGTAGAGTTCTTCGCCAGTCGGTTTCGCCTACTTCTCATCTTCTTCAAGCAGTCTGTTTCCTTCGAAAGCTCCCCAGATTTTGCGCAACTCGAAGTCCTTGTCCTGCTGATAGACTTTGGGGGCAAAGTCTGGATTCCGCTTTGGAATGCGCGCACCGACATTTTTAAAGTAGCCCATCATTTCGTCGTAAAGCTTCTTGTGCGTCTCGGGATGCTGGGAAGCGATGTTCTTGACTTCGCCCATGTCTTTGGACAAGTCAAAAAGCATGGGGATCTGAGGTTGATCGTAAAAATGCAACAGCTTGTGGTTGCCGGAAACGATTGCTGAATGCGGCATGCTTGAACGGTAGTGCGGGTAGTGGAAATAGAGATTCCGCTGAAGGAAGGCTTCGGTCGGCGGCTTACCTGTCATGTAGGAAGCGAGACTGATGCCGTCGATGTTTTTCAGAGTCGTCGGATCACCACCAGCCCAGTCGACGAAGGTTGGCAGGAAGTCGTAATTGACGACATTGCCATTGAAGACAGAGCCAGCCTTGATACCGGGGCCGCGGACGATCATTGGAACACGAATACCACCCTGCCAGACCCACCACTTGGCCGCATGGTGTGGCTGCGTGAGTCCTTTCGTCAGCTGGAGTTCTTTGTGTCGGTAACCGTTATCCGACACGAGCACGACGTACGTGTTGTCCGCGATTCCCAGTTCGCTGATGCGGCCGAGCACGGCACCGATACGGCCATCGAGATCGTCTCCCATCCCCAGCCAGATGGCTGGATCTTCCTTGCGTTTTACGGTCTCGGCCGTCTTCCCGATCTTCTGGTAGTAAGCCTGCACGAGTGGATGTTGAGTGTATTTCTCACGCGTCTCCGGCAGACACTCGCGGCCTTCGTGCATCGCATAGTGTGAAATTTGAACATAGAACGGCTGGCCGGCGTTGGCCTGCTCGGTCATAAAGCCGAGCGCCTTTTCCGTGACGCTGAACATCAACTTGGGATCAGTCAGGTCATCAGGAAGACGCTGGTTGGCTCCTGCGGGCAGCGTATTGCCAGGGGTATTGCTGGTGTCGCCGTCGTGCAGCACGTATCCCTCGTCGCCGGGATCACCTCGCATGTGCCATTTGCCGATGTGAGCACTGACATAACCGAGCGGCTTCAAAGCTTCGGGGATTGTCACAGCATCCTTGTCGATCGTCATGTCTGAGATGCAGGGAATGACCGGGAAGTCGGGATAGCCCTTTTCGTCGAAATACTCCTGCCTGCCGTCGTTCATGAAGACAGTGAAGCCGTTCCGCGGCGAGGACTGTCCGGTCTGCACGCAGACGCGCGATGGAGAACACTGCGGCGAGGCATACGCGTTTGTGAATTTCATTCCCTCACGTGCCAGCCGTTCGACATTTGGCATCTGCACGACCGGCATGCGGGAATTCTCCATGCCGTCATTCATAGGGACCGGAGTGCCGTTCCAAGCCCAGTCGTCAATAAACAGCAACACGATGTTCGGCTTCTCAGCGGCCAAGCCTGTGCCAGCCAGCAGAAATGCGAATAACAAAGACAAACTCGCTTGAGCGATTGTTCTCGCTGGATTCATGGAAGTTCCTGGATCGTTATGACGAATTGTTGTTTGTTAAAAGGGATTCAAATTCTTATTCATTGGTCTTCGATTGAAACTTGCGAACACGAATCGATCGAAACGAAACGTGGCGTGCTTTCTCTGGTGACTTCTTCACACCGTGGACCTGCAGTGCGATCACGCCCGATGGATACTTCGCATAGGCCTCATCATCAGCGACATCCGCAACCTGTTTCCCATTGATCCAGGTTTGAATTCGAGGGCCAACGGCCAATACTCGCAGCTTGTTCCATTCTCCGTTGACCATCAGTTCGTTCCGAGTCAGGTCTTCCTGGGGCGTGATCCAGGCACCATTGCCCTGGTTGAAGAGGTGTCCAGATCGCCCGGGAGATTTACCGATATCAACCTGTGGGCCATGAACGGACGGACGAACCTTGCCGGCGTCGTTGGTCCGCGTCAACCCAGTCCGGATTTGAATGCCCGAGTTCAGGTCCGGGTCGTGAAGTTTGACTTCCAGTTCGAGTTCGAAATCACCGTACTCTTCGACCGTGTGCAGAAACTGAGTCTGGCTGGAACTTGCACCGACGATGACTCCGTCGGACAGTGTGAACTGCGTGTTGTCGCGTGACGCTTTCCAGCCATCGAGGCTTTTGCCATCGAACAGGGTGGTCCAATCATCGGCGAAGGCGGAACTACTGCAGAACGAGATCGCAACGAGCACAATGGTCGAGAAATACCGGTGCGTTGTCGCGCGATCAGAACGACAGATTGAATCGGAAAGCATTTGAAGTCCTTGCGTTAAACGGCGGGAAGTGAGAATTCTGGACGTCGTTCTTTGGTCAGCAATGCATTGGCCAAATCATCGCCGATGATTTGCTCTTTGGTCGCGTCCCAGTTGATCGTACGTCCGGTAATCCGACAGATATTGATCAGGTGCGCGACGCTGGTAATCAGATGGCCGACCTCCACCGGTGCATTGGGTTGTTCGCGGGTTTCAATGCAGTCCAGCCAGTTGGCGACGTGCGATTCTGTTTCCGATCCGGTGAATGGAGCGAGCATATTGTTCGGGTTGCACGCGAACCGTCCACGATTGATTTCGATCTTGCCCTGCTGGCCAACCAAGATGCCGCCAAAGGCCGGTCCGTCTGAACTTTCTAGGCGAATGACAGTTCCATCCGGGTAGTAAAGTCTCACACCGCGGCCCCAGTATTCTTTCGCTTCGGTCGTAGGTTCGATCCGCGTTGGAGCGACATTCTCCCACCCCATGGCAAGGTGAACCATGTCCAGTGCGTGCGAACCACGATCGCAAATGGGTCCTCCCGTAAAGGCGTTGAAGTTCCGCCACCGACGGTGTAACTGTTCGTGATAATCGAGCAGCTTTGCCTGGTCACAAAAACGATTCCAATCCATGCCTTCGGGGATGGGTTGCCGGTCGAGACCCGTCGCAGGCCGAGAGCCTGAGTAATTCTTCACCAGGATCGTCGAAACTTTGCCCAGTCCCCCTTCGCGTACGAACTCGCAGGCATATTGATTGATCGGGGTGCTGCGTTGTTGCGTACCAACCTGCAGCACACGTTTGTGTTTTTGCACGGCTTCGACCAATGCGCGACCCTCCGGAATGCTGAAGCTGAGCGGTTTTTCCGCGTAGACATCCAGACCTTTGACGCAGGCGATGATCGCTGCACGCACGCGCACGTGATCCGGCGTTGCGATCATGACCGCTTCAAGCTCTTCCTGCTCGAACATCTGCTCATAGTCTTGATAACGCGCCCAAGCAGCACCGGCCTTCGGATCGTTCTTGTTGTCCGCTGCAAGGACGTCGATCTGCGGCAAGTAGCAATCGCAGACGGCGACCAGTTCGGCCCGATGGGATTCGCGGGACAAGGCACGCGTCAGCCATTTGGCTCGATTGCCTGCGCCGATCAATCCGACTCGCAACTTGTCATTCGCCGATGCGGGCGGGGCAGCGTAGATTGCTGATGGCAACAGACCTGACGCAGCCAGCGTCGTGGTCGCGCCGATCGATTTCAACACGGATCGACGTGAAGTCTTGTTTTGTGGGGAAGGGTTCATGGTTGATCCTGTTTGTTCAGCTTATTCTCACGATGTAGAAGGACTGGACTATTTCTACTTTTTCTCTTTTGGGGTTCCCCTGCGCTTCCTGGTCAAGGCAGAGGGAAGGGGCTGAGCGGCATCCTCGAAACCTGGGACCAGGGCGCGGAGTTTTTCGACGATCGTGGCGTATTTCGGGTTATCGATCTGGTTGGTCCATTCGTGAGGATCCTGGGTGGTGTCGTAGAACTCCTCTTCTTCGGTCCCGTAACGGGTGTAGCGTCCGAGTTCGTGGCGGATGCTGAGGTAGGCCAGGTCCGTTTTCGTTTTATTGCACAATCCGGTGATGGCGGTGCTTTCCCAGGGAGCTTTCGGGGCTTTGAGCAGGGGGACCAGCGAGCGTCCATCAATGGTCGCGGGAGGTGTCAGTCCGCAGAGCTCGGCCAAAGTGGGGTAGATGTCTATCAGGGAAACGAACCGCTGCGACACGCCCCCGGCTGTGGTGACTCCCGGCGCACGAAACATCAACAATGTGTGCGTTCCCTCCTCCCAGAGGGTCGTCTTTTGCCAGTGATACTTTTCCCCCAGATGAAACCCGTGATCGGTGAGAAAGACGATAATGGTGTTGTTCTTGTAGGGGCTTTTTTCGAGCGCATCGAGGACGCGCCCGAATTGAGTGTCGACATAGGTGGTCGTGGCCAGGTAGGCCTGCACCGCCTCTTTATGTTTACCAGATTTGATGACTTTGTCGGCAAAGCTCCCGATCCCGTCACTGACCGCTTTGGCCAGGGGAGGAAGGTCATCCAGGTCATCCTCCTTCAGCTCGGGAAGGACAATCTGGTCTAAGGGGTACATGTCAAGATACTTTTGCGGAACGTACCAGGGCATGTGGGGATTGAAGGAGCCGTAGGCCAGGAAGAATGGCTTGTCGTGTTTTTTCTCTAAGACCGCGATGGCCTTATTGGCCCCGCCGGTGTCATTCATTTGTTCCTCGGTGAGGTGGATAGGTCCCCAGTCTTGCTCGCCCCCGCTGAGTCCAGCCAGAGGAGCTCCGGGAGGAGCCGGATCTCTTTTGTGGCCGACTTTGTCATCCCAGTGTTCTTTCTGGTCCCAGCCGTGGGTGATTTTTCCGTACCCGAAAGTGTCGTAGCCGCCCTTCTTGAACAACCCGGCAAGAGATAGCACCGCATCCTGGTTAAGTGCCTCGCTCTCATTGATGATCTGCGCGTTGTTGTAGATACCCGATTTCCAGGGTGCGACACCGGAAAAGAACGCCGTGCGAGAAGGCGAACAAACCGGCGCGGCGGTATAGGCTCGCGTGAAGTTCACTCCACTGCTGGCAAGCTTCCGAAGACTCGGTGCGACCACCTTGCCTGCATAGCGATCTGCGTCTTCCAACATCCAACTATTCAAATCGTCGGCCACCAGGAAGAGCACGTTCATCGGTCTTTCCGTCGGTGTCGCTGCCCCGACCGACTGTGTGAACAACGCAATGATGGCACTGGCGAAAATGAATTGTATGGGTCTGAAACGCATCTATTGTTTGCTCCTGTTCTTTCTATTCTTCTTTGTCGTTGGATCGTCCGCACCGGGCAGTCTGCCAATCGGTCGACTGTTGGCTTCGAGTTCCCTGACCGCTTCGTTCATTCTGTGTCGCAGGTCCGCGACGATTTCGGGGTGATCGGCTGAGACGTCTCGGGTCTCGCCGGGATCGGCCTGGAGGTTAAAAAGCGATCCCGCCCGAGCTGACGGACGCTTTCCCTCTCGACCGCTCTTCCCACCCGGCTTTAGATCTCGAACAAGCAGCTTCCACTGCCCGTGACGAATCACCGAACCAGGCACGATGAATGATTCGTGGATTGGCTGTTCAACCTTCTCGCTCTTCATGTAAGGCAGGATGTTTCGACCGTCGATGACACGGTCGCCCGGCGAGTCGACTCCGGCAATCGCGCAAAACGTCGGCAGCAAGTCGATGATTCCAGTGATCTGACTGTTCGTCGAACCGGGTTTGATCGTGCCCGGCCAACGCATGATGCACGGCACGCGAATGCCGCCCTCAAAGTCGGTCCATTTGCCGTCGCGAAACGGGCCGGCGTCTCCGCCGTTAATGCCGAGCACTGGCCCGTTGTCCGACGCGAAGATGAACAGCGTGTTCTCAGCGATGCCCTGCTCGTCGAGAGCTTTCATAAGCTGACCGACCTGCCAGTCGATTTCGCGAATCACATCACCGTAAGTACCTCGCCGAGAAGTTCCCTTGAAACGTTTGTTGGGAATCCATGGCGTGTGCGGCAACGGAGATGCGTAGTAGAGAAAGAACGGGCGTTCTTTGTTCTCTTTGATAAAGCCAATCGCTGCATCGAGCAGTTTCGGCGAATGTTGTCCATCGGTTTTGCGCTTGATCGATTCGACGCGTTCAAGGTTCCGATAGATCCCCGAGCCCTGATCGAGATCGATCATGAAACCGTAAAAGAAGTCGAAGCCGTGGCGAGAGGGATTGAATGCGTCCCATTCGCCCAGATGCCACTTGCCGACGATTCCTGTGGTGTAGCCTGCAGTTTTCAGTAGCTCTGGCGTCGTCACTTCGCCTGCGTGAATTCCAATGCGATCTCTGTTGTAAATCACCTTGGTGCAGCCCGCACGATGCGCGTGCGAGCCGGTCATCAGCGCCAGTCGAGTGGGCGAGCAACGCTGGTGCACATAGAAGTCAGTGAACTTCATGCCCTGCTGACACAGTCGGTCGATGTTGGGTGTCTCAAGTGAATCCGAACCGAAACAACCGAGGTCGCCGTAACCCTGGTCGTCAGTCAGAAAGACAACGATATTCGACCGATCGGGACTCGCGGCACAAGCAATGGGGACCAGGACCAAGGCAATAAACGGCAGGGAAAAAGCACGCACTAAATTCATTTTTCATCCATCATACGGACTAGCAACAGTGTTTGGTCGAGTATATCTGCAGCCTTGCGGCGCCTGGCAATTGGCCACAGATGAACACGAATTAACACAGATATCAAAACTCGTTGTGTAGTGGCTTCGACACTGAAAACTCACTGCCAATGACTTCTCCGTCACCGCATTCAATTCGTCTTCATTCATCTTTGTTTATCCGTGTTCCTCTGTGGCTAATCTTGTTTGGTTGATTCAGCAACTGCAGCAGGCCGCGTGTTTTTGCGAAGCTCTATGTGAAATTCTTCCATCTGTTTTTTCATTCGCGCTGCGATCTCGGGGTGCTTGGCGATCAGGTTGTTCTGCTCGCCGATGTCATCGCTCAGGTTGTAAAGCGTCTCGACGCTGACCTTTTTCGACTGGCTTTCCGCGGCGGGTTGTTTCTTCGACTTCTTCACCTTCGGTGCCTTATCGGTGGCCATTCGGTACTTCCAATCGCCGACGCGGATTCCATCAACGCTTCGTCCTCGCAGGTAGTAGATGGCTTCGTGAGGTGACTTCGCATCTGGCATTCCAGCGAGCAGCGGCCCAATGTCTTTTCCGTCAATCACGCGGTCGTCAGGAACTTCGCCCCCCGCAAGCTTGGTCAGCGTCGGAAGCAAGTCCATACCGGTGATGGCTTCGTTGGATTCAATCCCCGCGGGAATTGTTCCCGGCCAGCGAGCGACGAACGGGACCCGAACGCCGCCTTCCAGGGTCGAGCCTTTGCCGCCTTTCAGCACGCCGGCGCTGCCGCCTTTGCCGGTGTTGGGACCGTTGTCCGACGTGAAGATGACCAGCGTGTTCCTATCGAGTCTGAGTTCCTTCAGGGACCGCAGAATCTCGCCGGTGCTCCAGTCGAGTTCCTGAATGGTGTCGCCATAGATGCCTCGCCCGCTGCTGCCCACGAACTTCTCGGAGGCATGCAGCGGGATGTGCGGCATGTTGTGCGCCAGGTACACAAAGAACGGTTTGTCTTTGTTTTCCGTGATGAAGCGAATGGTCTCGCGAGTGTACCGCTGAGTGAACTGCGTCTGGTCCGCAGGGACTTCGATGACGATGTTGTCGCAAACCAGCGGACATGCCGCTGTCTCCCGCTTGAGGATTCCGTCGCGAGTGTAACCTTCGCGAAACACACAGTCGGCTGCGTACTTCTTAATCGTCGGGTAATAGAACTGGCTGTTGGATGACGGCGTTCCGTACCAGTAGTCAAACCCGTGGTTCAACGGCTGGAACATGTCCTCGTTGCCGAGATGCCATTTACCAATGATGGCCGTCGCATAACCCTGACCTTTCAACAGTTCCGGTAACGTGATTTCGTCAGGGTTCAGCCCATGATTGTTTCGCGGAAACATCACACCGCCAATACCTACCCGAGTCGAATGGCTGCCGGTCATCAGCGACGCGCGAGTCGGAGAGCAAACGGACGACACATAGAAACTGCTGAACTTCGCTCCCTCAGTCGCCATGCGGTCAATGTTTGGCGTGGAAATATCGTCGGCTCCGTAGCATGACAGATCTCCATAACCGAGATCATCCGCTAGGATGACGATAACATTTGGTCTCGTTTCGTCTGCCATGGCCTCGCCGAGGGAAAAGGAAACCACGCAGAGCACTGACAGGCAAGCGATGAACGCTGCTTGGATGACTGACCGAATACGCTTATTCATAGGAACTCTTTTGCTGTGCATTTTAGCGTCCCTTCTTCGACTGCTTTTGCTTTAGTACGGGATCGGTGTAGGGCAAGTACTTTGGATGAGGAACGTAGTTGCCTTTGCCCTTGTCCCAGCGGAAAGTTTCGCCTTCGACGACCAGATCGCGACGCGAGTTGAGCCTGGGTTCCGGATCAGCAAACTCGGCTGGTGCTGAATCCCGCAGCCTTGTGATGACGCTTGCGTACTGCGGATCAGAAGCGAGATTGTTCCACTCGTGCGGATCCTCTTTGACGTTGTACAGCTCCTGGTTCTTTTCGTCGTAATGAATGAAACGCCAGTCGCGATTCATCAGCGTGTATTCGCCTGGGGTGATGTACGGAAGGTAGACGGTGCGGTCGTTTGCTTCGGCGGGGTTTTTCAGCGTCGACGCCAGCGAAACGCCTTCGAGTTTCTGACGCGGTGCAGGAAGGTTGCATCGTTCAACCAGCGTAGGGTAGATGTCGATCAGGCTGACGGTCACGTCGGTGCGTTCCCCTTTGGCAATGCCAGGGCCTGCCCACACGAACGGCACGTTGGACGTTCTTTCCCACAGTGTGTGTTTGCCCCACTGGCCTTTTTCGCCCACGTGATAACCGTGATCGCTCCACAGCACGACGATCGTGTTGTCGGCATAGGGGCTTGATTCGAGTGCATTCAGAATCCGCCCGACCATCGCGTCGGCGTAGCTGGTGCAGGCGAGGTATCCGTGCAGAGCATCCTTCCAGGCTCCCATTGCGACGAGCTTGTCGTAGTGCACTTTCTTGCGATTCTGGCGTTGCTTACGAATCTTGTCAGGTAAATCTGCCAAGTCATCTTCTCTGAACGCCGGAGTCTCGATGGCGTCTCGATCATACAGATCAAAATATTTTTGAGGACAGTAATTGGGGTAGTGAGGAGCATAGAAACCGCAGGCCAGGAAGAATGGCTTGTCGTGTTTTCGACTCAGTTGCTCGACGGCCCAGTTGGCTCGGATCGTGTCGGCCATTTCCTCTTCCCGGTCTTTCGGAACTGCCCCCCATTCCAGGAACAGTCCGCCCGTGATTTCTTTGCCTTTGTTGTAGACGCTGGCGGGAAATGGCTGTGGCACGGGTGTGTCGCTGCTCCACGATTCTAGCGCCCAACCGCCTTCACGCTGAAACTGATTACGAAGGAAGTACTCTGTCCACCCACGTTGGTCGATCGCGCCGGCTGGATGATGAAACAGCTTGCCAGCGCCCAGCGTGGTATAACCCGCTTTGGCGAAACTCGTTTGCAGCGACTCAATCTCCGGATGATGCACAAAGTAATTCGGAGTCTCGTAGCATCCGGTTGTCGAAGCGTACTGGCCGGAAAAGATCGCCGCGCGACTGGGCGCACAGAAGACTCCGGCGGTGTGACCATTCGTAAAGCACACTCCACGCGCGGCCAGGCGATCGATGTTGGGTGTGATCGCATTCGGACGCGAATCGAGACATCCAACAAAGTCGTTCATGTCGTCGACCGCCAGGAAGACGACATTCGGCGGGGACTGTTCAGACTGAGCGACAACAGTGTTGTGAATTGCCGCGGAGAGGAGCAGACCGAAAATGAGAGGCGATGCGAAGGGGTTATTCATGGGGTGTCGCAATTGAGTTTCCTGGTGTTGGTTGCTGGTTGGCAGAACCGGTTCTTCAATATTTACGATGGCCTTCCAAGGCGGTCGGTTTTGCAAGTCGACGGGCTGGAACCCCATCGTACGGGGTGTCATTTAGTTTTGGTTGAACACGTTGCTGGTGACGACCAGTTCCACCAGGTCACGGAGTCCATTGCCTCTCTCTTCGAGTTCATCGACGATGGTCTCAACTGCCGGGCGTTCCTGAAAACCCACCTCGCGGCCGAGTGCATACGTCAACATCTTTTCGGTTAGGCACTTCGCGAATTGTGCCTTCTGCTTCAGAAGTAGTTGTTTTAGCTCGGCGATGTTATCGAATGATTCTCCACTCGGTAGCTTTCCAGTCGTGTCCACGATGCTGACCAGCGTTCCGGAATCATTGCTATATCGGTGACGAAACGAACCGATCGGATCGAAACTTTCCAGAGCAAAACCGATCGGATCGATTCTACGATGACACTCAGCACACGTGGCTACGTTGCGATGTTTGGCAAGCTGCTCGCGAATGGTCGTCGCTCCCCGAATGTCCGGTTCGAGCGGCTCGACATCCGGTGGAGGCGGCGGAGGCGGTGAGCCCACAATGTTCTCCAGCACCCAGATGCCGCGAGTGACGGGAGACGTCTCGACTCCATTCGACGTCGCCGTCAGCACACTTGCGTGACCGAGTAGCCCTCCGCGAAGTGATCCTTTCGGCAGTGTCACGCGACCGAACTCGTCCCCTTGAACGTTTGGCAATTCATAGTGTGCGGCCAGGTAACGATTGACGAAGGTAAAATCGGAATGGATGAAGTGTTCGATACTTAGGTTTTTGTGCAGGACTTCTGCAAAGAACAACTGAGTTTCGCGCCGCATCAGGGGCTCAAGCTGCCGATCGTAGTAGGCAGCAAATTTTTGCGTGTCCGGTGGCATCGACCCAAGTTCATGAAGGTGCAGCCAACTGTTCGTAAAGTTCTCGACCACGGCTTCCGCACGTGGGTCTTGCAGCATCCGGCGAGTTTGGGCGAGCAACGTTCTGGGCTGACTGAGCTTTCCGCTGGCAGCACTGCGAAGCAGTTCGTCGTCCGGCATGGAACTCCACAGAAAGTAAGACAGTCGCGTTGCAAGTCGGTAGTCTTCGTCTTCGCTTCGCGCCGAGTCGGGCGGAGTTTCCACGTAGAGAAAATTGGGCGAACACAAGATGGCTTTGCATGTGGTCGTGAAAGCGGCTTGCTCGGATTCTCCGCCATCAATTCGCGATTGATAAAAGCCTTCGAATCGAGCGACTTCTGATTCCAATGCCGGGCGACGAAACGCGCGATAGAGAAACTCTGCTAGCGATTGTGAACTTGGGTTCGCCAAGAGATCCGGCTTCGATGAATTGCGGCGTTCTGGTCCGGCAATCTCCATCTGATGGACTCGCATCCGAGGCCCTTTGTACGCGTCGGAGATCCAAACGTCGAGAATCTCAGACGGCTCCGTGGAGAAGACGTCGAGCCAATTGGTTGTTTTTGTTTCAGGATGAAACTTCTTCACCAGTCGCACCAGGGATGCCCTGAAGTTGATTGGCCCATTGGCGTAGCGAATGACCGGCACGAATCCCTTGTCCAGCCAGGTGCGGAACTCGTAGACGCGGGGCTGGTGATCGGCCAGCGGAACGGTTGCGACGATGCGATCGGATGCGTTCTGTCCTGCCCCGGGACGAGCCAAATTGGGATCCGTCGCAATGATCTGCATCTTGATCGGTTCTTCCCGATCGACATTCAGGGCATTACGAGGGTAGGGATGTTCACGATGAATGCCTTCGGCTTTGACACGGATGGTGTAGTATCCATCGGCAGGAGCACCACGAAATCGTTTTGCATGCAGCCTGGAAAGATCGGGATCACTGTGGGCGACATCAACGTATTTTCCGGTCGGGTTCACAACAAAATTCTGCTCCGGTCGAAACAGAAACCTGCGTCTGCTGAAATCTTCCGCTCGCAATGTTTCGTGGATTGGTGCAACGACTTGCCGAGATTGAATCGCCTTTTCAATACTTTCAGACGCTGCTTCCAAGTAACACTGCATCAAGTAGTCTGAGAGCACTAAACGTTCACCAACGTTGTCAAAGCCGTCGACTCGATCGTCCGCAGGAAATGCGGTCGTTGGATCGAACGAGTCCATGTTCACGCCCAGCAAATCGCGGATCGTGTTTCGATATTCGTGGCGGTTCATCCGCCGGAATCTTTGTTGGTTAGCGGTCGCAAGTGCCTCGCGTGCGAACTGTAGGTTTCGAGTTAAACCAGAGACGAATTCTGTCGTTTCCTCACTCGATGGTTGCGGTTCATCTTCAGGTGGCATCTCACCCCGATTCACGGCGTCGAGGACTTCCTGCCAAAGCTCGGCGGATTCGTGATCTCTGATTTCATCGTTGAGAAAATCAAATCGTCGGTCTGCGTTCTGTTCGTCTTTGCCGTGGCAGCGAATGCAGTGTGTCCGCAAGTAGTCGAGCGTCTTGGTTCCCGGTTCGTCTGCGTGCAGAACCGAGGAAGACACAAGCCATGCCGTGGTCATTGCAAACGCGAAGAACGCGAACCTCGAGCGATCGCACAAAAGGGTCAGCCAGTGCATTAGCCAAGCCCCTCCAGTGTTCCTGTCGAAGTTCCAAAACGATCGGACTCGACACCAAAGCGTTGCAACATCGAGAGATACAGATTGCACGCTGGCGTCTTCACGCCGCCATCTGCCGGATAGGCTTTGTGCTCACCATGTTGAAAACCACCGCCGGCCAGCAACAATGGTAGCTCGCGATTGGAATGAGAACTCGCGTTCCCAAGGCCACTTCCAAACAGCACCATCGTCCGATCAAGCAGTGACGCATCGTCGTCGGCTTGCGTTTCTTTCAGGCTGCCAAGAAACCGAGCGAGCTGGCCGGTATGGAATTGCTCGATGATCCCCAACTGGTTTAGCTTCGTTTCATCGCGACCGTGGTGGGAAAGATCGTGGTAGCCCTTGGTGACACCGCTCAGCCCCGAATCACCTTTCCATCCATGAATGGCCATGGAAATGACTCGAGTCGAATCCGTTTGTAGAGCCAACTTCATCAGGTCATAGAACAAGGCGACTTGCTCCGTGAAGCTGGTCGGCGGTGTCTTTGGCAGTTTGAAGTTTGTCTTTGCTTTGGGCTTATTCCACCACGCCGCCGACTGTTCCAATCGCTTTTCGACTTCGCGTATCGAAGTGAAGTACTCATCAAGTTTCGTCGAATCTCCGACGCTCACTCGCTTTTTCATAGCGGCCGCATCTTCGCCGACGACGTCCAGGATACTTCGGTTGACGGCGTACGTCCCGGCCTGCCGAGTGCGTTTGGATTTGGGCGTCTCCTCGAACAACGCGTCAAACACTGTTTGCAGTCGATCGATCGTTGGAATCTCAACGCCGTTCCGCGACCACGAAACACCGCCACCGCCTATTCCAAGTTGCAAAGATTGATAACGCGTCTGGGCACCGACATGCTCAGCCGCTTTCTGATCGATGGTGAGATTGCCTTCGGGATACTGCTTCGCCTGATTAGACCGAATGCCGGACAGAAACGTGTGTGTCGCTTGATGACCGCCCGAGATCCCCGGATGGTCCAAGCCCGAGAACACCGTGAATTCATTCTTCAATCCACCGAGCGGCGACAACAAACGTGGCAACTCGTAATCGCGACCGGTTCGCTTTGGAAAGAAGTCGATCGGATAGAGTCCGTATTCCAGGCCGATACAAACCATCCGCATCGGTGTTTCGCGAGTGCCATTATTGGTAGTGCTTTCGCTCGCATTCAACTGCCTGGAAGCTGCCAGCGATTCAAGAAACGGCAGCGCGATCACGGCTCCGGTCCCACGCAGCATGTTACGGCGGTTCAGTTTCTTACGTTGGTTCAAGGGCTTCATCTTTTTTGTTCCGTTTCCTGGGCGCTCTTGAGTGTTCGATCAAAGAACGGAACGGCTGAGCTCATCATCTGATCGAACCAGACTTGCTTCACAGTGAAGGGGTGCGGAGCGTCTTTGATGATGGTCAGCCCGTTTGGAATACCGAATTCGTCCATCTTCTTACGCAGGGACTCAGCACGAGTGCTGCGGTCATCCTTCTCGCCCGTGATCAGCCACACTGGTGGATCGTCCTTGTCGAGGTGGAAAAGCGGTGATGCCAATCGGTAAGCTTCGGGGACTTCGTCCTGGGAACCGCCCATGAACTGCTGCCAGATCTCTGCGCTCGCAGACTTCTGACGATTGCGTTCTGACATGAAATCCGTCTGACCACCCATTGGCACGACGGCCTGTATCGCACTGCTGAATTCGAAGTTCCCACCGTCACCTTCCAGTTCTGCTACGCCAGCGGAAGTCGCCAACAAAGCCGCCAGATGCCCGCCCGCTGAGTGACCTATGGCGCCGATGCGATCGGAGTCGATCCCGTACTGACTCGCGTTGGCGCGAAGAAAGCGAACCGCCGCTTTGCAGTCGTGGATGTGAGCCGGAAAGGTCGCCTCTTCGCTCAGCCGATAGTCGATGGATGCCGTCACGTAACCTTGGGCTGCAAGAGCTTGAGCAACCTTGCGATGATTGATTTTCGATCCTTTTCGCCAGCCACCACCGTGAATGCAGACGATCGCCGGCAATTCCTCAGACGCGTTCTTTGGACGGAATATGTCTAACTGCAAAGTTCGGTCACCGTATTTGGCAAACGTCACATCAAGGTGTTCGTCCAACTTGTCCAGCACGGCTTTCGGGATTACCGTCTTGCCTTCCATGCGAGATTGCTGGGCGCGGGGTTTCTGGGCACGAGGTTGCTGCGCCCGGGCAGTTGTCGCATACCCGATTGCCATGATGCAAAGAGCGACCCAAATCGCCGCGGGCAAACGTAGGCGTGTGGTGGGCAATGGTTTGCGGTGCCACAAATTGTTTAATGATTTCATCTTGATCTGGTGATCTCCTCTTGCGCCAGTCGGTACAGCGTTAAAACTTCTTCGTCGTCGAGTGCTTGGTCGAACAACGCCACTTCGTCAATTCGTCCATCCCACGCTTGTGTTGTGCTGGCGTTGGTTCCAAACCAGATTGGATCCGATTCGCTCGTGGCCAATTCCGCACAGGGCCTTGATCCAACAAGCTTTCCGTCTTCGTAGAAGTGCATGTTGTGACCATCAACCGTTAGAACCACATGTCGCCATTCGCGCAGTGGAAGAACGGATTTGCCTATAATTGTTGATTGACTCCCATCGCGACTCCTGACAGTGGCTTGCAGCCGCCCGTTTGCATCCAGCGACATATCAAAGTTACCGTGGTCATCGTGCATGTTGGTAACAGCGGTCGCGCCGGTATCATCCGATTCGCGGTAGACAAACAGAGTCACCGAGAATTGCCCGGTATTCAGTGCAGGTGGATTGTCCACGCGTCCTCCCCGTCCGACCGAATCCACGCCAACTCGTAGCGAACCGCCGACGAACACGCCTCGAGCGTGCGGCGGACGTTTGCCTTCTCCGGTTAAGACGACGCCGGAATATTTCGGGGGCTCCGAAGCCAACCCCTTGTCGCGGATCGGCATGCGGTAAAACGCGAGCGGCGACTTCTTCCTGATAGCGGGCGCGTATTTCCGAGCAGGCTCGTCAAAATCGCGAATGAAGCGATCGGTCGCGATGGAGATGTTTTCGGGATCAGGCGTTCCTTCCGTAATCCGGACAGCTTGAGACGCCTGCACATCAACGGACCTGGATGCATCGCGCCCGTTCGACGCGCCGGGATGTACCCGAACGAGCCCGTCAAACACATGAACCTCGCTCGCGCCGCCTTCCACATCGACGGAGAACTCGGTGCCAAAGTCAACGACTTCGGCTTCGGGAGTTTTCACTGTAAATCCGATTCCTTCGGGAGGGACCGTGGCCGACAGCCGTCCGCTGTGCAACACCACACGTGAATCGCTGACAGCGTCGAAGCGAGCCGGAGCTTCCAGGTAAACCATCACTCCGCCGCCGAACTGCAGATGCAACAACCCCTTTTGCAATTCGTACTCGCCGGTCGGTAGATTCGTGTCATCCCAACGCTCGTCACTCTTCGTTAGCAACCCGTTCACATCGCTGACGACATTGGCCGCAAGAGTGCCAGCCGTGCCCGGGGCGTCTTCTGCTGCAGGCCACATGAATGCGACGATCAGGCAAGCGGCAATCGCGACGCCGGTCAGCATCAAAGCTTGTCGCGAGTGGAAAATGGAGGGTGAAGTCGTCGTGCTGGTTTCGGGATCACGCCTCGCCTCCAACGCACTGTTCTGAATATCCCTGCGGCGCAACGAACGCCGTAAATCCGCATGCAACTCGGCTCGAAGCGCAAAGCGTTCCAGGTTGGCGGGAACATTGAGCCACTTCTGAAATTCTGCAGCCTCAACGGCGGTCGCCTGTCCCTGAAGAACGCGATCGATCAAATCATCGTTGATGTCCATCACGAATTCTCCATCGCAAGCCGACGTTCAATGCAAATGGCGAGCACCGTTCGAACACGAGATAACAAGACTCGCACTGAACCGCTGGTCGAACCGACCGCTCGTGCCGTCTCTTCGGCCGAAAGCTCGTCGACGTAACGCAAATCGAGCAGCTGCCGCGACTTGGCAGGAAGTTCATCCAAACACGCATCCAAAGCCTCACGCCTGTGACTCCGACCGTCAGCCTGCCGTGCGATGGTGTCAGCAAGTTGGCTGAGCAGTTCATCCGAAAAGATGATCCGAGCGCGATCCTGCGTCCGGTAGAAATCAATCACCCGCGATTTGGCGATCCAAAGCGTCCACGCCACGAACGATCGACTTGAGTCATATTCGTCGAACCGACGAGCCAGCTCTTGAGCGATCCGCTGGACGACATCTTCAGCATCATGAAATCCGGAAATTGACGCGAATACGTACGCCGAAACCGAAGGCTCGGCCTGCAGCCAGTAATGGGTGAATTCTTCGCGTTTCTGATTTTCGTCCATACGCACGGCCAAAGCTAAAACTACTGTTTGTTCACCGTATGCCGAACGCCAAACCAAATCGTTAACAGGAATCCAGAAATATTCTGATCCTAATTGAATTCACTCATAACAACGACCAGCTTCTCATCTCCTTGACTGACTCGGCGGTTGGAAAGCCGCGAATCCCGTAAGTTTACAGCCTATTGTGCTTTGGGCCGGTGTATTGGCAATTATCCGGTATCACCAAATCGACGCTTGGCGGATTCATCATCGGTCTCATTCAGTCGGTTTAGCACCTGGGTAACTCGGCCTCGGCTTACCCCCAGGGCAATCGCACGTCGATTTCGTTTTCGGTATCAGGATTGCAATGAGTCCGTTTCAGTCAAGTCATTTGTGGGAAATGGCTGATTTCTGAAACGGAGAATGTGTCAATGGAAGGTCCGGCTACACTGGTTTACAACAGTTTTGTAAAAGTTACAGACCCACGAGTTGATCGTGGAAGCAACCACGATTTGCTGGAAATGATTTTCATGGCCCTGACCGCATCAATCTGCGGAGCCGATGGCTGGGCCGACGTCGAACGGTTCTGCAAAGCCAAGGTTCGTTGGTTTCGTCGCTACATTGACCTGGAGCACGGTGTACCGAGCCATGACACCTTCGGAAGAGTCTTCAGTCGGCTCGATACTGGGGAGTTTCTCGCTTCGATGCACGACTGGGTGGATCAATTTGCAAGCTCGCTTCGTGGGCAAGGCGTCGCGATCGATGGGAAGACATTGCGAGGTTCATTCGACCGAGCCGCAGGGCAAAGTGCACTGCATGCGATCACCCTATTCGCGACGGAATCGAAGCTGGTCTTGAGGCAACTTTCAGTTGACGACAAATCCAACGAAATACCAACCGTTCCAATGATTCTGGAGTTGCTTGACCTTGCCGGTGCGGTGGTCACACTCGACGCGATGCATTGTCAAAGGGAAACAGCTGCTGCGATCATCAACGCTGAAGCTGACTACGTTCTCACAGTGAAGAAAAACCAAGGGAACCTTCACGACAAGCTGCTTGACCTGTTCAACCAATACGGGGAGCAAGACTACAAAGTGAAAGGGCTTCGCAAACACACGACGGTTGAGAAGTCGCATGGTCGCGATGAACGACGCGTCTGCTACTGCATCGACGTTCCGGATGATGAGGCGTTCTCAGGCTGGACGGGCATTCAATCTGTTGGCATGATCTATCGTCATCGAGAACATCGCAATCGGTCCGGCGAAATCAACGAGCATGACGAAACAGCGTTCTTTATCTCGAGCCTTCCGGCAAAGGTGAAAGCGATCAGCAAGCATCTCCGAGATCATTGGAGAATCGAGAACTCTCAGCACTACGTGTTGGATGTAACTTTTTCCGAGGACGCGAGCCGAATTCGCAAAGGAAGTGCTCCGGAAGTCTCTGGAGTGTTTCGCCGAATGGCACTCAATATTTTGCGACAGGACACTACGCTGAAAGACTCGATTCGCGGCAAACGACTCCGTGCAGGCTGGGACGAGACGGTGCTCGATAAGATTTACGCCGGTTTTCACGCTGTTTGAACGTGCGATTGCCCTGGGCTTACCCCGAGATGACGAGAAAGCTCAGCCCGTGTGCTGAGCTCGCCGGAATCAAGCAGCGACTGGTAGTAGAAGACCAACCGCATGCGATCGTGGCTGGGCGCTTCCGACTCCGATTCCGCTCGAATCTGGTCCGAAATTGAATTCCACTTGAACATTTCGATCTTGGGTAATCGTTGTAACCTCCTGGTACGAAAGGCCCCTAGCTCGACGAAACCCCGGTTCGGATTGAGACCGCCTCGGGGAGCTTTCTGGACGGCCAGTTCAAGGTTGAAAATTGACTCTTGCTGTCGAGTTAACGCGCGTCGGTGATATCGACCGACCGCAATTCCCGTGTCTTCTTCGAGCTGGCGGTTGGACAAACCTCGTGCATGAAGCGAGACCGCTAGGGTGAATCGGTGCCGACACCTCAGCAGATTACCGCGGACCAAACATAAACCGTCTGGTTCGGTGGATCCGAAGCAAACGGCGTGGTAACAAGCGGCCACTTTGTGAACAGAGAGCGCGATAGTTCGCAGAGAAAAAACCGCCCGGACGCAACTCATGCGAATCTGGGACGGCCGAGTCTGAAAGCGAGGTTTCGGGCAAATCACCGAAACTTGGAAAACGCCCCCCAACGCGGCGTTTATTGACCAGCCAGGAATGGCCGGTGGAAACTCTCAACCTGCGAACTGGCCGGTAGGGCCAATTCCGCAGATCGTGAAGAGTACACCCGGCAGGATTCGAACCTGCAACCCTCGGTTCCGAAGTCGTAAAGAGCGTTCCATTTGCGTTCCGGACGCTTCGAAAACCCCGTTTTTTACGGGGTTTTCTTTTGCACCTCTCTTCGACAACGCTTCAACCAGCCGCAGCTTTTGCTGATTAATGGGGGGATAAGTAGGGGGAAATCTCGAACCCCGAGACAAAGGTCTTTTGTCGGTCTCGTGCATCTAGCGCTCCGCACGCTGATCTGAAGTCCCCCCACTAATCCGATTTTAAGAACTGACAAACGACGTTTCGTCATGTTCTTTGATCTCGCCCGCACGGGTGCGATGCTCGCGATGACGATAGATCATGCCGATTGACTGAATCCCTTCCCACTCCTCGAAACATTCATCATCAGGAACCTTGATGCAACAGCAGACGCGGCGTTCGTTACGACCGTGTGAATTCTCAACGGCGGTCTAAGTGCGTAGTCCTTTCACCTTGTAGTCCTATTCGCCATATTCGGTGAATAGCTCGAGCAGTTTGGCGTAGAGTTTCTCCTGGTTCTTTTTCACTGTCAGCACGTAGTCCGCTTCGGCGTTGATGATCGCCCTGGCCGTTTCTTTCTGACAGTGCATCGCGTGAAGCGTGACCACCGCACCGGCCAGGGCAATCGCACGTCGAT